>NZ_JBFADC010000001.1:0-855091 GCF_040641195.1 Glycomyces sp. NPDC021274 | reverse complement strand
CCGCCTGCGCCCCCCCCCCCCTGTGGGGTTGTGTTGGTGGCGGGGTTTCGGGCGGGGCGGCCCCCCGCGCCCCGCGGGGCGGGGGGCGGGGGGGGCCCCCCCCCTGGGTGGGGGCCCCGCGCCTCGTCGTATCCGATCGCGTTGCAGTGCTGCGGTGCTCGAGCGGCCCCGGCGCACCGGGGCCGCTCGGGCACCGCTAGTTCGCCGGGATCTCGGGCGTCTCCGTGGGGTCGTACTCCGGAGCGGGCATCGCGCGCAGGATGTCGGTGATCAGCTCGGCGTTCAGCGCGGAATCGTCCTGCCACTGCACCCAGATCGAGACGGCCCAGCCGTCCGGGTCGAACCGGGTGATCTCCAGCTGGTGCTCGGTGTACGGCTCGAAGTCCATCCCGGCCGCCACGTCCTCCTCGGAGGGCTCCATGAGCAGATCGTAGGACTCGACGGCCCAGAGGGTCCCGTCGTCGTCGGTGGACGTCTCGCAGGTGAAGCCGGACTGGCAGGTCGCCAGCTCCGGGCCGCGGCCTTCGGTGATGCCCGGCAGCCAGCCGCCGGGCAGCGTGTAGTTGAACTGGATCGTGACGTCGTCGACCGTTCCGTCGATCGTCGTCGAGAACGGCAGGGATCCCGTGGAGCTGTACGCGCGGTGCACGACCGAGCCGCGGCCCGGGTTGCCCATGTAGCCCGCGTAGGCCCCGTCGAGCGTGGCGCCCGGCAGCATCTCCCGGAGCGAGTCGCGCGCCGCACTGATCGACGCTTCGGCGGGCTCCATCGACGCGGCCTCCCACTCCGGGTCGTGGAGCCAGCCGGTCGGCACCTCGATCAGCTCGCCGACCGGGCTCAGCTCACTCGTGTCGTAGTCCACTTCGGGCATCGCCGCCATCGCGGCGGCGAACTCCTCCATGCCGATCTCGTACTCCGAGCTCGCCTCGCCGCAGCCCATGTCCCAGGAGGCGTGCAGGCCGCTCCCGTTGGGGTACGTCACCAGGGCTTCGAACGCGCACTCGTGGTTCACGGTGGTGAGGGTGCGGCCGCCATCGAGATCGGTGGTCTCCAGCGGGTCGGTCCAGTCCGCGTCCTGATACCAGGGGCTGCCGCTGGCGCTGATGACGTGCTGCGGGAACAGCTGCTCGGTGACCGGCCCGGGCTCGGCCGTCCAACCGCCGGGCAGCAGGGCCTCGACGCGCAGGACCACGTCCTCGTCGCCCCCGTCCCCCTCGTCGTTCGACGCGCCGGTGGTGTAGCTGCGCAGCCAGGTCTGGCCGTAGTTGCCGGCGGTCTGGTTGGTGTTGAATTCGAGCGGCACGTCGTCGGTCAGTTCGACCCCGACCTGGTCGAGCAGCGGCTGGAACGCCGCCATCGCCCCTTCGTGCAGGGTGGTCCGCTCGGCGTCCGTGCCGAACTGGTCGTCCTCGGCGTACGGGTAGCCGGACATCGCGGGGTCCTGGGGGGCCTCCTCGGCCGGGGGCGGGGCCGCGACCGAGGGGTCCTCGGCCGGGTCCGCGGTCCCGTCGGGGAGGCCGACCACGGTCAGGGCGAGCACGGCGGCGACGGCGGCGACACCGGTGGTGGCGGCCCCGCCGATCGCCATCTGGTGGCGGCGCCGGGCACGGTAGCCGTCGCGCACGATCTGGTCGAGGTCGAGTTCCCGTGGCGGGGGAGGGGCATCGGGCAGGACGGTGCGGAACATCGCCCTCGGATCGTCTTGCAGGTTCATCGCTATTCGCTTCCTTCCGCTAGACCCGGGCCAGGACAGGGGAATCGTTGAGGAGCTCTTTCAGCTTGCGCAGGCCCTTGGCGGACTGGCTCTTCACGGTCCCCGTCGAACAGCTCATGGCGGTCGCGGTCTCTTCGACGGACAGTTGCTCCCAATAGCGGAGTACGAGCGTCGCGCGTTGCCTGGCGGGCAGCAGGTTCAATGCCGCCACCAGTTCCATCCGCACGTCCACAGCCTCTTGTGGACGGTCGATTTCCTGAACGGGCAGTTCAGAACTGGTCCGCTCACGGCGGACCCAGGCGAGGCGCCGATGGGAGATGTAGACGTTCGTGACGATCTTGCGGACGTACGCCGAGGCGCCGCCCGGCTCGATGCGCCGCCACGCCGCGAACATCTTCGTGAGCGCCTTCTGCACGATGTCGTCGGCCTCGAACCAGTCCCCGCACAGCAGGTACGCGTACCTGCGCAGGCTCTCGCGCTGGGCGATGGCGAAGGATCGGAACTCGGCCTCTTGTTGCTCCTCGGTCTTCACGGGGCCTCTTTCAGGTGACGGGTAGGGGCCGGACCGGCCGCGGTGTGGTGGATTCGGCGTGGCCCGACACGCCTAGTACGCCCTGGCGGGCCGCCCGGTTGCCCGGCGTCGAGGGTGATCCGCGCCGGCCCTGCCCCACCTGTGCACCGGCCTCCGCCGGAGCCTCCCCCTGCTCCCGCCCCCGCCCCAGCCTGAAACCGCACGTCCCGCGCCCTTACCGACACGTTGTCCCCGTCACAGGAACCCGTTTGTGGGGGCGCGAGCGCATCCGGTACAGTTGTCTCTCGTCGGCGCCTGCAGATTTGAGGCGCTAAGACACCATTGGGGTATGGTGTAATTGGCAACACGGCGGTTTCTGGTTCCGTTGTTCTTGGTTCGAGTCCAGGTACCCCAGCCAAAACGTTCTTTTGCGAACACCAGGTCGGCGCATCCGACCTGGTGTTCTTTGTTTTCGCACTTCGGAAGGCGCACTAAGGGCTCGTCCCAGTCGGCGAGTTGCGTACCGCGAGTGCTCGGTCTCCCCGCCGAGGTGAGGCCGGTCGCGCGCAGGGTCAGGTTGAGGCGGCCGGTGAGGCCGAGCGATCGGGGGGCGGTGCCGGGCAGGATGCGCGGTACGCCGTGGAATGCGAAGCGTGAGGGGCCGCCGAACACGAACAGGTCCCCGCTGTGCAGTTCAAGGTCGGTGTAGGGCCGCGAGCGCGATTCGGTGTTCCCGAAGCGGAAGACGCACGTGTCGCCCAGGCTGAGGGATATGACCGGGGCCTTCGAGAGCTCGTCCTTGTCCTGGTGCATGCCCATGTGCGCCTTGGCGTCGTAATAGTTGAGCAGCGCCATGTCGTATTCGAGGGCGTCGCCCCGCGCACTGCCGAAGGCGTCCGCGATCGCCCGCCGGGCGATCGCGCCGAGCTCGGGCGGGAACGGCTTCACCGGCGAACCGTCGTCGGCCGTCTTCGAGAAGTAGTAGGGGCGCCAGTGCCACCCGAGGGCGACCACCTTGGCGGACATGACGCCGCCGCCCGGAGTGCGTATGGTGCGCATGCCGGCCGGGGGCCGGGCCCATTCGCGGCATGCCGCGACCAGCTCGCGCTGCGCCTGCTCGTCGAGCCAGTCCGGCAGCAGCACCGCACCCGGGGCGACCTCGGTACGGTCCCTCGGGAACAGCTCGCCGTCCATACCTCCGAGCCTAACCGGGGACGCCGACATCGCCGCCGAACGACGGGGTGGGGTCAGGACCGACGTGGCAGAGGCTGCACCGCCGGGGCCGGGGCGCGGTTTCGGGTGCCGGCACGTTCAGGGCCCCGCTTCAATCGAAGCGGGGCCGCTGTGCGGAGAAGAAGTGCGCTACTTCCAGCTCTTCGCGTGCACGTGCTTGTCCCAGTCGTGGGCGTAGACGACCTCGGTCAGCTTCTTGCAGTGCTTGTCCTTGTACAGCTTGACCTTGCTGTGGGAGTTGTTGACGACCGAACCGATCCGGTGGTCAGGCGCCTTGTGGCAGTGGTGATCGTCGTTCCACTTCACGGACATGTCGCCCTTGAAGTGGTGCTTCTCCCAGAAGCAGACCGCGTGACGGGGGCAGTCGTGCGGGCCGTCGTGGTCGTGGTCCCAGCCGGCGGAGGCCGGCGCGGCCAGGGCCGCGACCATGAAGAAACCTGCGGCGACGCTCGCCATGATGCGCTTGCGCATGATGTGGTGCTCCTTTCGCTCCCGCCGTTTCGGCGGGGCATCTCTACCTTGAGCCGCTACTTGCGGTCATGAAAAAGATACGCGGCGTGGTCATTTCTGGGACCGGGTTCACTCTTTCGGGGGGGTGGCTGCTCGCGATTCACGCGCGGCGGGGACGGATAGTGTCGGGTACCCGACAGTTGTCATCGGGCCCGCCTGCCCTGAGCCGTTCGCGTGCGGGCACCGAGGGCTTCCTGCCGGTGTCCTGCCGGTGTTCCGCCTTGAAAGGCGCGCTGCTTTCGGACACAGTGGCGCTGGGCGCGAATCGCCGGTTCGTTCCCGATCCGAATCCGCAGGACGATGGGGAACAGATGCAGAACAACATGAGGCGAACGTTCGGGGCCCGGAGGGCTCTCGCGTGCACGGCCGCGGTCGGGGCCGTCGCCGCTGCGACGGTGCTCCCGGTCCAGTTCGCCGCGGCCGCCGAAACCGGTGCCGAGGCACAGCAGAGCTGCGTCATGGCGACCCTGCCGATCCCCGAGGGATATCAGTCCACACGTGTGACGGGCATGAGCAACAACGGCTCCGTCATCGCGTACGTCGCCGAATCGCCCGGCGCGGACGGCCCTGGACCGCAGCAGTTCCTGTACGCCGACGGCGACGTCACCGAAGTGCCGATGCTCAACGAGTACGCCACGATCCAGGACGTCAACGCCGCAGGGGTCGGCGTGGGCTGGTCGTTCATCTCCCCGGATTACGTGCCGTTCGTCTGGCGCGACGGCGAACTGAGCGAACTGCCCAGCGAGGAAGGCGGCTCGGCCTACGCGATCAACGCGAAGGGCGACATCGTCGGCAGCCGCGACCACGAGGGCAGCACCGTTCCGGTCGTCTGGCCGGCCGACGGGTCCGGCCCGGTCGACCTGGCGTTGCCCGCGGGCAACGAGTGGGGCATCGCCACCGGCATCGGCAACGACGGCACCATCGTCGGCCACGTCAAGGTCGAGCGCGACAACTCCGGCCCTGCCAAGCCGTACGTGTGGCGCACCGACGGCACCGGCGACTACCTGCCGATGCCCGCGGGCGTCGATCCCGCCAGTGCCAGCGGTGAGGTCACGGACATCAAGGGCGACTGGGCCTCCGGCTGGCTGAGCGCCCCGGGCGTCGGCTACGGCGGCGTCCGCTGGAACCTCGCCACCGGCACCGCCCAGGTCGTCAAACTCGGTGACTGGGTGGCGGTCAGCGACAAGGGCACCACCGCCAGCCATGTCCGAGGCGGCTCGAGCGCGGCGTATCAGACCGGCAAGACGGTCGTGAAGCTGCCGGGCCTGCTCGCCCCGGCCGAGAACACCTACCGCGACAACGTCGTCGCCATCAGCTCCAGCGGCAAGCTGCTCGCCGGGGACGTCTTCACCGGTGTCTACGACGCGGACGAGCAGCCGCTCACGAATGCCGTCACCTGGACCTGCGCATAGGTCGCACAGCAGCGGGCGGAGTGTCGAGCACGACGGGGCGGTATGCGCCCGCGGTGCCGGTACCCCGCCCGCTGCCGTAGCGGGGTCTCAGGTCACCTCGAGGTTGGCCATCATGCCCATGTCCTCGTGTTCGGCGTTGTGGCAGTGGAAGAGGTAGCGGCCCTTGTAGCCGTCGAAGCGGGTGATGATCTCGGCGGATTCGCCGGGCCGCAGGGCGATGGTGTCCTTGAGGCCGGCGTCGTGGGGGAGTGGATCGCCGGTGCCGCGGGAGAGGACGCGGAAGCCGACGAGGTGCAGGTGGACCGGGTGGTGCACGTCGGCGATGAGGCGCCAGACCTCGATGTCGCCGAGGCGGGTGGTGACATCGGTGCGGTTCGGGTCGAACGGGAGGCCGTCGATGACCCACCCGTGGCGGCCGTTCATGCGGCCGGCGCGGAACGCCATGTCGCGCACCGCGACCGCCTCCGAGCGGTCCCATTCCGGGAGGTCGTCGGCGAGCGTTTCCGGGATCGGAGTGCTCGTGCCCTCGCGGACCACATGGAACTGCATGACCTCGGCGGCGCGGCCGGAGCCGAGGCGGTTCGCGAGACGCACGTTCGTGCCGATCGGAAGGCCGCCGAAGTCGAGCAGGAGGTCGTAGCGTTCAGCGGGCGCGATCGGCAGGCGCTCGTGGTGGACCGGGGCCGCGAGGAGGCCCTGGTCGGCCCCGATCTGGACGAGGGGGAGACGCCTTCCGTCCTCTGTGGCGGCTTCGAGTTCGTAATGCCTCGCGTTGGAGGCGTTGAGGATCCGGAGGCGGTACAGCCCGGCGTCGACCTCGTGCACGGGCCAGGGCGCGCCGTTCACGAGGATCACGTCGCCGAGGACGCCCGCCGTGTAGGGCTCCTCGACGCCGATCTCGCCGGTCAGGCTCGGGTCGAGGGAGGGGTAGGCGAGCTGCCCGTCCGCGTCGAAGGCGCGGTCGGCGATCATCAGCGGGAGCTCGCGGTCGCCGCGGGGCAGGTCGAGGGCGTCCTCGATGTCGTCGCGGACGACGTGGAGGCCGGCGAGGCCGCGCCAGATCGCCGGGGCGGTGAAGTCCATGCGGTGGTCGTGGTACCAGAGCATGGCGGCGCGCTGGTCGAGCGGGAAGCCGTACTCGCGCTGCAGGTTCGTGACGACGGCGTGGTCGTCGGCCATGCCGTGGTGGGAGGCGGTGCCGGTCCAGCCTTCGGGGAGGACGAGGTCGGTCGGGTAGCCGTCCGAGGCGGCCGGGGTGCGCCCGCCGTGGAGGTGCACGACCGTGGGTACCGGGAGTTCGTTGCGGTGCGCCACGGTGACATGGCGGCCCCGCCGCGATTCGATGGTGGGCCCGGGGAAGGTGCCGTTGTACGTCCACAGTCGAGTGCTGTGGCCGGGGAGGATCTCGGCCTCGGTCTCGATCTGCACCATCTCGTACCGGTCGCCCTCGGCGGTGGACGCGACGGGCGCGAGGACCGCGGGGATCGGCAGGGGCACCGAGAACGGCTGGGGCAGTGGCACTTCGCTCACCAGCTGATCGCCGGTGGCGGCGGGGCGGCGGGCCCAGGCGGCCGAGAGGGCCACGCCGCCGACCGCGGCGGCACCGAGTCCCGCGCCGATGCCGAGCAGGCGGCGTCGTGACACGTCCTCAGGCATCGGTCCGCACCGCCTTCACGCGGCGGGGCAGCGGGCGCATCCACAGCGCCGCGAACGTGACGGCGATCCCGGCGATGAGCGCGACGCCGAGCGGCAGGTGGAGCCAGAGCGCGCCCTCCATGCCTGCGAGGTACTGCGCGAACACGCCGGTCGTGAGCGCGAGCGCGGACCAGAACGGCCAGGCCCGGCGCACCCGGATCCAGACCGCGACGGCCGCGCCGAGCTGCGCGATGCTGAGGTAGGACACCAGGTCCGCGCCCAGCACATGCCAGGTGAGGCCGTCGAACTCGCCGCTCAGGTACACGCCCGCGAACGCGGGCTGGCCGAAGCCGCCGATGAGGAGGAGGGTCGCCGCCGCGCGCAGCACCCAGCCGCTGGCGGCAGTGCGCTCGGGAGATTCGGGCGGGGCGTCGTCCCCGGCGAGGGTCAATTGTCGTTCCACGCCCCCGACGATATGACCGCTCAGTTAAGTCATCAAAGACCAATATCGCTATGGTGTTATAACGCTAGCGGCATGAGAGGACGTCAATGGACCTGAACGCCCTGCACCAGTTCCTCACCGTGGCACGTGAGGAGCACCTCAGCCGCGCCGCGGCCGAGCTCCGCGTCGCCCAGCCCGCGCTCAGCCGCACCATCGCCCGCCTGGAGGCCGAGCTCGGCACGCCGCTGTTCGACCGCGCGGGCCGCTTGCGGCTCAACGCGACCGGTGCCGTTTTCCGCGACTACGTCGAACGCGCGCTCGGCGAGCTCGAGGCCGGCCGCCGCGCAGTCGCGGAGGCCGTGAGCGGCGGCGCGGGCAGCGTGCGGCTCGCGTCGGAGACGTTCCTGCCGCTCACCGGTCCGGTCGCGGCGTTCAAGGCCGCGCATCCGGAGGTCGACGTGCGGCTGCACCAGATGGCGCCGCAGGAGATGGAGCAGGCGCTGCGCGCCAACGAGGTCGACCTCTGCCTGGCGTCGCAGCCGGTGAGCGCTCCGCGCCTCACCTCCGTGGTCGTGCACGTCGACCGGGTCTGGCTGGCCACGCCCCGCGACCACCGGCTCGCCGCCGCACCGCAGGTGACGATCGAGGACCTTGCAGCGGAACCGTTCGTGATCACCCGGCCCGGCCAGTGGCAGCGGCGCCTCCTCGACTGGCTGTTCGCCGACCGCAACCTCAAGCCGCGCATCGTCTGCGAGATCGACGAGCCGGCCGCCACGTACACGCTGGTCAGCGCGGGTCTGGGGTTGAGCGTCTTCCCGCAGATCGCCCGCTTCGCCATGCCCGACCCGGGCGTGGCCTGGGTCGGCATCGACCACCCGCACTGCAACCGCACGCTCAGCCTGCACTGGGCGAGCGACGAGCGGCTCCCCGCGGCGGCGCGCCTCATGCGCGCGCAGATCATGGACTGGGACTGGGATCAGGGCTTCACCAACGCGTAGGGGCTAGCCTTCGACCGCGGCGGCGACGCCGTCGAGGATGAGGTCCAGGCCGAAGTCGAAGTCGTGCTGGGCGGAGTCGGCGCCGGTGTCCTCGAAGGTGGCCGAGGCGAACAGCGCCGCCGCGTCCGGGAACCGCTCGGGGGAGACCAGGGACGCCATGGCGCGGCCGTAGGCCTGCTCGGCCGCCGCCTGGTCCTCGCCGGTGTCGGCGCGGCCGGCCGCGAGCCCTTGCGTCAGTTGGGCATGGCTGCGCACGAAGCTGCTCACGAGCATCACGACGCCCACTTTGGCGCCCCAGTCGAGGCCGGTGGGCCGGAGCGTGCGCAGGCCCGCGTCGAACCAGGCGATCAGGTTGGGGCCGCGCGGTGGTCCCGCCACCGGTTCGGTCACCAGCCACGGGTGCCGGTCGAAGCCGGCGAGCTGCTCGACCGCCCACAGCCGCAACCGCTCGCGCCACGGGCCTGTGTCATCCAATGAGGACGGAACCGGTCCGGTCGCGGCGTCCTGCATGAGGGCCAGGAGCTCGTCCTTGGAGCCGACGTGCCGGTAGAGGGACATCTTGGTGACGCCGAGGGATTCGGCGACCCTCGGGAGGGTCGCCGCCGCGAGGCCTTCGCGGTCGGCCAGTGCGACGGCCGCGTCCACAACCTGGCCGACGTCGAGTTTCGCGGGCCGCCCGAGGCGGGACTCCGATGTGATCCGCCACAGTCTCGCCAGCTCATCCGGCACTGCTGCCTCATCCATGCGCTGCGGTCACCCCCCGTCCCTTCGCTGCCCCGCTTGCGGAAGCATCATCGCACATGCTATTAATATCTCTAGTATAGTATCCTAGAGATATTAATTGTTCGACCGAGCACCCCGAAGGATCGACATGACCGCTCAGCTCGCCCCCGCCGAACCGCGCATCCGCCGCGGCCCGGTGCGCCCCACCGAAAGGGCCCTCGCGCCCGACCTCGCACGCGGCGCGATGCTCCTGTTCATCGCGCTCGCCAACAGCGCCGGCTACTTCCTCGCCAGCGCGCCCGGCGTCGAGACGGACCCGCACGGGTTCGAGCGCTTCTACAACTTCTTCATGGTGGAGTTCATCCACGCGCGGGCGTTCCCGCTGTTCGCGATCATGTTCGGCTACGGCCTCGTGCAGCTCGCCCGCCGCCAGGCGCAAGCGGGAGCGACCCCCGGCCAGGTGCGGCGGGTCCTGCTGCGCCGCAACGGATGGCTGTTCCTCTTCGGCATCGCCCACGGCGTGCTGCTCTACTCCGGCGACTTCCTGGGCGCGTACGGGCTCATCGGCGTCGTCTTCACGATCCTGATGCTGCAGCGCACGGACAAGGTCTACCGCTTCGCGCCCTGGTACCTCGCCGTCGGCGGCCTGTACGTGCTCGTCCTCGCGCTCTTGCTGGCGACGGGATTCCAGACCGGTGACGCCGCAATCCCCGTGTCGCCCTTCCTCTCCGTCGAAGCGCCGTCCTACCTCGCCTCGGTCACGGAGCGCCTCGCCGAGTGGCCGGTGCACACCGCGACCCTGCTGCCGATGATCCTCATGGTCTGGGTCGGCGCCTGGGCGGGCCGCCGCCGCTTCCTCGAAGAGCCCGAGCGGCACCTGCCGCTGCTGCGCTGGACCGCCTTCGGCGGCCTCGCGGTCGCCGTCGCCGCTGGAATGCCGTTCGCGCTGCTCAGCGGTGGTTTCATCAACGCCGACGAGGGCACGGCCGCGGCGATGAAGCTCCTGTACGAGACCTCGGGCTTCTTCGGCGGCATCGGGTACGCGGCGGTCTTCGGTCTCCTCGCCCACGTCCTCACCCGCAAGCCCGCCGGCACCCTCGTGACCGCGGTCAGCGCCCTGGGGCAGCGGTCGCTGAGCGGCTACCTGCTCCAGTCCGTGGCCTGGCTGGTCCTGGCCACACCGTTCTTTCTCGGCCTGGACGACCGCGTCGGCAGCCCGCTCCTGGTCTCGCAGGTCTGCGCGCTCGCCGTATGGGCGCTGACCGTGTGGGCCGCCTACCTGGCCCACCGCCGCGGCTACCGCGGCCCGGCCGAGACGCTGCTGCGCCGACTCACCTACGGCCGCAAGCGCTGAGCACTGGATGATCCGGGGCCCGCCGACGACCGGCGGGCCCCGAGCGATCGGCACGACCGTGCTCGCGGTCGACTGGCCGAGCGCATCGCCGGATTCGCGCGCTGGCAGAATACGTCGGTGCCCATCACGATCGCCCACCTCAAGGACCAGCTCTCCGCCTACCTGGTCCGCTGGCCCGAGGACTTCGAGGCCGTCGCGCCGATCCTCGCGCTCAACGGCCCTGAGGCATTCGACCGCTCGACGATGCCCGGCCACGTGACGGCCTCGGCGATCCTCGTCAACCGAGTCGGCGAGGTCCTGCTCATCCACCACAAGTCCCTCGACCGCTGGCTCCAGCCCGGCGGCCACGTCGAACCCGCCGACGAGTCCCTGCCGCTGGCCGCCTTGCGGGAAGCGGTGGAGGAGACCGGCATCGACCCCGCGGCCCTCACCCTCGCCGACCCGGTCCCGGTCCACATCGACGTGCACGCCATCCCCGCCAACCCGCGCAAAGCCGAAGGCGCCCACTGGCATTACGACATCCGCTACCGCTTCGACTGCGACGACCCCGAACTCACCCCCCGGCTCGAAGAAGTCCACGCCGCGGAATGGCGTCCCACCACCGACCTCGACAGCACGGACCTGGCCGCACGCCTCTACTAGGGTTGACGTCGCAAACCTGCCAGCATCCCGATGCGGCACCTGATGAGCTGGAACGCACGCACTTCCAGCCACCAGGACAGGACGCACGTTCATGCACACCACCGCCCCGCCCCGCACCACCGCGCCGGCGCAGCGCCCGACCCTCACCCCGTGGCCGGCGGTGGTCTCGGTGATGACGGGCATCTTCGCCATCGTCACCACCGAGATCCTGCCGATAGGCCTGCTTACCTCCATCGGCGCGAGCTTCGACATCTCCGACGGCATGGCCGGGCTGATGATGACCATGCCGGGGCTCCTGGCCGCGATCGCCGCCCCGCTCGTGACCGTCACGACCGCCCGCTTCGACCGCCGCGCGATGCTCTGCGCCCTCATCCTGCTGCTGGCGGCCGCCAACTTCCTCGCCGCCGCGGCCACGGACTACTGGCTGCTGCTCGCCTCCAGGGTGCTCGTCGGCGTCACCATCGGCGGCTTCTGGTCGATCGGGGCCGGCCTGGCGGGCCGCCTCGTGCCGCCCGCATCGGTCGGCCGGGCGACGGCGGTGATCTTCTCCTCCGTGCCGCTCGGGTCGGTGCTCGGGGTCCCGGCGGGCACCTTCATCGGCGAGGTCGCCGGCTGGCGCACCGCGTTCGTCGTCATGGGCGTCCTGAGCACCGCGGTCCTCGCGGCACTGGTCCTCACCGTTCCGAAGCTCCCGCCCGAGCGGCCGACGCGCCTGTCCGAGCTGGGGACCATGCTTCGCGGCACCGGCACGCGGTTCGCGCTGGCGATGACGTTCCTCATCGTCGCCGCTCACTTCGGCGCGTACACGTACGTCACGCCGTTCCTGGAGGACGTCACCGTCGCGGACCCGACCACGGTCACCGTCGTCCTGCTCGTCTACGGCGCGGCCGGGATGCTCGGCAACTTCCTCTGCGGCGCAGCCGTATCCCGGTATCCGCGGGCCACGTTCGCCTTGGTGGCGACCGCGATCGCGGCGAGCACGCTGCTGCTGCCCGTCCTCGGCCGCGGCCTCCTCGGCGCGATCGTGCTCCTCACGCTCTGGGGGATCGCGTACGGCGGTGTGCCGGTCTGCTCCCAGACCTGGTTCGCCAAGTCCGCGCCGCAGTCCATTGAGGGCTCATCGGTGCTGTTCACCGCCTCGTTCCAGGCCACCATCGCCATGGGGGCGCTCGCCGGAGGCCTCGTCGTCGACCGCTCCTCGCCCGCCGCGGTCATGACGCTCGGCGGCCTCGTCGCCGCGGCTGCGGCACTGGTCGCCTACGCGCACTACGCGAAACGGGTCCCCTGGCCCGATCCGAAGGGCTGACCTCCGCGCCGGTCCGCCCGGGGGCCGACCGGCGCTTCGCCGTATCAGGCCGGGTCGCGGTTCCACGTCCAGGCGTAGTTCGTGTCCTCCACGTCGAGGGCGGGTTCGCAGAGTTCGAGGGGCCGGAAGGTGTCGACCATGACGGCGAGCTCGTCGAAGTAGTCGGCGCCGATGGAGCGCTCGGCGGCGCCCGGCTGGGGGCCGTGCGTGAAGCCCGAGGGGTGCAGGGAGATCGAGCCCTGCTCGATGCCGGAGCCGCGCCGGGCCTCGTAGTTGCCGCCGCAGTAGAACATCACCTCGTCGGAGTCGACGTTGTGGTGGTTGTACGGCACCGGGATCGCGTCCGGGTGGTAGTCCACTTTGCGCGGCACGAAGTTGCAGATGACGAAGTTCGGCCCCTGGAAGACCTGGTGCGCGGGCGGGGGCTGGTGGATGCGGCCGGTGATCGGCTCGAAGTCGTGGATCGAGAACACCCACGGGTAGAGGCAGCCGTCCCAGCCGACCACGTCGAACGGGTGGTGGGCGTACGTGAACTTCGTCCAGAGCGTCGCACTGCCGCGCCCCCGGTGCTGCACGTACACGTCCACGTCCTCGCCCTCGACGAGCAGCGGCTCCTCGGGGCTGCGCAGGTCGCGCTCGCAGTACGGGGAGTGCTCCAGGAACTGGCCCCGCACCGAGAGGTAGCGCTTCGGCGGGGTGATGTGGCCCGTGGACTCGACGACGAGCGTCCGCAGCGCCTCGCTGCCGGTCGGGACGATCCGGTAGATCGTGGACATCGGCATGATCAGGTAGTCGCCCTGGCCGATGTCGATCGCGCCGAACGAGGTCTCGACCCTCGCCGCACCGGACTCCACATAGATGCACTCGTCCCCGATCGCATTGCGATACAACGGGGAAGGCTTGTCGGCGACTGCGTACGAAATGCGGCAGTCCGCATTGGACAGAAGGTGGTTGCGGCCGAAGACCGCGTCGCCCGCGCCGTCGAGCTTGTGGGTGCGGAAGTGGCGGGGCTTGAGGGGGTGGTTCGCGACCGGCTCGGCCCGCTCGGGCCGGTGCTCGCTGCTGGAGGAGATCGCGGTCGGCCGGAAGCGGTGGTACAGCAGCGAGGAGTCCGAGGAGAACCCCTCCTGGCCCATCAGCTCCTCGGAGTACAGGCTCCCGTCGCCCTGGCGGAACTGCGTGTGTCGCTTGTCGGGGATCTGCCCGACGGAACGGTAGAACGGCACGTCGACTCCTTTGTCGTGCGCGGGCCGGCGAGGGTGACGCCCGCTCCGCGGCGGTTATGCCCCGAGGATAACCTTCCGGCCGTTCGATTTCGAGAGGTCCGCGCGCACCCGCGCGCGACTCGGGCCCATTCGCGCATGAGCTGCGCGGAGCGCTGGACCCGGGCCGCGGGCACCGCCTAGGCTCGGCAGCATGGTTGGACCGATACCCGCGATGCTGCGGGGCCTCATCGACGACGCGGCGCTCTTCCCACCAGGAAACGCGCCCATGCAAGCGGCCGTCCCCGCCCACCGCGGGTACCGCCAGTCCTGGTTCGAGGCCATGGTCGGCCCGCTGCTGGTACCCCAGTCGCGGCTCGCCGAACTCGCCCGGAACCTGGGACGGGGCGAACTGCGCATCGGCGTCATCGTCGACGGCGACCTCGAACAGGTCGCAGGCGACGTCGCCGCACTCCCGCCGCAGGTCACCGTCCTGCACTACGAGTCGCGGCACGCCCTCGACCACCTAGTCAAGTTCGCGCCCTCCTGGGGCAAGCCGGTCTTCGCCGAGCTGCCCTTCGGCGACGACGCCCTCGACGCCGTGCGGGCCACCGGCTTCACCCCGAAGTTCCGCACCGGCGGCCTCGCCGCCGAGTTCTTCCCCGCACCCGAGACCCTCGCCGCCGCCATCAGCGGCTGCCGCCTGCGCGGGCTCCAGTTCAAGCTCACCGCCGGGCTCCACCAGGCCGTGCGCCACCGCGACCCCGCCACCGGGTTCGACCACCACGGGTTCCTGAACGTCCTGGTCGCCGCCGCCGAAGCATTCGACGGCGCCCGCACTGACGACCTCGCCGCGACACTGGCCGGCACGGATGCCGCCGACCTCGCCTCCCGCGCCCGCCGCGTCCTCGACCGCCCGCGCGCCCTGTGGACCGGCTACGGCTCCTGCAGCATCGACGAACCCCTCCACGACCTCACCGAACTCGGCCTCCTGCACCGAGGGACCCTCAGCGAAAAGGACAGCGCATGACCGCCTCCAGCTGGGTCGAAGGGGCCGACGGCGGCCCGTTCGGCCTCCACCACCTCCCGTACGGCGTCTTCTCCACCACGAAGGACCCCGCCCCGCGCATCGGCGTCCGCATCGGCGACCAGGTGCTCGACCTCCGCGGGCTCGCGACCGGCACGTTCTTCCTGCCCTGGATCCGGCCCGCGTTCCACGAGCACCACCTCAACGGCTTCATGGCGATGGGCCCGCCCGCGTGGCGCCTCGTGCGCCACCAGCTCACCGAGCTCCTGAGCGACCGCCGCTTCCAGGACCAGTCCGCGACCCTCCTCACCCCGGTCGCCAAGGCGCACATGCACCTGCCCTTCGCGGTAGCGGACTATGTGGACTTCTACGCCTCCGAAGACCACGCCACGAACCTCGGCCGGCTCTTCCGCCCCGACTCGGAACCATTGCTGCCCAACTGGAAGCACCTCCCGGTCGGCTACCACGGCCGCGCCGGCACGGTCGTCCCCTCGGGGACCCCGATCGTGCGCCCGCGCGGCCAGCGCAAGCCGAAGGACGCCTCCCTGGAGTTCGGTCCGAGTGCGCGCCTCGACATCGAGGCCGAGGTCGGCTTCGTCGTGGGCGTCGGCACCGAACTCGGCGCCCCGGTCAGCGCGGACGACTTCGCCGAGCATGTGTTCGGCGTCGTCCTCGTCAACGACTGGTCCGCGCGCGACATCCAGGCCTGGGAGTACGTGCCGCTCGGGCCGTTCCTCGGCAAGTCCTTCGCGACCTCGATCGGGCACTGGGTCACCCCGCTCGACGCGCTGGCCGGCGCGAAGACCGCCGCACCCGTGCAGGACCCGGCCCCGCTGGAGTACCTGCAGGAGACCGAGCGATTCGGCTACGACCTCCGGATGTCCGTGCGCTGGAACGGGACCGAGGTCTCGCGCCCGCCCTTCAAAGGCATGTACTGGAC
The DNA here is from genome assembly GCF_040641195.1 of Glycomyces sp. NPDC021274. Taxonomy (NCBI): domain Bacteria; kingdom Bacillati; phylum Actinomycetota; class Actinomycetes; order Glycomycetales; family Glycomycetaceae; genus Glycomyces; species Glycomyces sp. NPDC021274. Next base: position 839,442 of record NZ_JBFADC010000001.1, on the reverse strand, counting down.
CCCGGCGCAGATGCTCGCCCACATGACGGTGAACGGCGCCTCGCTGCGCACCGGCGACCTCTACGCCTCCGGCACCGTGTCCGGGCCCGAACCGGACCAGCGCGGCTCGTTCCTCGAGCTGACCTGGGGCGGGAAGGAACCGGTCGCGGTCGGCGAAGGCGAGAGCCGCCAGTTCCTGGAGGACGGCGACACGGTCCTGATCACGGCCACCGCCCCCGGTGCCGACGGCGCGGCCATCGGCCTGGGCGAAGTGGAAGGGACCATCACGCCCGCCTCGTCCTGAGCTCCCTGGCACGCGCCGCGGGCGCGTCCTGCCGAGGATGCCGGGCACCGACCGATGTGGACACTGAGGTCGCGGCCCGGCACGCCTGCAGCGTGGACCTCGCCCGGTCGAGGCGGGAGGCGTAGGCTCCCGGTTCCTCCCGCTCAGCCGCCTCCAGCAGCGCCACGGCACGCTCGGCGAGCGGCACCGCCTCGTTCGGGTCGTTTCGCAGGCCGATCGCAGCCGCAGCGCTGAGCGTCTCCCCGAGTTCGAACCCGTAGGCCCGCGGCACGAGTGCGAAGAGCTCCGACCAGAGGTCCACCGAGCGGAGTGCGATCGCGAACGCGTCCTCGAACCCCGCCCTCGCGTGGACCCGGGCCTGGTTGCGCAACGCCTGCGCGAGGTGCGGGCGTTTGTCCGGCTCGGTCTCAGCGAGCGCTTCGAGCGCGCCCACGGCCCCTTCGGCTGCTGCTACCGCTTCCTGCAGCACGGCTGCGGCCTCGAGGTTCACGGCATGCTCGCTCAGCGCGATCGCGGCGTCGCCGCGCTGGTCGGGAACCGCTTCGACGGCTTCGCGGTACAGGTCGACGGCGCTCGCGGACACTGCCGCGGTCGCTTGCGGATCGGCCCCGGTGCCGCTCATCCACTGGGCCTCGTACCGCAGCGACCAGGCCAGATCGGCGCGGCGTCCGGGCGTGTCCTTGTCCGCGAGGCGCGTTCGCCATGCGGTGGTGGCGCGCCGCTGCCAGTCGAGGGCCTCCGCGGTCCGGCCGACCGCGCCGAGCGAGGTCGCGACGTTGTCCAGTGCGAGTGCCTGCCAGTAATTGCACTCCGGTTCGCCGCCGTAGCGCCGCTCGACCGCCTCGACCGTCTCGAAGGACGCCTGCAGGGCCTCGTTCACCCGACCGACGAGGGTCAGTGCCCAGGTCCAGTCGAGGAGCGCCCCGCACCGCTGCCGTTCGTCGGTCTCCGGCCGGCGCGCGTACGCGGACCGCACCAGTGCCATGGACCGCTGATTCGCCGCGAAGGCGCCCATGGGGTCGCCGTCGTCGGCAAGCGGCAGCGCCAGGTCCTGGAGGAGGCCCGCGAGGTCGAGTTCGCGGTTGGTGATGTCCTCGGGGTCGTCGATCTCGCGGCTCAGCTCCAGCGCGTACTCGGCCTGCTCGACCGCCTCGGCGTGCCGGTCGAGGTCGCCGAGGCGGAAGGCGTGCCAGGAGACCTTGTTGCGCAGGTCGGGAAGGACGGTGGGCCGGTGTCCGAGCGCCGCCCGCCGCTCTTGGAGCGCGACGGCCCGGCGGCCGGCGGCTTCGGCCTCCTCCGCTCGTCGCGTGTCGGCGAAGGACTGCGCCTGGTTCCCGTAGGCGGTGGCCAGGGTGTCCAGCACCTCCAGGTCGTGTTCCGATTCGGGCGACGCTTCGAGCAGGGCGATGGCCTTGTCGGTGACCTCGATCGCCGCGTCGGTCCTTCCGAGGGCGTCGAGACGGCGGCCGAGGTTGATGCGCGCCTTGGCGAGCGTGCAGGCGGCGCCGGGTCCGGCGGGGACGCGTTCGGCGAGTTCGACGCCTTCCTCCGCGATGGCGAGGGCCTCCTCGCTGAGGCCGTGGGCGCTGAGTCGGTTGCCGTGGTTGAGCAGGCACGTGGTGAGGTACCTGGGGCCGTCCGGGTCCCCGGCGGCGGTCAGTTCCCTCGCGAGTCCGAGCGCTCTGCGGGAGACGGCGAGCGCTTCGTCGTTCTTATCATCGTCGGCGAGCGTGCCGGCGGTGTTGCCGAGGATGCGGACCGCGTCGGCGAGGTGCACCCGGCGGTCGGTCGCCAGGAGCCCTTCGACGAGTTCACAGGCGCGTTCGGCGTGTGCGACGGCCTCTGCGGTCCGGCCGATCTCGGCGAGTGCCAGCGAGTACCGGTCGAGTGCGTCCGCCAGGGAGCCCGGTGTGCCTTCCGCGGTTTCGCGGTGGGCCGCCTCCTGGATGACCAGCGCGCGCTCGGCGGTGCGCGCCGCTTCGTCGAGCAGTCCGAGGTTGCCGAGTGTGATGCACAGGTTGCGGAGGGTCCGGGCGAAGTCGGGGCGGGCCCGGGTCGGGTCTTCGGCGTACAGCTCCTCGTATGCCGCCGCCGCTGCCCGGCCCGTCTCGAGGGCTTCCCGGTCCCGGTGCGCGTTGACGTAGGTCGCGGCCCGGCCCGACCGGACGAGGGCGAGGTTCCAGGCGGTGCCGGGGTCGGTGTCGAGGAGGCTTTCGTAGATCCTCTCGGCGCGGTCGCGGGCGGCGAGGGAGGCGGTGAACTCGCGGTGTTCGTGCTGGATGTTGGCGAGCAGGTTCTGGGCCGAGGCCAGGCGGCGGAGGTGCTCGTCCGGGTCGGTCTCGGCGAGCGCTTCGCGCAGCGCGATGCAGCGTTCGATGGCCGCCTGCGCCTGGCGGTACTCGCCGATGCATTCGAGCGATGAAGCGTGGTCGTAGAGCGCTTCGGAGAGTTTCACGACCTTGCGGTCCGCGCCGTCGCTCGCCGCGGCGACGACCGCCTCGTGGAGTGCGACGGCGCGGACGAAGTCCGGCACGGCCTCGGAGTGACGTCCGAGGCGGCTGTACATGAGGCCCCGGTTGACCAGGGCGCGCGCCAGCTCCGGTTGCGGCGCTTCAGGTGCGGCCTGCGCGATCGCCTCGCGGAGTGGCACTTCGCGGTCGCCGAGGGCGAGCGCCGCCGAGTAGTGGCCGCGGTCGTCGAGTTCGCACAGCTTGGCGCAGAGGAGTTCGGCGAGCGCGGTGTTCGACTGCCCTTCGATCCGCTCGAAGACGGCGATGATGATGTGGGCGAAGCCGACCGGGTCGTCGTCGCGGCCGTGCTCGGCGAGGCGGGCCTGGTGGGCTTCGACGGCGCTGCGGAACTGCCTGGCCCTGTGCAGCTTCGGGATGAGCTCGAACACCTGCCTGTGGAGGTCGACGGCCCGCTCGGATTGGCGCAGTGCCGCCTCGGACTCCCCGGCGGCTTCGTGCGCCTCGCGCAGTGCTGTGACGAGCCGGAGCGCCTGGTCGAGCTGAGTCGACGGCTGCGCGGCCTTGGGCACTGCTGCGAGAGCGGTGTCCGCGGCCCGCTCGAGCACCGGGATCGCGGTCTCGGGGAACCCGGCATCGCGGAGCAGGACGGCATGGGCCTGGAGGGCCCTGGCGTGCCGTTCGGCGTCGTAGTGGACGCCTCCGGGCCATTCGTAGAGGTTGAGGCGCTGCTGGGAGCAGCGCAGCGCCGTGTCCCGGAGGTCGGCGCGTGCCAGCCTGGAGGCGTGGGTCGCCAGTGCGACGTCGATCCGCTGGAGTCGCTGCGGGGGTTCGAGTTCGGCGGCGTGCCGCTCCGCGAGCCGCAGCGCTGCCGCTGAGACCGGTACCGCTGCGGCGGCGCCGTCGGCTTCCTCGACGAGTTCCGCCGCGAACCAGGTGGCGCCGAGGGCCTCGGCGCGCTGGTCTTCGCCGCCGCTGCCGATGAGCGCGCAGTGCATTTCCGCGGCGCGCAGCTGGTATCGGGCGGCATCGCCCTGGTACCGGGCCTGCTCGGTGTCGTCGCCGTCCCCGCCGGCCCGGCGGCAGGCCTTGGCGAGTCTCGTGAACGTGTCGGCGAGGTCCGGCAGCCCGGCAGCGGGATCGGCCGCCGCGATCTGGGTCTGGACGTCGGCGAGGTCGATGAGGACGGCGACGGCCTTCCGCGCCGATCCGCCTTGGCCCCGCAGATCGGCGAGCCGTCTGAGCGCCGCGGCCCGGCCCTGGAGGTCGGCCGCAGCGGTCACGTCCGCTTCGAGGAGGACGGCGGCCAGTTCGACCTGAGCCTTGGCCCAGTCGTCCCAGTCCAGGTCCTCGTCCTCGAATTCCGAGGGGCGACCCCACTGCAGGAGACTGGCGGCACGCGCCACTGCGGGGTCGCCGATCTCGGCCCGCAGCTGCTCCGTGAGTCCTTTGAGGACGCTGATGTCCTGCCGGGATTCGTACGCCCACATGGCGTCGGCCAGAAGGAGATCGAGTTCGTCGGCGAGCGGGTTCGGACGTTCGGGCGGAGGGGTGGCGGTCATGGTTGCCAATCGTACGAAACCGGTGCCTAGGGTTTCGCGGCCTGCTTGACGAGCGGCAGGGTCCGGTACGGGATCTGCTCGGCCAGGGCGATCACCGTGGTGGCGCGCTGGACCCCTTCGCTCGCCAGCACCCGGTCGATCACGCCCTGGAGCTCGGCGTTGGTGCGCGCCACGATCCGGCACAGCATGTCGCCCTGGCCCGTGACCGTATGCGCCTCAAGCACTTCGGGGATCTTCGCGAGCCGCTGCGCCATGTGCTCGTGCCCGACCGCCTGCCGCAGCTCCAGCGTCACGAACGCCGTCACCGGATACCCGAGGGCCGCGGGCTCGACCCGCGGCCCGAAGTCCCGGACCACCGCCCGCTGCGTCAGCTTGTCGAGCCGCGCCTGCACCGTCCCGCGCGCCACCCCGAGCCGCCGCGAGCACTCGAGCACGCCGATGCGCGGCTCGGCCTCCAGGAGTTCGATGAGCCGTGCATCGAGCGCGTCGATTCCCGTTTCAGTGGTCATATCGACCAGTGTAAGCGAGTACCAGGTGCAAGATTTGCGCAAGTTGATCAGTATTTCGGCGACTGCTTGCCCTGTCCCAGAATCTGAACAATGATCAGGGAGACCGACCACCCCGGCGATGCTTGCGAGCCGGAAATGAGCTCTGAGGACGAGGAGGCCGCCATGGTCGACACTGCCAACCGCCCCAGTGATGCCGATCTTGTCGGCGCCGTAGAGCACGACATCCGCGAGGACGCCTTCCCGATCAAGGGCTGGGACCACGTCCGCTACTACGTCGGCAACGCGCGCCAGGCCGCCCACTACTACTCCACCGCGTTCGGCATGACCCTGTTCGCCTACCGCGGCCCCGAGCAGGGCTACCGCGAGCACGCCGAGTTCGCGCTGAAGTCCGGCGGCGTCGTCTTCGTCCTCGCCGGCGGCGTCACCGCCGACGCCGAGGCGACGCGGCACTACGCGGCCCACGGCGACGGCGTCATCGAAGTCGCGCTCGAAGTGCCCGATGTGGACGCGAACTACAAGCACGCGATCGAGCAGGGCGCCATCGCGATCGAGGAACCGCACGACCTCACCGACGATCACGGCACCGTCCGCCGCGCCGTCATAGGCACCTACGGCGAGACCCGGAACGTCCTCATCGACCGGTCGAAGTACGACGGCCCGTTCCTGCCGGGCTTCGTCGCCGCCGAGCCCATGGTCGCGCCGCCGCGGAAGCGGTTCTTCCAGGCCATCGACCACGTGGTCGGCAATGTCGAGCTCGGCAAGATGCGCGAATGGGTCCGCTACTACGAGCGGGTCATGGGATTCACCAACATCGTCGAGTTCGTCGACGACGCGATCGCCACCGAGTACTCCGCGCTCATGAGCAAGGTCGTCGCCAACGGCAGCCGCAAGATCAAGTTCCCGATCAACGAGCCCGCCGAGGGCAAGAAGAAGTCCCAGATCGACGAGTACCTGGAGTTCTACGGCGGCCCCGGCGTCCAGCACATCGCGCTCGCGACCAGCGACATCATCGCCGCAGTCGACGCGATGCGCGAGCGCGGCGTCGAGTTCCTGGAGGCCCCCGACGCCTACTACGAGGACCCTGAGTTGCGGAGGCGCATCGGCGAGGTGCGGGTGCCGATCGAGGAGCTGCAGGCGCGGCGCGTCCTGGTGGACCGGGACGAGGACGGCTATATGCTCCAGATCTTCACCAAGCCGCAACAGGATCGGCCGACAATGTTCTACGAGATCATCGAGCGGCACGGCTCGCTCAGCTTCGGCAAGGGCAACTTCAAGGCCCTGTTCGAGGCCTTGGAGAAGGAGCAGGCCAAGCGCGGCAACCTGTGACAGGGGGCGCACGAATGCACGCACCACACGGCCCTGACCTGCACTGCAAGACCTGGCAGGCCGAGGCGGCGTACCGGATGCTCCAGAACAACCTCGATCCGGAGGTGGCCGAGCGCCCCGACGACCTGGTGGTCTACGGCGGCACCGGCAAGGCCGCGCGCAGCCGCGACGACCTGAAGGCGATCCTGCGGACCCTCCTCACCTTGGAGGCGGACGAGACGCTGCTGGTCCAGAGCGGCCGGGCGGTCGGCGTGATGCGCACCCACGAGTGGGCGCCGCGCGTGCTCATCGCGAACTCGAACCTGGTGCCCGACTGGGCGACCTGGCCCGAGTTCCGCCGCCTCGAATCGCTGGGTCTGACCATGTACGGGCAGATGACGGCCGGCTCGTGGATCTACATCGGCACGCAGGGCATCCTCCAGGGCACGTACGAGACGTTCGCCGCGGTCGCGGAGAAGCGCTTCAGTGGGAGTCTCAAAGGGACGCTCACACTGACGGCCGGCTGCGGCGGGATGGGCGGCGCGCAGCCGCTCGCCGTCACGATGAACGACGGCGTGTGCCTGATCGTGGAGGTCGACCCCGAGCGGCTCGAACGGCGCGTGCGCACCCGCTACCTGGACACCGTTGCCGTCGACCTGGACGATGCGATCGCACAGGCCATGGCCGCCAAGCGCAACGGCGAGGCGAAGTCGATCGGCGTGGTCGGCAACGCCGCCGAGATCTTCCCCGAGCTCCTGCGGCGCGGCGTCGAGATCGACATCGTCACCGACCAGACCTCCGCGCACGATCCGCTGTCCTATGTGCCCGCCGGGGTCGACTACACCGAAGCGGCCGAACTCGCGCGGGCCGACGCGGACGGATACACCGAACGGGCCCGGGCCTCCATGGCCCAGCACGTGGAGGCCATGGTCGGCTTCCTCGACGCGGGCGCCGAGGTCTTCGACTACGGCAACTCGATCCGCGGCGAAGCCCTCGAAGGCGGCTTCAAGCGCGCGTTCGCGTTCCCCGGGTTCGTGCCCGCCTACATCCGGCCGCTGTTCTGCGAAGGCAAGGGCCCCTTCAGGTGGGCCGCGCTCTCGGGCGACCCGGCCGACATCGCCGCGACCGACCAGGCCGTGCTCGACCTGTTCCCCGAGAACCGCAGCCTGCACCGCTGGATCTCGCTGGCCCGCGAGCGCGTCGCGTTCCAGGGCCTCCCGGCCCGGATCTGCTGGCTCGGGCACGGTGAGCGTGATGTCGCCGGGGTGCGCTTCAACGAGATGGTCGCCGACGGAACCCTGAAGGCCCCCATCGTGATCGGCCGCGACCACCTCGACTGCGGCTCGGTCGCCAGCCCCTACCGCGAGACCGAGGGCATGAAGGACGGCTCGGACGCGATCGCGGACTGGCCCCTGCTCAACGCCCTCGTCAACACCGCTTCGGGCGCGAGCTGGGTGTCGATCCACCACGGCGGCGGCGTGGGCATCGGCCGGTCCCTCCACGCCGGGCAGGTCACGGTCGCCGACGGCACGCCGCTCGCGGCCGAGAAGCTCGCGCGGGTGCTCGCCAACGACCCGGCGATGGGCGTCATCCGCCACGTGGACGCCGGATACGAGGAGGCCGAGCGGGTCGCGGAGGACCACGGTGTCCGCGTGCCCGCCAAGGAGTCCTGAGAACGGCCGACTGCGCTCAGAGCGACGCTGCAACTGTGAACGGGGATTGACATGGACGCGGGCGAGTTCCGTCGACTGTGGAACGAGATTGCGCCGATCGGCCGCGCCGAGACCGGCGGCTACGTCCGGTTCTCCTGGACCGAGGCCGACCTGGCGCTGCGCGCCTGGTTCCAGGCCCAGTCCGAGCGGCGCGGCCTGCGCTGCGAGGAGGACCGCAACGGCAACCTCTACGCCTGGTGGGACGCGGAAAAGGAGCTCGTCGTCGATCCCGACGCCCCGCACCCGGAGGGCGCGATCCTCACGGGCAGCCACTTCGACTCCGTCCCGCACGGCGGCGCCTACGACGGCCCGCTCGGCATCGTCGCCGCCTTCCTGGCGGTCGACCAACTCCGAGCGGACGGCGCGAAGCCGAAGCGGCCCATCGGCATCGCCGCGTTCACCGAGGAGGAGGGCGGACGCTTCGGCGTCCCCTGCCTCGGCTCCCGCCTCATGGCCGGCGTGATCGAGCCCAACCGCGCCCGCGCGCTCACCGACCCCGGCGGGATCACGCTCGCCGAGGCCATGAGCGCGGCCGGGGCCGCACCGGACCTCCTCGGACCCGACCCCGAACGGCTCGAACGCCTCGCCGCGTTCATCGAGCTGCACATCGAGCAGGGCCGCGCCCTCGACGGCGGCGAATCCGCCGTGGCCGTCGCCAGCGCGATCTGGCCCCACGGCCGCTGGCGCGTCACGTTCACCGGCGAGGCCGACCACGCCGGGACCACTCGCCTGCCCGACCGGCGCGACCCGATGCTGACGTTCGCGTTCGCCGTCCTCGCCGCCCGCAAGGAGGCGCGCCTCGCCGGCGGCGTGGCCACCGTGGGGAGGGTCGAGGTGGAGCCGAACGCCACCAACGCGATCGCCGCGACCGTGACCGCCTGGCTCGACGCGCGGGCCCCCGACGACGCGGTGCTCAGCGAGATCCTGACCGGCTTCGAGTCCAAAGTGTCCGAACGCGCGGGCCGCGACGGCACGAGCGTGCGGATCGTCCCCGAGTCGGAGACGCCGATCGTCGACTTCGACGCCGCTCTGCGCGACCGCATCGCCGCGCTTCTGGGCGGCGCGCCGGTCCTGCCGACCGCGGCGGGCCACGACGCGGGCGTCCTGTCCGCGCATGTGCCGACGGCGATGCTGTTCGTGCGCAACCCCACTGGGGTCTCACATGCCCCGGGGGAGGCGGCGAGCGACGACGACTGCGCCGCGGGCGTCGACGCGCTCGCGGCCGTACTGCGGGACCTGGCGTGCTGACCTTCTGGGCCGAGCACGCCCTGCTGCCGAGCGGTCCCGCCGATGCGGTGGTGATCGAGGTCGCGGAGGGCCGCATCGCCAAGGTGACGCCCGGGGGCAGGCGGCGGGGCGATGTGCTTGCGGGCGTGACCCTTCCGGGGTTCGCGAACGCGCATTCGCACGCGTTCCACCGGGCGCTGCGCGGGCGCACACAGACGGGGACAGGCACCTTCTGGACGTGGCGCGAGGGCATGTACGCCCTCGCTGCGCGCCTCGAACCGGACTCGTACTACCGGCTGGCGCGCGGCGTCTACGCCGAGATGGCGCTGGCCGGGATCACGACGGTGGGGGAGTTCCACTACCTGCACCACTCGCCGGGCGGGCGGCCGTACGCGGACCCGAACGCGATGGGCGAGGCCCTGATCCAGGCCGCCGCCGATGCGGGCATCAGGATCACCTTGCTCGACACCCTTTATCTCGCAGGCGGTTTCGGCCTGCCGCTCGAACCCGCGCAGCGGCGCTTCGGCGACGGGAGCCTGGAGGCCTGGCTCGACCGGGTCGAGAAGCTGCACCCGCCGAGCCACGCGGTGATCGGCGGCGCGGTGCATTCGGTGCGGGCGGTGCCGGACGAGGCGATCGCGGCGTTCGCGTGCTCGACCGAGGGCCGCCCGGTCCATGTGCACCTCTCCGAGCAGCGGTCCGAGAACGAGTCGTGCCGCCTTGAACACGGCTGCAGCCCAACGGAACTGCTCGAACGCTGCGGACTCCTCGGCCCCGACCTCACCGCCGTCCACGCCACGCATCTGGCGGGGCACGACATCGACCTGCTGCGCCGTTCGGGCACGACCGCGAGCTTCTGCCCGACGACCGAACGCGACCTCGCGGACGGCCTCGGCCCGGCGCACGCGCTCGCGGAGGCGGGCGTGCGGCTCTCGCTCGGCACGGACAGCAACGCCATTGTGGACATGTTCGAGGAGGCGCGGGCGGTGGAGATGCACGAGCGGCTCGTCAGCGAGGAGCGCGGCCGGTTCACCGCGGGCGAGCTGCTCGACGCCATGACCAGGCACGACAGCCTCGGTTGGCCCGATGCGGGCCGCATCGAGGTCGGGGCGCGGGCCGACCTGGTCACGGTGGACCTGAGGACGCCGCGCACCGCCGGGATCGATCCGTCCGGGGTCGTCTACGCGGCCACGGCCGCCGACATCACCGATGTGATCGTGGACGGCCGCCGCATCGTCGCGGGCGGCAGGCACCTGCGCATCGACGCGGGCGCGGAACTCGCGGCGGCGATCGGAGGGCTGTGGGCATGACCGGCTCGGTACCGGCCCACCGCACCCGACCTCGGGTGGGCGAGCCGCGCGGCTTCCCGTCGGCTCGCCGGTCGTCAGGCGGCATCGCACCGGACAGTGCACGGCCGGCGCGCGTCGGACCGGATCGCTTGCTGATCCGCGATGCCGCTTCGGGGCGCCGGCTGCGCGGCTCCGCGTCGGATCGCCCTTCGCCGGGCGGCATCGCACTGGACAGTGCACGGTCGGCGCGCGTCGGTCCGGATCGCTTGCTGATCGGCGGTGCCGCTTCGGGGCGCCGGCCGCGCAGCTCCGCGTCGGATCGCCCTTCGCCGGGCGGCGCCGCGCCGTGCCGGGCCCGGCCGAGCTGCACCATGCAGACCTGCCCGCCACCGCGCGGGCTCCGCTTGCCGAACCTCCATGCCGCTCACCGAAAGGACCGGCGATGAGCCTGCTGATCGACGGCATCGGCGAACTTTTCACCGCCGACAAGGAACGGACCGTCCACCACGACGCCGCGATCGTCGTCGAGGACGGCCGGATCGCCTGGGTCGGCCACCGGCGCGACCGGCCCGAAGCTGACGAGTACTTCGACGCCCGCGGCAACGCCGTCATCCCCGGCTTCGTCGACAGCCACGCCCATCTCGTCTTCGCCGGCGACCGGACCGCCGAGTTCGCCGCCCGCATGGCCGGCGAGCCCTACACCGGCGGCGGCATCCGCACCACCGTCACCGCGACCCGCGCCGCGGGCGATGCGCAACTGCGCGAGACCTGCGCCCGCCTCACCGCCGAGATGCTCCGCCAGGGCACCACCACCGTGGAGATCAAGTCCGGGTACGGCCTCACCGTGGAGGACGAGGCCCGGTCGCTGCGCATCGCGGGCGAATTCACCACCGAGACCACTTACCTCGGCGCGCACACCGTCCCCCACGGCACCGATCCCGACGAGTACACCGCGCTCGCGGCCGGGCCGATGCTCGAGGCCTGCGCGCCCCACGCCAAATGGGCGGACGTGTTCTGCGAGCGCGGCGCCTTCGACGGTGACCAGGCCCGCGCGGTCCTCACCGCGAGCGCCGCAGCGGGCCTGGGCTTGCGCGTCCACGCCAACCAGCTCACCGCGGGCCCGGGCGTGCGGCTCGCCGTCGAGCTCGGCGCGGCGTCGGCCGACCACTGCACGCACCTCACCGACTCCGATGTGGACGCCCTCGCGAACGGCGACACCGTCGCCACCCTCCTGCCGGGCGCCGAGTTCTCGACCCGCTCGCCCTACCCCGACGCACGCCGCCTCCTCGCCGCCGGCGCCCGCGTCGCGCTCGCGACCGACTGCAACCCCGGCTCCTCGTTCACGAGCAGCATGGCGTTCTGCATCGCCCTCGCCGTCCGCGAGATGCGCATGACCCCCGCCGAGGCGCTCGAGGCCGCGACCGCCGCCGGTGCGGATGCGCTGCGGCGCAACGACATCGGACGCATCGAAGTCGGCGCCCGCGCCGACCTGGTCGTCCTCGACGCCCCCTCGCACGTCCACCTGGCCTACCGGCCGGGGACGCCCCTGATCGACACCGTCTTCCGCGCCGGCACCGCGGTGAGTTGAGGAGCAACGATGTCCGCAGTCCACATCACGACCGTCCCGGTCACCCCCGGAGAGGTCATCGCGGTCGCCCGCGACCGCGCGCGGGTCGTCATCGACGCCGGAGCACGCGACGCCATGGCGCGCAGCCGCGCGATCGTCGACTCGATCGAGGCCGAAGGCCGTCCCGTGTACGGCGTCTCGACCGGTTTCGGCGCGCTCGCCAACACGTTCGTCGCCCCTGAGCGCCGCGCCGAACTCCAGCACGCGCTGATCCGCTCGCACGCCGCCGGCGTCGGCGACCCGATGCCCGTCGAGGTGGTCCGGGCGATGATGCTGCTGCGCGTGCGCTCGCTCGCCATGGGCCTCAGCGGGGTGCGCCCCGAGGTCGCCGACGCCCTGGCCGCGCTGCTCAATGCCGACATCACGCCGTGGGTCCCGCGGCACGGCTCCCTGGGCGCTTCGGGTGACCTTGCGCCGCTGGCGCACTGCGCGATGGTGCTGCTGGGCGAGGGCTGGGTCCGCGCCGACGACGGCACGCGCGTCGACGCCGCGCCGGTCCTGGAGCGGGCCGGGCTGGCCCCGATCACCTTGTCCTCCAAGGAGGGCCTGGCGCTCATCAACGGCACCGACGGCATGCTCGGCATGCTCATCCTGGCCGTCGCCGACCTCCGCCACCTCCTCACCATGGCCGACGTCTGCGCCGCACTGTCCAATGAGGCCATGCTCGGCTCGGACCGACCGTTCCAGCCCGAACTCCACGAGATCCGGCCCCAGCCGGGCCAGGCGCACAGCGCGGCGAACATCCACCGGCTGCTCCAGGACTCCGAGGTCATGGACTCCCACCGCAACGACACCGCGCACGCCGTGCAGGACGCCTACTCGATGCGCTGCGCCCCGCAGGTCGCCGGGGCCGCGCGCGACGTGCTCGCCTACGCCGAGACCGTGGCCGCCCAGGAACTCCGCTCGGTCGTCGACAACCCCGTGGTGCTCCCGGACGGCCGGGTCGAATCCACCGGCAACTTCCACGGCGCCCCGCTCGGCTACGCGGCCGACTTCCTCGGCATCGCCGCAACCGACGTCGGCTCGATCTCGGAACGGCGCGTCGACCGCCTGCTCGACGTCACGCGCTCGCGCGGCCTCCCAGCGTTCCTCAGCCCGGACCCGGGAGTGAACTCCGGGCTCATGATCGCGCAGTACACCGCGGCCGGAATCGTCGCGGAGAACCGCAGGCTCGCCGCCCCCGCCTCAGTCGACTCGGTCCCCACCTCCGGCATGCAGGAAGACCACGTCTCGATGGGCTGGGCCGCGGCCTGCAAACTCCGCACCATCATCGACAACCTCGGCACCCTCCTCGCGGTCGAACTCCTCGCCGGAGTCCAGGGCCTGCAACTGCGCCAGCCCCTGATCCCCAGCCCCGCCGCCCGCGTCGCGATAGCGGCAGTCGGCCACATCTCCGGAAAACCCGGCCCGGACCAGTTCATGGCACCGGTCATCGAGCAGGTCAAGCACCTCCTCGAAAGCCCGAATCTGAGGAGCGAGATCGAAGCCGCCGTAGGTGCGCTCCGCTGACGGTTCGCGAACCGCCCGCAACGCACGCCGAGCTTGTCCGCCTCCTGAAGGACATCGCATCGGCTGCTGGTGTGCTTGCGGGCCTTCGGGTTTGGGGCTCGCGATCGCATGATGCTGTAATTGGTGCCCCAGCGACAGCGGAGGTTTCATGACAGCAACACCCAGTGCCGTGAACGGCGTGCACACCTATCTGGCCCTGCAGGTGGCGACGCTGCACGAGTTCCGGGAACCGGTCATCAACGCCGAACCGGACGCCGTGCACCGCATGCGGGTGGCCACCCGCCGGCTGCGCTCGCTGCTGTCGACCTACTCCGGCCTCTACGAGACGATGCCGCTCAACCGCAGGCGGCTGCGCTGGCTCGCCGACGAACTCGGCGAGGTCCGCGACCTCGAGGTGCTGCGGATGCGGTTCGCCAAGCGGCTCTGCGACGAGCGCCCGGACTGGTTCGAGGCCCTCGCCGAGCAGGAGCGCCTCGCCTACGGGCCCCTCGCAAAGGCCTGCTCGCGCGAGCGCACGACCAAGCTCCTCGCCGCGGCCCAAGCCATGGCCACCGCGCCGCAGTACGCGGCCGTGGCGTCGCAACCGGTCGAAGCGGTGCTCGGCCCGATCCTCGAGGCCGCGCGCAAGGACCTCGAGCGGGCACTGGACGCCATCGAAAGCGCGGCCGACCCGGACGAGGCCCGCCACGAGGCGCGCAACGCGGCCAAGCGGACCCGCTACACCGCCGAAGCGGCCGTCGACCTCGGCGAGCCCGCCGAGACGATCGCGGTCGAGGCGAAGCGGCTGCAGAACCTGTTCGGGCGCTGCCAGGACGACGTGGTCGCGATCCGCTACCTGGAGACGCACGCCCCCGATTCGCCGGTCCTCGAACGCGAGCACCAGGCCCGCGCCAAGCACCTCGCCAAGGTCGAAGCGGCGCTGGCCGAGCGCAGCGGCTCCTGACCGTTCGGTCGCTGGACGACGCAGAACGGCCCGGTGGCTCCACGTTCTTGAAACCGTGGTTCCACCGGGCCGTTTTCGGGATGACAATGGGGGTTAGAGGCCGGAGAGCTTCTGTCCGGCGCGGATGACGGCCATGCCGAGGCGGTCGCCAGGGCGGCGTCCGAGACGCTCTATGGGTCCGGACACCGAGATCGCGGCGACGACGCGGCCGGTCTTGTCCCGCACCGGGGCCGAGACGCTGACGACGCCGGGTTCGCGTTCGGCGACCGACTGCGCGAAGCCGCGGCGGCGGACCTCGGCGAGGGTCTTCGACGAGAACCGGCACTTGGGCAGCAGCGGCAGGATCCCTTCCGGCGGTTCCCAGGCGAGCAGCACCTGCGCGCCGGAGCCGGCGGTCATCGGGAGTCCCGCGCCGACGGGCACCGTGTCGCGCAGCCCGGAGGCGCGCTCGGCGGCGGCCACGCAGACGCGTTCGTCGGCCCGCCTGCGGTACAGCTGGGTCGATTCGCCCGTCTGGTCGCGGAGGAGGTTGAGCACTGGTTCGGCGGCACTGAGGAGGACGTCGGCCGTCGACCCGGCGAGCTCGCCGAGTTTCGGGCCGGGGCGCCAGCGGCCCTCGTGGTCGCGTTGCAGCATCTCGTGGGCTTCGAGGGCCTGTGCGAGCCGGTGGGCCGTGGCCCTGGGCAGTCCGGTCTCGTGCACGAGCTCAGCCAGGCTGGCGCCGTTGGTGCAAGCCGTGAGGATGAGCACCGCCTTGTCAAGGACGCCGACTCCGCTGATAGTATTCGTTCTCACGAGCTGAACATTACCTCCCATATTTCGAGAAGTCCAACGACTGGGAACAGAGATGTCACCTACACCACACGAATCCGAGGGAACGGCACCGCGCACCCTCGCGCAGAAGGTCTGGGACGCCCACGTGGTACGCACGGGCGGCCAGCAACCCGATCTGCTCTACATCGACCTGCACCTCCTCCACGAGGTGACCAGCCCCCAGGCCTTCGACGGCCTGCGGCAGGCAGGGCGCAAAGTCCGCCGGACCGATCTCACGATCGCGACCGAGGACCACAACACGCCCACCGACAACCTCTTCACCATCGCGGACCCGACCAGCCGCAAGCAGATCGAGACGCTCCGCGCCAACTGCGAAGAGTTCGGCGTGCGCATCCACTCGCTCGGTGACGAGAACCAGGGCGTCGTCCACGTCGTGGGACCCCAGCTGGGACTCACCCAGCCGGGCATGACCGTCGTGTGCGGCGACTCCCACACCTCCACGCACGGCGCGTTCGGCTCGATCGCGTTCGGCATCGGCACCAGCGAGGTCGAGCACGTGCTCGCCACGCAGACCCTGCCGCAGGCGAAGCCGAAGTACATGGCCGTCACCGTGAACGGCTCGCTGCCCGAAGGCGTCTCGGCGAAGGACCTGATCCTCAAGATCATCTCCATCACCGGCACCGGCGGCGGCAAGGGCCACATCGTCGAATACCGCGGCCAGGCCATCGAGGAGCTCTCGATGGAAGGCCGCATGACCGTGTGCAACATGTCCATCGAGTGGGGCGCCAAGGCCGGCATGATCGCGCCGGACGAGAAGACCGCCGCCTACGTCAAGGGCCGCGCGCACGCGCCCAAGGGCGAGGACTGGGACGCCGCCGTCGAGTACTGGCAGACCCTCAAGACCGACGAGGGCGCCGTCTTCGACAAGGAGATCGTCATCGACGCGGCCTCCTTGAGCCCGTTCGTCACCTGGGGCACCAACCCCGGGCAGGGCGTCGAGCTCTCCGGCACCGTCCCCGCACCCGAGGACTTCGACGACCCGATCGCGCGCACCACCGCCGCCGGGGCCCTGGAGTACATGGGCCTCGAAGCCGGCACGCCGATGCGCGAGATCGACGTCGACGTCGTCTTCCTCGGCTCGTGCACCAACGGCCGCATCGAGGACCTGCGCACCGCCGCCGAGGTCATCAAGGGCCGCAAGGTCGCCGAGACCGTCAACATGATGGTCGTCCCCGGCTCCGCGAAGGTCCGCGAGCAGGCCATCGCCGAAGGCCTCGACAAGGTCTTCATCGAGGCCGGCGCCGACTGGCGCTTCGCGGGCTGCTCGATGTGCCTGGGCATGAACCCGGACCAGCTGACGCCCGGCCAGCGCGCCGCCTCCACCTCGAACCGCAACTTCGAGGGACGCCAAGGCAAGGGCGGGCGCACCCACCTGGTGAGCCCGGCCGTCGCCGCCGCCACGGCCGTCACCGGCCACCTCGCCAGCCCGGCGGATCTGTAGGAAGGGCAGGGAATCATGGACAAGTTCACGACCCACACCGGCAGCGTCGCCCCGCTGCGACGCTCCAACGTCGACACCGACCAGATCATCCCGGCCGTGTACCTCAAGCGGGTCACCAAGACCGGCTTCGAGGACGGGCTGTTCGCCGAGTGGCGCGAGGACGAGAAGTTCCTCCTCAACCAGCCGGAGTACCGCAGCGCCACCATCCTGGTCACCGGCACCGAGTTCGGCACCGGCTCCTCACGCGAGCACGCCGTCTGGGCACTGAAGGACTACGGGTTCAAGGCCGTCATCGCCCCGCGCTTCGGCGACATCTTCCGCGGCAACTCCCTCAAGAACGGTCTGTTGACTGTGGAGCTGCCCGAGGCGGCCGTCGAAGAGCTGTGGCTGCGCGCCGAACTGCACCCGGAGTCGGAGACCACGGTCGACCTCGCGGCGTGCGAAGTCCGTGCGGGCGACCGCACCTGGAGCTTCGAGTTCGACGAGTTCCTGCGCTGGCGCATGATGGAAGGGCTCGACGACGTGGCCCTGACACTGCGCGACGAGGACAAGATCGCGGGCTTCGAGTCGAACCGGGACGCTTGGCGGCCTAGGACTCTCCCCGTTCAGGTCTAGTGTCCGGGACGCGATCCAGTTAGACCCTACGTTCGGAGCCGGTGGCGAAGCCACCGGCTCCAGGCGTGTTCGGGTCCCTCCCAACGGGGTTGCGAGCGTCGATTTCGGGCACCTGAATAAAAATTCCCTGCGACACAACGGGTCTATTTTCGCGGAAACAGTTGCGTTCGCTTTCGAAACGTCATAACGTGCGCTTAACAAGCTGGTATGGCTTCAAGGACTATCGGGAGGGTAGGACTCGTGAACAAGGCAGAGTTCGTCGAACGGATCGCCGCACGCACTGGCGACCGGGCCGCTGCGAAAGAAGTCGTGGATGTCGCGATCGACGAGATACAGCGCGCGGTGGTGAAAGGGGAGAAAGTCTCCTTCGCCGGATTCGGCGTCTTCGAGAAGCGCGCACGCGCCGCTCGCATGGCGCGCAACCCGCGCACCGGGGATGCGGTGAAGGTCAAGAAGACCGTCGTCCCCGCGTTCCGTCCGGGCACCGGCTTCAAGGAGCTCGTGACCGGCAAGCGCAAGGCGGCCAAGTCGACCACCGCCAAGAAGGCGACGCCGGCCAAGAAGACGGCCACCGCCACCAAGAAGGCCGCGACCAAGAAGACGGCCGCCAAGAAGACCACGCGGGCCGCCTCCACGGCGACCCGGTCGACGGCCACGAGCCGCGTGGGCGCCAAGAAGAC
This sequence comes from Glycomyces sp. NPDC021274, assembly GCF_040641195.1. NCBI lineage: Bacteria > Bacillati > Actinomycetota > Actinomycetes > Glycomycetales > Glycomycetaceae > Glycomyces > Glycomyces sp. NPDC021274. Next base: position 821,438 of record NZ_JBFADC010000001.1, on the reverse strand, counting down.
CGCGGCGAAGCAGACCACGGCCAAGAAGGCCGCGACCGCGAAGAAGGCCGTGCGCAAGACCGCGGCCAAGCCCGCCGCGAAGAAGACCGCGGCCAAGAAGACCACGAAGCGCGGACGCAGCTGATGCCGCGGCCCCGAACCGGTTCGGGGCACGCGGTGAGGCGCCCGTCCGAACTCGCACGGGGAAGAGGGCATTCAGGAGCCACCTGAATGCCCTCGCTGCTTTACACGGCTTTACACCGGCGGGTGCCTCAGCCGGCACCGCCTACTGGTTCGCGGCACCGCCCGCGACTGCGTCGGAGAAGTCATTGCCGAACTTCCCCTCTGGATCGACGCGGGCCCGGAGTTTCTCGAAGTCCCCCATTCGCGGATAACGCGAGCAGACCTCATCCATTGGTATCGAAAACAATTTCCCCCAATGGGGCCGGGGTGAGAACGGTTCCAAAGCCGCCTCCGCCGCGGACATCACCGGAGCCACCGCCCCGAAGTCACTCACCCAAGTGAAATGCAGGCCCACGGTGTCGCGCCCGAATGCGGGCGAGAGCCACAGGTCGTCCGCCGCCATCGTGCGCACCTCGCAGATCTGCACCACCGACCCGAGCCGCTCGCCCAGCCCCGCCAGCGCCTCGAGCGCCGCGGGCGCGTCCGCCCGGTCGATGAGGAACTCCGACTGCAGCTCATCGCCCGAACTGGGCGTGAACTCCGGCTTGAAGTGCGGCAGGCGCTCATGCCACGGGCCGGTCTGGCCCTGCTGCACCGTGCACGCCTCCGGGTCGACGCCCGGGACCGGGTGCCGCTTGCCGTCGGCCAGCGGCGCCCCGTACCAGTTCGCCTGCGGGAACGGGTGGGTCTGGTCGGCCGTGCGCTGCTTCACCCAGTACTGGAACACCGGGGACGCGCCCCAGGCGGTGAACAGGCTGGTGCTGTACGCCGAGGAGGTCAGCTCGTCGAAGTGCGCGAGCGCCTGGTCGAACGCCAGGCCGTCGTAGACGTACTGGCGCATCTCGAAGCCGGGCAGCAGGTCCAGGGTCACCGTGTGCACGACGCCCAAGGCGCCCAGGTGGACGACCGAACCGGGGAAGTCCTCGTCGCCGCGGGCGACCGTGCGCAGCTCCCCGTCGGGGCCGATGAACTCGATGGCGGCCACGGCGGTCGCGAGGTTCCCGTTGCGGTCGCCCGAACCGTGCGTGCCGGTCGCGATCGAGCCGGCGATCGAGATGTGCGGCAATGAGGCCATGTTGTGCAGGGCGAAGCCCGCGCGGTGCACGGCATCGCTCAAGGCCGCGTAGGTGATCCAGCCGGAGGCGCGCACGGTGCCGGTGAGGGCGTTGATGCTCACCTCGGGCTCGATGCCGGCGAGGGAGATCATCGTCGCGTCCGAGGCGGCGATCGTGTTGAACGAGTGGCCCGAACCGAGCACCCGCAGGCGCGGCGCGGCCGCGACGACAGCGCGGGCCTCGTCGAGCGTGGCGGGCGCCTCGAAGCGGCTGGGGGAGAAGCGGATGTTCCCGGCCCAGTTCTGGAGGGCGGTGGGGGTGCGGTCCGGCACGGCGGCTTTCCTCCTTGTAGGCGCGCTCACGCGCACGCAGAGCAGTGGGGCGGCCAACGGTACCGCTAACACTCGCACGCGGCACCTGAGCGGTCCAGGAGGCGGGAATGCAGCCTTGCTCCCACCGTGACCCCCGCCACGGCCGCACGGAATGTCGTACCCCCATGCCAGGGTTTTGACCGGGGGCCCGAAACACGGCCCTCAGTGCCTCTGGCCGTGCCCGCCGAACCAAGGCCGCCAACGGACCAGCACCGGCCGGATTGTCGTACCCCCGTGTCAGGGTTTTGACAGTGCCAATTGACGGCTCGCAAGCTTCGCCGAGACCGGGCCTGCGATACGGCGCTCAGTGCCTCTCACCGTGCCTCCGAACCGGGCCGAGGCCCGCTCCCTAGAGCCGCTCCACACCTACGAGTTTCTGCCCCGAGAGCGACAGCACCCACGCCTCGCCCGGCCGCGTCGACACATCGGCGGTCTCGACGCCGTCCTCGTCCGCCAGGATCGCGACCGTGTCGCTCACGACTTCCGGCTCCGCGCAGACGATCGCCGTCCCGCCGCCGCCCGCGAGTTCGCGCAGGCGCGCACTGGAGCGCTCCGGATTGCGTTCGTGCGCTTCGGCGTCGAACGCCGTGTCACCGCTCAGCCTGCACCGCACCGCCTGCGCGATCGGCTCCAAAGTCTGCACGCTCGCCCGCCCGGTAGCGCAATACGCCCGATCCGGCTGGTACAACGACGCCAGCGCCGCCACCCGCACCGCCTGGTCCTGCCCGCGCAGGCTCAACGGCCGCGTCACCTCAGGCCCGTCCCAGGCCTGATCGACCTCCGCCGGCGCCATCAGCAGCACTGTCGCCGTCACCGCCGGCAGCTCGCCGAACGCCCTGAGCACCTGCTGGTCCCGCGGCCGCGTCAACGCCTCCCGCGCCTCCGCCAACGTGATCCAGCGCCGCTCGCCGATCTCCTCGTCAGCGGTGAACGCCGCATCCGGCTTCTCCGTGCGCATCGACCAGTAGTCGACGTGCTTCAGCACGTCCCCTTCGGGATTCGGCAGCACATACGAGGCCCGGCACAGCCGCATCTGCGGGATGACCGGAATCCCGGTCTCCTCCTCGACCTCGCGGCACGCCGCCGTGAGCGGGTGCTCGCCGGGGTCCAGCTTGCCCTTCGGCAGCGACCAGTTCCCGACCTTGGGGCGCCACACCGCGATCACCTCGATGAGGCCGCGCTCGCCGTTGCGCCACAACAGGCCGCCAGCGGCCGCGATCTGCCTCTGCGGCGCCCCGTTCCCGACAGTGTCCTGTTCCACACTCACGCCTCATACGGTACTGGGACCTGCCCAACCGCGGGAAGCGTGCCACTCGCGCGGCGCAGGCCGTGCGCGGGGCGTCTAGGCACGCATGGTGGGGATCCGGACGGCGACGACCGTGCCGTCGGCGTCCGTGTCGAGGTCGACGCGCTGGCCGAGGCGGAGGAACCGCAGGCCGGAGACGGCGAAGGCCGCCGCGTCGAAGGTGACGCGGCGGCCGCTGAGTTCGGATGGACTGTCGAGGACGACCTCGCCGGAGGTGTCCTCGTTGAAGTTCGAGACGGTGCCCTGCATGGTTTCAGCTTGGCCCATGCGGGCCGGGAAAGCGAGCGACCGCCGAGGGGAGTCGGGGCCGGCCGGAACTGCGTCCGGCCGGCCTACTTCCGGATCTGGGGGTTGTTGCGCCCGCCGATGGCCTTCTTGGCCTTGAGGCCGAGCCAGACGATGCCGCCGACGATGGCGATGAAGAGCGCGAAGTTGAAGATGAAGGCGAGGATGCCGCCGATCGCTCCGAGCACGAATTGGATCACGTTCACCACGATGATCACGGCGAGGACCGCGCCGCCGAACAGGGCCGCGAGCCAGCCGAAGAGACGCCAGTTCATGTCACTCACTCCGAGTCGAGTCGAAATTCCGGCCGACACGGGCGGTCGGCAAGCTAGATGTCACAGTGACTCTATGATGACATCATAGCGGACTTCGCGCAACCCTCGGGTACCGCCGCTCCCGTGCCGTCGTTCAGAGACCGCGCGCCGCGTACCTGGGAGTTCACGCGACGTAGCGGTGCGCCCCGGCGCGGGGAGTCAAACCCCACGCTTTGCTTACCGTCGCCTGAAGGGCCCGGCGCGGGCGTTAGAGTGCAATGCACTGACGATCCCGTACACGACGGCACAGGCCGAACCCACAGGCCGGAGCCCGACTCCTGAGAAAGCGAGCCAGCAGGTGACCGAGCCGAGGCCCGAGGCGCAGTACACCTTCCGCCGCCGCGGCGGCGACGCCCTCCGCCCCGACGTCCGCGTCTACGCGAACCTCGTCAAGGGCGGCATGCTCGGACTCACCAAGCGGTCCTGGTCGGGCATGGAGCACGTGCCCCTCAAGGGCCCGGCGATCCTGGTCTGGAACCACTACTCGGACATCGACCCGCTCCTGGTCGTCCACTACGTGTACAACGCCGGCCGCCACCCCCGGTTCCTCCTCAAGGAGTCGATCCTGCGCATCCCCGTGGTCGGCCCGCTCGTGCGCAGCACCGGCCAGATCCCCGTCAAGCGCGGCAGCGCCGAGGCGGCCGACTCGCTCCGCACCCTCGAACGCGAACTCGCCCAAGGGCACGTGGTCATCATGTCCCCCGAGGGCACGGTCACGAAGGAGCCGGACCGCTGGCCGATGCGCGGCAAGACCGGCATCGCCCGCCTCGCCCTCGACTCCGGCGCGCCCGTGATCCCGATCGTGCAGTGGGGCGCCCTCGGCATCCACGACCGCAAGCGCGACCCCAAGTTCAAGATCGGCCGCAAGCCGGTCACCGTGCGCGCGCTCCCGGCCGTCGACCTCTCCCCTTGGGAGGGCAGGGAACCCACGCGCGAGGACCTCGCGGCGGTCACCGACCGCATCATGGAGGCCCTGCGCGAGGGCCTCGCCGAGATCCGCGGACAGGAAGCACCCCCGTTGTTCGATCCCCGGCAGCACCGATCCGACGAAAGCGAGTCTTCCGAGTGAGAGCAGCCGTCATGGGGGCCGGTTCCTGGGGAACCGTGTTCGCCAAGATCCTCGCCGACGCCGGGACGCCGGTCACAGTGTGGGCCAGGCGGGCCGAGGTCGCCGACGCGATCAACGCGACCCACCGCAACCCCGACTACTTCCCGGACATCGAGCTGCCGGGCCTGGTGAGCGCTACTGACGACCCGGCCGTCGCGCTGCGTGGCGCGGACCTCGTGGTCCTGTCCGTCCCGAGCCAGACCCTGCGCGGCAACCTCGCCGTGTGGAAGGAGCACCTCGAACCGGTCGCGACCCTCCTGAGCCTCATGAAAGGCATCGAGCTCGGCTCGACCGAGCGCATGACCGAGGTCATCGCCGAGGTCACGGGTGCGGCCGAATCGCGCATCGCGGTCCTGTCGGGCCCGAACCTGGCCCGCGAGATCGCCGAGGAGCAGCCCACGGCCTCCGTCGTGGCGTGCATCGACCACGGCCGCGCGGTCGACGTGCAGAAGGCCGTCACCACCTCCTACTTCCGCCCGTACACGAACACCGACGTCGTCGGCTGCGAGCTCGGCGGGGCGGTCAAGAACGTCATCGCCCTCGCCTACGGCATGGCCGCAGGGATGGGCTTGGGCGACAACACGAAGGCCACGATCATCACCCGCGGCCTGGCCGAGACCACCCGCCTCGGCGCGCGACTGGGCGCGGACCCGACCACGTTCGCCGGGCTCGCCGGGCTCGGCGACCTCGTCGCGACCTGCTCGTCCCCGCTGTCGCGCAACCACACCTTCGGCGAGCAGCTGGGGCTCGGGGCCACCTTGGAAGAGGCCGCCCGCGTCACCAAGCAGACCGCCGAGGGCGTCAAGAGCTGCCGTTCCATTACCGACCTCGCCCGCAAGGTGGGCGTGGAGATGCCGATCTGCGATGCCGTGGAGCGGGTCTGCCACGAAGGCCTCGACCCCAGAGCCGCGGTCGCCGAACTCATGGGACGCGAGACCAAACCCGAAATCGACAGTTTGAGGTCCGACAATGAGTAAACCGACCGTCGCCGTCTTCTTCGGCGGACGCAGTGTGGAACAGCCGGTCTCGTGCGCCTCCGGCTCGGGCGTCGCCAAGGCCCTGCGCGAGCGGGGTTTCGACGTCACCACGATCGGCATCACCCGCAGCGGCGAATGGGTCGAACTCTCGCCGGACGTGGCGTTCGCGATCGAGTCCCCCGAGGCCCTCCCCGAGGTCACCGCCGAGGCCGGCAAGGCCGTCGCGATCGACCTCGGCCCGGGCTCGCAGCCGATCGCCGACGTCCTCTTCCCGGTCCTGCACGGCCCCTTCGGCGAGGACGGCACGATCCAGGGCCTGTTCGAGATGGCCGGCGTCCCCTACGTCGGCTCCGGTGTGCTCTCGAGCTCGCTGTGCATGGACAAGGAGTTCAGCAAGCGGCTCCTCGCCGCCGAAGGCGTCCCGCAGGGCGCGTTCGACGTCCTCAAGGCCGGCGAGAAGCTCGACGCCGAAGCCGTGATCAACAAGCTCGGCCTGCCGATCTTCGTCAAGCCCGCCCGCGCCGGATCGAGCCTGGGCATCAGCAAGGTCAACTCGGGCGCCGAACTCGCCGAGGCCGTGGAGAAGGCCCGCGAGGTCGACGACAAGGTCGTCTTCGAGGCGGGCTTCGTGAACGCCCGCGAGATCGAGATGGGCGTCGTCGAGACCCTCGACGGCGACCTGGAGATCACGTTCCCGCTCGAGGTCCTCGCCAAGGGCGAGGACGGCTGGTTCGACTTCGAGGCCAAGTACCTCGACAACCCCGAGCCGTTCAACCTCCACCCGGACTACCCCGAGGGCGTGGCCGAGCAGGCCCAGGCGCTCGCCCGCAAGGTCTTCCGGCTGCTGGACTGCCGCGACCTGGCCCGCGTCGACTGCTTCCTCGGCGAGGACGGTGTCGTCTACCTCAACGAGGTGAACACCATGCCGGGCATGACGCCGATGAGCGGCGTCCCCCAGGCGTTCGCCGCCTACGGCATCTCGTACGGCGAGCTCGTAGAGCGCCTGGTCACTCTCGCAGAGGCCCGTGCTCGACGCTCCTGAGCACGGCGAGTACCCTGGCTGAGTTGACCCATGGTTCCACCGTGGCGTTCGGCTACTGCATCACCGTGTGCGCGCCAGTCCTCGAGGTTCCCTCGAGTGCATAACTGAGCGCGCTACACTCACGCGTTCCTGCTGGTCAGGAGCGTACTGTGCCTCGTATCTTCTTCGAGGCGACGCATGAATTACTGGAGAGATCATTGCAAGCTAAGGCGAAAGTCAAGCTTTCCCGATCCCTCGGCATCGCTCTGACGCCGAAGGCCGCCAAATACATGGAGCGCCGTCCCTACCCTCCGGGGCAGCACGGCCGCGGCCGCAAGAAGGAATCGGACTACAAGAACCAGCTCGTCGAGAAGCAGCGTCTGCGCGCGCAGTACAACATCTCTGAGCGCCAGCTGCGGAACGCCTACGCCGAGGCCGTGCGCAAGCCCGGCAAGACCGGTGAGAACCTGGTGACGCTGCTCGAGTCCCGCCTGGACGCCTTCGTGCTCCGCGCCGGATTCGCCCGCACCATCTACCAGGCGCGGCAGTTCGTGAACCACGGCCACTTCACCGTGAACGGCCGCAAGGTCGACATCGCGTCCTACCGGCTCAAGGCCGGCGACTTCGTGCAGGTGCGCAAGAAGTCCCGCGAGACCACGCCGTTCCAGCTGGCCGCCGCCGGCGCCTGGGCGGGCGAAGTGACTCCGGCCTACATCGAGGCTCACCTCGAAGGCCTGATCGCCCGCTTCCTCTCGGTGCCCGAGCGCAAGCAGGTCCCCGTGATCTGCGACGAGCAGCTCATCGTCGAGTTCTACTCGAAGTAAGCCTGAGTGAGCAATGAGCGCCGCCCGGCCTTCCGGGCGACTGGAAGACCGGCGGCGCTCCGCTCACGTCTTATGGAGGCACTGTGCAGTGCCCTCCGTCACGGTGAACCCGCTGGTGAGCCGTATTGGGACGCGAGTAGACTCGCTCAGTGGTGCAGTGCGTCCCCGAGTGGGTCGCCATGCGCTTCGGGTGTCGCCGTGCACCCGGATGCCGTTGGTGAAGCGCCGCGCCATTCCAATGCCGACCCGACCCAGGGTCGGCGTGCCAGTAGCTCCGACCTGTCATGGGTGCGGGGTTTTCAGACCGAGTTGTCACGGTAGCGGAGGACATGCCGAAAAAAGACGGTGCCATCGAGATTGAGGGCAAGGTCGTCGAGTCCCTCCCGAACGCAATGTTCCGGGTGGAACTCACCAACGGCCACAAGGTACTCGCCCACATCAGTGGCAAGATGCGCCAGAACTACATCCGAATCCTCCCCGAGGACCGGGTCGTGGTGGAGCTCTCGCCGTACGACCTGTCGCGCGGGCGGATTGTCTACCGCTACCGCTGACCTGACTTCTACACGTAAGTAGGACTCGTGAAAGTCAAGCCGAGCGTCAAAGTGATCTGCAAGAACTGCCGCGTGATCCGCAGGCACGGACGAGTGATGGTTATCTGCTCGTCCGACCCGCGTCACAAGCAGCGTCAGGGCTAACGCAGACACAACGCCAGCAAGAAAGGCCCCAGAAGGGGAAACCGCCGCCAGTGCGCAAGCACAACCCTCGGCTCGGAGGCCGAGGCTCGCATCGCCCATCAGGGCAGGGATCAGACCCCGACGAGAAGGCAGTGGTCAGACCTCCGACAACGCTAGGAGTACGCCTGAATGGCACGCCTGGTTGGAGTCGACCTCCCGCGCGACAAGCGCCTGGAGATCGCACTCACCTACATTTTCGGCATCGGCCGCACGCGCTCGCTTGAGACGATCGCGGCGACCGGCCTCGACCGCGACAAGCGCGTCAAGGACCTCACCGACGAAGAGCTCGTGCAGCTTCGGACGCACATCGAAGAGCACTACCAGGTCGAAGGTGACCTGCGCCGCGAGGTGCAGGCGGACATTCGCCGCAAGATCGAGATCAACTGCTACCAGGGTCTCCGTCACCGCTACGGCCTTCCGGTCCACGGTCAGCGGACCAAGACCAATGCCCGTACTCGCAAGGGTCCGAAGAAGACCGTCGCGGGCAAGAAGAAGGCACGTTAGGAGACCAGCTGATGCCACCGAAGACTCGCGGCGGTTCCAAGAACCCGCGCGCCAAGAAGAAGAACGTGCCCCACGGGCACGCCCACATCAAGAGCACCTTCAACAACACCATCGTGTCGATCACCGACCCGACCGGTGCTGTGATCGCCTGGGCCTCGTCCGGCCAGGTCGGTTTCAAGGGCTCGCGCAAGTCCACCCCGTACGCCGCGCAGATGGCCGCCGAGGCCGCCGCCCGCCGTGCGATGGACAACGGCATGCGCAAGGTCGACGTCTACGTCAAGGGCCCGGGCTCGGGCCGCGAGACCGCGATCCGCTCCCTCCAGGCCGTCGGCCTCGAGGTCGGCTCGATCAACGACGTCACCCCGCAGCCGCACAACGGCTGCCGGCCGCCGAAGCGTCGCCGCGTCTAATACGCGCAGCGACACCCAAGCGGACATCGTCACCGAAAATCCATGAGTTTTAGGCGTCAAATAGCGGGCGCCCCGAACAAAGGAAACACGCAACAGTGCTTATCACTCAGCGGCCCACGCTCTCCGAGCAGCAGATCAGCCCGACCCGCTCCAAGTTCACGATCGAACCCCTGGAGCCCGGTTTCGGCTACACGCTCGGCAACTCGCTGCGGCGCACGCTGCTGTCGTCCATCCCGGGCGCGGCGGTCACGTCGATCAAGATCGACGGCGTCCTGCACGAGTTCTCCACCATCCCCGGCGTGAAAGAAGACGTCGTCGAACTGGTGCTGAACGTCAAGCAGATCTGCGTCTCCTCGGAGAACGACGAGCCGGCCACCATGTACCTGCGCAAGGAAGGCCCGGGCGAGGTTCTCGCCGGGGACATCCAGCCGCCCGCCGGCGTGCAGGTCCACAACCCCGAACTCAAGCTCGCGACCCTGAACTCCAAGGGCCGCATCGACATGGAGTTCGTGGTGGAGCGCGGCCGAGGCTACGTCTCGTCCCCGGCCAACAAGGGCGAGACCAACGAGATCGGCCGCATCCCGGTCGACTCGATCTACTCGCCCGTGCTCAAGGTGGCCTACTCCGTCGACGCGACCCGCGTCGAGCAGCGCACCGACTTCGACAAGCTCACCGTCGACGTCGAGTCCAAGCCGTCCACGACGCCGCGCACCGCGCTCGCGTCGGCCGGTTCCACCCTGGTGGAGCTGTTCGGCCTGTACCGCGAGCTCGACACCGAGGCCGAGGGCATCGACGTCGGGCCCAGCCCGGCCGACCAGCAGCTCGCCGCCGATCTGGCCCTGCCGATCGAGGACCTGGACATGACCGTCCGGTCCTACAACTGCCTCAAGCGCGAGGGCGTCAACACCGTTGGCGAACTCATCAACCGCACCGAGGCGGACCTGCTCGACATAAGGAATTTCGGGCAGAAGTCGATCGACGAGGTCAAGATGAAGCTCGCCGGCATGGGCCTGAGCCTGAAGGACTCGCCCGGCACCTTCGACCCGAGCGAGGCCGCTGTGGCCTACGGCGGGTCGCCGGTCGCCGACAACGACGAGTACGAAGAAGACGGTGAAGATCTCCGCGAGACCGAGGAGCTCTAAGCTTCCCGACCAGTGGCGGTCGGTTCCGTAAGACGGCCGGCCGCGTCAAACCAAGAGGAGCAAGACAATGCCCAAACCTACAAAGGGCCCGCGCCTGGGCGGTTCCCCGGCACACGAGAAGCTCATGCTCTCGGGCCTCGCGGCCTCCCTGTTCGAGCACGGCAGCATCACCACCACGGTGACCAAGGCCCGCCGCCTGCGCCCCTACGCCGAGCGTCTCATCACGTACGGCAAGAAGGGCACGCTGCACCACCGCCGTCTGGCGCTGGCCAAGCTGCGCAACAAGGACGCCACGCACGACCTGTTCGAGCAGGTTGCGCCCCGCTTCGCGAATCGCGAAGGCGGCTACACCCGGATCATCAAGGCCGGTAACCGCAAGGGCGACAACGCTCCGATGGCGATCATTCAGTTGGTCGACTAGCTAGGCCGTTGAACCGCGCGCAGGGCTCACGCTCTGCGCGCGGTTTCGTCTTTCCCATAGGATATATCCTATAGGATATTTGGGTTCCAAGCAGAGGTCGGAGATCCAGTGGACCAGACGAGACTGCGAATCGGCATCGCCTACGACGGGGCCGAGTTCTCGGGGTGGGCGCTCCAGCCGGGGTTGCGGACGGTGGCCTCGGAGGTCATCCGCGCGCTGGAGCTGCTGTTCGGCGAGATCGGCGACTTCACCGTGGCCGGCCGGACCGACGCGGGCGTGCACGCGACGGGCCAGATTCTGCACGTCGACGTGCCCACGGCGAAGTGGGAGGCGCTGAGCGACAGGCTCCTGTGGCGGATGCGCGGCATCCTCCCGCCCGATGTGCGGGCGGTGTCCGCCGAAGCGGTCGACCCGAGCTTCAACGCGCGTTTCGCGGCGCAGTGGCGGCGGTACCGCTACCGGGTCGCCGATGCGATGTGGGGTGTGAATCCGTTGCGGCGCTTGGACACCCTGGCCTGGCAGCGGCCGATCGACGTCGAGCGGATGCACGCGGCGTGCCAGGTCCTGCTCGGCGAGCAAGACTTCGTGGGCTTCTGCAAGTCGCGCGAGGGCGCGACGACCATCCGGGAGCTCCAGCAGTACGACTGGGCGCGGGACGAGGACGGCGTCGCGGTCGCGACGGTGCGCGCCGACGCGTTCTGCCACTCGATGGTCCGGAGCCTGGTGGGCGCGGCACTCGCGGTCGGCGACGGTCGCAGAGACGAACAGTGGCTCGCCTCGATCCTCCACATCGGCGAGCGGGCCAACGATGTGCATGTGGTGGGGCCGCACGGCCTGACCCTGGTCGAGGTCTCCTACTCGGACGACCCGAAGGACTGGCAGGCCCGCGTCGACCTCACGCGCCGGGTGCGAACGCTTCCCGGCGATACCGGCGGCCCCGAAATCGGCCGTCCACAAACCCCCACCCACCACTAGAGGGGAAAGAAAGGTCCGGGCCGAGCGTCGCAGCCGGCCCCGACAGAAAACCGCCGCACACGCGGTCGCGGGCCGAAATGTCACCCGAAAGAGCCGTCAGTGGTGGAACGTCACCCGAAGCGCCAGGGGTGGAACGTCGCCCATGCGAGTGGCCGGCGGCCGAGTTGTCACCCGCGCGAACGGATGCGTTCACCGCGGGGTCAGGCCGAGCCCCGATGCTGAGGTCATGAGACGCTTCCTCACTGCCGGCGCGGTGGCGGCTGTCGTCGCCTCCGCGCTGTTCGTCGCCCTTCCCAGCCCTGCCGACGCGCACCCCTCCCGCAGCTTCGACCTCCAGGCGCACCGCGGCGGGCTCGGGCTCGTCGTCGAGAACACGTTGCCCGCCTTCGCGAATGCGCTCGAGCTCGGCGTGAGCACCCTCGAGCTGGACATCCAGATCACCGAGGACGGCCATGCCGTGGTCACCCACGACCGCCGTGTGAGCGGCGGCAAGTGCCTCGACACCGCGCCCGCGTTCGAGGGCGACCCGGAGTACCCGTACGTCGGCAAGTACGTCAAGAACCTCACCCTCGACCAGGCCCGCACCCTCGACTGCGGGAGCCTCGTGCAGGCGGCCCACCCGAACCAGGAGGCCCACCCCGGCGAGCCGATGCCGCTGCTCAGCGAGGTCTTCGACCTCGTGCGCGACTACCGCGCGCGCGGGGTGAAACTCAACATCGAGACCAAAGTGGAGGCCGGTGCGCCGCACGAGACCGCGCCGCGCGAGGCCTTCGTGAAGACCGTGGTCGCGGACATCCGCGAGGCGCGCATCAGCCGCCAGGTCACGATCCAGAGCTTCGACTGGGGCACGTTGATGCTCATGAACGAGACCGCGCCGGAGCTGCCGATCGTCGCGCTCACGAACATCTCGTTCCTCCAGACCGGCCAGGCCGGGGCCTCGCCTTGGCTGGGCGGCATCGACATCGACGACTTCGGCGGTGACCCGATCGCCGCGATCGACTCGTTCGGCGCCGACGCGTTCTCGCCCGTCCACGGCTCGCCGCAGAACGGGAAGGTCACCGACCCGGGCTACGCGCCGTACGTGACCGAGGCGATGGTCGACCACGCGCACGACTACGGCATCGAGGTCGTCCCGTGGACCGTGAACGACGAGGCCACCATGCGCAAGCTCATCGACGACGGCGTGGACGGCATCATCACCGACTACCCGGACGTGCTCCGGGAGGTCATGCGGGACTACGGCTTCCGCCTCCCGAAACGCTACTGCGACCGTTAGTGACCGAATCGTGACACGGTGACGGATCGGTCTCGGTCGGGTCCTGTTCGCTCACCGTGCCATCACGGTTCGGTCACGAGGGGAACCGAAACGCGGTATCGGCTGTCTCATGGAAGTACCCCGTCATCCCGAGTGAGAAGGGAACCCCTCCATGAGACGCCACCAAGTGGCCGGTATTCCGGCTGCCCTCCTGCTGTTCGCCCTTACCGCCTGCACCGGCACGAGCGGCAGTGAATCCGGTACCGCGCAGGACATGGGTGCTGCCGCGCCCCCGCCCCCTGACGAGACGTACGGCGCGAACGAGCCGGTGTCCCCGGCCGATGATCCACAATCGACGTTCGCGGTGGACGTCGACACCGCCTCCTACGACTACGCGCGCCGCTCGCTCGAGGACGGGGTCCTGCCGCCGGCCGACCAGATCCGGCCCGAGGAGTTCGTGAACTACTTCGACCAGGGATACGCCGAGCCCGAAGGGAACGGCTTCGCGGTCAGCGTCGACGGGACCGAGCTGCCGGACTGGTACGACGCGGGCGATGCGACCCACGTGATGCGCGTCGGCCTCCAGACGCAAAGCGCGTCCGACGAGGGCCGCGCCGATGTGAACCTGACCTTCGTCATCGACGTCTCCGGCTCGATGGAAGGCGACCGGATCGCGCTGGTCCGCGACTCGCTCGACCTGCTGGTGAGCCAGTTGCGGCCGACCGACTCGGTCGCGATCGTCACGTACGAGTCCGAATCCGAAGTGCTGCTGGGAATGACGGACGTCGGCGACGGCGAAACACTGCGGGCAGCGATCGACGACCTGTACGCGCGCGGGTCCACGAACATGGAGGCCGGCCTGCGGGACGGCTACGAGATCGCGGGCGAGGTGTTCGACCCGGAGAAGGACAACCGGGTCATCCTGCTCTCCGACGGCGAGGCGAACGTCGGGATCACCGAGCACGACGCGATGCTGGAGGCGCTGGGCGAGGAGATCGCCGAGGGCATCACCCTCCTCACCGTGGGCGTCGGCGACTCCTACAACCAGGAACTCCTGGAGCAGTTGGCCGACAACGGCGACGGCTGGGCGGTGTACTTCGCGACCGAGACCGAGGCCGAGCGGGTCTTCTCGGAGCGGCTGACCTCGACACTCGGGGTGGCCGCGCGCGACGCGAAGATCCAAGTGACCTTCGACCCGGAGTATGTGGTGGAGTACCGGCTCATCGGGTTCGAGAACCGCGCGATCGAGGACGAGGAGTTCGAGGACGACACTGTGGACGGCGGAGAGGTCGGCCCCGGGCACAGCGTCACGGCGCTCTACGCGCTGACGCTGCCGATGAGGGACGTGGCAGGGGACGCGGCGGTGGTCGACGTGCGCTGGGAGGACCCGGAGACCGAGGAGATCGGTACTGCTTCGGTGGCGCTGAACACCGGCGCGGACCTGAACGCCGACGCGGACGCGCACCTGAGCGTCGACCTGGTCGCGGCGGCCTTCGCCGAGGTCCTGCGCGGCAGCGCCGGCTTCGACTGCGAGTCACTGCTGCCCGCGGCTCGGGAACTGGCCGAGACGAGCGAGGACCCGGACGTGGAGGAGCTGGCGGAACTGATCGAGATGGCCTCGGCGCTGGGGGCGTAGCGCTGAGCGGCGGCCTGTCGGTCGCGCGGGCTCAGTCCTGCGCCGGGGTCTTCCCGTCTCCGCCGATCGATTGCGAAGGTTTCAGGGTATGAGCTTTCGGCGGTACCGTGGGCCCCGAGATCAGCGCCTTGCGGGGCGGAACTCGGGGCCGGTGTGCGGCGCCGGAGGCGGTCGCCACGCCGCGGCGATCGGATTCGCGCAAAATTGAGCGCTGCGGCTCCCGGCTCCTAGCCGCTCGGCAGGTTGTCGAGGTAGGGACGCGTATCCGCTGGTCCTGCAGTTTTTGAACACGTTCGATCTCGCCTTCGACGGCCTTGTGAAAGCATTCACAAGAGCGTGTGTTCGGGATTTCCAGGCCGTAGCTTCAAAGCATGGATGCAACCCAGCTCCTCGCCCAGGCGTCCGATGTGGTCGCCGCCGCAGACCCAGCCGGGCTCATGCCCGCCCGCCAGCAGATGGCGCTGTCCCTCGGATGGCACATCATCCTGGCCTGCTTCGGAGTCGCGTTCCCCGCCATCATCTTCGTGATGCACCTGCGCGGCATCCGCAAGAACGACCCGGTCGCGCTCAACCTCGCCAAGCGCTGGGGCAAGGTCTCCGCCGTGCTCTTCGCGATCGGCGCGGTCTCCGGCACCGTCCTCAGCTTCGAGATGGGCCTCCTGTGGCCCGGCCTCATGGGCACCTTCGGCGACGTGCTCGGACTCCCGTTCGCCTTCGAGGGCCTCGCGTTCTTCCTCGAAGCGATCTTCCTCGGCATCTACCTCTACGGCTGGGGCAGGATGCCCCCGAAACTCCACCTGCTCATGGTGCTGCCCATGGCGATCACCGGCATCATCGGCACCTACTGCGTGCTCGCCGTGAACGCCTGGATGAACGCCCCGACCGGCTTCGACATCGTGAACGGCGAGGTCGTGAACATCGAACCGTGGGCCGTCCTGTTCAACCAGCACACCTTCCTGGCCTTCGGGCACATGTGGCTCGCCGCGTACATGGTCGCCGGCTTCTCCATCGCCTCCGTCTACGCCGTCGGCATGCTCAAGGGCCGCCGCGACCGCCACCACCGGCTCGGCTTCATGGTGCCGTTCGCCTTCGCGACCATCGCCGCCCTCGCCCAGCCGTTCGCCGGGCACTTCCTCGGGCACGACCTGGCCGAACGCCAGCCCGCGAAACTCGCCGCGTTCGAGTTCGCCGACGAGACCGCCGACGGCGCCACCCCGCTGACGATCGGCGGCATCTACATCGACGGCGAGGTCAAGTGGGCCATCGAGATCCCGTACCTGTCCTCGGTCGCCGCGCTGAACTCCTTCACCGAACCCGTTCCCGGCCTCGACCAGTTCCCCGAGGAGGACGAGCCGCCGGTCAACATCGCCCACTACTCGTTCCAGGCCATGGTCGGGATCGGCCTGCTGCTCCTGGCGGCCGTCGCGCTCTTTTGGTTCCTGCGCTGGCGCAAACGGGACCTGCTGGGGAACCAGTGGTTCCTGCGGTTCATGGCCGTCACCGGACTCCTCGCGATGACCGCGATGGAAGCGGGCTGGATCGCCACCGAAGTGGGCCGGCAGCCGTGGATCGTCTACGGCGTCATGCGCACCACCGAAGCCGCCGCGGACCACTCGGCCGCCCTGTGGTTCGTCTACGGCGGATCGGTGCTCCTCTACGGCGGCATGACGATCGCCGCGATCGCGATCCTGCGCTCGATGGCTCGCCGCTGGCGTGAAGGTGCCGGCGACCTGCCGAGCCCCTACGGGTCGAAGCTCTTGGCCGCAGACGGGCCCGCCGAGATCCGCGAATGCGCCGATGAGCAGGACGGCACCGGCGGTGAGCGGGACGGCGCCGCTTCGCAGGACGGCACTGCGGCTGCCGAGGCGAAGGGGTCGGCGAAATGATGTCGCTCGAGTTCGCCGTCGCCGCAGCACTGTTCGCCGGAGTCGTCGCGTACGCCGTCTTCGGCGGGGCCGACTTCGGCTCGGGATTCCACGACCTCACCGCCGGAGGCGCCCGGCGCGGCGCTCCACTGCGGACGCTCATCGACCAAAGCATTGGCCCCGTGTGGGAGGCCAACCACGTCTGGCTCATCTACGTGCTGGTCATGTGGTGGACCGGGTTCCCCCAGTCGTTCGCCGCCACCATGACCACCCTGTACGTGCCGTTCGTGTTCGCGCTCATCGGCATCGTGCTGCGCGGCGCGAGCTTCGCCTTCCGCAAGTACAGCGAGACCCTCTGGCAGGCAAAGCTGTTCGGCGTCGTGTTCGCGACCTCCTCGGTGCTCGCACCGTTCTTCCTCGGCACCATCGTGGGGGCGCTCGCCTCCGGCCGGGTGCCGGCGGGCGGCAACGGCGACCCGTGGTCGTCCTGGCTCAACCCGACCGCGCTGTTCACCGGATGCATCTCGGTCGGCACCTGCGCGTTCCTGGCCGCGACCTTCCTGACCGCCGACGCCGCCCGGCGCGGCGAGACCGCACTGGCCGCGAAACTCCGCGTCAGGTCCCTTGTGGTCGGTTCGGTCACGGGAATCGTGGTGTTCGCCGGGCTCATCCCGATCGAGCACGACGCGCCGACGTTCTGGGACGGCCTGACCGGGCGTGCCGCGCCCGTCATGGCGCTCTCGGCGCTGGGCGGGATCGCGACGCTGGTCCTGCTGTGGCGCGGGCGTTTCGGCCCGGCCCGGCTGACCGCGGTGATCGCCGTCGCGGCGGTGATGGCCGGGTGGGGGATCGGGCAGTACCCGTGGGTGCTGGTCGACCAGGTGAGCATCGCCGAAGGCGCTGGTGCGCCGGCGACCCTGCAGGGGCTGCTCGTGGCCGTGGGCATCGCGGCGGTGATCGTCGGTCCGGCGCTCGGGTACCTGTTCTACCTGACGCAGTCGCCCGAATGGAACCAAGCGGCGGGCGGCGGCGTCAAAGCCGACGAGGGTGGTCCGATCCGCCGCGGCGCCTCGCACTGGAGCAGTCAGCTGGGGAACTGACCACTTCGGATGAAGCCTGACACCTGCGGTGGATAGGTGGGAGGGCCGGGCGCGCCAGTGCCCGGCCCTCCTTGGTGCGGTGCTCGGTGCGTCAGATGCTGAGCGACCAGCTGTTCAGCGTGCCGCTCGAACCGCCTGCATACGTGTCGGTGACGCGAAGTGTCCATGTGCCCGAACGGTTCTCGGAGGACAGGTTGACGCTGTAGGTGGTGGCGATGTTCGCGCCGGAGCCGCCGGCGGACTTGAGCGTGCGGCTCGTGCCATCAGGGGCGATGAGCGCGATGGTGATGTCGCCGCTGTACGGGTGGGTGATGTTGACGCTCACCGCGCTCGTCGAGGACGCGGTCCCGGTGCAGGACAGGGCGATGGTCGAGTTCAGCGGCGAGCCTTCGGGGATCGCGGCGGGCGTGGTCTTGGAGCCGCTGCAGTTCGTGGGGGTGCCGCCGGAGGAACCGCAGTAGTTGGTGAGGTGCGACTGGATCGCCGACTTCTCGGCGGCGTCGATCGACAGGTTGTACAGGTACTTGACGTGGGTCCAGGCTTTGACGTAGTCGCAGCGGAGCCCGGTGGTGTTGACGGGCATCCACTCGGCGGGGTCGTAGTCGCTCTTGGAGGAGTTCGCGGAGGTCGTGGCGATCCACAGCTGCGGGGAGTTGATGTCGTTGGCGAAGGCCTGGCGCTGGGCGGTGGTCCAGGACCAGGCGCCGGAGGCCCAGGCCTCGGAGAGGGCGACGACGTGGTCGATGGTGGCGTTGGAGACCGTGGTCGTCCAGGTGTTGTCGAAGTCGGACTGCCAGTTGCCGGAGGTGGGCTGGCAGCCGTCGCTGGTGACGACGTTCTGGCCGTCGCGCTTGAGCACGTGCTGGCGGGCGGTGCAGCTGCCGGTGCCGCTCACGGACCGCCAGTGCGGGAAGAGGCTGCGGTCGTAGCTGGAGGCGTGGGACTCGGCGGCGACGGTGAGCGCGTTGAGCTCGGACTGCGCGGTCGCGGTGGACGGGATGCCCGGGGGCCGAACGGCTTCGGCGGGCGCGGCGTCGAGGATGACGACCGAGAGGACGGCCAGCGCGGTCGCGGCGAGCGCGGCCAGCGCGCGGCGGGCGGGGAGGGTCCAGGAAGGCATTGCGGCTCCTGAGGTGAGGCGGTCGGGGTGACCGATGGGGTGGTCGCGGGGAACTGGGTACTACGTGACATGTCACATGGCATCGGAATCGGACGCCAGTTGGGCCTGCCGGGGACGGATGGGGACGCAGGCCTGGATTGATCAAATCATGGGATGATCGGTTATGGCAAGTGTCACAGTAGATTGTTCACATTCCCGACACTGGCCGGTCGGTGGAGCGCGGCCGGGAGTTCGCCGAAAGCTTCAGGGGCACAACGGCAATCGCCCGTGGCGTCGGGCGCCCTTCGAGAGGGAGGCGCTGACGGCGGGCGGCGAGTCGCCGACGACCCGAATATGAATGGTCTCGACCATCCCGTTCGAGGCGTTAGGCGCGAGCGCGGCCCGAAGCTTGGGATTCGGTGTCGTACCCACGGGGCATTGTCGATTCGGGGGTGCTTGCGAATGTCCGATTTGCTGGGACTCTCCGTTCACGTTCGAGCCCCGGCCGCCGCTGCGGCGCGTCGTTTCGAAGCCGTGCGAGTGGCTACTGCACTTCGCGCCTCGGGTTGAGCTGGTCGATGAACCACACGTCAACGAGGTCGCTCACGATGGCGCGCACCGGTTCCGAGGCCTCCTCGATGGGCTCGCCGTCGGTGCGGCCGATGACCACGTACATCAGGTAATGCCCGTAGGTGTTGTAGCCGACCATGGTCGCGGCGCGGCCGAGCTCCTCGGCTTCGCCGTCGGTCCGCAGGGCGGCGAAGCCGCCTTCGAGGCCCGCCTCGATCGCGGCGCGCAGTGCATCCGCCTCGGCCGTGTCGGCCAGGTTGAGGACGCCCGCGGTCGCCGCGTACTCGCCGTCGGGGTTGATGAGCGTCGCGCGCACGGTCTGGGTGCAGTCGGCGTCGGCCAGCAGCTCGGCGAGCTCGTCGAGTCCGGCGTCGGCGCAGTTCGAGAGTTCTTCCGTCTCAAGGACTTTGTACGCGCCGGTGCCGCCGGCCGGGGTGATCGAGTCCGCCCCGAACAGCTCCTCGATCGAGATCGGTGCGGTGTCGGTCGCGCGGCTGGCGATCGGGTCGACCACCTCGGGCGCCGCCTCTGTGTCGTCCACTGCGGACGGCTGGTCCGCGGCGGGCTCGGCGCTCGGCGCGGACGGGTCAGGTTCGCCCTCGCGGAGCACGATGAACGCCCCGGCCGTGCACGCCCCGACGACCGCGAGCGCGCTCACGATCACGAGCGTGACCAGCCACCACTTCGTGCGGCGCCGGGCGCGCTGGGCGGCGCGGCGCAGGGGACGCGAGGCCTGGATCTGGTCCAGGTGCTCCTCCATCTCCTCTTCGGGCGAGCGCCGCCCGCGCGTGGGCGAGCGGTCTCCCGCGCCGAGCCGCACGGTCGGCGTGCGGTCCTCGGGGCTGAGCCGCGCGGTGGGCGCGCGCATCTGCGAGCGCTCGTCGTACTCCGACCAGTCGAATCCTGGATTGTCCGGAGGCCGGTGCGCCTGCGTCTCCTGGGGAACTCCGAACGGTGACGGGCCATGTGCCATGGAGGCAGCTTAGACCCGGGAACCGCCGAAACCGGGAAGCGTTCCCCCGGGAGAAGGACGGCATGGGGCGGCGTTCATCTCCCCGGGTGACAAGCCGTGCCACGTGACATATCACATGTCACGCAGTGCACTCGAGTGTGCGAGCGACACCGACCCGGTGGCACATCACATGTCACGCAGCACTCCCGGGGTCGGAGACGGCCCACGTCTCTAACCGGCCGATCCGGGCGACCGGCGCAGGACGGGCAGGCGACAATGGTCGGCATGTCCAAAGGCCCAGCCGACCAGCCAGAGCACTACTTCAGCGAGCAGCCCGCCGTCGACGACCGCGAGCGCACCGTCGAGTTCACGCTCGACGGCGTCGAATACAAGCTGACCTCCTCGACGGGGGTCTTCTCCGGCTACCGCCTCGACCCCGGCACCAGCGTGCTGCTGAACAAGGTCGTACCGCCGGAGACCGCCGGGACCTTCCTCGACCTCGGCTGCGGGTACGGGCCGATCAGCGCCGTGCTCGCCCAGCGGAGCGACGCCGAGGTCTGGGCCGTCGACGTCAACCGCCGCGCTCTCGACCTGACCCGCCGCAACACCGCGAAGGCCCCCGGCACGGTGCACGTCGCCGCGCCCGAGGACGTCCCGGCGGACGTGCGGTTCGACGAGATCTGGTCCAACCCGCCCATCAAGGTCGGCAAAGAGGCCCTGCACGAACTGCTCGAGACCTGGCTGCCGCGTCTGAAGGACGGCGGCGTCGCCTGGCTCGTCGTCTCCAAGCACCTCGGCGCCGATTCCCTCGCGCGCTGGCTCGCCGACAACGGCTGGGAAGTCGACAAGCACGCGAGCGCCAACGGCTACCGCGTCCTGAAGGTCGAACGCGCGGAGGCATAGCGGCGCGAGCCGAGTCGGACCGGGCGGGGCGCGCCCATTGCGCCCCTCAGGTACTCGGCGGACGCCGACGAATCAGTTCATCGAAATGTGCGGATAAACTGTCGCCGAGTCGGGCCGTGAGCGGGCCGACCCGGGCCGAATCGGTCCGGCAGGACTGATTTGCATCGTTGTAGAATCAGCGCGGACCGAGGAGGTGCGATGGCGGCGACTTTGCGCGATGTCGCGAAACTGGCAGGCGTCTCATTCAAGACCGTCTCGAATGTCATCAACGACTACCCGCACGTCCGCCCCGCGACCAGGGAGAAGGTCGAGCGCGCGATCGCCGAGCTCGGCTACAAGCCGAACCTCAACGCCCGCAGCCTGCGCTCGGGCCGCACCGACACCGTCGCCCTCGCCGTCCCCGAGCTCAACCTGAGCTACTTCGCCGAGCTCGCCGGGATGGTCATCGCCGCGGCCGAGGAGTCCGGCCTCACGGTGGTCGTCGAGCAGACCGGCGGCGACCGCGACCGCGAGCTCGCGCTGCTGCGCAGCCCGCGCCTGAGCATGACCGACGGCCTCATTCTCAGCCCGCTCGGCATGGGCCAGGAGGACGCCGACGCGCTCAACGTCCCGTTCCCGCTGGTGCTCCTCGGCGAGCGGACCTTCGACTGGCCGTGCGACCACGTGACGATGCGGAACGTCGAGGCCGCCCGCGCCGCCACCGAGTACCTGCTCGCTTCGGGCCGCCGCCGGATCGCCGTCATCGGCGAGTACGAAGGTGAGGTCATGGGCTCGGCCCGGCTCCGCCTGCGCGGCTACCGCGAGGCGCTCGCCGCCCACGACGTGCCCTACGACGCCTCGCTCGTGGTCCGCGCGACCCTGTGGCACCGCGCCGACGGCGCCCGCGCCATGCACGAGCTGCTCGATCGGGACGTGCCGTTCGACGCGGTCTTCGGCTTCAACGACACCATGGCGCTCGGCGCGATGCGCGTGCTCCAGGAGGCCGGCCGCCGCGTGCCCGAGGACGTGGCCGTGATCGGCTTCGACGACCTCGACGAGGCCGCCTACTCGATCCCCTCGCTCACCACAGTGGACCCCGGTCGGGAGTGGCTGGCGCGCACCGCACTCGAGACGCTGCTCGCGCGCATCGCCGAGGTCGGCCCGAAGGAACCGCCCCGGACCGAGCTGGCCGATTACACGATCGTCGAGCGCGAGTCCGCGCCGAGGAACTGACCGCAGGGCGCAGGGCGAGCCCGTTCCGGGTCCCGACCCCGCGGTCGGCAATCCCGCTTCGATGCCGGTCGCTCGCGGCCTCGTACACCGACAATTTACAACGTTGTATTATGCGTCCGGGACGTCGTACGGCCATCAATGCCCGCAGGTCAAGCCCACGGTCGCGGATCTGATCACGGATCGGAAACGAAGTGGAAAAGAACGGCGGGTCGCGTTGACAGTCGCGACACGGCGGGCGTACGCTTCCCGAACTTACAACGTTGTACAAACGGTTCCCCCAGTACAGGACCCCCTCGACGTTGTTCGTACCAACTGCATGCCGCATCACTCATTGACAGCGCCGGTTGTGACAGCACAGCTGCGTTGGGAGGGAACTGAAATGAAACGCAAAACGGTCCTCATGGGCGGCGCCGGCAGCGCCGCGCTGGCCTTCCTCGGATCCGGATGCTCGGGCGACGGCGAGACCGGCGGTCCGGCGACGCTCACCTTCTGGCACGGCTACACCGAGGCGGACGGCGACGTGCTCCAGGGCATCGTCGACGACTTCAACGCCTCCCAGAGCGACATCACGGTGAACACCGAGGTCAAGACCTGGGCCAGCATCGACGACACCCTGCTGACGGCCCTGTCCGCCGGCGAGGGCCCCGACATCGTCGCCATGCCCGCCGAGCGCCTCCCGGTCTACGCCGACAAGGGCGCCCTGGTCGAGCTCACCAGCTTCTACGCCGACGACTCGTCCAACACCGCGAACCTCATCCCCGGCGCGGTCGCGATGATCGAGGTCGAAGGCACCAGGTACGGCGTGCCCACCGGCTTCGTGCCGCTGGCCGTCTACTACAACACCGCGCTGTTCGAGGCCGGCGGCGTCACCGAGTTCCCGGCCACCTGGGACGAGTGGGTCGCCGCCGCCAAGCAGCTCACTGTGGACGAAGACGGCGACGGCACCCCGGAGCAGTACGGAGTGGTCCTGCCCGACCACGCCACCGTCGCCAATGGACTCTGGCCGTCCCTGTTCTACGGCAACGGCGGTGACATCGTGAGCGAGGGGATCGACGCGGTCATCGATTCGCCCGAGAACGCCGCGACGCTCGAGTACTGGCGTGCGGCCATTGTGGATGACAAGATCTCGCCCACCGGCATCGACGGCGTCGGCGCCGACGAGCTGTTCGGCGCCGGCAAGGCCGCCATGACCATCGGCGGCCCCTGGATGGCCTCCATCGCCGCTGAGAACGGCATCGAGTGCGCCATCGCCGCGATCCCGGCCGGGCCCGCGACCCAGGCCGCCTCCGCCATCGGCGTCTCCATGGCCGTCACGGTGGACGCGGACGACAACGCCCGCGCCGCCGCCGAGCAGTTCTTCGCGTTCTTCCTGAACGACGAGAACGCCGCCGCCTGGTCGCTCGGGTCCGGCTGGCCGCCGCTGCGCACCGACGTGCCCGCCGAAGCGGTCAACTCGAACGCGGTCGTCGCCTCGCTGACCGAGATCGCCGACCTCGGCCGCCCGCTCCTGCCCGGCGTCGTCAACAGCGTCGACGTGCTCGCCGCCGTGGACGAGCTGACCCAGCGCGCCATCGCGGGCGACGACATCGCCGACCTGCTCGCCCAGGCCCAGGAGACCATCCAGAACGCGCTCTAGCCAGGCCGGAACGAAGTCCGAACAGGACAGCGACCGGCGGGGACGCCGCCCCTCGGCGTCCCCGCCGCACCAAGGGGAGTGAAGGAGACCATGACCACCGCACCACCGACGGGCCGGCGGTACCGCCCGCCCGCACCGCTGGGCGGACGCCGCCGCGCCGACAGTCCCGCGCACCGCACCGCCAAAGCCGCCGCGTTCCTCGCCCCGGCCCTGATCGTCCTGGGCGCGTTCACGATCTGGCCCATGCTCTCGGCGCTACGACTGTCCTTCACGGACGCCAGCGGCTTCGGCGACCCCGAGTTCATCGGCCTGGAGAACTACATCGGGGTCTTCACCGACCCCGACATCCTCAACGCCGTCACGAACACCGCGCTCTACACCGTGCTGTTCACGCCCGTCGCGGTCGTCGCCGCGCTCGGGCTCGCGCTGCTGCTCAACAATCCGCGCCTGCCCTTCCGGGGCTTCTTCCGCACCGCCCTGTTCGTGCCGTTCGTGGTCTCGTTCTCCGTGGCCGCCTTCGCCTGGAGCTACCTCGTCGACCCGCAGGTCGGCCTGCTCAACTACTGGCTGCGCGGCCTCGGCATCCAGATCGGCAACGTCCTGGAGGACCCGCACCTGGCCATGCCCATGGTCGTGCTCGTCGCCGTCTGGAAGCTCTTCGGCTTCTACTTCGTGATCTTCCTGGCGGGCCTGCAGGACATCCCGACCTCGGTCTACGAGGCGGCCCGCATGGACGGCGCGGGCGCGTGGTCGCGCCTGCGCAACGTCACCCTCCCGATGCTGTCGAACACGATGGCGTTCGTGCTCATCTTCGCGATGATCGCCGCGCTCCAGGCCTTCGACCAGATCTACGTGATGACCGGCGGCGGCCCTTACGGCAGCACCCAGACCCTCGTCATGGAGATCTACGAGTCCGGCTTCCGCAAACTCGACATCGGCTTCGCCTCGGCGTTGTCGTACGTGCTGCTGGCCGCGACCCTGCTGCTGAGCCTCGCGCAGTTCGTGTTCTTCGGCCGCAAAGAAAAGGACCTGGCATGAGGACGCGACTCCGGGGACTCAAGCCCTCCACTGTGCTCACGACGATCGCGTTCGTCGTCGTCACCGCCCTGGTGCTGCTGCCGATCGCGATCATCGTGCTCACCGCGTTCAAGCCCGCGGCCGAGGTCAACGCCTACCCGCCGAGCCTGCTGCCCGGCGACTGGACGCTCGACAACCTCAAGACCGTGACCTCCGAGCTGCCGTTCGCGCGACTGGTCGGCAACAGCTTCGTGTTCGCCGGCGGGGTCACGCTCTTCGCGCTCGTCTTCGACTCGCTCGCGGCATACGCCTTGGCGCGCTTGGACTTCAGGGGACGCAAGCTCCTGCTCATCGTCATCATCGCGACGCTGATGATCCCGTTCCAGGCCACGCTCATCCCGCTGTACCAGCTCGTGGCCGACCTCGGCTGGGTGAACACGTACACCGGGCTCATCGCGCCGCGCGCCGCCGACGCGTTCGGGATCTTCTTCCTGCGCCAGTTCTTCCTCGCGCTCCCGCGCGACATCGACCAGGCCGCGCGCATCGACGGCGCGGGGGAGTTCCGGATCTTCCGGTCCATTGTGCTCCCCAACGCCGTCCCCGCCCTGCTCACCTTGGGGCTCTTCACCTTCGTCAACAACTGGAACGACCTGCTGTGGCCGCTGGTGTTCACCACCGACGCCGAGATGGGCACCATCACCTCCGGCCTGACGCAGCTCACCGGACCCAGCGGCATCGTGCCCCACGGCGTGATGATGGCCGGCTCGCTCATCGCGATCCTGCCGCTCGTCATCGCGTTCCTCTTCATCCAGCGGCGCTTCATCGAGAACATCGCAACGACAGGACTCAAATGACCGGCTCCCCCAATTGGCCCCTCGGCGACGCTCGCGGAGCTGTGAATTGGCACCGCGACGGCGGCCTGCACTTCGCCGTCGGTGTCGAGGACACCTTCGTGCCCCAGGCCGGGCCGGGCGAGCGGCCGATCGACGAGTACGAGCTCACCGAGCACTACGACCGGTGGCACGCCGACCTCGGCCTCGCCGTCGAGGCGGGCGCCGAGCTCGTGCGGTGGGGCGTGCCGTGGCATCGCATCCAGCCCGAACCCGGCCGCTGGGACTGGGAATGGCTCGACCGCGTCATGGACCGCTACGCCGAGCTCCACCTTCGGCCCATTGTGGACCTCATGCACTACGGCACTCCACTGTGGTTGGAACGGCAGTTCGCCAATCCGGACTACCCGAAGCTCGTCGCCGAGTACTCCGCCCGCGTCGCCGAACGCTACGCGCACCTCGGCGTCCACGACTACACGCCGGTGAACGAGCCGATGATCCACGCGCTCTTCTCCGGCGAGTACGCGTACTGGCCCCCGTACCTCTCAGGGCCGCAAGGGCTCAGCACCATGGTCGGGCAGCTCGCCCGCGGCTTCGTGCTCGCCCAGCGCGCCATGCGCGACGTCCTCGGCGACCGCGGCGTCTTCGTCCACGTCGACGCCGGCATGCGCTACGTCGGCGACACCGAAGTCCCGGAGCACCGCGAGCACGCGGCCCGCCTGAAGAACCAGGTCTTCCTCGTCGAAGACCTCGTCACCGGCCGCGTCGACGACGCCCACCCGCTCACGCCGCACCTGCGTGCCAACGGGTGGAACGACGCCGACCTCGCCTGGTTCGCCGAGGCGCCCGTGCTCCCCGACGTCATGGGCGTCAACTACTACCCGCGCCACTCGACCGAGGTCTTCGAGGCCGGGGTCTTCCACGGCGGCGGCTTCCGCGACCCGCGCCCGACCCGCGACGACGGCGTCACCGGCCTGAACGAGCTCATACGCGAGGCCCACACCCGGTACGGGGCGCCGGTCATGCTGACCGAGACGTGCGTGACCGGATCGGTCAAGGAGCGGCTCGACTGGCTCGACGAATCCGTTGCGGCCCTGCACGACCTGCGCGCCTCCGGCGTCGACGTCGTCGGATACACGTGGTGGCCCCTGTTCGACATGTACGAATGGACCTACCGCCATTCGGAGCAGCCGCGCGAGGCGCACCGGCTCACCATGGGGCTGTGGCGACTCGAGGAGCGGGAGACGGGCCTTGAACGCGTCCGGACCGACATCGTCGAGCGCTTCCGCCACCACGCGACCGGCGGGTAGCCGGAGAGCGGCGGTGTCCAGTACCTGACACCGCACTTGCGAAAGGTCCTCGCGATGACGTAGCGTAACGGCCGTAAACGAATAAAACCCACGGGAGTCCGATGCATCGGGCTGAGAGGGGACTTGGTAGTCCCGACCGTCGAACCTGATCCAGATCATGCTGGCGCAGGGAGAAGGAGCTATGCGCGCTACTCGTCTACCCCGACTTCACGTCATCACCGACACCCGCGGACCGGTCGCACCGCCGAACACGCCGCGATTCGGCGCAACGCTCCGTGACCCGGTCCTCGGACTCGCTGACTCCCTTGCCGTGTCGCTCGAACCGACCGCCGTCCCTCCGGCCGCCGGGCCGATCCTCCAAGCGCCGCAGGGAGTGGTCTCCCTGCAACGCGACGTGCTGGCCGTGACCGGCTCGGCCGGGCCGGGGCGCGACGCCGTCAGCTTTGCCACGCACCGCGATCCGCTGCTCGCGATCGAGGCCGCGCTGGCGGCGGGGGCGCGCCTCGTCCAGGTCCGGCCCGAGGATCACTACACCGATCGGGCGGCCTTCGACCTCGCGACCGCGATCGCTGCGCTCTGCGACCAGTACGGGGCGGTCTGCCTGGTCAACGACCGGGTGCACATCGCGCAGGCGGTCGGCGCCGACGGCGTCCACCTCGGCGCGGACGACCTTCCCCTCGACGCGGCGCGCCGCATCCTTCCCGCCGCTTCGATCATCGGCGGCACCGCCCGCGACCCGGAATCGGCCCGAGCCGCCCGTCGCGCCGGGGCGACCTATCTCGGTGTCGGACCGGTCTGGGGGACCACGACGAAAGCCGGTCTGCCGCAACCGATCGGGCTTGAAGGCCTGGCCGCGGTCTGCGAGGCCGTCGACCTGCCGGTGATCGCCATCGGCGGCATCACCGCCGAGCGCGCGGCGCTGTGCCGACAGGCCGGAGCCCATGGTGTGGCGGTCGTCGGCGCGATCGCGGGTGCCGCCGACCCGCGCCAGGCGACGGTGGAACTCCTTGAAGCCGTGGGGGAGAGCCCGGAGGCAGCACACGACGACGGCAGCCGAGACTGGCGGGCCGCAGGCGGTTCGCGCGGTGAGCGCTTCGGCGCGGTCGGCGTTCGGAACACCGGCCACGGCGATCCGGACGCAGGAGACCGGCAGGTCGGGCACCGCTCTGCCGATCATCACGCCCTGCCGGTCGCCGGGGACACCATGCACGATCACCTCGGCGGCCGGAGCGAAGCGCCCGATACCGGCCTCCTGCGAGGGGTGGGCGAGGCCTGATGCGCATCGCCATCGTCGGCGCCGGCTCGATCGGGCTCGCCGTCGCGTGGCGGGCCGCCCAGTCCGGGGCCGAGGTCGTCGTGCACGACCCCGATCCGGGCTCGGGCGCCTCGCGCGTGGCCGCCGGCATGATCGCTCCCGTCACCGAATCCCATTACGGCGAGGAGGCACTCGGCCCGTTCATGGCCGAATCGGCCGACGCCTGGCCCGACTTTGCCCGCGAACTTGAAGCGGCCTCCGGCCTGCACCTCGGCTTCCGCGACGTGCCGACGCTCGTCGTCGG
Organism: Glycomyces sp. NPDC021274; assembly: GCF_040641195.1. Lineage (NCBI taxonomy): Bacteria > Bacillati > Actinomycetota > Actinomycetes > Glycomycetales > Glycomycetaceae > Glycomyces > Glycomyces sp. NPDC021274. The sequence continues at coordinate 792,885 of NZ_JBFADC010000001.1, read as the reverse complement.
CGTCGAGGACGGCGACCGCGCTGAGATCGACCGGCAGGCGGCGCTGTACCGGTTCACCGCAAGGAACGTCGAAACGCTGTCGGCGCGCGCCGCTCGCAAGGTCGAGCCGCTGCTGAGCCACCGGGTGCGTGGCGGCGTGCTCGCGCCGGAGGACCGGGCCGTGGATCCGCGAGTAGTACATGACGCACTACTGATCGCGGCGGAGCGGGCCGGGGTGGCATTGCGCACCGAGCGCGTCGACGCCCTCGCGGCGCTCGACGCCGACCAGGTGGTCATCGCGGCCGGCTGCGGATCGGCGAGATTTTTCGGTGCGGGTGCGGGTGCGGGTGCGGGTGCGGGTGCGGGTGCGGGTGCGGGTGCGGGTGCGGGTGCGGGTCGGAGATCGGACTGGGGCCCGGACCTGATGGGTTCACTCGGCGATGGCGATGGCGATGGCGATGGCGACCGTGGCGGCAACCGGGATGACGGTTACGGCGATCGAGCGATCGACGGGGACCGCGGGAGCCGCGACCGCGAGAACGAGCATGCCACCGCCGCCTCGTGGCATCTGCCGGTGCGGCCGGTGCGCGGCGCGGTGCTGCGGCTCCGGGCGGTCGGCGACCAGCCGGTGCCCCGAACCACCGTGCGCGGCTTCGTGAAAGGGCACCCGATCTACATCGTCACCCGCGAAAGCGGCGAGATCGTGGTCGGCGCCTCGAGCGACGAACGCGGGTTCGACCAGCGCACCGGCACCGCCGGAGCCGTGTACGACCTGCTGCGCCGCTCGATCGAGCTCGTGCCCGAGATCGCTGAATACCACCTCGATGAGGTGAGCGTCGGCTTCCGCCCCGGCACCCCGGACAACCTGCCCCTCATCGGCCGCCTCGACGAGCGGACCGTGGCCGCCACCGGCCACTACCGCAACGGCATCGCCCTCATCCCCGCGACAGCGACCGCAGTCGCCGCGCTGCTCAACGGAAACGAGAAGGCGGTCCCGGCGGCCTTCGACCCGCGTCGCTTCGGGACGGCGCAGGACCAGCGCTCGGATCGCTCGCCGCGGATCAATCTGTCGGAACAGCAGCGCGCCGAATGCGAGCCGTCCGAGGAGCAGCGCGCAGGAGCTCTGGCGCGGATCGAGGAAGCCGACAGGCGAGATGCGGTCAGCGCTGCGCCGGACCAGAGCGCCGACGCGCAATCGGCGAGCGGTCCGCCGCGTCGCGACGAGCTGCGACCGTCGCGAGCGGACCCGTTCGAGGGCAGCGACCAGCGCCACGCCGCGCCGTTCGCAGGCGCCCCCGAATCAAGGGTGCCCGGCGGGTCTGACAAATCCGGTGACCGCCCACCGCGCAGCGGCTCCGATGCGGCCGAATCCAATTCCACCCACGAGGAGGCTGACTCATGAAGATCGAGGTCAACGGCGAAGCGCGCGAAGGCATCGCCACCATCACCGACGCGGTCGCCGCCGTCACCACCGCGCGCCGGGGCATCGCCGTGGCGCTCAACGGGGAAGTCGTGCCGCGGTCCGAATGGGACCGTCCGCTCGCCGACGGCGACGCTGTCGAAGTGCTCACCGCGACCCAAGGAGGCTAGCCATGCCACAGCACGCCACCGCCCGCACCGACCCGACCCGCGACGCCGACCTGAAGATCGCCGACAAGACCTTCACGTCGCGCCTCATCCTCGGCACCGGCGGCGCCGCCAACCACGCCCAGCTCGCCGAGGCGATCACCGCCTCCGGCACCGAGCTCGTCACCGTCGCGCTGCGTCGCGTCGACCCCGGCGCGTCCGGGTCCCTCCTCGACGTCATCGAACGCTGCGGGGTCGAACTCCTCCCCAACACCGCCGGGTGCTTCACCGCGGAGCAGGCCGTGCGCACCGCCAAACTCGCCCGTGAAGCATTCGGCACCAACTGGATCAAGCTCGAGGTCATCGGTGACGAGGACACCCTCCTCCCCGATCCCGTCGAACTCCTCGACGCCGCCGAGACCCTGGTCGCCGACGGGTTCACCGTTCTGCCCTACACGAGTGACGACCCGGTGCTGGCCCGCCGCCTGGAGGACGCCGGGTGCGCCGCGGTGATGCCCCTCGCCGCGCCCATCGGCACCGGCCTCGGCGTGCGCAACCCGCACAACATGGCGCTGATCTGCGAGAACGCCAACGTGCCGGTCGTCTGCGACGCCGGGATCGGCACCGCTTCGGATGCCGCGCTGGCGATGGAGCTCGGCTGCTCGGCGGTCCTCCTCGCCACCGCGGTGACCCGCGCCGCCGACCCCGCGCTCATGGCCGCCGCGATGCGCGATGCCGTGAGCGCCGGCCGCGCCGCCCGTCTCGCGGGCCGCATTCCCAAGCGCCACTTGGCCAATGCCTCATCGAGCTTCGAGGGGATGGCCGACCTGTGAGCCGCGCAGCATCGGGAAAGTCGCAGCGGCAGCCGCCCGTGGCGCTGACCATCGCCGGGTCCGACTCCGGCGGCGGCGCGGGCATCCAAGCGGACCTGCATACGTTCGCTGCGCATGGCGTGTACGGCACCAGCGTCATCACCGCGATCACCGCGCAGAACACGCGCGGTGTCACCGCCGCCGAGGCGGTGGGGGTGGATCTGGTTCAGGCCCAACTGGATGCGGTCCTCGGCGACTTCTCGGTCGCGGCGGTCAAGACCGGGATGCTGGGCGGCGACGCGCTGCTCGCGCTCGTCGCGCAGTACGGCGAGGCCGAGCGGCTGCCGAACCTCGTGGTCGACCCGGTGATGGTCACGACGACCGGCGACTCGCTGTTCGCGGGCGACCCGGCCGCGTACCTCGCGCGGCTCGGCCCGCTCGCGACCCTCTTGACGCCCAACCTGATCGAAGCGCGACAACTCCTCGGCCGCGAGATCACCACGGTCGACGACATGCGCGAGGCCGCCCGCGCCCTGGCGACTTACGGGCCGCGAGCAGTGCTGGTCAAGGGCGGTCACCGCGAGGAGGACGCCGGTCTGGCGCAGCGCAGCGGCGTGGACGAGGGCGAACCGACGAGTGGCGGTCGCGGTGAGCGCATCAGCGTCCGCGGGTCGGAGGACACCGGGGGACCGCCGAGCGGCCCGGGTGAGCCTGGCGGAATGCGAAGCGGCCGGGGTGAGCGCCGCGACGATCCGCGCACCTCGGGTGGAACCGCCGGCGCCGCAGGCGGTTCGGGCTCGGCGATCGACGTGCTGTGGTGCGACGGCCGGATGCTCGAATTGACGGCGCCGCGGGTCGCGACCCGCAACGACCACGGCACGGGGTGCACGCTCGCCTCGGCGATCGCGGCGCGGCTCGCGCTCGGACACCCGCTGCCGCAAGCGGTCTCGGGCGCGAAGACGTACGTGACCGAGGCGTTGCAGGCCGCAGCGGACTGGCGGCTCGGCCTCGGCCCAGGGCCGGTCCATCACCATCATGCGCATTTACCGCCCGCGCACATCGCGGAAGCCGCGCGCCGCGGATCGAGGAACGCGAGATTCACCCGGGACTCTGCGCACTCCCGAGCCGCACCACCACCGCGGCAAAGGCGCGCCGAGCGGTCGTCTCGGCGCGACCGGCGCAACGCGGCGGGCGGGTTCCGCCCGTGGCCGCTGCGGGTGGTCCTGCAAGGGGCCGCTCCGGCGCAAGCGGCCCAGGTCGACGGGTGCCGCACGCGCTCTCGCGTTCCGCAGCGCCGCTTGGTTTCCGGGGACGCCGAAGGCGCTATTGGCGATTCGGTGGGCCCCCGGTTCCAACCCTGACATCGGGGTCTGACACTGCCGCGCCGCTCACGATTCGAACAGTGCGCGCGGACCGATCGAGATTCGTATCGAACCACTGCAAGGAGACAGCATGAACGCCAGAAGCAAGGTCTACGCCGAAGGCCCGCGTCCCGACATCCAGGTGCCGTTCACCCAGGTCGAGCTGGCCGGCGGCGAGCCGCCGGTCCGGCTCTACGACACGTCCGGGCCCGGGTCCGATCCCGAGGTGGGGCTGCCGAAGCTGCGCGCGGGCTGGATCGCCGAGCGCGCCGGAGCCGCGTCGAGCACGATCGAGCACGAAGGCGACCAGCTCGACTGCCCCACGCAGCTCCACTACGCCAAGCAGGGCATCGTCACCCCTGAGATGGAGTTCGTCGCCGTCCGCGAAGGCCTCGAGGCCGAGTTCGTGCGCGCCGAGATCGCCGCCGGCCGGGCGATCCTGCCCGCCAACGTCAACCACCCCGAGACCGAGCCGATGATCATCGGCAAGCACTTCCTCACGAAGATCAACGCGAACATCGGCACCTCCGCCGTCTCCGACTCCGTCGCCGCCGAGGTCGAGAAGCTCACCTGGGCCACCAAGTGGGGCGCCGACACCGTGATGGACCTGTCCACCGGCAAGCACATCCACGAGACCCGCGAGCACATCATGCGGAACTCCCCGGTCCCGATCGGCACCGTCCCGCTCTACCAGGCCCTCGAGAAGGTCAACGGCGACCCGGTGAAGCTCAACTGGGAGGTCTACCGCGACACGATCATCGAGCAGGCCGAGCAGGGCGTCGACTACATGACCGTCCACGCCGGGGTCCTCCTGCGGTACGTGCCGCTCGCGGCCCGCCGCGTCACCGGGATCGTCTCCCGCGGCGGTTCGATCATGGCCGCCTGGTGCCTCGCCCACCACGAGGAGAACTTCCTCTACACGCACTACCGCGAACTCTGCGAGATCTTCGCGAAGTACGACATCGCGTTCTCCCTCGGCGACGGCCTGCGCCCCGGCTCCATCGCCGACGCCAACGACGACGCCCAGTTCGCCGAGCTCCGCACCCTCGGCGAGCTCACCCACATCGCCTGGGAGTACGACGTCCAGGTCATGGTCGAGGGCCCGGGCCACGTCCCGATGCACAAGATCAAGGAGAACGTCGACCTCCAGCAGGAGATCTGCGGCGAGGCCCCGTTCTACACGCTCGGCCCGCTCACCACCGACGTCGCGCCCGCCTACGACCACATCACCTCCGCGATCGGCGCGGCCATGATCGGCTGGTTCGGCACCGCGATGCTCTGCTACGTGACGCCGAAGGAGCACCTGGGCCTGCCCAACCGCGAGGACGTCAAGGAGGGCGTGATCGCCTACAAGATCGCCGCCCACGCCGCCGACCTCGCCAAGGGCCACCCGAAGGCACAGGAGTGGGACGACGCGCTCTCCAAGGCCCGCTTCGAGTTCCGCTGGCAGGACCAGTTCAACCTCTCGCTCGACCCCGACCGGGCCCGCGAGTACCACGACGAGACCCTGCCCGCCGAACCGGCGAAGACCGCGCACTTCTGCTCCATGTGCGGCCCCAAGTTCTGCTCCATGAAGATCAGCCAGGAGCTGAAGGAGTACGCCGAGAAGGGCATGGCCGAGAAGAGCGACGAGTTCACCGCCTCCGGCGGCAAGGTCTACCTCCCGGTCGTGGACGCCGCCTGACCCCCACGGTCGGCGGCTCCGGCCGCCGACCGGTGGGCCCGCTGGAGGGGGGTCGGTATCGTGAGACGATCCATCGGCCCCCCGCCAGACCCCCGATCCGGAGGAGCAGTCGTGAGCGACTACCAGCCCATCGCCGTCGACACCGCCGAAGACCTCACCTGGGGGATCACCGGCCGGCTCGGCGACCTGTTCAAGGGCCTCGAGATCGAGATCGTCCCCACCAACCCGAATGCCCCCTGCTGACGACCGGGGACGCGGCACGCTCCGCCTCCACGTCCCCGACCTCCAGATCCAGGACCTCGACACCGACTCGGCGCTCGGGATCGTCACGATGGCGAAGGCCGCGCCCGCGATCCTCGTCGACGGGCGCCCCGCCGGAGCCGCCGAGGACGGCCGCATCGAGCTGCGACTCCACGCCGGCCGCCATCGCGTCGAGATCATGGTCCGGCAGGTCTACGAGACCGTCGCCGTCGACATCCGCGCCGGGGCGACCATCGACCTGCACCTCGGTCATCACCTCGACCGCCACGGCGGCGGCCGCGACCGGGTGCACGCCGGCACCGAGGAGCACGTGAAGCAGGCCCTCGCGCGATCCTCGTCGCCGAGCGTCGTCAGCGGCGTGCGCTGGGGCTGCGGCCTGTGGTTCCCGGCGCTCATCGTCGCGTTCGTCGTCGGCCTCCTCCTGCGCGAACCGCTCGGTTGGGACGCCGGGCCGGTCACGGTGGGCATCATCGGGGCGGCCACGGCCGTGTCGCTGACCGCCGGGCTCGCCGCCGCCTACGGCAGGCGCCGCGACCCGCTCGACCCCGCCGCGACCGCACCCGCCCCGCTCGCCCTGCCCGACTCGCCCGCACTGATCCTGCCCGCCGCCGCGGCCCCGCCCGCCGGCACCGGCATCCTCCTGCGCGTCCGCCCCCGCCCGCGCACCATGCACATGATCGGCATGGACAAGCGCCTGCGCGACACCATCGGCCTGCGCCGGTACGAGTTCTTCGGCAACGAGCTCACCGACTGGGTCGACGCCCCGCACGTCCACCTCGACGGACGGCCGCTCGGCTCGGCCTGGGGCACCTGGTGGATCCCCGCCCCGCAGGGCCCCGCCCGCCTGTACGTCAGCGTCGGCGGCATCCGCGACCCCCGCAGTGCGCACCCGGCCGGACCGGCGTTCGAAGCCGAGACCGAAGTGACCGTCCCCGCGGCCGGTGCGGCCGAGATCACCGCCTGGTTCAACTTCCTCGACATGGTGAACGAACGCGAACGCGCCCGGCCGCAGGTCGCCTCGCGCTGGCAGCGGATCCTGCGCGCCGTGGACCGGTACCGGTCCGTCGCCGAGCAGGCGGCCGCCGAACCCGGACTCGAGTTCACCCAAGGCACCGAACTCCCGCGCTGAAAGGGCTGTAGCCGAGGTCACGGCGGCCGCCTTCAGGGGGGCCGCCACCACCGCGTAGACTTGGCAGCTGTTGTTCGAGTGACTTCGCACCGGGCCCGCTAACGGCCCGCACGCTTCACCGCGAAAGCACTGTCCAACGAATCCCACGCCCGCGGCCCAGCGCCGCGGAGCGCGCCGATCTCGGCCCCGGGGATTCAGGCGGTCCCGCCCTCATCCGCGGGATTCGTTCCACACCGACAACGAAAGCTAGGTAAACCTGTGCGCACGTACAGCCCTAAGCCGGGTGACATTGACCCGCAGTGGCTCGTGATCGACGCGACCGACGTGGTGTTGGGCCGGCTCGCGACGCACGCTGCCGAACTGCTCCGCGGCAAGCACAAGCCGACCTTCGCACCGAACGCGGACACCGGTGACTACGTCATCATCGTGAACGCCGAGAAGGTCGTGCTGACCCGGAACAAGCTCCAGACCAAGAAGGCCTACCGCCACTCCGGCTTCCCGGGCGGACTCAAGGAGAAGTCGTACGCCGACTTCATGGAGAAGGCCCCCCACAAGGTCGTCGAGAAGGCCGTCTTCGGCATGCTGCCGAAGAACAAGCTCGGTCGCGCCGTGTCCAAGAAGCTGAAGGTCTACGCGGGTCCCGGCCACCCGCACACCGCCCAGCAGCCGAAGCCGTACGAGATCAAGAAGATCGCGCAGTAGGCGCGGGCGGAACAGGAGCATCCACATGAGTGACGAGATCCAGGCCAACGAGGCCACTGAAGCAACCGAGGCCGCCGAGGTCGTCGAGACCGAAGCCCCCGAGGCCCCCGTCGAGGTCGCCGAGACCGCCGTCGAGGTTCCCGAGGTCCCTGTCGACGTCCCCGCCGACGTCGCCGCCGCGCCGTCCGTGCCGAGCATCCCCGTGGTGCCGTCCGACCGCGCGATCCAGACCGTGGGCCGCCGCAAGCGCGCGATCGCCCGCGTCCGCCTGGTCGCCGGCACCGGCAAGTACGTCGTCAACGGCAAGACCCTCGAGGACTACTTCCCGAGCAAGGTCCACCAGCAGACCGTCGCGGAGCCCTTCGTGACCGTCGAGGCCGGCGACAACTTCGACGTCCTGGTCAACATCAAGGGCGGCGGCGCCACCGGCCAGGCCGGCGCGCTCCGCCTCGGCATCGCCCGCGCCCTGCTCGAGGTCGACCCGAACATGCGCCCGGCCCTCAAGGCCGCCGGCTTCCTGACCCGCGACGCGCGCGAGAAGGAATCGAAGAAGTACGGCCTCAAGAAGGCCCGCAAGGCACCGCAGTACTCGAAGCGCTAGCACGCCTTCCCCGCCCACGAAGCTTGCGATCCGTGAGTTTCGGGCAGCGGGGAACGCGCTAGTCTGCACAAGCGACGGGGCTGCCGAGGAGGACATCCTCGGCAGCCCCCGTTTTTTTATGCCACAACGATGGGAAGCCACACCGTGTCACGACTGTTCGGCACCGACGGCGTACGAGGGCGGGCGAACGCCGACCTCACGCCCGACCTGGCACTCCGCCTCAGCATCGCCGCCGCGCGGGTCCTCGGTGCGGCTGACCGCCGCGCCGTCGCCGTCATCGGCCGCGACCCCCGCGCCTCCGGCGAGATGCTCGCCGCCGCCAGCGCCGCCGGCCTCGCCGCGGCGGGCGTGAAAGTCATCGACCTGGGCATCCTCCCCACGCCCGCGGTCGCCCACCTCACGGCCCTGACCGGCGCCGACTTCGGCGTCATGATCTCGGCCTCGCACAACCCCATGCCCGACAACGGCATCAAGTTCTTCGCGGCCGGCGGCCGCAAGCTCCCCGACGAGGTCGAGGACGCCATCGAGGCGGCCATGAACGACACGACGCCGCTGCCGCAGGGCGAGGGCGTCGGTCGCATCGTCCGCTCGGTCGACCCCGTCGAGTCGTACATCGAGCACCTGGTCGCGGCCTGCCCGCACCCGCTCGAGGGCATCAAGGTCGTGCTCGACCCCGCCAACGGCGCCGCCACGGGCGCCGCCCCCGAGGCCCTGCGTCGTGTGGGCGCCGAGGTCATCACGATCAACGCCGACCCCGACGGGCTCAACATCAACGAGGACTGCGGGTCCACCCACATGGGCGGGCTGCGCGCGGCCGTCGTCGAGCACGGCGCGCACGCCGGCATCGCGCTCGACGGCGACGCGGACCGCTGCCTCGCGGTGGACGCGAACGGCGCCGACGTCGACGGCGACGCGATCATGGCGATTCTGGCGCTGGCGATGCGCGAGGCCGGGCAGCTGCGCGGCGACACGCTCGTCACGACGGTGATGAGCAACCTCGGCCTGCACCAGGCGATGGGCGCGGCCGGGATCAAGCTCGAGGTCACCGGGGTGGGCGACCGGTACGTGCTCGAGCGCATCGGCGAGGGCGGCTACTCGCTCGGCGGCGAGCAGTCGGGGCACATCATCGTCTCCGACCACGCGACCACGGGCGACGGGACGCTCACGGCGATCCTGCTGCTCGCGCGCATGGCCGCCACCGGGAAGTCGCTGGAGGAGCTCGCCTCCGTGTTCACGCCCGCGCCGCAGGTGCTGGTGAACGTGCGGGTGACCGACAAGTCCGTGATCGACCATGCGGACGTGCGCAGTGCCGTGGCGCTGTGGCAGGCGAAGCTCGGCTCCGACGGCCGGGTCCTGCTGCGGCCCTCCGGCACCGAGCCGCTCGTCCGGGTCATGGTCGAGGCCTCGGAAGAGCCGGTGGCGGTGTCGGTGGCGGCCGAGCTCGTCGCGGTCGTCGAACACGCCATGGGCTGATTCCGACCATCTGGTTTGCGTAGCGGGAGGGCACCTGAGCGGTGCCCTCCCGTTGGCATAGATGCACTAAGCTCACGCCCTATGGACAACCCAATCGTCTGGATCCTGATCCTCCTGTTGTTGATCGGCCTGATCCTGGTGTTCGCCGCCCTCGGCGGACGCAACAAACTGGTGCGAATGCGCAACATCACCCAGGAGTCTTGGGCGCAGATCGATGTCGAGCTCCAGCGTCGGTACGACCTGCTGGACAACCTGATGTACGTCGTGCAGCAGGCCGCGGGCTCGGAGAACGCGACGCTGCGGCAGGTCGCCGAGGCGCGCGCGGCGGCCATGCAGACCCGGCAGGACCCGAACGCGGGCCACGCCCAGCAGGGCCAGGCCGAAGGCCAGCTCGGGAACGCCATCCGCGGCGTCATCCACATGCAGGAGTCCTACCCCGCCCTGCAGACCAACCAGAACTTCCTGCAGCTCCAGCAGGAGATCACCGAGACCGAGAACCGCATCGCGGCCCCGCGCCGGTTCTACAACGCGAACGTGCGCGAGTACAACACCGCGCTGCAGGTCTTCCCAGGTTCGATCTCCGCGAAGATGGGCGGCTTCAAGCCCGAGGAGTACTTCGAGCTCGACAATCCGGCGGCCCGCACGGCGCCGAAGATGCGCGACATGGGCCAGCCGGCGTACATGCAGCAGCCGCCGGTCCAGCAGCAGCAGATGCCGCCGCAGCCGGCACCCGGTCAGATGCCGCCCGGCTACGGCCAGCCGCAGCAGGTCGGCTACCAGCAGCAGCCGCCGCAGCAGCCCGGATACGGCCAGCCCGTCCCGCAGCCCGGCTACGGGCAGCAGCCCCAGCAGCCCGGTTACGGCGCCCCGCAGCCCGGTTACGGCCAGCCTGCGCCCCAGCCCGGTTACCCGCAGCAGCCCCAGCAGCCGCAGCAGCCCGGATACGGCCAGCAGCCCTACGGCCGGTAGGCCCCCGCACCTGCATTTTCGGCGAAGCTTGCGAGCCGTCCCCCAGCCCTGAACGCCCGTGTAAGAAGGAAACACCCCGTGTCTGATTCCAGCGGCGACATGCCGTGGTGGGCTTACGTCCTGTGCCTCATCGTGGTCGGTGTCGGCATCTACTTCGCTTGGCGCGCCAGGCAGAAGAAGATCGCGATGTTCCGGGCCTGGGCGGCCCAGTACGGCTTCCACTACGAGCCCAGCGACAACTCGGTGACCGGTCTGTCCACTGAGGAACCGTTCAACGTCGGCCACTCCCGCAAGGGCATCGACGTCTTCCGCGGCATGTACAAGAACGTGCACATCGTGTTCTTCCAGTACCAGTACACGACCGGCAGCGGCAAGGAGTCGCAGACGCACACCCACCAGGTGGTCGCGATCGGCCTGCCCGCCGCGCGGCCGCTGCTGGACATCAGCCAGGAGAACTTCCTGACCAAGCGGTTCGCGAAGGACATCGACTTCGAGAACCAGGCGTTCAACGACACGTTCCGGATCAAGTCGCCGAACCGCCGGTTCGCGTACGACATCATCCACGCCCGGACCATGGAGTGGATGCTCCAGGACCAGCGCGCGCGGTCGTACTCGTGGCGGTTCGAGGGCCCGTGGCTCATGACCTACCGCTCGGGCGCGCTCAAGCTCGAGGAGGTCTTCTTCTACGCGGACTTCCTGATCGACATCCTCGGACAGGTGCCCAGGCACGTGTGGGCGAACAACTGACGACTCCTTCCGGGCCGCGTCGAACGACGCGGCCCGGCGGCGTCCCCACCCGGGGGGAGAAGGAGGCAACGTGACCGAAGGCGTCGTCATCGGCCTGTACGTCTCCCTGTTCTCGCTGGTGTGCCTGGGGATCCCCGGTACGGCCATCGCGCTCGCGATCTACTACTCGCACCGGCAGCGGCAGCGGCACATCGCGGCACTCGCGGCCTGGGCGGCCCACCACGGCTTCCAGTACTGGCCCCAGGACCAGTCGGCGCTGGGGCTCTCGCGGCAGCCGCCGTTCACCACCGGCAGCGGCCACGAGGCGCTCGACGTCCTGCGCGGCACGTTCCGCGGGACGCACCTGCACTGCTTCCGGCTCCGGTACCACGTGAGCAGCGGGGAGTCCGACACCACGCACGACTACCAGGTGGTCGCGATCAGCCTCCCCGCGATGCGGCCGCTGCTCGACATCGCGCACGAGACCGCGCTGAGCCGGCGGTTCGACAAGGACATCGCCTTTGAGAACAGGGCGTTCAACGACAAGTTCAGGATCATGTCGCCGAGCCCGCGCTACGCGCACGACGTGATCCATCCGCGCACGATGGAATGGATGCTCGCCGACCCGCGCGCGCACACGATCCGCTGGCGGTTCGAGGGGGCGTGGCTGATGACCTTCCGCCCGGGGCGGCTCGATCCGGCTTCGATCTTCTACTACGCGGAGTTCCTGCACCAGGTGCTCGACCAGGTGCCCGCGCACGTGTGGTCGGACGGGTAGCGATCGCACGGGTTGCTAAGATTGCTGCGCGCGGGCCGCTGAGAAGCGCTGCCCGCGATGGCCCGTGGTGTAATTGGCAACACTACTGATTTTGGTTCAGTCATTTCAGGTTCGAGTCCTGGCGGGCCAGCCACATCTCGATCCGCACGCCGAGAACGCGAAGCGGCGTTTGATCTCTTGACCAGGCGGTTGATCCGCTTCGTGATCTTGCGGTCGGTCGCAGCCCAGAAGCCATCGATTGGCCGTGGAAGCCCCGTGCCGGGTCAACGCATCCGGTCGAAGACCGCTTCGAAGCCCGTCTCCGCCGCGCCCATGAGCGCCCCCTCGTCACCGAGCACCGGCGTGCGCAGCCGCAGCTTCGAGCGCAGATGCGGGAGCGTCGTCTCCGCCAGCGCCGAGCGCACCGGCGCGGCCGTCGACAGGTACAGCTCCCGCAGCCAGCCGCCGAACAGGATCTCGTCGGGGCCCGTCGCGGTCACGACCGCGCCCAGGGCCCGGCCCAGGTCCTCGCCCGAGCGGCGCAGCCAGTCCCGCGCCGCGGCGTCGCCCATGCCCGCCGCGAGCGTGGTGCGCTCGATGTCCTCGGCGAACGCGAGGACCTCCATCTCGGCCTCCAGGCACCCGCGCAGCCCGCATTCGCATTCGCGCCCGCCGGGCTCGACCACGATGTGCCCCAACTGGATCGAGCCGCCGCGCTGCGCGCGGCCCTCGATCACCAGTCCCGCGGTCAGTCCCCGGCCGCCGTGCAGGTACAGGAGCTTGCGGGCATCGCGCGCGTCACCGCGCGACCATTCGCCGACCGCCGCGGCCGTCGCCGCGTCGACCACCATCCACTCCCGGCCGGTCGCCGCCTCCAGATCGGCGGCCACCGCCCGGTCGACCCAGCCCAGCTCCGTCGAGTGCGCGACCGTGCCCTCGTCGACCAGGCCCGGCATCGCCGCCACCGCCTCGACCGCCTCCGCAGCGGTGCCGCCGGCGATCACCGCCACCGCCGCCATCGGGTCGGCGCCGTCACCGAGCGCCGTCTCCGACCGCTCCAGCACCTCGCCGCCCAGGCCCACGAGCGCGAAACGCAGCCGGTCGGCGCGGATCTCCACCGCCGCCACAGTGATCGACTGCGGCACGCAGGCGACGAGCGTCGAGGGCCGACCGGCCGAACCGGTCGACTGCCCCGTCGTCTCCTGCAGGTGCCCCGAATCCGCCAGGTCGGTCGCCAGCGCGCCGATCGTGGAGCGGTTGAGTCCCAACGCCTCCGTGAGCTCCGCGCGGGTCTGCGGACCGTGCCGGTGGAGCTGCTCGAGCAGCGCCGCGCGGTTGCGCCGCCGCAGCTCCACGGCCGGGGGCAGGGCCACCGGTCAGTGCCTGCCGAAGAGCTTGCCCCGGCCCCGGGACATGGCGTCCACGCCCGCCGCGAGCAGCAGCACGGCGCCCGTGACGCCGAACCGCACCCCGGCGCTCAGACCCATGAGGCCCATCCCGTTGTTGATGATCGCCACGACCGCTCCTCCCAGCAGGGCCGCCCGCACCGTGCCCTTGCCACCGAAGAGGCTAGCACCGCCGATCACGGCCGCCCCCACAGAAAGCAGGAGCACATTGGACCCTCCCGTGTTGGGGTCCACCGAGGCAGCGCGCGAAGCGGCGACGATGCCGCCGACCGCCGCCATCCCCGAGCAGATGACGAACGCCGCGATGCGCACCCGGTCCACGTTCACACCCGCGCGCACCGCGGCCTCGGCGTTGCCGCCGACCGCGTAGAGGTGGCGCCCGAACCTGGTGCGGTGCAACACGAACGTCCAGATCGCGAAGAACCCCCCGAGGAGCGCGACCACGACGGGCACGCCGGTGAGCGAGATGATCTGCGGGTTCGCCGAGCGCTCCAGGTTCAGCAGGAACACCGTCGCCGTGAGCAGCGCCCCGAGCGCCATGATCCTTGCCACGACCACCGCGAGCGGTTCGTGCACGAGCGACCGCGCCACCCGCCGCCGCCACCGGTTCAACTGCAGCGCAGCGTACGCCGCGATCGTCAAGACCAGCAGCGTCCAGCCCTGCCAGCGTTCCAGGTTCCCGCCCGCGACGGCCTTCACCGTCTCGTTGTGGATCGTGATGTTGCTGCCCTCTTCGAGGATCATGAGCACGATCCCCTGGAACGCCAGGAACGCCGCGAGCGTCACCACGAACGACGGGATGCCGAGCTTGACCACCAGCGTGCCGAGCAGCAGCCCGATCACCACGCCGGTGGCGATCGCCGCGCCGATCGCGAGCGGCCACGGCATCCCCCAGTTCGTGAGGATCACCGCCATCACCGCCGCGCACACGCCCGAAGCGAACCCGGCCGAAAGGTCGATCTCGCCGATGACCAGCACGAACACCAGGCCCATGGCGATGCACGCGACGGCCGCGCCCTGCCCGAAGAGGTTCGCGAGGTTCCCCACGGAGAGGAACACCGGCTGCGAGATCCCGAAGAACACGCACAGCGCGATGATCCCGGCGACGGCCGGCAGCGCGCCGACCTCGCCCGACCTGACCTCGGCCCAGTAGCCGCGCAGGTGGTCGGCGACGGCGCGCACCGCGCCCGGCTCGGTCCCGGCCTCAGGCCGGGTTTCGACTTGGGTGCTCACGTCCGGGCTCCGTTCGTGTCCGCGCCGAGCCCGAGAGACCCGGACCGGCCGCTGGTGATGAGTTCGACCACCTGCGACTGGGTCGCGTCGGCCGCGTCGAGCACCGCCGCCATGCGCCCCAGGTAGAGCGCGGCGATCCGGTCGGCCACGGCGAAGACGTCGTTGAGGTTGTGGGAGATGTAGAGGACGGCCAGGCCCTGGTCGGCCAGGCGCCGGATGAGTTCGAGCACCTGCCGGGTCTGGGCCACGCCGAGGGCCGCGGTCGGCTCGTCGAGGATGACGAGGCGCGAGTTCCACAGCACCGCTTTGGCGATGGCCACGGTCTGGCGCTGGCCGCCCGAGAGGCTGGCGACGGGCTGGCGGAGGTTCCTGATGGTGCGCACCGCGAGTGAGGAGAGCGTCTCGGCGGCGAGCTGCTCCATGGAGTCCTCGTCGAGGATGAGCCCGTGGACCTTCTCGCGGCCGAGGAACAGGTTCTCGACCACGTCGAGGTTGTCGCAGAGCGCGAGGTCCTGGTAGACGACCTCGATGCCGAGGGCCGCGGCGTCGCGCGGCCCGGAGATGGTGCGGGCCTCGCCGTCGACACTGATGGCGCCGCCGTCGATCCCGTGGATGCCGGCCACGCATTTGACGAGTGTGGACTTCCCGGCGCCGTTGTCGCCGACCAGGGCGCAGACCTCTCCGGCGTCGATCGAGAGATCGACGTCGGAGAGGACTTCAACCGGTCCGAAGCGCTTCGAGAGCCCGGTGAGTTCGAGCAGCACGTGCAGCCCCTATCCGATGCCGTGCTCGGTGCAGAGCGCCGCGTACTCGCCGGCGCACAGCTCGGCCGGGTCGGCGAAGCCGTCGTCGACGACGACCTGGATGTTCTCGATGGTGATGGCGACGGGTTCGAGCAGCACGGAGGGCACCTCGGCGCCGCTCACCGGGTCGGTGACGGTGGCGTCGGTCGCGGGCTTCTCGCCGTTGGCCAGGGCCACGGCCAGTTCGGCGGCGGCGTTGGCCTCCTCCTCGATGGCCTTGTAGACGGTCATGCACTGGTCGCCGGTGAGGATGTTCTGGAGCCCCTGGATGGTGGCGTCCTGCCCGGTGACCGGGACGGTGCCGTTGAGGTTGTTGCGCTCCAAGACCGTGATGACCGCGTGGGCGAGGCCGTCGTTGGCGGCGAGCACGCCGTCGACCTCGGTGCCGGTGTCGGTGAGCATCTGCTCGAAGAGCGTGCCGCCCTGGGCGTTGTCCCAGTCCGGCACCCATTCGTCGGGGCCCTTGGTGTAGGTCCCGGCGTCGTACAGCGGCTGGAGCACCGAGTCGTACCCGTTCTTGAACAGGGTCGCGTTGTTGTCGGTGGGGGAGCCGTTCAGCTCGGCCACGAGCGGGTTCGCGACGCCTTCGAGGCACCCGACGAGGCCCTCGCCCTGGAGCACACCGACCTGCTCGTTGTCGAAGCTCACGTAGTAGTCGGCGCCGCCGTCCTCGGTGAGCCGGTCGTAGTCGATGGTGGCCACACCCTGCGACTTCGCCTTCTCGATGACGGTCTTGCCGGTTCCGGAGTCGAGGTTCACAGTCACCAGGACGTCGGCGCCCTTGGTGAGCATCTGGTCGGCGATGGTCTGGAAGTCCTCCCGGCTGCCCTGGGCGTTCTGGATGTCGTAGTCGACGCCGGCCGCCTCGAAGGCCGCTTCGAGGTACTTGCGGTCGGCGGTCTCCCACCGGTCCGAGGAGGCGGAGTCGGGGAGGATCACGCCGATGAGCGGGGTGTCCTCGGCGCCGCCGCCGTCGCCTTGTCCGCAGGCGGTGAGGGTGAGGGCGAGGACCGCGCCTGCGGTGGCGGCCAATGCGAGTCGTGGTCGGGAGCTGCTGAGAAGGTGCATGAGAGGTACCTCCGAGGTTTGTTGTTGTCTGCAACATATGATGAGTGACGCAGCTCGCACAAGTGTCAGGGCGATGGAGAACGTGTTCCATTCGTAACGATTCGGTGACGAGGCAGGTTCCCGGGCCGGGCCGTTCACCACTCGGCCACCGACTACCATGGCCCATCATGAGCAGTGAGCGTTCGGCGATCATCCTGGCCGCTGGCCTGGGCACCCGTATGAAGTCGGCGAAACCCAAGGTCCTCCATGAACTCCTGGGCAGGACCCTCCTGGGGCACGTCCTCCGCAGCACCAAGTCCTTCCAGCCCGACCACCGCATCGTGGTCGTCGGCGCCGCGGCCGACCAGGTCACCGCGTTCCTCGACAAGTCCGCCCCGGACGCCGAGACCGTCATGCAGACCGAGCAGCTGGGCACCGGCCACGCCGTGCGCACAGCGCTGGAGGCCTACCCCGACCTCGAGGGCACCGTCGTCGTCCTCTGCGGCGACGCCCCCCTCATGCGCCGCAGCACCCTGACCGAACTGGTCGAGGTCCACGAGAAGGCCCGCCACGCCGTCACCGTCCTCACCGCCGAAGTCGACGACCCCACCGGGTTCGGCCGCATCGTGCGCGACGGCGAGGGCAACGTGCTCCGCAACGTCGAGCACCGCGACGCCGACCTCGACGAACTCGCCATCCGCGAGATCAACTCCGGCACCTACGCCTTCGACGCGCAGGTCCTGCGCGAGCAGCTGGGGAAGCTCACCTCCGCGAACGACCAGGGCGAGCTCTACCTCACCGACGTGCTCGAGCTCGCCCGCGAAGCCGGGCACGCCGTCGGCGCCGTCGTCGTCGACGACCCGACCGAGGTCCTGGCCTGCAACGACCGCGCCCAGCTCGCCGGGCTGCGCCGCATCATGCAGGGCCGCATCAACGCCAAGCTGATGAAGTCGGGCGTGACCATGGAGGACCCCGAGACCACCTGGATCGACGCCACCGTCAAGGTCGCCCCCGACGTGCTCCTCCGCCCGGGCGTGCAGCTCAAGGGCGCCACTGCCGTCGACTCCGGCGCCGAGATCGGCCCCGACACGACGCTCACCGACACGATCGTCGGCGCAGGCGCCGTCGTCGTCCGCAGCCACGCCGACCAGTCCCACATCGGCGAAGGCGCCCACGTCGGCCCGTTCGCCCACCTGCGCCCGGCCTCCAAGCTCGCCGAGAAGTCCAAGATCGGCGCGTTCGTCGAGACGAAGAACGCCGAGCTCGGCCCCGGCGCCAAGGCCGCGCACCTGGCCTACCTCGGCGACGCCACCGTCGGCGCCGACGCCAACATCGGCTGCGGCGTCATCGTCGCCAACTACGACGGCGTCAGGAAGCACCACACCGAGATCGGCGAAGGCGCGTTCATCGGCTGCGACTCGGTGCTCGTCGCCCCCGTCAGCGTCGGCGACGGCGCGTACATCGCCGCCGGCTCCACCATCGTCAAGGACGTCGCCCCCGGCGACCTCGGCGTCGCCCGCGCCCGCCAGGCCGTGCTCCCCGACTGGGTCGCCAAGAAGCGCCCCGGCACGGTCTCGGACAAAGCAGCGCGGCGTGCGAAGGATGAGGCGGGAGTGTCGGAAGCGTGACGGGACACTAAACCCCCCGGTCCCCTCGCGCTCCGGGGCCGGGCAGGGGACACTGGAACCGTCGAGGTTCAGGTGAGACGACCTACTGGGGGAGCCCACGTCATGGCGAGCATGTCCGCTGTCAACTCCAAGATGCTCATGTTGTTCTCCGGGCGTGCCTACCCGGAGCTGGCTGAGGAGATCGGCAAGCACCTCGGGGTCGCGCCGACCCCGATGAGCGCCTACTCCTTCGCCAACGGCGAGCTCTTCGTGCGCTACCAGGAGTCCGTCCGCGGCTGCGACGCCTTCGTCGTCCAGTCCATGCCCGCGCCGATCAACGAGTGGGTCATGGAGACCCTCATCATGATCGACGCGCTCAAGCGCGGCTCGGCCAAGCGGATCACCGTCGTCCTGCCGTTCTACCCGTACGCGCGCCAGGACAAGAAGCACCGCGGCCGCGAGCCCATCTCCGCGCGCCTCATGGCCGACCTCCTCAAGACCGCCGGTGCCGACCGCATCCTCACCGTCGACCTCCACACCGCCCAGATCCAGGGCTTCTTCGACGGCCCCGTCGACCACCTCTTCGCCATGGGCACGCTCGCGCGCTACGTCGAGGAGAAGTACGCCGACCGCCAGATGGCCGTCGTCTCGCCCGACACCGGCCGCGTGCGCCTCGCCGAGCGCTGGTCCGACCGCCTCGGCGGCTGCCCGATCGCGTTCGTGCACAAGACCCGCGACCCGCTCAAACCCAACCAGGTCGTCGCGCACAAGGTCGTCGGCGACGTCGAAGGCCGCACCTGCCTCCTCATCGACGACATGATCGACACCGCCGGCACGATCTGCTCCGCGGCCGAGATGCTCAAGGAGTCCGGCGTCGAGGACATCGTCATCGCCTCCACGCACGCGATCATGTCCGGCCCCGCCGTCGAGCGCCTCGCCAAGGCCCCGGTCAGCGAAGTCATCGTCACCAACACCCTGCCGCTCCCCAAAGAGGCGCAGGACCTCGAGAAGATCACCACCCTGTCCATCGCGCCGCTCGTCGCGAAGGCCATCTGGGAGGTCTTCAACGACGGCTCCGTCACCACCCTCTTCGGCGGTCTCTCGTAAGTCACATATCGACGCCCGTGTCAAGCCTGATCCGATGCGCGTAGTACTCTGGTGGGGTTGCCGACGGCGAGGGTGTCCTCCAGAGGGCGCCGTAATCGACGCAAAGGCGTAGGTCTTTTTCAGGGCTCGTGTGCCCTTCTGAATGCCGACGTGAGCGTCGAGCGCCGCATGAAATGTTGCTAAAAAACAGGGGAGTATTTCCGTGTCCGAAGTTCGTATCAGCGCCGAGCCTCGCACTGACTTCGGGAAGGGCGGTGCCCGCCGTACGCGCCGGGCTGGAAAGGTTCCCGCGGTGGTCTACGGCCACGGCGAGAAGCCGCTCCACATTTCCCTTCCCTCGCTTGAGCTCGCCGCCGCCATCCGCAAGGGCGGCGCCAACCAGCTCATCGCCATCGAGGTCACTGACGGTACCCGCGAGCTGGTGATCCCCAAGGACATCCAGCGCGACCCGCTGCGTGACGACATCGTCCACGCCGACCTCCTGATCGTCCGCCGCGGCGAGACCATCACCACCGACATCCCGGTCAACTTCGTCGGCGAGGCGGAGAAGGGCGGCCTGGTCGTGCACGACCTCAACACCCTGACCGTCGAGGCCGAGGCGACCCACATCCCCGAGTCCATCGAGGTCAGCATCGAAGGCCTGGCCATCGGCTCGCAGCGCTACGTGCGCGAGGTCGAGGTCCCCGAGGGCATCGTCATCCTCTCCGACGGCGACCTCGTGCTCGCCTCCGTCAGCGAGCCCCGCGGCGAAGTCTCCGACGAGGATGAAGCCGAGGGCGACGCCGCTCCGGCCGCCGCCGAGTAGCCACCGAGAACTCCATGACCGACACCCCGACGCTCGTGGTCGGCCTGGGCAACCCCGGGCCGAAGTACGCCGCGAACCGCCACAATGTCGGTTTCATGGTCGTCGACGCGCTCGCCCGGCGCGCCGGCGGCCGTTTCGCCGCGGTCCGCAAGTACCGCGCCGAAGTCTGCGAGGCCCGCCTGGGGGTAGGCGGGCCTCGCGTCATACTCGTCAAGCCCTTGACGTTCATGAACCTCTCGGGCGAGTCCGTCGGGCCGATCGCCCAGTACTTCGGGATCCCGCCCGAATCGGTGATCGCCGTCCACGACGAACTCGACGTCCCCTTCGGCGAGCTGCGCCTCAAGCGCGGCGGCGGCGAAGGCGGCCACAACGGCCTGCGCTCACTCTCGAAGGTGCTGGGCACCAAGGACTACGCCCGCGTGCGCTTCGGCATCGGCCGCCCGCCCGGACGCCAGGACGCGGCCGACTACGTCCTCAAGGACTTCGCCAAAGCCGAACGCCCTGAAGTGGACCTGAACATCGAACTCGCGGCCGACGCGGTGGAAGCGATCATCGAAAAGGGCTTCGTGCTGGCGCAGAACGCGGTCAACGCCCCGCCGGAGTAACACCGGTCCGCCTAGAGTGGACTAAATCTCATGTACTCCGCAGGGTGATAATCCCGTCACTCAACGTCTCCTCAGTCGTTAACCGGTCATGACAGTGGTTGCGGACTCGACGGCTTTCGAAGGCGTGCATGACAGCCCCGCAAAGGGGCGCGTCTATTCCATAGGACCCCAAGCGACCCGACCCTACGGCGGCCCACCTGCCTGGCAGCGCAAGTACTTCGCGGGCATCATCGGCTCCGACATCGCCGCCGGCCTCATCGGCGCGGCCCTGGCCTTCTTCGCCCGCTTCGGCCACGTCAACGACGGCACCCGCGTCTACGCCCTCGCCCTGATCGCCATGCCCGCAGTGTGGATCGCGGTCCTCGGCCTCTCCCGCGCGTTCGAGAAGCGGTACCTGTTCGTCGGCACCGAGGAATACCAGCGGACCGTGCACGCCGCCGTGGCCCTCACCGCCGCCGTCGCCATCGTCTCCTATGGACTCGAGCTGCCGACCTCGCGCGTCTTCGTCCTCATCGCGATCCCCACCGCCGCAGCCTGTTCCATCATCGCCCGCTTCGGCTGGCGCAAATGGCTGCACCACATGCGCCGCGACGGCCGCTGCATGAAGCGCGTCGTCCTCGTCGGCCACGAGTCCTCCGTCGCCGCCCTCATAGTCCAACTCCGCCGCGAGCACTACCACGGCCTCAAAGTCGTGGCCGCCTGCCTGCCCACCGAGAAGCCCCGAGGCGCCCTGCTGGACTTCGACACCCGCGTCCGCGGCAGCTTCGACCGCATCGCCGAAGCCGTCGCCGCCGAACGCGCCGACACCGTGATCGTCCTGGGCTGCCCCGAAATCGACGGCCAGGCCCTGCGCCGCCTCGCCTGGAAGCTCGAACGCAGCGAAGTCGACCTGATCGTCGCGTCCGCCCTCGTCGACGTCGCCGGCGACCGCACCACCGTCCGCCCCGTCGACGGCCTCCCGATGCTCCACCTCGACCACGCCCGCCTCACCGGCGTCCGCCGCCTCGCCAAGGACGCCGTCGACCGCATCGGCGCCGCAATGCTGCTGCTCGCGCTCTCGCCGCTCCTCCTCAGCGCCGCGTTCCTCATCCGCTGCACCTCGCCCGGCCCGGCCCTGTTCAAGCAGGAGCGCATCGGCAAGGACGGCCAGCCGTTCACCATCTGGAAGTTCCGCACCATGCACCTGGACGCCGAACGGCGCCTCGCGCAGATCGCGCACCTCAACGAAGGCGACGGCGTCCTCTTCAAGATGAAGGACGACCCCCGCATCACCGCCGTCGGCAAATACCTGCGCCGCTTCTCCATCGACGAGTTCCCCCAACTCGTCAACGTCCTCCGCGGCGACATGAGCCTCGTCGGCCCCCGCCCGCCCCTTGCGGTCGAAGTCGCCGCCTACGAGTCGGACATGCGCCGCCGCCTCGCCGTCAAACCCGGCATGACCGGCCTATGGCAGGTCTCCGGCCGCTCCGACCTCCCCTGGGAAGAGGCCGTGCGCCTCGACCTGCGCTACGTCGAGCATTGGAACCTCTCCCTGGACTTCGTCATCCTGCTCCGCACAGTGACCGCGATCCTCCGCCCGCAGGGCGCCTACTGACAAAGCGCTCGCAGACGCTCCGCCCGGCCTCCGCAACCAGGCCGAGCGCGAGAGGTGCCCCGCCCGGCCTTCGGCCAGGCGGGGCACTTTGCTCCATCGACCCGAACATCGAACCCGCCACGGACGCGGCGTGGCGGACCCGGAACGTGTTGGGCCACTCCCTGCCGCAATCACACGGTGTTGCAACGGACCGTTAAAATCAAGATGGTTTTGCAGTCGTTTCGCCCAATAACCCCCGGAGGTCCCCGCCGTGGCCCAGCGCATTCTCGATCCCGCCTATCTGGAGGCGTACCGCGACGAACTCGCGTTGCGCTTCAATTTCGTGACGGAGAAGCTCCAGCTGCTCGCCACTGGCAACGAGTTGGGCGTCGAGCCCGGGTTCGGTCTTCTCGACTCTTCGCAGCAGGCCCGCCGCGACTACGCGGCCGCCCACGAGGAGTTGTGGAACAACCTGCAAAAGCTGCGCGCGGACCTCTACGGCGCGATCGTCACGATCAACGAATCGCTTGGCGTGCACATGGACTCCGAGGATCTGAACCTCACCGAGTTCCAAGCCAGCCAGAATAACCTTGAAAGCTAGGGCCTCCGAGCTGATGAAGCGCATATTCCTCAAAACCTTCGCCGCGACCGGTGCCGCTGCCCTCTTCCTGAGCGGCTGCAGCCTCTTCGAACGAGGCGAGGACACCGGCGGCAACTCGAACGGCGACGACGGCGGAAGCGACAACGCCGTCTACACCGAGATGACTTCATGGGACGCTTGCGAGGTCCTCGACAACCTTCAGCCCATCACGGATTACATGGGCATCGAGGGCTACGGATCATCTACCTCAGCCGGTGGTGAGCCGAGCACCGCTCAGATCGGCAATACCTGGGACCCAGAGTCCATCGGCTGCAACGACCTCATCAGCGTTTCGGCTGCCGACGAGTACGCGAGCACCATGGGTGGCGGCGAGATCAAGGTCAAGATCGTTCCGACCGAAAGTGAAGAGCAGGCGGTGGCGGCCTACGAGGACCGCGTTGCAGCCGCAGACTCAGCGTCGTCCCAGGGAACCGATCCTCAAAGCGAGGAATTCGGAGATCCTTGGGATCAGGGAACGATCGTTTCCTGGATTGGGAGCGCGGAAAGCCCCCACGTCGAAGTGATTGCTCGCGACGGACAGTGGGTGTTCCACATCCAGCTGAACTACGGCGCGGACTTCGGCCTCAGGAACGAGGGCACCCCGGCGTACCAGTTCACCAGCGACGAGCTCAACCAATGGTTCGTTGACACGTATCTGCCCGAGGTCAACCAAACCGTGAACGACCGAATTGCGGAGGTCCAGTAGTCATGGGCGACGATATCGAATTCCAGACCGAGGACTACGCCGGAAACGGAGACCTCGCAGGACAAGATGCCATTGACGGCCAGCAGTCGATGGTCGACGGTGCCTACCTCGGCGGTGACCCGTGCCCCAACGGCGATTGCCAGAACACCCACAACCCGGCAGAAGATGCCTGGGTCAAGCTGGTTTCGGCAATCCCGGTGGCAGGGCAGATTTCGAACCTGAAATGCGTGGCCACCGGCATCGCCGCTCCCAGCCAGGACGAGGTGCAGTCCTTGGTGGCCCAAATCCGTCCTGCTGACCCGGATAAGTACGCCCTCAAGGAAATCGCACTCAAGTGGGGGATGTTCAACAACGACTTCGCCGACAACGAGGCGACTGCAGTCGCGCCGATCCTCCGGTCGAAGCTCACGGAGCTGTCGAACGGCTGGCAGGGCAACGACTTCGACGCGTTCGCCGAGCAGATGGAGGCGGTGTTCGCGAACTGCGAGCAGATCGCCTCTGATATCGGAACTGAAACCACCGGCATCATCGGTCTGCTCAACCAAAAGGGCGATGAGATCTACAGTCTTCAGGGCGGCGGCTCTGGCGAGCTCCCGTATCCTGCGCCGCAATACTGGGTCGAGGATGAGTGGAACCTCTTCTCCGACACCAAGATCCACATGCGGCCCCCGTTCCACTCCGGTGAGTGCGAAATCTCGTCCGGCTGCTCCTGGAACGGCGACCAGGGTGCTGAGGAGGCGATGGAGTACGGGGGGTTCGACAGCGAGTACACCAGCGAGCTGAACCAGTACGTCACTGACCAGACCGAGTACCACTACACCCGGCTCAAGGCGGAGCAAGTCGGCTCGGTCGACACCGCCGGGATGACCGCCTCGGAGAAGACCGAGGCGACCACCCTCACCCCTGAGCAGGAATCCTCGCTGCGTGCTGAGGCAGCACGTCTTGCCCAACAGGACGCCAATGACCGCGCCAAGCAGGACTACGACTCGGGTTCCCAGGACTACGAGGCGCGGGCGACAGAGCAGAACGAGACCGTAACTGCTCGTTGGAACGATGCGGAGACCTCCGCCTCCGAGTTCCACCCGACCGTGGAACCTTCCGGCGACTCGACCTTCCGCGAGTCCGCCGGCGACCTCACCGGCTCGGGCTACTCGCCGCCCGGAGGCGGCGACTGGAACGGCTCGGTCAACAGCTCAGGCAGCGCAGGCCTCACGCCTCCGGCCAACACCTCCACCTTCGGCCCGGGAGGCAACCTCACCGGCGGCTCCAACTCCGGATCGACCAGCGGGCTGAACCCGTGGGAGTCCTCCACCGGCGACGATGACGACACCTCCGGTGGTCTCGCCTCAGGTGGCCTTAGCGCCGGCACGCTGACTCCTTCGGGTCTCGGCACCGGCGGCGGCGGCATGAGCCCGGGTGGCGGCGGTGGCCTCGGCCCGGGTTCGGGTCTCTTCGGCCCGGCCGTCGGCGGCGCAGGCAGCATGACGGGCATGACCGGCGGAAGCGGCGCTGGCCGCGGTGCCGGTAGTGGTGGCATGGGCAAGGGCCAAGGCCTCTTCGGCAAAACCGCCGGAGCCGGTGCGGGCAAAGCCGGCATGGGCGCAGGCGGCAAGGCCGGCGCCGGAGGCATGATGGGCGGCGGCCGCGGCGCTGGCGCCCTTGGTGACGACGAGGATGCCGACACCGGCACCTGGCTCACCGAAGACGAAGACGTCTGGGGCCTCGCCCGCTTCAACGACGAGAACGACCCTCTCGCCTAACCAGAACGACCAACAGCGGCGGCCGAGCCCGGAACGGACCCGGCCGCCGTTGCATTTTCCGACTCGTGCCCGTCCGGCTCCCCCGTAAGCCCACGCCCGGCGGGCATGTCGTACTACCGCATTCGCAGACCAGACCCGATCCCGCGCGACCGAAGCCTAGGAGCACGAATGACGTACGCCCCGCAGGTTCCCCCTGCCCCGACACAACCGGACCGAAAGCCCGGCGCGGTCCGAGTGATCCAAACGGCGGTTTTCGCAATCGCGCTCGCCACGCCAGCGCTGTATTACATGCTCATGCAACGGTTGGTAGGTCTCATTTCCTCCCGTGAGATGTGGGATCTGAATGAGCCTGGGGATACACCGCAAAGTCTTGCCACGGGCGAATTCCTGTATGCCCTCGTGACCGTCATCGCCCTCCCGGCCCTGCTCGCCGTCCTGGCGCTTATATCCGCGATCGGTCTCCACAAGCGACGCCGCTGGGCCCGCATCCTCACCGCGATCTGGGTCGGCATCATGCTGCTCCCCTTGGCCGGTTGGGCAGCCGGTTCCGTAATCCTCTGGAAGACCGTCGCCGCCCCCACCGGAACCAAGGAGTACTTCCTCGGTCCGGTCGACCCGATCATGCTGAACGCGATGGCGGCCCCGGTCGCCTTCCTCTCCGCGCTGATCGTCTTCATCCTGATCTTCACCCGCCGTGTGCGCCAATGGGCTCCGAAGCGAACCGCCGCACCGACGCCCCCGCATGCCCCGGCCTTCCACACCCCGCACGGCTTCGCCCCACAGCAGGGATACGCCCCGCAACCCGGCTACGGTCCGCCCCAGCAAAGCCACCCGAACCAACAGGCCAATTGGCCCGCAGGACCAACCGGACCATAGACCCCCGTCCCACCATGTCCGTACGAATCGGACGGGTTCCGCTACCTCGGTGGCAGAGGCCGGTGCGGCCGAAATGACTTGGAGCTTGACCGGCTTCATTTTCGAACAGCCGTTCGCCGAGTTCGCCAAGCTGCTGAGCGAGCTGAAAGGGAAGTAGCCGAGCGTGACACCGAGATTTCGCGAGTTTCATGTTGCGACCGATGCGCCGGGGTCACTGCACGCGGGCTGGCTGCAGCAGGGGGAACGGCCGGTTTGGTTCGTGCACGCTGGAGTCGACCTGTACGTGGTCGGAGGCCGTCTGCCGGATGGCGCGGGCCGGACGGTTTGGGGCGTGACCTGGCGAGTCTTGGTGCGGATGCTGTTGCTTCCGGTCATGGTCGCTTGGTGGGTGGTGTACACGGTCTTTTGGGCGGCGTGGGGGAGGGATTCTTCTCGTGACGGTTACAGCGCGGGCGGCATTTTCTGGCCTTACGCCCATCCGAAGGTCATCGTGTTCGGTGCCGATTCAGGGGCTATGGCGGTCCGTTTCCTGTCCGCGATGCGTCTCGAACCGGACGCCGGAGTGTGGGTGCTGACCGACCGCCGATTCGCTCGGGTGGCGCTGAGCCCGCAGATCGGGGAGCGGGATAGAGGGCGGGAGGTGCGGCGGCATTACGGAGTCGAGGCGTCATTGGAGCAGTGCATTTCCATGCCGCCCGAGCCGATGGTCTGCCGTACGGAGCTCGAGATTGCGGCGTCTCAGTTTCGGTGCGAAACAGCGACCAGGCGGCTTTCACCCACGTTCAGGAGCCCTCGTTCGCAGATCTATCAGCGGATCACGTTCGCGGACGGCTCTGGATTTGACTTCCATAAGGGGGATGGTGCGGGACCGCGCTGACGGAATGGGAAATGCGAGGGGTTTCCGGATGTCGGGATTGGGTGGCCCAATATTTGGGCGGGGTTGGGCTGCAGCGTAGACTGGCGCGCATGCATGACGCCCCTGACTCCGCTTCGGTGACCGGAGTTCCCACCGCCACGCCTGAGGCTGCTTCGTCGGCTGATGTCGCGTTCGCGGCCGAGCTGGCGAGTGGCGCTGGGGAGGTCCTCCTGAAGCTGCGAGCCGAGATGGGGTTCGCCGACCCCAAGGCCCTCAAGGCCGCGGGGGACAAGGAAGCCAATGACTACCTGCTCGGGCGCGTAGCCGCCGAGCGGCCTGGTGACGCGGTGCTCTCTGAGGAGGGCAAGGGCGAGGCGGGGCGTGTCGGTACCGAGCGGCTCGGGGCGGATCGGGTCTGGATCATCGATCCACTCGACGGGACTCGTGAGTACTCCGAGGAGGGCCGCGACGACTGGGCCGTGCACGTCGCGCTTTGGGAGCGGGGCCTCGGGCTCACCGCCTCCGCAGTGACGCTCCCTGCACAGGCTGTGACGTTGCGCACCGATGAGACCTATGCGGTGCCCGCGCCCCGCGACGGCAGGCCCCTGATCGCCGTGTCCCGCACCAGACCACCGGCCGAGGCCGAAGCGGTCGCCGCCGCGCTCGGCGCGGAACTCGTGCCGATGGGCTCCGCCGGTGCCAAGGTCATGGCCGTGGTCGCCGGTACAGTTGACGCTTATGTGCACGCCGGCGGCCAGTTCGAATGGGACTCCGCCGCACCGGTGGGGGTGGCCCTCGCCTCCGGTTGGCACGCGACGCGGATCGACGGCGCTCCGCTGCAGTACAACAACGCCGATCCGTACCTTCCGGACCTGCTGGTCTGCCGCCCCGACTTGGCCGGGCCCGCGCTCGAGGCCATCAAAGGGACGTACTGACCACCCGGTTCCCGACCGGACCCGACCGAGCACCCTGAACGACGACGACCGAACACCCCGAACGGGGTCTGCCGAGAGGAGCATTGCGCCGGTGAGCGACTACCGCATCAGCCATCTGGCCGCATTGGAGGCCGAGGCGATCTTCATCTTCCGTGAAGTCGCGGCCACCTGTCAGCGGCCCGTGCTGCTCTTCTCGGGCGGCAAGGACTCCATCGTCATGCTGCACCTGGCGCAGAAGGCCTTCGCGCCCGCGCCGATCCCGTTCCCGGTGATGCACGTCGACACCGGCCAGAACTTCGCCGAGGTCATCGAGTACCGCGACCGGCGCGTGGCCGACGCCGGGGTCCAGCTCATCATCGCCTCCGTCCAGGACGCGATCGACCGCGGCATGGTCACCGAGCCGCCGGACGGCACCCGCAACCGCATCCAGACCCCCGTGCTCCTGGAAGCGGCCGAGAAGTACCAGTTCGACGCCCTCTTCGGCGGCGCGCGCCGCGACGAGGAGAAGGCCCGCGCCAAGGAGCGCGTGTTCTCCTTCCGCGACGACTTCGGCCAGTGGGACCCCAAGAACCAGCGCCCCGAGCTGTGGAACCTGTACAACGGCCGGGTCCACCCGGGCGAGCAGATCCGCGTGTTCCCGCTCTCGAACTGGACCGAGCTGGACGTGTGGCGCTACATCGGCTCCGAGGACATCCCGCTTCCCGAGGTGTACTTCTCGGCCGAGCGCGAGGTCGTGGACCGCGGCGGCATGCTCTACGCCGTCAATGAGTTCATCCGCCCGCGCGAGGGCGAGGAGACCTTCTTCGAGAAGGTCCGCTACCGCACCGTCGGGGACGCGAACCTGACCGCCGGCGTGCGCTCGGACGCGACCACGATCGACGAGATCATCGCCGAAGTCGAGGTCACCCGCATCACCGAGCGCGGTGCGACCCGCGGCGACGACAAGACCTCCGAGGCCGCGATGGAAGACCGGAAACGGGAAGGCTACTTCTAATGACGGACACCATGCCGCCCCGCGAGGAGAGCAAGGCCTCCCGCGAGGACACGCACGAGCTGCTGCGCTTCGCCACGGCCGGTTCGGTGGACGACGGCAAGTCGACCCTCATCGGCCGGCTCCTGTTCGACTCGAAGGCGCTCTTCGACGACCAGTGGGACGCCGTCGAGGCCGTCAGTGCCGGCCGCGGCGACGAATACACCGACCTGGCGCTGCTCACCGACGGGCTCCGCTCGGAGCGCGAGCAGGGCATCACGATCGACGTCGCGTACCGCTACTTCTCCACGCCCGAGCGCAAGTTCATCATCGCGGACACGCCCGGCCACATCCAGTACACGCGCAACATGGTCACCGGCGCCTCCACGGCCGACCTCGCGCTGATCCTGGTCGACGCCCGCAAGGGCCTTGTGGAGCAGTCCCGGCGCCACGCGTTCCTGTGCTCGCTGCTGCGCGTGCCGCACATGGTCCTGTGCGTCAACAAGATGGACCTGGTGGACTACGACGAGGCCGTGTTCAAGCGGATCGAGAACGAGTTCGCCGCGTTCGCGACCAAGCTCGAGATCCCCGACTTGACCGTGATCCCCGTGTCGGCCCTCAAGGGCGACAACGTGGTCAACCGGTCTGAGAACATGCCGTGGTTCAACGGCCCGAGCCTGCTCCACCACCTGGAGCGGGTCCACATCGCCTCGGACCGCAACCTCGTGGACGTGCGCTTCCCGGTCCAGCACGTGATCCGGCCGCACTCCAGCGACAACCACGACTTCCGCGGCTACGCGGGCCAGGTCGCCTCCGGCGTCATGAAGCCCGGCGACGAGGTCATGGTGCTGCCCAGCGGCTTCACCTCGCGCATCGCCTCGATCGAGACCGCCGACGGCCCGCTCGACGAGGCCTTCCCGCCTTTGAGCGTCACCGTGCGACTAGAGGACGAACTCGACGTCTCCCGCGGCGACATGCTGTGCCGCCCGGGCAACCAGGCGCGCGTCTCGCAGGACATCGAGGCGATGGTCTGCTGGATGGACGAGGCGCGGCCGCTGAAGCTGCGCGGCAAGTACGCCGTCAAGCACACCACCTCGGATGTGCGCGCGATCGTCAAGGACGTGCAGTACCAGCTCGACATCAACACGCTGCACCGGGACGAGACCGCGACCGAGCTCAAGCTCAACGAGATCGGCCGCGTCACGCTGCGGACGACCAAGCCGCTCCTGTGCGACGACTACCGCCGCAACCGGGCCACCGGCGGGTTCATCATCATCGACGAGGCCGACAACCGCACCGTGGGCGCCGGCATCATCGTCTAAGCACTGCAAGAGATTCGGGCCCGGCCGCGCAAGCGGCCGGGCCCGAATCCGTTGTCCGCCTAAGTGTCAGGCATCACATTGATGTGGATTCGTGTCGGAGTGTCGAAACGCGAATCGCGTGGTGAGCTCCAATACCGTTTCATGTCATGGTCACCCATTCGCATGAGGTCCCCATCCGCCTGTTCCAGGTCCGCCCGGAACTCGCGGCCGAACTGCTCGTCAAGTCGCTCGGCGCCTCGTTCCCCGCGTATGCCAGCGCACTGCCCGAATCGGAGGCGCTCACCAACAACGACCCCCTCGAACTCAACTGCGACAACGCAGCCGTGTTCCGTGATGAAGCGGGGGTGCCCGTTCACGCGGTCATCATCGAGATCCAACGCGGCCAGGACAATCGGAAGCGCTATAGCTGGCCGATGTATGTGACGATTCTCCGCGCCCGTCTGAAGTGCCCGGTGCGGCTGCTTGCAGTCTGCACCGATGCGGCCACGGCGGACTGGGCTCGCCGGGCGATCGAAATCGGACCGCCCGGGTTCACACTGCTCCCGGATGTCATCAACCCGGAGGATCTCTTGGAGACCGCAGAGGACCAGAGTCCCAAAGAAGCGGTGGAGATCCTGATTCTTAAGGCGGCCTGCGGGGGACCGCAGGCCGAGCAGGTCGCCCACAAGCTCGGCCGGAGACTCAACGAGCTTTCCGAGTCGGACCGCCAGCAGTATGCTGGATGGGCGATGCAACTTCTCTCAGACGAGGCGTACAACGTACTGGAGGAATACATGAGCATGACGTACCAGCAGTACCTTGAGAGTCCGGCTGGGAAGCTGGAACTCAAGGGCGAGCAGCGAGGCAAGCGGCTCGGGCAGATCGGCGGGCTGCTCAAGGTGCTCGACGCCCGCGGCATCGAGGTCTCCGCGTCGGCGCTCGCCCGAATCGAAGGCGTCTCGGATGAGGAAGAGCTCGACCGGTGGTTCATCAGAGCGGTGACGGTGGACCGGGTCGAGGAGATCTTCGACTGAGCGTCGTGCACCGCTGACTTCGAAAGGCCCGGCCGCACCAGCGGCCGGGCCTTCGTCATTCCCGGTTTTCGTAGGCTTTGCGGACGCGCACGGGGGCTTTGAGGAGCCAGGCGTCTTCGATCATCTCGGCGAGGCGCTGCTCGTCGATGCGGTCGAGGTGGATGAGGATCATGGCGTAGCCGTCGTAGTGGGGCGTGGTGTAGAAGGCCGGGTCGGCGGAGGCGAGGAGGGCGGCCTTCTCGCCGGGTTCGCAGACGATGGCGAGGCCGCCTTCGGCCTCGGTGCGGAGGCGGGCGAAGAACTTGCCCTTGACCTTCAGTGAGGGGGTCTGCCAGCTGGTCGTCACTTCGACTTCGGGTAGGCGGGTCGCGATGGCCACTACGTCGTCCCAGGTCGGCATGCGGGCCCCTTTCGTCGCTCCGATTCTCTCGCACGGGTGCGACATCGGGGGGACCTCAGGGGTTGATCCAGTTGCCGATCGTGATGAGGCTGGCGGCGGAGGCGCCGAGGACGGCGGTGGCGACGACGGCCGCGGCGAGGAGGCGCAGCGGCGTCTGGGTCCAGTCGGGGCCGATCTGGTGGCGCATGGCGGGCATGGAGCCGGTGCCGGGTTCCGGTTGCGGCGCCTGCTCGGCGGGCGCGATCTCGGTCTCGGGCGGGCGCTTGAAGTTCGCGGTGTCGAGGAGCTGCGTGTCGCCGTTGACCCCGTTGTCGACCCTGACGTGGTCGATCTGGACCGAGACGGGCCCGACGGAGCCGCGGAGGCCGTCGCCGACGCGCGCGAACTGGGCGGTGTCGCCCGGCCGGTAGCCGCTGAGGCTGGGCCGGGAGTGCTCCCCGGTGAGCCCGGAGGCGGCGCTCTCGCGGCCGACGCGGGGCACCGACCAGCTGAATCCCGGTTCGGCGTGGCCGGCCTGGCTCTCGGGCTGCGAGAACTCCGGTCGCGGTTCCGAAGCGGCGTACCGGGGTTCGGAGAACCCGTGGCCCGCCTCGGAGCCGGCGGGCTCGGCGTCGCGCGGCGCGGAGGGCTCCCAGCTGTAGCGGTACCGCGAGCGCGACTCCTGGCGGGGCGGCGCTTCGGCGACGGTGTCGACCTGGATCGTGCGCTGCTCGTCCGTGCGGCCGTCGCCGACCCGGGGGAGCTCCCCCGTGGTCGGATGCGTCGGGTCGCCGTAACGAGGTCCCCACTGGTCCTGGCTCACAGCGGCGTCCCTACTCTTCGACGGCGTTCAGGATGTTGTCGCGGTGGTTCTCGAGGTTCTCGATCTCGGCCTGCTGCTGGCTCACGGTGCGCCGGGCCGCGGTCGCGACGAGCTCGTCGTCGGTGAGTTCGAGCACGGCCTTGGCCATGTCGACGCCGCCGATGTGGTGGGCGATCATGAGGTCGGCGAACATGACGTCGGCCTCGGCGCCGGTGAGGGTCCTGAACTCGGCCATCTGCTCGTCAGTGGCCATGCCGGGCATGAGCCCGCCGTTCTCCTCGCTGTCGTGCGCGTGCTCGTCGCCCGCCCACGCCATCGGCTCGCCGCTGGAGAGCTGGACGCCCCAGTCGCGCAGCCAGGTGCGGTACATGCCGATCTCGGTGCTCTGGGTGGTGGCGATGTCGTACGCGACCGTGGTCATCGCCGGGTCCGAGCCGTTCTGCCACTCGTACATGGCCATCTCGACGGCCTGCTGGTGGTGCGTCTGCATGTCGCGCGCGAACCCGGCCTCGACGGAGTCGTTGCCGGGAGCGGACGTGCCCGCCACCCAGCCGACCGCGAGCCCTGCGGCGAGCATGAGCACTGCGGTGATCGCGACCAGCAGTGCGGGTCTGCGCCACAAGCGGCTCATTCGTCGTCCTCTCTCGGCGGGCGCTCCCTGAGAAGGAGCGCCCGTTGTCCTACTTGCCTAACGAGCGTCGCCCCGAAAGGTTCGCGGCTGTCAGCCGGTGGGCATCTGCTGCTGGTCGGCGACGGTGGTGGTCAGGCCGTTGGCGCACTGGGCGCCCGGCTCGGCCGCGTTGTCGGAGTTCTGGATGTAGAAGTCCATGAACTCGTCGATCTTCGGGTCGTTGATGTCGTCGGTCTGGTACTGCACGCCCCAGGCCTGCAGCGAGACCTCGACACCCTGCCCGGGGTACGGGCTCATCAGCGAGAAGTCGCGGCTCTCGACCTTCGCCGCGAGCTGCTCGACGCCGTCGCCGTCGACGAGCGCCGGGTCGTAGGTCAGCCACACCGCGCCGTGCTCGAGGGAGTGGACGGCGTTGCCGTCCATGATCTGCGCGTCGTAGACCGACCCGGTGCAGTTCTGCCACTGCGAGAGGTGGTCGCCGCCCGCGGGCGGGTTGATCTCGTACTCGGGCACCGCCATCGGGTCTTCACCGTCGATGTGGGTCTGCTGGACGACCCAGGGGTGCTCGAGGTCCTCCTCCTTGACGTCGCCGTCCTGGAGGGCCTCGGTGATCTCGGAGTAGTTCGCGTACTCGCCGTAGAAGTCGGTGACCCCCTCCGGCGGCTGGCTGCGGTCCCAGACCACGAACACGGCGGCCCCGATCAGGCCGAGCGCGACGACGCCGACGCCGGCGAACGTGAAGATCAGGCCCCACGGCTTCGGCTGCTTGACCTGGACGGCGCGGCCTTTGCGGGCGTTTGCGGGCGCCGAGGACTTGCTCAGGCCCTTGCTGTCGCCCTTGCCGGCGTCTTTCCTGCCGGCAGGGCCTTTTTCAACGACTGCGCCTTTGCCGGTGCTCTTGCCGGAGCCCTTGCTGGCGGTCTGCTTCTTCGATGCCATATCGCGGGGAGAGCCTTATTCGTCGAGGTCGGGATGAGCCGGAGCGGAGCCGGGGGACGCCCGGTATGAAGTCCACTCGCGTACGCCACCTTACCTGGTCGGTCCAGGACACTCCCTTAGAGCGCGCCCCGACTGCACTCTTCAACGACGCGGCATGAGGCGACCCACCTACGGCGCGGTCGTCGTCACACCGCCTGAGCAGGTCGCGTTCGGTTCCGGGTTGAACCGCTCGTTGAGAATGTAGGTGTCGAGGTAGTCCTCGATCATCGGGTCGTCCAAGTCGTCCGTCTGGTACCGGTTCCCCCAGGACTGGAGCGAGACCGCGACGCCCTGCTCGGGGTACGGGCTCATCAGCGAGTAGTCGCGGCCCTCGATCTTCGACGCCAGCAGGGCGATCCCGTCGCCGTCGACCAGCGCCGGGTCGTAGGTCAGCCACACGGCGCCGTGCTCCATCGAATGGACGCCGTTGCCGTCGACGATCGGATCGGGATAGACCGAGCCCGTGCAGGCCTGCCACGCCGACAAGTGGTCCCCGCCCGCGGGCGGGCGCAGCTCGTAGTCCGGCGGCACGTAGGTCCCGCCTGCGACGTCGACGTGGTCCTGCTGGACCACGAACGGGTACTCCAGATCCTCAGGGGTGACCTGCCCTTCCTGGACCGCGGCCATCGCCGTGACGAAGTCGCCGTACTCGCCGTAGAAGTTCTCGACGCCTTCGAGCTCGCTCGCGACCTCGGTCGTCGAATCGGCTGCGGCCGATCCGTCCCCGTCGTCACCGCCCTCGGCGGTGCATCCGGCGAGCGCGGTGAGCGCGAGAGCGGCGGCGAGGGCGGTCCAGCGGTTGCGAAGCGGGCGCATGTTCGAGGCCTTCCGTCGAGGTTGCACACAAGCAACCTACCGGTGCAGGCCACAAGGGGGTTTATCACTCGCGGGCGACGAAGCGCGGCGTCTACGATTACCGGGTGACTCCTGAGACGCTCGCAGAGAAAGTGCTGTCCGCTACGCGCGCCGCGTTCGAGGCCTTGGCCCTCGACGACGCCGTACTGCCCACCCAGACGGCGGTAGAGCGACCCAGGGACCCCAAGCACGGCGACTACGCCTCCAACATCGCGCTGCAGACCGCCAAGAAGGCCGGCACGAACCCGCGCGCGCTCGCCGAGCAGATCGCCGAGCACCTCGCCGCCACCGAAGGCGTCGCGAAGGTCGACATCGCCGGACCCGGCTTCCTCAACATCACCCTGGACGCGGCCGCCGCGGGGGAGATCGCCGGGAAGATCGTCGCCGCCGGACCGTCGTACGGCGACAACGAGTCCATGACCGAGCAGCACATCAACCTCGAGTTCGTCTCCGCGAACCCGACCGGCCCCGTCCACGTCGGCGGCACCCGCTGGGCCGCCGTCGGCGACGCGCTGGCCCGGGTCATGCGGGCCTCCGGCGCGAAGGTCACCGCCGAGTACTACTTCAACGACGCCGGCGTGCAGGTGAACAACTTCGCCGCCTCGCTCCTCGCCAGCGCCAAGGGCGAGCCCACCCCCGAGAACGGCTACGCCGGCGGCTACATCGACGAGATCGCCCAGCAGGTGCTCGAGATCCGGCCCGACGCGCTCGCCGCCGACGACCCGCAGGCGGTCTTCCACGAGGTCGGCGTCGAGCTGATGTTCGCCGAGATCAAGAACGACCTCGACAACTTCGGCACCCATTTCGACGTGTACTTCAACGAGAAGGACCTGCACGACAAGGGCGAGCTCGACGCCGCCGTGGCGCGCCTCGACCAGCAGGGCCACATCTTCGAGTCCGAAGGCGCGGTCTTCCTGCGCACCACCGCCTTCGGCGACGACAAGGACCGGGCGCTCAAGAAGTCGAACGGCGAGTGGACCTACTTCGCCGCCGACTGCGCCTACTACCTCGACAAGCGCGAGCGGGGCTTCGACAAGCTCGTGCTCATGCTCGGCGCCGACCACCACGGCTACATCGGCCGCATGCAGGCCATGAGCCAGGCCTTCGGCGACAAGCCGGGGACCCTCGAGATCCTCATCGGCCAGATGGTGAACCTGCTCAAGGACGGCCAGCCCGTCCGCATGGCCAAGCGGTACGGCAATGTCATCACCCTCAACGACATCGTCGAGGCCATCGGCGTCGACGCCGCCCGCTACGTGCTCGCGCGCTACTCCTCGGACTCGACGATCGACATCGACATCGACCTGTGGACCAAGCACAGCAGCGACAACCCGGTCTACTACGTCCAGTACGCGCACGCCCGCGTCTCCGGCGTGCTCCGCAACGCCGCCGAACGCGGCGTCGAGAAGGGCGAGTCCTACGACGCCGCGCTCCTCACCCACCCGCGCGAATCGGACCTGCTCAAGGCCCTCGCCGAGTTCCCGGCCGTCGTCGCCACCGCCGCCGACCTGCGCGAACCGCACCGGGTCGCCCGGTACGCCGAAGAGCTGGCCGCCGCCTACCACCGCTTCCAGCACGACTGCCGCGTCCTGCCCTTCCCGGACGAGGCCACCACCCCGGTCAACCAGGCGCGCCTCTGGGTCGTCGACGCCACCCGAGTCGTCCTCGCCAACGCGCTCGGCCTGCTCGGCGTCTCGGCCCCGGAGCGGATGTAATGCGCACCCACGAAGCCGGCGCACTGCACGGCGACTTCGACTACTCCGCACTGCGCCCGGGCTGGCTCGGCGTGCCCGAGGACGTCAACACGCTCCTCCCGCAGCTGTGGGCCCAGAACGTCGAACGCGCCGACGACGGCGTCCTCCACATCGGCGGCCTCTCCGTCGAAGCGCTGGCCGCCGAGTTCGGCACGCCCGCCTACATCTTCGACGAGGACGACTTCCGCGCCCGCTGCCGCGCCTGGACCGAGGCCTTCCAAGGCGCCGACGTCTTCTACGCCTCCAAGGCCTTCTGCTCCAAGGCGGTGCTCCGCGCCGCCGCCGAAGAAGGCCTCTTCGTCGACGTCTGCACCGCCGGTGAACTCGCCGTCGCCCTGGCCGCCGGGCTCGACCCGGCCCGCCTCGGGCTCCACGGCAACAACAAGTCGCCCGCCGAACTGCGCCAGGCCGTCGAGGTCGGCGTCGGCCGCATCGTCGCCGACTCCTTCACCGAGATCGAGCGCCTCGAAGCGATCGCCGCCGAACTCGGCAAGCGCCCGAACGTGATGGTCCGCGTCAACGTCGGCGTCGAAGCCCACACCCACGAGTTCATCGCCACCGCCCACGAGGACCAGAAGTTCGGCTTCTCCCTCGCCGGAGGTGCCGCCTACGACGCCGCCCGCCGCGTCATCCAGGCCGAGCACCTCGAACTCCTCGGCCTCCACTCGCACATCGGCTCCCAGATCTTCGACACCGCCGCGTTCGAGATCTCCGCCGCCCGCGTCGCCCGCCTCCACGCGAAGCTCCAGGCCGACTTCAGCGTCCAGATCCCCGAGATGGACCTCGGCGGCGGCTTCGGCATGGCCTACACCAGCCAGGACGACCCGCAGCCGCCCGCCGACATCGCCGCGTCGCTGCGCAAGATCGTCGACGAGGAGTGCACCGCCGCCGGCATCGACGTCCCGCGCCTCTCCATCGAACCCGGCCGCAGCCTCATCGGCCCCACGATGTTCACCCTCTACCAGGTCGGCACCGTCAAGCCCGTCACCCTCGCCGGGTCCGCCGCCCGCCTCTACGTCTCCGTCGACGGCGGCATCAGCGACAACATCCGCACTGCGCTCTACGACGCCACCTACTCGGCGACGCTCGCCTCGCGCTCCTCGGACGCGACGCCCGCGCTGGCCCGAGTAGTGGGAAAGCATTGCGAAGCAGGCGACATTGTTGTTAAAGATGAGTTCCTCCCGGCCGATGTCGCGCCGGGGGACCTGATCGCGGTCCCTGGAACCGGCGCCTACTGCCGCTCCATGGGCTCGAACTACAACCACGTGCCCCGCCCGCCGGTCGTCGCCGTCCGGAACGGCGAGGCACGTGTGATCCTGGCGCGTGAGACCGTCGACGACCTACTACGGCTCGACGTCGGCTAGCCGGCTCGAGGAGGCACGCCAGGGAACAATCTGAGCTGCGGCTCGCTCGTCGCAAGTACGCTACGCAAGCTCCGCTGATGTACTAGCTCCTCACGAGCCTTGTCAGATTGCCCCCTGACGCACCTCCTCGACCCGCCCGGGTCGAGAATATAAATGCACTATGAAGGGACACCAGCGATGAAACTCGCGCTACTCGGATGCGGCAACGTCGGCAGTGAAGTCGTGCGCCTCATGCGAACGCGCGGGGAGGAGCTGGCGTCCCGGGTGGGCGAACCGGTCGAGATCGTCGGGATCGCGGTCCGCCGCCTCGACCGCGACCGCTCGCACCTGCCCGTGGAGCAGTCGCTGTTCACCACTGACGCGCTCGGCCTCGTCAAGCGCCCGGACGTGGACATCGTCGTCGAGGTCGCCGGCGGCATCGAGCCCGCCCGCACCTGGATCACCACCGCGCTCGCCGAGGGCAAGTCGGTCGTGACCGCGAACAAGGCCCTGCTCGCCGAGGACGGCCCGGCCCTGTCGGCCGCCGCGAAGGCGGGCGACGCGGACCTCTACTACGAGGCCGCCGCCGCCGCGGCGATCCCGCTCATGCGCCCGCTGCGCGAGTCGCTGCACGGCGACACGATCAACCGGGTGCTCGGCATCGTCAACGGCACCACGAACTACATCCTCAGCCAGATGTCGCAGACCGGCGCCGCCTTCGAGGAGGCCCTCAGCGAGGCGACCGAGCTGGGCTACGCCGAGGCGGACCCGACCGCGGACGTCGACAACTACGACGCCGCCGCGAAGGCCGCGCTCATCGCCTCGCTCGCGTTCCACACCCACATCGACCTGGGCGAGGTCTACCGCGAGGGCATCCGGGACGTCTCGGCCGCCGACATCGCGTCGGCCGCCGCCCAGGGCCGGGTCGTGAAGCCCCTGTGCATCGCCACCAGGGAGGCCGACGGCGTGTCCGTGCGGGTCCACCCGGCGATGATCCCGGCGACCCACCCGCTCGCGAACGTCAACGGCGCCTACAACGCGGTGTTCGTCGAGGCCGAGTCCGCCGGCCGCCTCATGTTCTACGGAGCGGGAGCGGGCGGCACCGAGACCGCTTCGGCGGTGCTCGGCGATATCGTGGCCGTGGCGCGCAACAAGCGCGGCGGGATCACCGCCTTCCCGCCCGAGGCCGCCTACCAGGACCTCCCGGTGAAACCCATCGGCGAGGCCCGCACCAGGTACCACGTCAGCCTCGACGTGGTCGACGAACCCGGCGTGCTCGCGCGCGTGGCGGCCACCTTCGCCCACCACGGCGTCAGCCTCGCCACCGTCCATCAATCCGGCCAGGGCGATGAGGCCCGGCTCGTGGTCGTCACCCACACGGCGGCCGACAAGCAGTTGTCGGACACCGTAGAGGAACTGTCGCAACTGACCTCGGTGCACAATGTCGCCTCGGTCATGCGCGTCGAAGGAGAATAGGACGCCATGTCCGCAAGTGAGAGTGCGATGCCAGGTCATGGCTCGCAAGCTTCGCCAAGCATGCGCCCGGGGTGGCGCGGCCTCATCGAGGAATTCCGCGACCGGCTCCCGGTCACCGACGCCACCCCCGTCGTCACCCTGCAAGAGGGCGGCACGCCGCTGCTGCCCGCCCCGGTCCTCTCCGCGAAGACCGGCTGCGACGTCTACCTCAAGGTCGAAGGCCTCAACCCGACCGGCTCCTTCAAGGACCGCGGCATGACGCTCGCGGTCTCGAAGGCCGTCGAGGAGGGCTCGAAGGCCGTCATCTGCGCCTCCACGGGCAACACCTCCGCTTCGGCGGCCGCGTACGCCGCGCGCGCCGGGATCACCTGCGCGGTGCTCGTCCCGGCCGGGAAGATCGCCCTCGGCAAGCTCGCCCAGGCCCTCGTGCACGGCGCGAAGCTCCTCCAGGTCGACGGCAACTTCGACGACTGCCTCACCATGGCCGACAAGCTCGCCCAGGACTACCCGGTGACGCTCGTCAACCACATCAACTTCAACCGCATCCTCGGGCAGAAGACCGCGGCGTACGAGGTCGTGCAGGTCCTCGGCGACGCCCCGGACATCCACTGCCTGCCGGTGGGCAACGCGGGCAACATCACCGCCTACTGGATGGGCTACAACGAGGACCACGCCGCGGGCAACGCCACGAAGCTGCCCCGGATGCTCGGCGTCCAGGCCGCCGGCTCCGCCCCGATCGTCGACGGCCACGTGGTCGAGCACCCGCAGACCATCGCGACCGCGATCCGCATCGGCAACCCGGCCTCGTGGACGAAGGCGCTCGACGCCAAGAAGGAGTCGAACGGCGACATCATCGCCGCCACCGACCGCGAGATCCACGCCGCGTACATGCTGCTGGCCCGCTCCGAAGGCGTCTTCGTCGAACTCGCGTCGGCCGCCTCGGTCGCCGGGCTCCTCAAGCAGGCCGAAGCCGGCTGGGTCGAGAAAGGACAGACGATCGTCTGCACCGTCACCGGCAACGGCCTCAAGGACCCCGACTGGGCCGTCTCCACCGCGCCGCAGCCGCAGACCGTCCCGGTCGACGTGGTCAAGACCGCCACCGCTTTGGGGCTGTGATGGGGAGCGAAGCGACCACCGGTTCGGGTGGCGGCGGGCGACGGGTGGGCCTT
The DNA here is from genome assembly GCF_040641195.1 of Glycomyces sp. NPDC021274. Taxonomy (NCBI): domain Bacteria; kingdom Bacillati; phylum Actinomycetota; class Actinomycetes; order Glycomycetales; family Glycomycetaceae; genus Glycomyces; species Glycomyces sp. NPDC021274. Next base: position 752,193 of record NZ_JBFADC010000001.1, on the reverse strand, counting down.
TAGTTGGAGGCCTTCCAGACCGGCCCCCGCGCCACCGTGCGCGTCCCGGCCACCTCGGCCAACCTCGGGCCCGGCTTCGACTCGCTGGGCCTCGCCCTCGACCTCTGCGACGAGGTCACGGCCGAGGCCACGAGCGGCACCGCCATCATGGTCGAGGTCCAGGGCGAAGGCGAGGGCACCGTCGCGCTCGACGAACGCCACCTCGTGGCCGCCACGATGCTGCGCACCTTCAAACACCTCGGCCTCGCGGCCCCGGGCCTGAAGATCAAGTGCCGCAACAGGATTCCGCACGCCCGCGGACTCGGCTCCTCGTCGGCGGCGATCGTCGCGGGCATCATGCTCGCCGACGCGCTCGCCGGCGCCGGCATGACCCGCACGCAGAAGCTCGCCCTCGCCAGCGAGATCGAAGGCCACCCGGACAACGTCGCCCCGTGCCTCCTCGGCGGCTTCACCATCGCCTACACCACAGAGGACGGTGCCAAGGCCATCGGCCTCGAGCCGTCGCCGCGCGTCCACCCGTGGGTGTTCGTGCCGCAGTCGAAGGGCCTGACCTCGGTCGCCCGCGCGGCGCTGCCCGAGAAGGTCCCGCACGTCGACGCGGTGTTCAACCTCTCCCGGTCCGCGCTGCTCGCCGCCGCGATCACGCACCACCCCTCGCGCCTCTTCGAGGCCACGGACGACCGGCTGCACCAGTCGTACCGGGCCAAGGGAATGCCCGAGAGCACCCATTTGTTGAGAGCATTGCGCTCCGCCGGAATCGCAGCCGCGATCTCCGGTGCGGGTCCGACCGTGCTCGCCCTTACCGTCGACGACGCGCGAGTACCCGAGGTCCCATCGGGCTTCGAGGCCATGCGCCTGGAAGTCGCCGACGGGGCCGTGCAGGTCGCGACCTCCCCGAACGAGTGATCCTCGGGTCCGTTGTTGTGAATGGGAAGAGTGCGCTACCATTCCAGTTAGACGACCACCCGGTGTCGTGACTGCTCGAAGCCTTGCTTATGCTTGTGGTCACAACAGCTGTGGCGCATCCAGCGCACGCCTGATCTCTTGTTTGGGTCATCACCCTCAACCATGGATTTGTGACTTTGCATAGCTCCAGCGTGGCATGGCACGGTTTCGACCAAGGAACAGTCGCTGTCCGCTTGTGGCGCCGGGCCTCCGCCCGGATCGGATCGCAAAGGCGAGGATCGCAATCAGCGGAGATCGCAATCACGTGTCTCACCGTGCACGATCATTCATCGCAAAGCCGTCCAGTCGCAGGCCCAGAGGCTGCTCACCACGATCAGGACCGTCTGCTCAGCGGACAGCCCAGGGGTGTTGCACCCAGTGTCAACCGTCGTCTTCCAACCGCCGAGGTCACATGCTGACCGAAAGCGGCCGAAGCGATGGCGGGACGCAGACCAGAACATCGGCATTGCGGCTATTTGAAAGACGCGGAAACTCCTCGAATCCACTTCGAAGTTCCGCCAGGGAAGGAATCCATTGAGCGACACCACCGGCACGACGTCGGACCGGATGAGCGATGAGGCTTCGGCTGCGGAAGAGATTCCGGAGACCAAGAAGCGCCGTCGGGCAGGAACCGGTCTGGCCTCTATGCTGATGCCCGAGCTCCAGCAGATGGCGCAATCGCTCGGCATCACCGGCGTTGGCCGGATGCGCAAGAGCGAGCTGATCGCCGCCATCCAGGAACGGCAGGATGCGGGCTCGCAGCCCGGCGGTGCCAGCGCGGAAAAGGAGGCCCCGCCAGTGCCTGACTCTGACCAAACGCCCATCGCCGAGGCCCCGTCGACCACAGTCGACACCGCGCCCGCCGACAACGGCTCCGAGAGTGCAGAGGCCAAGGGCGGCACCGCCGCCCGCCGGGCGACCCGCCCGGCCGGTCCGCCGCAGCCGCGCCGCCGTGAAGAGCGTCAGACTGGAACCGTTGAGTCCGAAGGCCAGTCGACCACGGCGAAGCTTGCGAGCCGTAACTTTGACGAGCCGACGACCATCGAGTCCGATGAGGACCGCCCGCAGCGGCGTCGCCGCTCCCGTGAGAACGGGCGCGACAACCGCGAAGGCGGCCGCGAGAGCGGTCGCGAAGGCGGCAACCGCGAGAACGGCCGCCGCGAGGAGCGCCCCGAGCGTTCGGAGCGTGCTGAACGCCCCGAGCGCGCTGAGCGCACCGAGCAGTCCGAGGCCCGCACCGAGACCCGCGAGCGCCGGAACGAGGACGACGGTTACGACGACCGCGGTCCGCGCGACGGCGATGGCGACAACCGCCGCCGCAAGCGCCGCGACCGCTCCGACCGCCGCCAGCGCGGCGGCCGGGACGAGGCTCCCGAGCGCGACCGCGTGAGCGGCAGCGTCGCGAACGACGAGCAGCTCGTGCCCGTCGCCGGCATCCTCGACATCCTCGACAACTACGCGTTCATCCGGACCACCGGCTACCTCGCCGGCCCTGACGACGTCTACGTCTCGATGTCGCAGGTCCGCAAGCACCGCCTGCGCCGCGGCGACGCCATCACCGGCGCCGTCAAGCCCAGCCGCGGCGGCAGCCCGGAAGAGCCGAACGGCCAGGGCGGCAAGCAGCAGCAGCGTCGCGAGAAGTACAACCCGCTGGTCCGCCTCGACACCGTCAACGGCATGAGCCCGCAGGACGCGACGAAGCGCGACGAGTTCTACAAGCTCACGCCGCTGTACCCGCAGGAGCGCCTGCGTCTGGAGACCGAGCCGAACGCGATCACCACGAGGGTCATAGACCTCGTGGCCCCGATCGGCAAGGGCCAGCGCGCCCTCATCGTCTCCCCGCCGAAGGCCGGTAAGACGATGGTGCTGCAGGCGATCGCGAACGCGATCACCACGAACAACCCCGAGTGCCACCTCATGGTGGTCCTCGCGGACGAGCGGCCCGAAGAGGTCACCGACATGCAGCGTTCGGTGAAGGGCGAGGTCATCGCCTCGACCTTCGACCGCCCGCCGTCGGACCACACCACCGTCGCCGAGCTGGCGATCGAGCGCGCCAAGCGCCTGGTCGAACTCGGCCACGACGTGGTCGTGCTGCTCGACTCGATCACCCGTCTGGGCCGCGCGTACAACAACTCGTCGCCCGCTTCGGGACGCATCCTGTCCGGTGGCATCGACTCGACGGCGCTGTACCCGCCGAAGCGGTTCCTCGGCGCGGCGCGCAACATCGAGCACGGCGGGTCGCTGACCATCATCGGCACGGCGCTGGTCGAGACCGGCTCCATGGGCGACACGGTGATCTTCGAGGAGTTCAAGGGCACGGGCAACGCCGAGCTCAAGCTCGACCGCAAGATCGCCGAGAAGCGCACCTACCCGGCGATCGACGTGCACCAGTCGAGCACCCGCAAGGACGAGCTCATGATGAGCGCCGAGGAGCAGGCAGTGATGCTGAAGCTCCGCCGGGTCCTGTCTTCGCTGGACCCGCAGCAGGCGATCGACCTGCTGATCGACCGGTTGAAGAAGACGCAGACGAACGCCGAGTTCCTGATGCAGATCGTCAAGAACACGCCCGGCGAGTAGTCGTGAGGCGTGAGGCCGCCCTCGTTGAGAGCGGCCTCACGCCTTATCATTGAGTGTTGGTGCGCAGGTCGCGCACCCTAGCGCCCGTAACGGGCACGATGCGGTTCCGGTTCACGGCTCATGCCGACCCGGCGACCCAGAGAAAGGGAAGTCATGAAAGACGGGATCCACCCTCAGTACGTCGTCACCGAGGTGACCTGTTCCTGCGGGAACGCCTTCACCACCCGGTCGACGGTGGCCAGTGGCAAGATCCAGGCTGCGACCTGCAACAAGTGCCACCCGTTCTACACCGGTAAGCAGCGCATCCTCGACACCGGCGGTCGCGTGGCCAAGTTCAAGGCCCGCTACGCCAAGACCCAGGAGAAGGCTCAGGCCGGTAAGTAGCTTTGCCGCGCAGCGCTCGTGTCTTATGACGCGGGCGCTGCGTTTTTCGTATCACCTGACTGCTCGCAAGGCTCATTCGAAGGATCCGCAATGACGACCGCTGCCGACAACCGCCTGGAATCGCTCCTCGCCGAGTTCCGCGACCTGGAAGTCCAGATGGGCGACCCCGCCCTGCACGCCGACCAGGCCCAGGCGCGGCGGGTCGGACGCCGCTACGCGGAGCTGTCCCCGATCGCGAAGACCGCCGAGGACATCGCGTCGGCCAAGGACGACCTCGAGACCGCCGAGGAGCTCGCCAAGGAGGATGCCGAGTTCGCGGCGGAGGCCGAGAGCATCCGCAAGCGCATCCCCGAGCTCGAGTCGAAGCTCGCCGAGCTGCTGGTCCCGCGCGACCCCGACGACGCGAAGGACGTGATCATCGAGATCAAGGCCGGCGCGGGCGGTGAGGAGTCCGGCCTGTTCGCCGGGGACCTCATGCGCATGTACCTGCGCTACTTCGAGCGCATGGGCTGGACCGTCGAGACCCTGGAGATGGTGCCCACCGACCTCGGCGGCATCAAGGACTCCTCGATCGCCGTGCGCACCAAGGGCACTCCCGAAGGCGGCAACGGCGTGTGGTCGCGCCTGAAGTTCGAGGGCGGCGTGCACCGCGTGCAGCGCGTGCCCGTGACCGAGTCGCAGGGACGCGTGCACACCTCCGCTGCGGCGGTCGTCGTGATGCCCGAGGCCGAAGAGGTCGACTTCGAGCTGAACATGAACGATGTCCGCGTCGACGTGTACCGCTCCTCCGGGCCCGGCGGCCAGTCGGTCAACACCACCGACTCCGCCGTGCGCCTCACGCACGTGCCCACCGGCGTGGTCGTGACCAGCCAGAACGAGAAGAGCCAGCTGCAGAACAAGGAAGCGGCGATCAAGGTGCTCCGCGCCCGGCTCCTCGCCAAGCAGCAGGAGGAGGCCGCCGCCGCCGCCGGTGCCGCCCGGCTCTCGCAGGTGCGCACCGCGGACCGCTCCGAGCGCATCCGGACGTACAACTTCCCGCAGAACCGGCTCACCGACCACCGCGTCGGCTTCACCGCCTACAACCTCGACCAGGTCATGGACGGCGCGCTCGACGAGGTCCTCGACGCCCTCGCCACCGCCGACCGGGCCGAGCGCATGTCACGCGGCACGGAATGATCAACGACTGGCGGTTCCTGATCGGGTCCGGCACGCAGCTGCTGGGGCAGAAGGGCATCGACTCGCCGCGAGTCGACGCCGAACTGCTCGCCGCACACGTCGCCGGCGTGCCGCGCGGCAGGCTGCTCGTCGCCGACCCCCCGACCCAGGAGCAGAGCCTGGAGTACATGCGGCTCCTGGCCGAGCGCTCATGGCGCAAGCCCCTCCAGCACATCATCGGGTCGGCCGCGTTCCGCTACGGCGAGCTCGCGGTCGGGCCCGGCGTGTTCGTGCCCCGGCCCGAGACCGAACTCCTCGTGGACTGGGCCCTGGAACACCTGCCGCACGGGGGCCTCGTCATCGACGCGTGCTCCGGTTCGGGGGCGATCGCCCATGCGATCGCCACTGAGCGTCCGGACAGCCGGGTCTGGGCGGTCGAGTCGGACCCGGAGGCGTTCAAGTGGACCTACCAGAACCTCCACGGCACCGGTGCGATCGCAGTGCTCGCGGACGCCACCGCGGCGAACACCCTGAACGAGTTCGACGGCCAGGTCGACCTCGTGGTCGCCAATCCGCCTTACGTCCCGTTCGACATGGAAGTCGCGCCTGAGGTCGATTTCGACCCGACCGGCGCGGTCTACGCCGCCGAAGCGGGGCTCGCCGTGATCCAGCCGCTGGCCGTACGCGCCGCGAGCTGGCTCAAGCCCGGCGGCTGGTTCGGCTTCGAGCACGACGACACGCACGGTGCCGTCGCCCCCGAAATCCTGAACGTCAGCGGGTTCACCGAGACCGAGGACCACGACGACCTGGCGGGCCGCCCGCGGTTCGCAACGGGAAGGCTAGGCTTGTCGCCGTGAGGCTGTTCAATTGCAGGAAGATCAAGGACCGCGCGACCGGGCTGAAGTCGGCCACCAGGGCTGTGACCGGCGGTCGTCTCGTCGTCATTCCCACCGACACCGTCTACGGCATCGGCTGCGACGCGTTCAATCCCACGGCCGTCAAGGCCTTGCTCGCCGCGAAGGGCCGCGGGCGCGACATGGCGCCCCCGGTCCTCATCGGCTCGAAGCGGGCCCTCGACGGCATCGCCTCTGACATCCCCGACTCCGCCAAGGAGCTCATCGAGGCGTTCTGGCCCGGCCCGCTCACCATCGTCGTGCCGTACACCCCGACCCTGACCTGGGACCTCGGTGACACCGACGGCACGGTCGCGGTGCGCATGCCGCTGCACCCGCTCGCGCTCGAACTGCTCAAGGAGACCGGCCCGATGGCCGTCTCCTCGGCGAACAAGACCGGCCAGCCCCCGGCCGAGACCGCCGCCGACGCGAAGGCCCAGCTCGGCTCCGACGTCTCCGTGTACCTGGAGGCCGGCCCGAGTGAGGACAACCAGCCGTCGACCATCATCGACTGCGTGGCCCACCCGCCGCAGATCCTGCGCCTGGGCGCGCTGAGCCTCGAGCAGATCCGCAAGATCGTGCCCGACACGCTCGACCGCGACGGCTACGGCCCCGGCCAGGGCCCCGAGGACGACGAGCCGGAAGCGGACGACCTCGAAGCAGATGACACTGCGGCGACGGACGCGGAAGCCGACGAGACCGCCGAGCAGAAGGCCGACCAGGCGTGACCTCGCCGTTCACCGTGCTGCACGTGTGCACCGGCAACATCTGCCGGTCGCCCATGTCCGAGCGCATCCTCGCCGGGCTCACCGGCGAGGACGTGCTCAACCACGGCGCGGGCATCTCGGCCTTCCACGAGGGCGAGAACATGCAGCACAACGCGATGACCGAGCTCGATTCGCGCGGCTACGACCCCGACGGCCACCGGGCCCGGCACCTCCTGCGCGAGCACGTCGAGGCCTCGGACCTCATCCTCGTCGCCACGATCGGGCACCTGGAGTACCTCGGCGAGCGCTTCCCCGAGTCGTTCGCCAAGGCCTTCCTCGTCCGCTCGTTCGGGTCGATGGCCGCCGACCTCGCCGACTCCCTCCCGGACGGCGACACCGCCGTCCGCGGCAAGGCCCTCGTCGACGCGGCCGACGCGCGCCGTGGCGACTACGACGAGATCGACCTCGCCGACCCCTGGGGGATGCGGCAGGCCGTCTACGCCCAGATCGCCGACCAGCTCGAAGCGGCGCTGAAGCCGGTGGCCGCCGCCCTGGAGCCGCGCTCATGACCAAGATCAAAGGGTTCCTGCGGCCGTGCCTCATCGCCGCGGCGATCGCGGCCGTCATCGCCGCGGTGGTCGGCGGCATCACAGCCGGCGGGACCGCCGCATGGGCCGCTCCGGCAGGAGTAGCGTTGGCGGCCTTGGGGTTCGCGGGTTCTGCGGCGGCCGTCGCACTGGCCGAGACCTTTGACCTGCGTCTCACTCTGCCTATGGCTTTGATCACGTATTCGGTCAAGCTGGCGCTCGTGCTGACGGTCCTCTCGGTCGTCCAGGCGGCCGTGCCGGACGCGCTGCTGCCCTTCGCCTACGGCGTGATCGGCGGGGCCGTCGCGTGGCTCGCCACCCAGGTCGTTTGGGCCTATAAGGCGAAAATTCTCTACATCGAGCTCGATCAGCGTTCTTGACGAATTCTTGACGACCCTTGCGACACGCGGTGTTTCGCAGGGGTTGACAACGCCGCACAGATGGCGCTCATCTCAGCGAACCCGCTGGGCAGTTCCTGTGTAGTAGCTGTTAGAGTTCAGCTCGACATGGCCGACATGGAACCCCCCGATCGCAAGCCCCAGCCGGATGGTTCGGATATGGGCTGGCGTGCGCTGGGATATCTGCTGTCCGGGCTCATCTTCTGGGGTGGTCTCGGATATCTGGTCGACCTGTGGCTCGAACTGCCCAAAGTCGGGCTCCTGGTAGGGATGCTGGTCGGTGCTGCAGCAGGGATCTACCTGCTGATCAAGCAGATGTCGCCGTAACTTGACCGACACTGACTGAGAGGCGTGACTCGCGTGACCGACTCAGCCACCGTGCTGGCCGAAGGGGAATCCCACTTCCCGCCCGGCATTCACAACTTTGACTTCCGGGACTGGTTCACCGGGCTCAGCGACACCGCCCTCGCCCATATGTTCACCACCATCACCTTCGCGGTGTGGGCCTCTGTCGCCATTCTCATCGTCTTCTTCCTGTGGGCGTACCGCAAACCCCAGATCGTCCCCACGAAGAAGCAGTGGATCGCCGAAACCGCTTACGGTTTCATCCGGAACACCGTCGCCATCGACCAGATGGGCAAGAAGGAGGGCGTGCGGTTCGCGCCCTACCTCGCGACGCTCTTCCTCTTCATCCTCATCATGAACATGTGGGCCATCGTGCCCGGCATCCAGGTCTCCCCGAACTCGCACATCGCGTTCCCGCTGATGCTCGGCGTGATCTCGTGGGGCATCTACATGTTCGTGGGCTTCAAGAAGCACGGCTTCATCGGCTTCCTCAAGATGACCTGCGTGCCCCCGGGCGCCCCCTGGTTCATCTACCCCCTGCTGATCCCGATCGAGTTCCTGCAGAACATCATCCTGCGACCGGTCACCCTCGCCCTGCGGCTCTTCGCGAACATGTTCGCCGGCCACCTCATCCTGCTGGTGTTCATCCTCGGCGGCTTCGAGATGCTCAACGCGGGCAACATCTTCGTCCAGGGCCTGTCGATCTTCTCGTTCGGCATGGGCATCGCGATGACCTTCTTCGAGCTCATCGTCATCCTGCTGCAGGCCTACGTCTTCACGCTGCTGACGGGCATGTACATCCAGGGGTCCCTCGCGGACGAGCACTAGCTCCCCGAGCCTTCACCCCCATCCAGTTTTCGCAATTGAAGAACATCGTGCGCGTGACGGACACGCCACGCTGACACCTAGGAGAAAAACGCCATGGAAGGCAGCCTCAACGTCGTCGGTTACGGCCTCGCTGCGATCGGCCCCGGTATCGGTGTCGCCCTGATCTTCGCCGCGTGGATCACCGCCACTGCGCGTCAGCCCGAGTCGGCCGGTATCACCCGCCCGATGCTGTTCATGGGCTTCGCCCTCGTCGAGGTTCTGGCCCTGTTCGGCCTGGTCCTCGCGTTCATCAACTCCTAACCACCTCACGGAGCGAACATGATTCTCGCCGCCGAAGAAGGGGGCACGGCGATTCTCTTCCCGATCTGGCAAGAGATCCTCGTCGGCGCCATCGCCTTCGGTCTGCTGTGCTTCGTGCTCATGAAGTTCGTCTTCCCCTTGATGGAGAAGACCTTCGAGGCACGAGTGGACGCGATCGAAGGCGGCATCGAGCGGGCTGAGCGGGCTCAAGAAGAGGCCAACCAGACGCTCGAGGAATACCGTCGCAAGCTCGCCACCGCGCAGGAAGAGGCCGCCGCGATTCGCGACGAGGCTCGTGCCGACGCTGTGGCGGCCAAGGAGGAGATCCTCGTCTCCGCCCGCGAGGAGGCCAACCGCGTCATTGCGGCGGGCCACGCGCAGATCGAGGCCTCTCGCCAGCAGCTCGTCCGCGAGCTGCGCAGCGAGGTCGGCAACCTGGCCGTTGACCTGGCCGGGAAGATCATCGGCCAGCGCCTCGCCGGCGACGCCGACACGACGGCGACCGTGGACCAGTTCCTGGCCCAGATCGCCGACGACACGGCCGAGACGAGCGGAGCGCGCTGATGTCGACGACTGGACGCGAAAGCATCGAGGCCGGCCGGGCCGTGCTGGAGGCAGCCGCCTCCAGCGCCTCGGCCGAGCAGCTCACCGAGTGCGGCGATCAGCTGCTGGGAGTGACGAGGTTCCTCGTCGACCAGCCTCGGCTGCGTCGCGCCCTGTCCGACCCCGCCCGCACGGCGGACGACCGGGAGGGCCTGGTCCGCGGGCTCATCGCGGGCCAAGTGGGCGCGACCGCCGCTGACGTGGTGGCCACGCTCGTGCGCGGCCGCTGGGGCGCACCGTCCGAACTGGTCGACGGCACCGAGCAGCTCGCCGTCACGGCGCTGCTGCTCGCCGCGACCAAGGACGGCAGCCTGGCGAACGTCGAAGACGAGCTGTTCCGTTTCGGGCAGCTCGTCGACGGCGACGCCGAGCTCGCCGCCGTCCTGGGCGCTTCGGGCTCCGACCCGAAGGGCCGGGCCTCGCTCGTCGAGCAGCTGCTCGCGGGCAAGGCCGAGCCGGTGACGGTGAAGCTGGCGTCCGCCTCGTGCTTCGGCATCGGCGGTCGCAGCTTCCACGCCTCGTTGGCCCATCTCGTCGAGGCCGCCGCTGCGGCCCACGACGAGACCGTGGCCTACGTGACCGTGGCGAGGCCGCTCGACGAGGCGGGGGAGCGCCAGCTCGCCGCCAAGCTCACCCTGGTCTACGGGCGCCCTGTGGCGCTCAAGGTCACGGTCGACCCCGCGATCGTCGGGGGCATCCGAGTGCAAGTCGGCTCGGAGCTGTGGGACGGTTCCGTCTCGCGCCGCCTCGACGAAGCCCGCCAAGCCTTGGCCGGACGCTGATCCAGCCGGTAACAACAGAAAGGTAAACGTTCAGATGGCTGAATTGACCATCTCCTCTGACGAGATCCGTAACGCGCTCGACGCGTACGTCTCGTCTTACCGGCCGGAGATCACCCGCGAAGAGGTCGGTACCGTCACCTCCGCCGGCGACGGCATCGCCGTCGTCGAGGGCCTGCCCTCCGTCATGGCCAACGAGCTCCTGGAGTTCGAGGGCGGCGTGATGGGCCTGGCCCTGAACCTCGACGTCCGCGAGATCGGCGCCGTCCTCCTGGGCGACCCGGTCAAGGTCGGCGAGGGCCAGTCGGTCAAGCGCACCGGCAAGGTCCTCTCCGTGCCGGTGGGCGACAAGTTCCTGGGCCGCGTCGTCGACGCCCTGGGCAACCCCATCGACGACCTCGGCGAGATCGAGGCCGAGGGCGAGCGCGAGCTGGAGGCCCAGGCCCCCAACGTCGTCAGCCGCCAGTCGGTGTTCGAGCCCGTCGAGACCGGCATCAAGGCCATCGACTCGATGACCCCCATCGGGCGCGGCCAGCGCCAGCTGATCATCGGCGACCGCAAGACCGGCAAGACGCAGGTCGCGATCGACACGATCATCAACCAGCGCGCGAACTGGGAGTCCGGCGACCCCGACAAGCAGCTGCGCTGCATCTACGTCGCGGTCGGCCAGAAGGGCTCCACCGTTGCGGGCATCAAGGGCATGCTCGAGGCGCACGGCGCGATGGAGTACACCACCATCGTCGCGGCGAACGCCGACGAGCCCGCGGGCCTGAAGTACCTGGCGCCCTACACCGGTTCGGCCATCGGCCAGCACTGGATGTACAGCGGCAAGCACGTCCTCATCGTCTTCGACGACCTGTCGAAGCAGGCCGAGGCGTACCGCACCGTGTCGCTGCTGCTGCGTCGTCCCCCGGGCCGCGAGGCCTTCCCCGGTGACGTCTTCTACCTGCACTCCCGTCTGCTGGAGCGTTGCGCGAAGCTCTCCGAGGAGCTCGGTGGCGGTTCGATGACGGGTCTGCCGATCATCGAGACCAAGGCCGGCGACATCTCGCAGTTCATCCCGACCAACGTCATCTCCATCACCGACGGCCAGGTGTACCTCGAAGAGGGCCTGTTCAACTCGGGTGTGCGTCCGGCGATCAACGTCGGTACGTCCGTCTCCCGTGTCGGTGGCGCCGCGCAGACCAAGGGCATGCGCTCGGTCGCCGGTTCGCTGCGTCTGGACCTGGCCCAGTACCGCGACTTGGAGGCCTTCGCGGCCTTCGCGTCCGACCTGGACGCCGCGTCCCGTGCGCAGCTGGACCGCGGTCTGCGGATGGTCGAACTGCTCAAGCAGGGTGTGGCCGAGCCGCTCCCCATGGGCGAGGAGACCATCTCGATCTGGGCCGGCACCGCCGGTGAGCTCGACGACATCCCCGTGGGAGAGGTGCGCCGCTTCGAGGCGGAGTTCCTCACCTACATGCGGGCCAACCACAAGGACGTTGTCGCCCAGCTCACCGCAGGCAAGGACAAGGTCGCCGGCGACATCGAGGACACCCTCAAGCGCGCGGCCGCCAAGTTCAAGAAGATGTTCAAGGCCACCGCGGACGACCTGCACGTGACCGACACCGCTGAAGACGCCCTTGAAGGCGACGTGGATGTCGAGACCGTCAAGCGCGTCAAGAGGGGTTAGCCATGTCAGCGCAGCTTCGTAGTTTGCGGAAGCGGCTGAAGTCGACCCAGTCCATCCGGAAGATCACCAAGGCGCAGGAGCTGGTCGCGACCAGCCGCATCGCCAAGGCGCAGGAGCGGGTGGCGGCGTCGCTGCCGTATTCCCGCGCCATGACCAGTGTGATGACCTCCTTGGCGTCGAACGCGTCGATCAACCACCCGCTGCTCCAGCCGCGCGAGCGGGTGCGGCGTGCCGGTGTCCTGGTCGTCACTGCGGACAAGGGGATGTGCGGCGGCTACAACGCCAACGTCATCCGCACCGCCGAGCAGCTGGTCTCGCGCCTCGCCGAAGAGGGCAAGCAGCCGGTGCTCTACATCGCCGGTCGCAGGGGGGTCGACTATTACAACTTCCGCAGTCGGCCGATCGAGCAGTCGTGGACCGGGTTCTCCCAGCAGCCGAAGGTCTCGGACGCGCAGGAGATCACGCGGACGCTGCTCGCGGCGTTCATGTCCGGCGCGGACGATGAGGACGACGACGGCGGTGCGGACGGTATCCTCGGAGTGGACGAGTTGCACCTCGTGCACACCAGGTTCGTCTCGCTGCTCACGCAGACCCCTGAACCGCGGCAATTGGCTCCTCTCGAAGTCGAAGAGGTGGAGGAGGAAGAGCTCGACGAGCACATCCTCCTCCCGGACTACGAGTTCGAGCCGAACCCGGAGGCGCTGCTCGCCTCGCTGCTGCCGAAGTACTTGACCACTCGCATCTACGCGGCGCTCATCGACGCCGCGGCCAGCGAGTTGGCGGCGAAGCGTCGGGCCATGAAGGCCGCTACGGACAATGCCGATGAAATGATCAAGACCCTGCGGCGGAGCGCGAACGCGGCGCGGCAGGCGGCGATCACGCAGGAGATCAGCGAAATCGTGGGCGGGGCCTCGGCCCTTTCCGCCGCAGGAAGAGAGTAACGATGACTGACACTCAAGGAGTGGGGCGCGTCGTACGGGTCATCGGGCCGGTCGTCGACGTCGAGTTCCCTCGAAATGCCATCCCGGCGATCTTCAACGCACTCCACGTTGACGTCGTCTACGGCGATCACAACAAGACGCTGACCCTGGAAGTGGCCCAGCACCTGGGCGACAACCAGATCCGCGGCATCTGCATGGCCCCGACCGACGGCCTGGTCCGCGGTACCGAAGTCCGCGACACCGGCGGCCAGATCAAGGTCCCCGTCGGCGACGGCATCAAGGGCAAGGTGTTCAACGTCCTCGGTGAGTGCCTGAACCTCGCCGAAGGCGAAGAGCTCGAGGCCGACGACTACTGGGAGATCCACCGCCACGCCCCGGCGTTCGCGCAGCTGGAGCCGAAGACCGAGATGCTGGAGACCGGCATCAAGGCGATCGACCTCCTCGCCCCGTACGTCAAGGGCGGCAAGATCGGCCTGTTCGGCGGCGCCGGCGTGGGCAAGACGGTGCTCATCCAGGAGATGATCATCCGTGTCGCCCAGAACTTCGGTGGTTCTTCGGTGTTCGCCGGTGTCGGCGAGCGCACCCGTGAGGGCAACGACCTCATCGCCGAAATGGCCGAGGCCGGCGTGCTCCCGAAGACCTCGCTGGTCTACGGCCAGATGGACGAGCCGCCGGGGGTGCGTCTTCGCGTCGCCCTGTCGGCCCTGACGATGGCCGAGTACTTCCGCGACGTGAAGAACCAGGAGGTGCTGCTCTTCATCGACAACATCTTCCGCTTCACGCAGGCCGGTTCGGAGACCTCCGCGCTGCTGGGCCGCATGCCCTCGGCCGTGGGTTACCAGCCGACCCTGGCGGACGAGATGGGTGAGCTCCAGGAGCGCATCACCTCGCTGCGCGGCAAGGCCATCACCTCGATGCAGGCCGTGTACGTCCCCGCGGACGACTACACCGACCCGGCGCCGTTCACCGCGTTCACGCACTTGGACGCGACGACGAACCTCGAGCGGAAGATCTCCGACAAGGGCATCTACCCGGCGATCGACCCGCTCGCCTCGAACTCCCGCATTCTGGAGCCCGAGGTCGTGGGTGCCGAGCACTACGCGGTCGCCTCCCAGGTGAAGCAGATCCTGCAGAAGTACAACGAGCTGCAGGACATCATCGCGATCCTCGGTATGGACGAGCTCTCGGAAGAGGACCGTCTCGTCGTGGGCCGCGCGCGCCGCATCGAGCGCTTCCTGTCGCAGAACACGTTCGCGGCGAAGCAGTTCACCGGTGTCGAGGGTTCGTTCGTCCCCGTCAAGGAGACCGTCGAGGCCTTCAAGAAGATCGCCGAGGGCGAGTACGACCACTTCCCCGAGCAGGCGTTCTTCATGTGCGGCGGCCTCGAGGACCTGCACAAGAACGAAGAGGAGCTCCGCAAGAAGGGGTGACCCTTATTGCAGCGCTTGACGAGAGCGGCCCCGGAACCGAAAGGTTCCGGGGCCGCTTTCCTTCCCCCAGGTGCAGTGTCAGTGGTCTTTCCGCCGGTCGTGCCTCCGCCGGCAGTGCCGCATTCGGTCGCGCCTCAGTCGTCGGCGTCGTCGTCGCCGGGTCGCTGCGCGGCGGTGGGAACCCCGTCGACACAGGTGACCTGGTAGATCAGGCCGTCGTCATCGTCATCGTCATCGTCGTCGGTGAACCCGAACGTCGCGGACGCGGCGGGACCGGGTTCGACGGCGACGGCACGCCAGCCCTGCGAGGCCACCCACCACACCAGTTCGACGTCGGTGCCGGTGCAGCGGGCCAGGACCGAGCCGCCGTCGGTCGCGATGACCTCGTCCCCGCCGGTGGCGTCGCCGGTCGGGACCTCGTCGAGTGCGCCCGTGGGCGTCGGCGTGTCCGGGCTCGCTTCGGGGCTCGGCTCAGGACGCTCGCTCGGCGTCGCGACCGCCTCGCCTCCCTCGTTCCCCTCCGCCAGGGCTTCCAGGACGCTTTCCTCGGACATCGGCTCGGTCGGCGGGGCGAGGGTCCCGCCCTGCGCCAGCGCCACCGCGCCGATCCCCGCACCGACGGCCACCACCGCGGCGGCCACCCAGCCGCTCACTACCAGGTTCCTCTTCATGCGATCCAGCTTGCCCGCCGGAACCTTAAGAGCGCGATAAGGCCGGTCTAAGGCTCACTGAGGGACCGACGTGATGTGCCCCTCCACGGCAGCGCCGCATAGAGTTCCCGCATGGCCCAGCTGCTCCTGATCGAGGACGACGAACGCGTCCGCACCGCGCTCCTGCGGTCCCTCAGGGACCTCGGACACCAGGTCGCACCCGCCCCCGACGCGATGACCGGGCTGCGCGCCGCCGTGGACCACCGGCCCGACCTGGTCGTGCTCGACCTCGGTCTGCCCGACCTCGACGGCGGCGAGATGCTGCGGATGCTGCGCGGCGTCTCCGACGTCCCCGTCATCGTCGCCACGGCCCGTGACGACGAGAACGAGATCGTCCGCATCCTCGGCGCGGGCGCCGACGACTACGTGGTCAAGCCGTTCACCGCGAAGCAGCTGGACGCGCGCATCCAGGCGGTGCTGCGCCGCGCCGGAGCGGGCGCGCCGGCCGATCCCACCGTCGTCGTTGGTCCGCTGCGGATCGACCCGAAGGGCCGCCAGGCGGTCCTCGACGGCCGGGCTCTGGAACTGAGTCCCAAGGAATTCGACCTGCTGCACCACCTCGCCGCCCGTGCGGGGGAGGTCGTTCCCAAGCGCCAGCTGCTCACCGAGGTGTGGGACCTGCCGTTCGGCGGGGCGGACAAGACCGTCGACGTCCACCTGGCGTGGCTGCGCCGCAAACTCGGCGAGACCGCGCAGACCCCGCGGTTCCTGCACACGGTGCGCGGCGTCGGCGTCAAACTCGTCGACCCGGGGAGCACCGCATGAGGGCCCGCCTGACACTCCTGGTGGCCGCCACCGCCACCCTGATCCTGCTCGTCTTCTCGATCCCTCTGGCGATCCTGCTGCGCAACTCCGCGGCCGAGCGCGTCGTCACCGCGGCCGAGCAGGAGGCCCAGGTCCTGTCCTCGATCGTCGCGACAACGCCGAAGTCCGACATGGAGAACAGCGTGGCGCTGCTCAACGCCGAGAGCCCCTACCCCGTCACCGTCTTCTGGCCCGACGGGAGTGTCATAGGCGCCGAGGCGCCCCGCTCCTCGGCCGTCGACCTTGCGGCCCAGGGCAGATCCCTCACCGCCGCGACCGAGGGCGGGCGGGAGATTCTCTACGGCGTTCGCATGCCCGACAACGGTCATGCAGTCGTCCGGGCCTATGTGGACGACGCCCAGTTGACCGCCGGCGTCGGCCGCTCCTGGCTGCTGCTCGGCGCGATCGCCTTGGTGCTCTTGGGATTCGGTCTGCTCCTGGCCTCGCGTCTGGCGCGGGTGGTCCTCGTGCCGCTGGCCGATCTGACCGAAGTCTCCAACCGGCTCGCTGAAGGCGACCTGGAGGCCAGGGCGGGCGCCGAAGGCCCGCCCGAGATCAAACGGGTCGGCACCGCACTGAACTCCCTCGCCGACCGCATCAGGGACCTGCTCGAAGCCGAACGCGAGCGGGAGCGCGAACGCGTCGCCGACCTCTCGCACCGGCTCCGCACCCCGCTCACGGTCTTGCGACTCGAAGCCGAGGCGATCGCAGACCCGGCCGAGAGGGCCGCCGTCGACGAGGCGATCGGCGAGGTCGAGCGGGCCGTCAATGCCGCGATCCGCGACGCCCGGAGGCCCGGACTCGGTGCGGCCGAATGCGATGCGGTCGCGGTCGTGGCCGAGCGCTTCGAGTTCTGGTCCGCGCTCGCCGAGGACACCGCCCGCGAGTGCCGCGTTTCGCTCGCCCCCGGCCCGCTGCCGGTGAAGCTCAGTGCCGAAGACCTTTCCGCGGCCATGGACTCGCTGCTGGCGAACGTCTTCGCGCACACGCCCGACGGGACCGCGTTCGAGGTCCGGCTGTGGGCCCGGCCCGAAGGCGGCGCGATCGTGGACATCGCCGACGAGGGGCCGGGCCTGCCCGATGCGGCGGTGTTCGAGCGCGGGCGCTCCGGCGGCGGTTCGACCGGGCTGGGCATGGACATCGCCCGCCGCGCCGCCGCGGCCTCGGGCGGTCAGGTCGTCTTCGGCGCGGGCCACGGCGGCAGGGGCGCGCTCATCAGACTCGAACTGGGCTGAGTTCCGGTCGGGCGTCGACCGGCCCGAAGCACTCCTTGTACGCACGGGCCCAAGGGTTCGCGCCGAGCCACGGGTAGAGCGCGGCCGCCGCGAGGCAGTACTTGCTGACCGACACGGGCCGGGCCCCCGCCTGCCACAGCATTCGGTCGACCGGGCCGCCGGCCTGCGCCGACTTGACCTCGACCAGGCACACCCGCCGGGCTGATGCCGAACCTGTGGCTCCGGCGACCCGGAGCTCCTCGTCGCAGGTGATCCGGGTGGCCGCGCGCAGGTCCACCAGCGTGTGGCGGCGGTAGTCGGTGCGCACCCGCGGGGCCATCCCGTGCGGCACGGCCATGCCGTAGGCCCGTCGCAGCGTCTGGGCGAGGAACTCGGCGGCGTCCGGTGCGAGCCGACCCGCGTCCGCTGCGCGGTAGTCCATGCGCTCCTTCACCGTGTCCGCCCGCGCCCCTTTGAGTTTGACCTCGAACGCGCATTCGCCCGAGTCGGCGTACGTGCGGGAGCGGACCTTGAAGCGGAGTCGGCGGCCCTGCCGGTGCTGGCGGTACGTCAGCAGGTCGGGCGTGTCGAAGTAGATCGACTCGTACGTGAATCGCCGCCGCCCGTCGATCTCCAGGCAGCGCCAGTCGCCGTGCCGGGAGAGCCGGTCGCGGAAGCGCCGGTAGGCCTCCGGGGTCAGCAGGTACTTGGAGTCGACGCGGGTCTGCAGGTTCGCGGCGTCCACGACGCTCGCGAGGTCGATGGGCGCGAACAGGTCCAGTCCTTCCCGGGCGATCATCAGACCCTCGCGATCGGGTAGGTGCGGTCGGGGCTGGCGGGGGTGTTCGCGGGCTGGGGCCGGAACCGCACGTCCACGGTCATCGTCTCGCGCACGAAGTCGGTGTCGATGACCTCGAACTTCCGCACCGTGCCGCCCAGGCGCCGCTCGAGGTCCGCCTGTAGCGCGGTCTCGTCGCGGTGCACGGTGTCGAGCACGATCATGCGGTGCCGTCCCCGGTTCGCGAGCTTCGGATGGTCGGCGACGTACATGGTGACCACCAGCAGGACGCTGAGCCCGATCATCACCGCCGGGCGCGAAGCGCCGATGCCGTTGATGAGGCCCAGTGCGAGCGACGTGAAGTAGTAGCCGACGTCCCGCTGCGAGATCTGGTCCGAGCGCAGCCGCAGGATCGACAGGACGCCGAAGAGCCCGAACGCCAGGCCGAGGCTCACCTGCTGCGAGAGCATGAGCGCGGACACGGAGAAGACGCCGACGTTGAGCGCCACATAGGCCAAGGCGAGGTCGGTCCGGTGATGGCGGCGGTAGTAGATCGCGCAGGCGAGCACGGTGATCGCGAACAGGTTGACGGGCAGTGCCAGGGCGAGTGCGAGACCCACGGTGTTCCTCCTCGGTGACGGGACCGGTCGCCTGAGCGATTGCGGCTCAGGCGGTCTGGAGAAAAACTAGGGCCGCGCCGGTTAAGGCGCCGCTAAGGCGTGAATAAAGCGGGGACAAATGCTGAACACGAGGTTGACGCTCGCGTCTCAGATGCCGCGGCCGCGGCGGTGCAGTGCGGCCATCACGGTCGGGACGCCGACGATGCCCGCCGCCGCCGCGGCGGCCACTGCGGCGCGGGGCTCGCTCGGGTTCGCCTTCGTCGCCCGGATCGCCCAGCGCAGGGCCTCCTTGCGGTCGCCTGTGGCGGCGTGCCAGCACGCGATCTGGCCGTAGACGCGCGCGGCGCCCTCGGGGCTGCCGTGGATCTCGGGGTGGCGGTCGAGGATCCACCGCAGTGAGGAGATCTTCGTGTCCCAGCGGGTCTCGAAGTGCGAGCCGGCCCAGTTCACGAGCGCGTACGGGACGTCGACGTGCGCGATGGGCCGGCGCCGCGAGGCGCGCAGCAGCATGTCCCAGTCCTCGTTCTGGCTGCCCGGCGCGTCTTCGGCGACCAGGCCGAGCCCGCCCAGCAGCGCCGAGCGCCGGAACAGGAACGTGGAGGAGTGGAGCATCATCATGCGCGAGCGGAGCAGGTCGCCGTGGCGCACCATGGTCTTCTGCGCGAGCCGCGAGTTCCGGCGGCCGCGGTAGTCGACCTCGATCGCGGTCGTGCACAGCTCGGCCTCGGTGCCGAGCGCGGTGACC
Organism: Glycomyces sp. NPDC021274; assembly: GCF_040641195.1. Lineage (NCBI taxonomy): Bacteria > Bacillati > Actinomycetota > Actinomycetes > Glycomycetales > Glycomycetaceae > Glycomyces > Glycomyces sp. NPDC021274. The sequence goes on along the minus strand of NZ_JBFADC010000001.1, from coordinate 732,778 downwards.
TGCGCGGCGAGTTTGCCGGGCAGCCATTCGTCGTCGTCGTCGAGGAACGCCACGAGGTCGGTCTCCAGCGCGGTGATCCCGGTGTTCCGGGCCCCGGCGAGGCCGGGCGTGCGCTCGTTCTTGACCACGCGCACCGGACGCTCGCCGTCCGCCGCGAGCGTTTCGTCCACTTTGGCGCGGTCGAAGACCACGACCACTTCGATGCCACCGGGGTAGAACTGGGTCAGCACCGAGCTCAGTGCGGCGCGCACCTGCTCGGGGCGGTTGTGGGTGGGGATGACGACGCCCACCGAAGGCCAGTCAGTCACACGCGCTCCCTTTGCACATGTACGTCTCCGCAAGCGTCGACGTGGGTTTCCAGAACGGGTTCGTCCACAGGGGCCTCCTCGTCGTCGAGGTAGCCGTAGCGGCCCAGGAGGGGCCGGGTCAGGGTGGAGACCATGCGCCGGGTGCTGTCGGGCAGGTCCGCGGTCCAGGCCTCGTCGGGGTAGATCGGGATGCGCCCCACGGTGAACCGCATGGGGTTGCCGGCCGCCGAGTGGCTCGGGCCCAGGTCGGCCCAGCCGTCCCCGATGAAGTTGTAGTCCGACTCCGCGAGGTCCAGGCCGCAGAACCGGCCCAGCGACGCGATCACCTTGCGCGGGCGCTGGATGATCCGCTCGTAGCGGACCCGCCGGACGGGGACGCCGCGGCGGGCGAGGAGGCTGAACGCGGCGTTCTGCGCGTTCCACAGCATCGCGGCCTTCGCGGGGGAGTAGCGGGTCATCTGGTCGCCCGTGGGGGACTCGGGGCGGGACACCTTCTTGGTCCACGAGTAGGCGACGCCCCGCGAGTCGCGCACGACGTGCAGCACGCGCAGGTCGATCTTCGGCGACCAGCGCAGGCAGTACGCGAGCGACGCGTGCTTGGAGGAGTCGACCACGACCTGCGCGCGCGTGTCCTTGGCGGCGGCGGTGTAGATCTTCTCGAAGTACTCGGCGTACTCGGTCACGAGCTGGTGCTGCGCGGGCGCGAGGCGCTTCGCCGCGAGCGCCGGGATGTGCCGGGTCCGGTCCACAGTGGCCTTGAGGGCGTTGAGGCGTTCGACGTCGACCTGCTCCCAGGAGCCGAAGGCGCGCTGCCCGATCCGCTGCCAGAACTCGCAGTGCGAGAACGCGGCCCCGCAGGCGCACATCTCGTTGCCGACCAGGTCCCGTTCCCACAGGTGGGTGATCTCGCCGAGGGGGACGACCCCGGGGAGCTGTCCGAGCAGGCGTTCGAGGAGCGTCGTGCCGCTGCGCCCGAGTCCTCCGATGAAGACCACTTTGACGCGGTTCTCGGACTGCTCGGCCGTGTCGGCGATCTTCACGCTCACTGATCCCTCGCTCACCCTGGTGCTCCACTGCTTCGGGGCCGCGATCCGAGCCGGGCTCGGAAACCTGCAGATGCCCCTTGATGATTCCTATAACGACTCGGGGTGGGGTGGGGGACACGCCCTGTGGCCAAAATTCCCGGAAAATCGCACGCGGACCTCTAACGTCTGATCGCATGGAGCGTTTGGGCCCTTCGAGCGCGGACCGTGTCAGCGCCGCGCCTTCCCCTCGACCGCACGCCGGACCCGCACCGCGGGTGTGCCTGGGCGGCATCGGCATCGACCCGGTCACCGAGGCCGAGGCGGTGGCACGCGTGCTCGACGCGCTCGAATCGGGGCGAGGCGGCCAGATCGTCACCCCGAACGTCGACATCGTCGCCGCCGCCCGCCGCAACCGCGAGCTGCGCGCCGTCATCGCGGCCGCGGAACTCGTGGTCGCCGACGGCGCGCCGCTCGTGTGGGCCTCCAGAGTGGCCCGGAATCCGCTGCCCGCCCGCGTCGCGGGCTCGGACCTCGTCTGGTCCCTCTCCGAAGCGGCCGCCACGCGCGGGCTGCGCATCGCCCTGCTGGGCGGCACCCCGGACGGCGCCGCGCGCCCCACCGAACGCGCCGCCGACCTCCTCGAGGCCCGCTACCCGGGCCTGAAAGTGGTCGGCGCCTGGTGCCCGCCCATGGGCTTCGACCGCGACGACTCGCAGTGGAGCGCCCTCGTCGAACGCGTCGAGGCCGCCGCCCCCGACCTCGTCTACGTGGGCCTCGGCTTCCCCAAGCAGGAGCAGGTGACGGCGCGCCTGCGCGCGGTCGCCCCCGGCGCCTGGTTCCTCGGTTGCGGCGCGAGCATCGACTTCATCGCCGGCTACCGCCGCCGCGCCCCGAAATGGATGCAGCGCACCGGCACCGAATGGCTCTTCCGGATGCTCTCCGAACCCCGCCGGCTCGCCCGCCGCTACCTCAGGGACGACGTCCCCGAAGCCGTGCGGCTCCTCGCCGAGGCCTACCGGGAACGCCGCCGAGCGCGCACGCAGGACTAGCGGCGCCGGGCGATGTAGACCACGTCCGTGGCCCACTTCGAGAGCGGCGACGCCAGCGCGGCGTCGGCGCCCCGCGAGGCCCAGCCCCACGGCGCGCGGTAGCAGCCCTGGGTGAACAGCGTGAACCCCTGCATGCCGACCAGCTCGAAGCCGTGGCGCGCGAACAGGTCCCGCATCTCCAGGTGCGAGAGCTCCTGGAACCACGTGCTCGCGTCCAGCCGCCCGAAGGTCTTGCGCAGGTGCCGCAGCGACGACGCGTTGCCGTGGTTCTCCACCAGCAGCAGGCCCGCGTCCGCGTCCGGCAGCGCCGCCGATGCGAAGTCCATCAGCTGGTCCCGCAGGTGCAGGTCCACATTGAGCACGAACCGGAACGCCGTCACCAGCGCCGGGCGACCCGGGTCGACCTCGGGCGCGGCCAGCCCCGGCTGCACGAGGTGCGCGTGCCCGGGCGTGCCCAGTTCGCGGCCCTTCTGCAGCATCGCCTCCGAGGTGTCGTAGCCGTGCGAGACCGCGACCATCCCCGCGAGCATCCGCGAGACGCGGCCGGTGCCGCACGCGAAGTCGTGGTGGACGGGCCGCGTCGCGAAGGCGTTCGGCACGAACCCGCGCAGCCATCCGGCCTGCCGGCTGGAGACGATCGACGAGAACGTCCCCGGAGCGTACGTCCGCTCGGCGTACTTCTCTACCGCGGTCGGGTCCTGGAACACCTCGGTGTAGTTGCTGGCCACGAAGTCCCTTTCAAGTTCATATTCGGTGCCGGTAGCGCAGCAGCGCCACCGCCCACGCGAGGCCCGCGGCCGCGAGCGCGGCCGCAGTCCAAAGCGGGCCGAGCGGCGTGAACGCCAGCGGCAGGACCCCGAATCCGAGGCCGGCCGCGAACAGCGCCCGCCTCGTCAACGCCCCGAACGGGTGCAGACCGAACGTGCGCCACAGTTGCGCGAGTGGAACCAAATTATTGACCAGAACCGCCGCCGACCACGCGATCGCCGCGCCGACGACCCCCATGGAAGGGATCAACGCCAGGTTCAACCCCACATTGACGAGGAGTGAAATCGAGACGTCGATCAACTGCCACGAGGTCTTCCCGGCCATCGCCAGCATCGAGTCGACCACCCCGCACGCCGAGCTGCACATCATCGCGGGCACCAGGATCCACACGACCAGCCGCGCGTCGCCGCCGACGTACTCGCCGCCGAACAGCCGCAGGTACCAGTCCGCCAGCAGCCCCACCCCGAGGTACACCGGCCAGGTGAGCGCCACGATCCACGCCGTCGACTCCTGGTACAGCGCGCGCGCCGAAGCCGGCTTCCCGGCGGCCATCGCCGCCGCCGCGCGCGGCTGCACCGACTGCCCGACCGCGCCCGCGGCCATCTGCCCGACGATCACGAACCGCGTCGCCACCGTGTACACCGCGGCCGGGCCGAGCCCGGCCAGCGCCGCGACCATGATGATGTCGAGCCGCTGCAGCCCCAGCTGGGCCACGCCCGCGGCGGCGCGCGGCGCGGTGAAGCCCCAGAACGCGCGGGCCGAGACCCGGTCGGGGAACTCCTGCTTCGTCTGCGACCGGCGGTGGCGCCGCAGCAGGTACCAGCCCGCCGCGACCGCCGCCGGCAGGTACGGCAGCACCCACGCGAACGTGATCGTGAACGGCGAGGCCGTGCCCGCCAACGCGATCGCCGCGAGCCCCACCAGCTGCGCGACCGTGCGGCCGAGCTTGTCGATGAGGACCGAGGGCCCCATCAGCCGGTACCCGCGCGTCGCCGCCAGCAGCGCCTCCATCGCGACCGACGCGGGCAGGAACACCGCGATCAGCCGCACCAGGTCCGGGTTGGCGAACATCGGCGCCGCCAGCAGCAGCCCGAACGCCGTCGCCATCGACACGATCGCCGCGGGCCACAGGCCGAGCTTCAGGACCGAGCCGACCGCGCCGTCCCGCCCGTTCTGGTGCAGCCGCGCCACCCAGTACACCAGCCCCGTGGGCGTGCCCACGCGCGCGATCGCGCCCGCCAGCAGGAACACCGATGTGGCGGTGAAGAACGCGCCGGCCTCGGCGGGCGAGAGCGCCACCGCCGCCAGCCACGTGACCGCCAGGCCGCCCATCCCGGAGACCGCCGCACCGACGAGGTTCGCGAGGCCGCCGCGCGCGGTGCCGCGCAGCTCCGCCCTGCCGCTCTCCTCCGGCCCCGCTTCGGCGACCGCGCCGGAGGTCAGCGCCGCCAACTCGGCACGTCCCCAAGCCAGTCCGCGAGCCGCTCGTCGTAAGGCCCGTAGTGCGCCGTCAACTGCTCGCGCAGGTCCGCCGACATCGGGGAGGGACGCCCGCGCGCGTTGTGCCGCGCGAAGGCGAACTCCCCGAGCCACGGCAGCCCCAGGAACCGCAGCACGCGCTCGAACGCGTCCTCCGGCCGGGAGAAGAACTCGCCCGAGTCGAGCACCAGCACCTTGTCGCGCCCCACCTGCGCGGCGAGCGGCTCGAGGTAGTCCGTGTACCGCCCCCGCGCCGTGTAGGCGTGGTGCTGGTGGTCGAAGTCGTACAGCGAAGGGTCGGCCCTGAGCCGCTCCTCCTTGCCCTCGAGCCGGGCGTCCTCGGCCGCCACGGCCTCGGCGAAGTCCGCGATCGGCTCGAACCCGCGTGCCACCTCGTGCGCGTGGTGCGACCAGGCCCGCTCGACCGGGTCGCGCACGAGCACGATCACCTTGACCCCGGGCAGGTCCCGCGCGAACCGCTCCGCGGCGAGCGGGTGGTACAGGTAGTACGGGCTCGACTCGAAGCCGATCGGCGCGAGCCCGGTGTGGTCGGCGATCCGCCGCGCGGCCGCCTGCGTCGGGAAGTGCCCGCGGTACCAGGCCATGCCCTTGTCGTAGCCGGTGTCGAAGTAGTGCACGCCCTTGTGGAACACCGGTTTCAGGATCGCCGGGTGCTGGGCCAGGGCCCGGTACAGGGACGTGGTGCCGCAGCGCTGGCCGCCGCAGATCAGCAGGCCCGGCAGGATGCGGGAGGAGGCGGTCAGCCGCCCGAACGTGCGGGAGGAGTGCCCGACGACGGCCTTCAACTGGCTGGGGATGCGCTCTTTGAGGCTGCGGTGGCTCACGGCTGGCCTCCGGTCTCCGAAGCGGTGCGCTGGCGGGCGATGTGGCGCAGCAGCGTGGGCAGGAGCCACCGGCCGAGCGCCCCGAGGGCCGCGCCGGCGCGTTCGGCCTGGTCGCCCATGTAGCGGGCGGCGAGGTCCACGAGGTACAGCAGCACGGTCGGCTCGGCCTCAGCGGGCGCGACCCCCATGGGCGCGAGGATCGAGGGGGCGTCGGCGACCAGGCCGAGCACGGCCGTGGTCGGGTCCGCCCCCTGGGTGACGATGTGGTCCTGGAGCCGGTAGTGGGCGGCGTCGAAGCCGTAGGGGACGCCGGTCTCGAAACGCTCGAGGTCCCACAGGTACACGAGCGACTCGGTCTCGCGGGTGTTCCACGGGGACCAGTCGCCGTGCCACGCACCGAAGGTCAGCTCGGTGCCGGCGTACCGGTCGAGCAGGGTCTCGCCCGCGGTCTGGAGCGTGTCCGCGTCGGTCTCGCCGCGTGCGGTGAGGTCCTTGAGGCGCGTGCGCAGGCGCGCGGCGTAGTCGGACTCGCCGAGCGGCGAGCGGGCGGTGCCGCAGGCGTCGGCGAGTTCGCGCATGGCGGCGGTGCGCCGGGAGGGGCCGAGGTCGGCCGGGGCGTCCCAGGACGGGAGCGCGGACGCCACCATCAGGTTGTGGCCGTTCCAGTTCCCGGAGTGCAGCAGCCGCGGCACCCGCAGCAGCTTGAGGTCGCAGAACTCGCTGAGGCGCCGCGTCGCGTTCGCCTCGGCCTCCACGAGCTCCCGGGTGAGCGGGTTGACGCCGAGCTTGGCGAAGGCCACCGTGGTCGCGTCGCCGTCGAGGATCTGCAGCACCGGCTTGCGGTTCGCCCGCGCCGGTCCGATGTGGATGCTCAGGTGGACCTCGTGGCCGAGCACGGCCGCGAGGTGGTCGTCGATGCCTTCGGCGCCGCCCACTTTGATCCGGTGCGGCAGCAGCATCCGGTCCAGGCCCAGGCGCAGGGCCCACACGGCGGCGTCGCGCTTGAGGCGCGCGCCGCGCGCGGCGGGCCGGGCGTAGCGGTGCAGCGCGGCCGCGGCGACCTTGCGGTCGGCGGCCGGGATGAGCACGCGCGGCTTGCGGCGGCCGGGCACCACGATGTAGGGCCGCGGTGCGTCGCCTTGCGCTGCACCGGGGTACAGCTGGTCGACCACCTCCGCAAGGTAGGTCGCGCGCCTGCGCAGGTCGTCGGTGGTCTTCAGGGCTCGGCTCATCGGTTCTCCGTCTCTGGGCCGTGGTGGGACGCCCCGGGCGGGCGGCCCGCGGCGAGGAGGACGTAGCTGAGCAGGGTGAACAGGAGGGGCGTGACGAGGGCGTTGTAGTAGAACATCGTGATGAGCGAGAAGCCCACGACGGCGCTCCCGGCGATCCCGACCGCGGTGTGGTCGTGCCGGAACCGCCACAGGACCGCGAGCGCGAACCCGAGGTAGGTGACGGTGCCGAGGATGCCGTGGGCGAACATGACCTGCCAGAGCTGGCCGTTCCCGCCGAGGGTGCGGCCGCCGCAGCGGGGGCATTCGGGGGTGGGGCCGACGGCGATCGACTCGCCCGAGCCGAGGGTCTTGCGGGTCGTCCCGAAGCCGATCACGGGGGAGTGCTCGATCACGAGCTCGGTGGCGCGCTCGGAGGAGAACGCCCGGCCCTCGTCGGAGTGCCCGTTGTCGAGCCGGGTCTGCACGACCGTCCCCAGTGGCGTGAGGACCACGAGCAGGACCGCGGCGCATCCGGCCCCGGCCAGGGCGAGCATCCCGCCGGGTCTGCCGGAGACGAGCAGCCGCAGCGCCGCGAAGACCGCGATGGCGGCGAGGCCGAGCCACAGGCCGCGGTTCATCGAGTACACGGCGGGCACGAGCGAGGCGACCAGCAGCGCGACGGCGGCGACCCGCCATTTCGTCTTGAGGGGCGTGCAGAACGCCGCGATGACGAACCAGACCGCGGTGATCGCGAAGTTGTTGCCCCACGTGTTGGTGTAGCCCCAGGGCGCGGCGGGGCGCGGCGTCTCGTAGCCGAGGAAGTCCATGGTCTGCGCGGCCGCCGGGTGCACGAGCGACTGCACGAACCCGTCCTTCGCCACCGCGTTCGGCAGCAGCGCCTCCACCGGGGACGTGTACTCGAAGGACCCGAAGAAGGTGCCGAGGAACCCGCCCGCCACCGTGACCGCGAACAGCCAGCCGAGGAGCCGGATCAGCGTGTCCCGCTTGAGCTTCCCCTCTACCAGGAGGTTGTAGGCCCACAGGGCGATGAGGGTGCAGCAGCAGTAGAAGCCGAACCGGAAGGTCGCCCCGGGCAGGCTCGAGAACCAGGTCTCGGGCACGGTGCCCGGCGGGTCCACGCCGAGGTTCGCGAGGCTCAGCGTGACCGCGAGGAGGAACAGGAGCCACCACCCGAACGCGGGCGGCACGCTGATCGACCTGCGGCGCACCAGCTTCACGGCCGCGACCGCGGCGACGAACGGGATGACGAGGACGCCCATGCCGAGCGCCCACCACAGCGGGAACCCGGCCAGCAGCCACGTGAGCGAGGCGCCTTCGCGGTCGCCCCGCGCGGCGGGGTCGATCCGGACGCGCCCGGCGGAGCGGGCGGCCGCGAGGAGCGTCATCGCGACTCGGCTGCGGGCACGGCGGCGGGAACGGCCGGCATCACCTGCGTCGTCGCCTCTTCGTCATCGACGGGCTCGAGCGAGTCCGTGGGCGTCTCGTCCTGGGAGACGAGCGCATCGCGGGATTCGGACCGCTCTGCCTCGCGGCGCGCGGTCGGCAGCGGCACCGTGTTCATCGGCCCCAGCACGCTCGGAAGCAGGATCGCGCCGAGCAGCGGGGTGTCGATCTGGCGCATCGCCAGTGCGGCCGCGGCGGTCTCCCTGATCGAGTCGCGTCCTGACTGGACGGCGAGGATCACCGCGTCGGCGTGCCCGGCGAGCAGCTGCGCGTCGGCGCTGCACGACAGCGGCGGGGCGTCGACGACCACGAAGCGCCCGGCTTCGGCGAGCTTCGCGAAGGTCTCCGCGGCGGCCTCGCTGGTGGGGCCTGTGGCCCTGGCGGCGGCGCCCGGGCCGATCACGTTGAGGCTCGGCTGCCGCGGGGCGGCCTGCGTGGCCACGGCGAGGTCGACCCGGCCGGACCAGACGTCGGCGAGGCCCGGCACCGGGTCGGTGCCGAACAGTTCCGGCAGGCCAACGGTGGTGCTCGGGTTGGCGGCGACGGCGGTGGCGCGGTCGCCCGCGCGGGCCATCGCGGTGGCGAGGTTGGCGGCGACGACGCTCGCGGCGGGGCCGGGGGCCACGCCGGCGACGACGATGACGCGCTGGTCGTGCGTCAACTGCGAGGACACGACATTGCGGAGCTGGGAGAAGACCCGGCCGCCGGGGCTGTAGGCGCCGAAGACCTCGCGGCGCTGGAACTTCACGCCCGGGGGCACGGAGGCGAGCACGTCGAGTTCGCACCGCTCGACCAGGTCGGTCGGGTAGGCCACTTTGCGGGCCAGGCGGTGGCGGGCCCACGCGAGGATGAGGCCGAGCGGCAGGCCGAGGCCGAGCGCGGCGGCGAGGTTGAACATCGCGTTCGGGCTCACGGGCGCTCCGGGCGCGGAGGCCTCGTTGATGACGCGGCCGGGCGTGATCGCGCCCTGCTGGGCCTCGATGGCGGCGATCTCGGCCTCGATCTCCTCGGCCTGCCGGCGCAGCCCGTCGAGCTCGGATTCGAGCCCGGCCCGGCCGCCGGCGTCGGCGTCCATTCCGGACAGTTCGTCCTCGGCGGCGGCGATGTCGGCATCGACCGCGTCGAGGCCCACAATGGCCGTGGCGATCGCGCTGTCGAGCGAGGCGGTGGCCCCGGAGCGGCGGTGGTCGAGGTACGCCTCGCTGAACGCGATGGCCCCGGCCTGGGCGGCCTCGGGGTTCTCGGCGCGGAAGGCGATCTCGAGCACGGCGGTGTTGGGCGGCACGGTGACCGACACGCGCGAGACGAGCTCGCCCGGGTCGTCGGCGCCGAGCGTTTCGGCGGCGGCCACGGCCACCTCGGTGGACTTGACGAGCTGGGCCTCGGTGTCGAGGTTGACCTGCCCGGCGGTGCGGGCGCCCGCGACGGCGGTGTCTCCCGCGGTAGGCAGCACCAGGATCGCGGAGGTGGACTCGTAGACCTCCTCGCTCAGCGAGGTGTAGGCGAACCCGGCGGCCAATGCCGCGGCCACCGTTCCGATGATGAGCCACCAGGAGCGGCGGACGATGACGCCGTAATCGGCGAGCGTGCGGGCGGCAGGGGTCCTCAACGCGAAGGCCTTTCTCGTTATCGGGATCTCGGTTGAGTAACGAGCGATGCGACCTTCAGGTGACGGCCGGGCGGGTTCGAGGCGCGCCGTGCGCGGAACTGGGGTTGTGTTTGCGGGAGCAGGCTAGTAAAAACCATTTTGTTCGCTAATATGGTGATTCGCAGCATTTGAGTGCGTGTCACATTGGACGGAAGAAGGTGGACGATGAGCGACACCGAGAAGCGCCAGGGCCTGCGGGCGGGCCGCGGGATCGTGACCGTCCTGGCGGTGCTGCCGCTGGTCCTGGCGGGCTTCGTGGCCGGCTACGGCGTCGGCTCGCACGGGGAGCGCCTCGGCGTCGACGAGGCCTGGCAGGACGGCGACGGCACGGTCGACCATGCGCCGCTCGCCGCGTCGTTCATCGCCACGCAGGTCGCCGGTCCCGCGCCGCAGTCGCCCGCGGTGCTGCCCGTCGGCACCTCCGCCGACCTCGGGATCGCCGTCACCCACCTGCAGTTCGCCGTCGACGAGTCCACGGTCCGGCCCGACCACACCGCCGAGCTGCGCCTGCCCGTCGCCGTCCCGCCCGACAGCGAGGGCATGACCCTCGAGGTCGCCTCCGTGCACCCCGTGAGCTGCCTGTGCTCGCTCACGGCCGCCACGGCCCCGCCGTACGGCGCGGTGTGGGACGCGGTCGAGATCGACGCGGGGGCCACCGAAGTGGTCTTCGACGTCACCGGTGCGATCAACGCGCCCGGCCGCTACGGCTTCGCCGTCACGACCCCCGACCGGAAGGCCTACCTCGAGTTCGAAGGGGCCGAATACGGTTCGGGACCGAACCTGCGCACCATCTCGGCGGTGCCGCCGGTGAACCCGGTCCCGCCGACCGCGCCCGTCCCGCTGCCCGACCCGACCGTCCCCGGCACGACGCCCACTGAGGACCCGACCGCCCCGAGTCCGTCGCCCACCGAGGGCCCGACCGGCACGCCGGACGCTCCCGCGTCGACCGATCCCGGCCCGTCCGCGTCCCCGAGCCCGACGCCCGCAACGGGCCCGGTGCCCTCAGTGGACCCGTCGGCCGACCCGGCGCTCCCGGCCGCCGACCCGACCTCGCCGCAAGGACCGCCGCTCCAGCCCGAAGCCGGTCAGGTCGAGGACCAGCTCTCGACCTGTGTGACCCGGGACAAGCTCATCCCGACCTGCGGCGCCCTCGTCGGCGTCGCCCCCGCGGCGCACACGTCGCGGGCGAAGGAGCAGGCGCTCCTGGAGTTCGAGTCCAGAGTGGAGCAGGACCAGCAGATCTACCACGCCTATGAGCGCGGCGATGCGCGCCTGTTCCCGACCCCCGCGCAGATCGCGCTCACCGAGGACCCGCTGCACCCGCGGACCCTGTTCATCAACTGGAAGCCGATGATGGCCGAATGGGGCGCCATCGCCGCGGGCGACCCGGAGACCGACGCGTACCTCGACAGACTCGCCGAGCACCTCAAGGCCAATTTCCACAAGCCGTTCTTCTTCACCGTCCACCACGAGCCCGAGAACGACGTCGACCCGACCGCAGGATCCAATATGGAGGCATCGGATTACGCGGACATGTACCGCTACGTCGTCGAGCGGCTGCGGGGCGCCGGAGTGGACAACCTCGTCACCGTCATGAACTACATGGGCTACCTGAAGTGGGTCGAGAAGCCCTGGCACGGGGACCTGTACCCGGGTGCGGACGTGGTCGACTGGATCGGCCTCTCGGGCTACGGCCAGTCCCTCCACGACGACGGGCACTCGGACTTCGGGGAGATCGTCGACCAGACCAAGGGCAAGAGCGCCTGGCCCGGCTTCTACCACTGGATCGCGCGCGAGCACCCCGACAAGCCGATGATGCTCGCCGAATGGGGCGTCTTCCACGAAGACGAGTACCCGGACCACCAGAAAGCGGTCTTCCAAGCGGCCCGCTACCAGATGGCGCACTATCCGCGGCTGAAAGCGATCGTCTACTTCGAATCGCCGAACGCCGAAGGCAGGAACTCGGAAGTGCACTTGCACGAGGACACCCTCGAAGCATTCCGGGAGCTGATGCGCTCGCCCTACTTCGACGTGAGACTCGAGTGAGCGGCCGGCGCTAGTCGGCGATCGGCGCCGGCGGGGCCTTCGGGTGGCGCTTGTACGCGGACACGAACCGGTCGCCCGGGATCCAGAACCGCCAGTCGGTGTCGGCCGCCTTCGTGATGCCGGTCCTCGGCCCGGCGGCAACCGCCGCCGCGCCGCCGCCCCGGCGCACCGCGCCGATCATGTCGCGGCCGTCGTCCTCGCGGTCCCAGCCCAGCGCCTGCGCCAGCCGCGCCGGGCCCCGCGCGAGGTCCCGGTCCGGCACCTTCGGGCCGCGCCGCCCGCGCGCCGTCTCGAGCCCGTCCACGACCTCGCCGGCCCGCAGCAGCACCGCCGCCCCCGAACCGTCGGGGCCGCACACCAGGTTCGCGCAGTAATGCATGCCGTAGGTGAAGTAGACGTACAGGAACCCCGGCGGGCCGAACATGACCGCCGTGCGCTTCGTCCGCCCGCGAAAGGAATGCGACGCCGGATCGTCCTCGCGGTACGCCTCGACCTCCGTCAGCCGCACCGTCACGCCGTTCGCGGTCACCGTGCAGCCCAGCAGCTCCGGGGCCACCCGCACCGAATCGCGAGCGAAGAACGAGCGCTCCAGCGCAGCGCTCACGCGCACCCCGTCGGCGCCTCCGCGGACGCCGGCACCTTGTCCCCGATCACGGTCGACAGGTCGTTGAGCACGTCGACCGGCTGCTCGTTCGCCTCCGGGACGCTCACCCCCACCGGCACCTGCCGGTCGAGCGTCGTCCACACCAGGCCCGCCTCGTCCGAATACCAGCAGACCCCGTTGAGCTGGTACACCAGCGCCGTGTCCTCCACCGCGACCTGGTCGACCCCGCAGGTCGCCACCACCGCCGGATCGCCGTACGCCATGACCGACTCCGCCGCGCCCGCGCCGCCCTCGACCGGGCGCGCCGGCAGGCCGCCCGCCGCCACCGGCGCGGTCGCCGTGAGCGCCAGGCACACCACCGCGTCCTCCTCGCTCAACGCGGGGACCTCGACCGACACCGGCGAGAGGTCCTCGTGCACCGGCTCGGCCTCCGGTGCGATCGCGTTGAACACCAGCACACCCGCGACCACCGCGACGGGCACCGCCACAGCGGTCGCCACGATCGCCGGAAGGCGCGACTTCTTCTCGGAACCCACCAGGACCCCGCTCCTCAGGCGTTGAGAATCGAACAGGTCAACGTGCGGGTAATGCCCGCCACCCGCTGGACTCTACTCACCACCAGCGTCCGGAGATGGTCCGCGGAGGCGGCCTCGGTGAGCACCACCACGTCGTACGGGCCGGTGACGATGTCCACCCGGACCACGCCCTCCAGCGCCGACACGTCCTCGGACACCTGGTCGGCCATGCCGACCTCGGTCTGGACCAAGATGTACGCCTGCACCATGCGACAGGCCTCCTCAGGGGACGGGCGAGCAGGGGATCGTGGGGCCGAACCCGACACGGGCGGGCCTGACCGCTTCGCGATCGCCGTTGAGCGAAGATTACCCAGTGCTTCACCGACCAACAAACGCCCGAGGACTGATCCCCACGTGAGTGAGACCGTCGCCGAAGTCGGCGAGTTCCGCCTCATCGAGCGCTTCACGCGCCATTTCGCGACCACACCCGCCGTCGTGCTCGGCCCCGGCGACGACGCCGCGGTCGTCACCGCCCCCGACGGCCGCGTGGTCGCGTGCACCGACATGCTCGTGGAAGGCAACCACTTCCGCCGCGACTGGTGCTCCGCCGCCGACGTCGGCCACAAGGCCGCCGCCGCCAACCTCGCCGACATCGCCGCCATGGGCGCCCGGCCCACCGCGCTCCTCGCCGCCGTCGCCGCCCCGCAGGACCTGCCCGCCGAATGGCTCGAAGGCCTCGCCTCCGGCCTCGCCGCCGAAGCCGCCGCCGTCGGCGCGGCCGTCGTCGGCGGCGACACCACCCGCGGCGAACTCCTCACCGTCACCGTGACCGCCCTCGGCGACCTCGAAGGCCGCGAGCCGGTCACGCGCGGCGGTGCCGAACCGGGCGACGTGCTCGCGCTGGCAGGGCGGATCGGCTGGGCGGCCGCCGGCCTCAACGTCCTCTCGCGCGGCTTCCGCTCCCCGGGCGCGCTCGTGGGCGCCTACCGCAGGCCGCAGCCCCCGTACCCGGCCGGGCGTGACGCCGCCCTCATGGGCGTGCGCGCCATGATCGACGTCTCCGACGGCCTCCTCGCCGACGTGGGCCACATCGCCGACGCCTCCGGCGTCGCCATCGACGTCGACACCGCGGCCCTGCCCGTCCCCGAACCGATGCGCAACGCCGCCGAAGCCCTGGGCGCCGACGCCCGCGGCTGGATCCTCACCGGCGGCGAGGACCACGCCCTCGCGGCCGTCTTCCCGCCCGACGTGCTCCTCCCCGAAGGCTGGCGCCGCATCGGCACGGTCGCCGAAGGCGCCGGCGTCACGGTCGACGGCCGCCGCTGGACCGGCCCCACGGGCTGGGACCACTTCACGAAGGAATAAGGCACCGGGGGAGCGGGCCGCTCGGACCACCGGTCCGAGCGGCCCGCCCCGGACACGACAAAGCGCCGCCGGGGCAATGCCCCGGCGGCGTAAGACTTCGCGGCGTCAGCCCCTAGCGGGTGACCTTGCCGGCCTTGATGCACGAAGTGCAGACCTTGGCGCGGCGCTTGTTGTCGCCGGAGCCAGTCGCGATGCGGATGGTCTGCAGGTTCGGGTTCCAACGACGACGGGTCTTCTTGTGGGACCACGGGACGTTGTTGCCGAAGCCGGGGCGCTTCGCGCAGACTTCACACACGCTCGACATAATCCAAAACTCCTGCATTGACGTTCATTCGGCCCACCCCGACGGCGGGCAACCCGGTAATTCTAACGGACCCGGCGGACCGCCGACCATCCAGGTGGCGGGACCTGCGCCACAGCCGCCGAGGGCGAGGCCCCCGGAGGCCGGGCCGACCCGGGGACGGGTCCGGTCCCTCCCGGGCGGAACACCTGTGCCGCAATCGAAAGGCCTGATGTGCCGCAAGCGGCCATCAGCCCGGATCGCGCAGATTCGTCGGTCCTCCCAGGACGCTCCGCGGCGGCGCTGTGCTGTGGCGGCTGCCGCGGTCGGCTACCGTTGGTGACTCTAGGATGGGTTCCGATCCCGTAGGCTGGCCGCATACACATGATGTGCCGATGCCCATATCTTCTTTGGTGAGTCGAACATGAGCCACACCCCGCAGCAGCCTGCCGACGGCTGGCAGCCGCCGCAGCAGCAACCCCCGGTGTACCGCCCGAACGAGCAGCCTCCCCAGGAGGACCCGCCGTGGTCGCCGGAGAGCCAGCGCTTGGCGCAGTCGGGCCGGCAGGGCCCGGTCGAAGAGGACGGGACCGTCAAGTACGTCGGCGGCCCCGGCCAGCCGTCACCGCAGCAGTTCGGGCCGCCCCCGGGCGTCCCGGTCTCGCCGTTCGACGCACCGCAGCAGCAGGCCTTCCAGGGCATGCCCCAGCAACAGCAGCAGCAGCAGCCTTACCAGGGCATGCCGCCGCAGCAGCCGTACCAGGCGTCCCCGCCCCCGCCCGCGGTCTCGGACCCGTTCGGCCCGTCCGGCAGCATGCCCGTCTCGGGCATGCCGGTCTCCGGGATGCCGCCTGTGTCCTCGATCCCCGCCTCCGGCATGCCGGTCTCGGGCATGCCCGTCTCGGCCCCGGTCGGCCCCGGCGGCCACCCGCCGTTCGGCGGCGGCCAGTTCGGGCCGCAGGGCGGCCAGCTCGTCCCGGTCTCGGGCGGCGGCGCCCAGCCGTGGGGCGCCCCTGACACGATCCAGCGCAAGAACAAGAAGGGCGGCAAGGGCCCGATGTGGCTCATCGTCGCCGGGATCGTGGTCATCGCGCTGGCCCTCGGCGTCGGCGGCTTCATCCTCTTCAACCCGCTCGAGAACGGCGGCGACGACACCGGCACCATCGAGAACAGCGCGAGCGCCGCGCCCGAGACGCCCGCCGCGACCGTGGTCGCCGATCAGGCCTCCGGCCTGAGCATCCTCGCCGCAGAGGGCTCGACCGAGGCGGCGAACCCGCCCGGCGGGTTCACCGCGCCGACCGGTCTCATCCTCGAGGGCTCCGGCCCGACCGTGTTCTTCGGCGCGCTCGACCCGGCCGCGATCGGCGCCGCCGAGGGCGTCGCGATCGCCGACCTCAGCACCAACCTGCAGAACCTGGCCGCGACCTGGGCCGGCGGCACCGCCGAAGGCGCGCAGGCCACGCAGTACCGGGTCGACGCCCGGTCGGCCTACTTCAGCACCTTCACCGTCGGCGACATGACCGTGATGACCGCGGTCATCGAGAACGCGGGCGGCTACGCGGGCTTCGTCGGATCGGCCACCGCCGACCAGGTAGAGGCCCTGGAAGCGGCCCGAGGCAGCCTCAGCTTCGGCTCGTAAGACCCACCAAGGCATCGGCCGGCCCGCACGCGAAAGCGCGCGGGCCGGTCCTTTTCCGCGGTCCGAACCCCCGCCCGGCCACGGGGAGGGCGTATCCTCTGAGCCCGTGGTGGAAATCCCTGAAACCGGACGCCAGGTCCTCGACGCCGACATCATGCGCGAGTGGGCCGCGCGCGGCATCGACACGTTGACCCGCCACCGGC
Organism: Glycomyces sp. NPDC021274; assembly: GCF_040641195.1. NCBI lineage: Bacteria > Bacillati > Actinomycetota > Actinomycetes > Glycomycetales > Glycomycetaceae > Glycomyces > Glycomyces sp. NPDC021274. Next base: position 716,329 of record NZ_JBFADC010000001.1, on the reverse strand, counting down.
GCGGCGTCGACGAGCTCAACGTGTTCCCCGTCGCCGACTCCGACACCGCGACGAACATGGTCGCGACCCTCCAGGCCGCCTTCCAGGGCGCCACACCCGGACTCGCCCTCGAACCACTCCTCGACGAAGCCGCCGGGCGGGCGCTGCTCTCGGCCCGCGGCAACTCCGGCGTGATCCTCGCGCAGATGCTCCGCGGCCTCGCGGACGCCTGGAACAGCGACGAGATCGACGCGAAGGGCTTCGCCGCCGGGCTGCGCTCGGCGACCGACGCCGCCACCGCGGCCGTCGCCGTCCCGACCGCCGGCACCATCCTCACCGTCGCCGAGTCCGCGGCCTCGGCCGCCGGGAAGGCCGCCCCGTTCGGCCTCGTCTCGGCCGCCCGCGCCGCCGCCGAGGCCGCCGCCGAAGCCGTCGCGGCCACGCCCGGGCAGCTGCCCGCGCTCGCCCGCGCCGGGGTCGTGGACGCCGGGGGCCTGGCCCTCACCGTGATCCTCGAAGCGCTCGTGGAGACCCTCACCGGATCGGTCTCGACCGGTGCGCTCGACCTCCTCGAACGCCACCGCGTGCGCGCCGTCTCCGAAGTCGAGGAGGTCCCGCGCGAGACCGGCTCCGAGGTCTACGGCTACGAGGTCCAGTACCTCCTCGAGGCGAACGCCGCCGCTGCCGCCGACCTGCGCCACCGCCTCACCGCCCTCGGCGACTCGGTGGTCATCATCGGCTCGCGCGCCGCCGAGGACGTCACCACGTTCAACGTCCACGTGCACGTCAACGACATCGGCGCGGCCATCGAGGCCGGGATCGAGCGCGGCCGCGTGCACCGCATCTCCGTGACCCGCTTCGACGACACCCTCGGCACCCACGCGAGCGCCCGCATGCACGCCGCGCCCGCGCGCCACCACGCCCCGGCGGCCGCCGCGCCGACCCGGTCCCTCGTCGTGGTCACCGCCGCCGCCCGCATGCGCGAATTCCTTGCGGGCGAAGGCTGCCGCACGGCGACCAGTGCCACGGTCGGCACCGAACTCGCCGCGGCGCTCGCTAACGGCGCCGCCAGTGTCGTCGTGCTCGCCGACAGCCCCGAGACCACCCGCGCCGCGCACCAGGCCGTCGAAGCCGTCCGCGACGCCGGCCGCCAGGCCACCGTCCTGCGCACGATCACCGTGGTGCAGGCCGTCGCGGCCGTCGCCGTCCACGACCCCGACAGGCCCCTGGACGACGACGTCGCCGCCATGGCCGAGGCCATCAGGGCCTGCCGCACCGGCGAGCTCCGCTCCGAGGCCGAAGGCATCGCCGTCGTCGTCGGCGAGGCGGACTGCGGCGTCTTCGACACCCCGGAGGACGCCGCCCGCGACCTCGCCGACCGCCTCTGCGCCGACGGCGCCGAACTCCTCACCGTCCTGCCCGGCGCCGGTTCGAACGCCGGGATTGTCACAGCCTTGAGCGATCATGTCCATGAGGCGTGGCCGCTGGTGGAGATCCAGCAGCTGCCCGCCGGAGACGACGAACCGCTGCTGCTGCTAGGAGCCGAATGACCATTGGGCTGGACACCCGGCTGCGCGAGGTCCTGGGCAAGAAGACGTGGGAGGCCCTCAGCGAGGGACTGGGCCTCGACACCGTGGGGGACCTCCTCGGGCACTACCCGTTCCGCTACGCCCAGCGGGGCGAGCGCACCGACCTCGGCGCGCTCCAGATCGGCGAGGACGTCACCGTCACCGCGCAGGTGCGCGCCGCCGTCCAGAAGACCTTCGTCCCCAAAGGACGCCGCGGCTCCCGGCCCGGCGGCAAGCCCCGCGACCTCCTCGAGGTGATCGTCGCCGACGAGGCCGGACGCACGCTCACCCTCACCTTCTTCAACCAGGCCTGGCGCGCGAAGGAGCTCGTCGCCGGACGCTGGGGCCTGTTCGCGGGCAAGGTCGCCCAGTTCCGCGGCCGCCTCCAGCTCAACTCCCCGCAGTACCAGCTCCTCGCCGAGGACGCCGCCGACCCTTCCAGCGCGATCGAGGAGTTCGCCGGGACGCTCATCCCCGTCTACCCGGCCACCGCCGAGATCCCGAGCTGGAACATCGCCAAGGCCATCCACACGGTCCTCGACATGGTCCCGGCCCCGCCCGACCCGCTCCCGCGCTCACTGCGCGAACGCCTGCACCTCCTCGGCTACGGCACCGCCCTGCGCCAGATCCACCGCCCCGACTCCCACGAGGCCCTCGGCGCGGCCAAGAAACGCCTCAAATGGCAAGAGGCCCTGGTGATGCAGGCCGTGCTCGTACGCCGCAAGGCCGCAGCCGCGGGCGAGACCGCCACCGCCTACGCCCGCGGCGGCGCGCTCCTCGAAGCCTTCGACGCCCGCCTCCCCTTCACCATCACCGAGGGCCAGCGGCAGGTCGGCGAGGAGATCGCCGCCGAACTCGCCGGAGAGCACCCGATGCACCGGCTCCTCCAAGGCGACGTCGGCTCCGGCAAGACCCTCGTCGCGCTCCGCGCGATGCTCCAAGTGGTCGCCCACGGGGGCCAGGCCGCACTCCTCGCCCCCACCGAAGTCCTCGCCGCCCAACACCACCGGTCCATCGTCGAGATGCTCGGCGACCTCGCCCGCGGCGGCGAGCTCGGCGCCCCGCCCGAGGCCACCCGCGTCGTCCTCCTCACCGGTTCCGCGACCGCCGCGCAGCGCCGCAGCACCCTCGAAGCGGTCGCATCGAACGCGGCCGGGATCGTCATCGGCACCCACGCGCTCCTGTACGACGGCGTCGACTTCGCCGACCTCGGCTTCGTCGTCGTCGACGAGCAGCACCGCTTCGGCGTCGAGCAGCGCGACGCCCTGCGCGCCAAGGCCGACCGGCCCCCGCACACGCTCGTCATGACCGCCACCCCGATCCCGCGCACCGTCGCCATGACCGTCTACGGCGACCTCGAGACCAGCCGCCTCACCGAGCTCCCGGCCGGCCGCACCCCCATCGCCACCCACGTCGTGCCCTACACCGACCAGCGCTGGATGACCCGCACCTGGAACCGCGTCCGCGAAGAGGTCGCCGCCGGACGCCAGGCCTATGTCGTCTGCCCGCGCGTCGGCGAAGCCGACCAGAAGCACAGTGGCGGTGAGGACGCCGAAGCCATCGGCGAAGCCGATGGCGACAAGCGCCCGCCGCTCGCCGTCGTCGACGTCGTCGAGCAGCTCCGCGGCGGAGCCCTCAGCGGCCTGCGCCTCGGCCTCCTCCACGGCCGCCTCGACACCGACGAGAAGGACCGCGTCATGCGCGCCTACGCCGCCGGCGACCTCGACGTGCTCGTCGCGACCACCGTCATCGAAGTGGGCGTCAACGTGCCCAACGCCACCGCCATGGTCGTGCTCGACGCCGAGCGCTTCGGCATCTCCCAACTCCACCAGCTGCGCGGCCGCGTCGGCCGCGGCTCCCACCCCGGCCTGTGCCTGCTCGTGAGCGAAGCCGCCGAAGGCTCCTCCTCGCGCGAACGCCTCGACGCCGTCGCCTCCACCACGGACGGGTTCGCGCTGGCCGAGCTCGACCTGGAGCAGCGCCGCGAGGGCGACGTGCTCGGCGCGGCCCAGTCGGGCATGAAGTCGCACGTGAAGCTCCTGTCCCTGCTGAAGGACGCCGACATCATCGAGGCGGCCCGCGCCGAGGCGACCGCGCTCATCGGCGCCGACCCGGAGCTCAAGGGCGAGCCCGGCCTGGCCGAACTCGTGGACGACCTGGCGGCCGACCGCGGCGAGTTCCTGGAGAAGGGCTGACGGGAGACGCGGGAGGTTCTGGCGGGCTTGCCGCCCTCGCTGCGCTCGGGGCGCAGGGCATGCCCCTTCCCACCCGCATTTGCCTCCGGCCAACCGAATAAATGCGATGACCGTCCCACAGGGGTCCGACATTTCCCCAGACGCGAGGAGCCGCCATTCCGTACCGCGCACCGCCAGCCTGCGGCTCGCGCCGCGCCGGATTATTGTTGTGGCAAATGACTAGGATCATCGCCGGCAGCTTCAAAGGCCGCCGCCTCGCCACGCCCCCGGGGGACCGCACCCGGCCCACCTCCGACCGCGTCCGCGAAGCGCTGTTCAACTCGCTCGCCCCCGGCGGCGACCTCGACGGACTGCGCTTCGCCGACCTCTACGCCGGGTCCGGCGCGGTCGGCCTCGAAGCGCTCTCGCGCGGCGCCGACTCGGCGCTCTTCGTCGAGTCGCACGCGCTCACCGCGAAACTCCTGCGCCGCAACATCGCCGACCTCGGCGTCACCGGCGCGGAAGTGATCTGCGCCCCTGTCGAGAAGACCCTCCAGAACGGCCCGGCCGAGCCGTTCGACATCGTCTTCGCCGACCCGCCCTACGCCGTCACCGACGCCGCCATCGCCGAGGTCCTCGAAGCGCTGGTAGGAAACGGCTGGCTCGCCGAGGACGCCGACGTGGTGGTCGAACGCGGCGGCAAGGAGGCCTCCGTGCCGTGGCCCGAGAAGATCGCAGAAGACCGCGTCCGGCGCTACGGCAGCACGGCACTTTGCTACGGTCACGCCCTGTGAAACCTGAAGCCCGAATCGCCGCCTGCTCCGGTTCATTCGATCCGGTGACCTACGGTCATCTCGACATCTTCGGACGCGCCGCCCAGCTGTACGATGAGGTGTGGGTCGCGGTCTTCCACAACGCTTCCAAGAACGCGTTGTTCAGCGTCGAGGAACGGGTGGAACTCCTCCGCGAGACCACCGCGGACATCCCCAATGTGCGCATCGCGTCCTTCCAGGGCCTGGTCGTCGACTTCTGCAAGGAGCACGGCGCGGGAGTGCTCGTGCGAGGCGTCCGCGCGGCCTCCGACTTCGACTACGAACTGCAGATGGCTCAGATGAACTACGGGTTGAGGGGGATCGAGACGGTGTTCATCCCGACCAACCCCCTGTACTCCTTCCTGTCGTCCTCGATGGTCAAGGACGTGGTGAAATGGGGCGGCGACATCTCGCCCTATGTACCTGAATTCGTCCAATCGCGACTGATCGAGCGTTTGCGCCAGGAATAGCCTCCTTATTCCACCCTCATCCGGGACAATGTCCCCATGACTGACATCGACGGGAGCAAATCGGTGGGTGCGCTCGACCGGATCGAAGAGATCATCGCCTACGTGGAGCAGGCCAAGGCCGTGCCCATGTCGCGGGCCTGCAAAGTTGACCGGGCCGAGATGATCGCCATGCTCGAAGAGCTCCAGAACGAACTCCCCGGCGACCTCCGCCGCGCCGAGGCCATGCTCCAGGAGCGCGACAAGATCATCGACGCCGGCGAGCGCGAGGCCGAGCGGATCATCGCCGAGGGCGAGACCGAGCACGCGAGGCTCGTCTCCCGCCACGAGATCACCGTCTCCGCCGAGCACGAGGGCAACCGCATCATCGCGGAGGCCCGCGGCGAGGCGCAGCGCCTGCGCGACGAGGTCGACGAGTACGTCGACACGACGCTCGCCAACTTCGAGCAGTTCCTGCACCGCGCCCTCTCGGGCGTGGAGCGCGGCCGCGACAAGATGCACACGCTCCGGGAGATCGGCAGCTTCGCGCCCTCGCCGCAGGAACCGGTCGAGGAGGAGAAGCCGCTCCCGCAGCTCTAGCGAGCGCTGGGTCACCGCCCGGCGGCACCGGGCGGCCCTTCGCGTGTCGGCTCGCTCACACCCCTCTCGCGTGCCGCACTGCGCCCGCTACCTGGGTTGGGGCCGGTTCCGCCGTTGATGTAGCATTACCGGTCGGCCTCGATCGAGGCGCACCTCCCTACCGAAGGACCGCAGTACACCCATGACGACGACCGCTCTGGATCCCGCCGCACCGCTGGTGTTCGACACCGCGGAACTGCGCGGCGCGGGCACGACGATGCACGTCGCGCGCGAGATCCCCGCACCCGAGGCCTACGGCCTCGAAGCGGTGTACGCGGTCCCCAAGGGCGCGGTCCTCGACCTCGACATCCACCTCACCGGCGTCAGCGAAGGCGTACTCGCCTCCGGGCAGGTCGAGGCGGTCGCCGAAGGCGAGTGTGCGAGGTGCCTCGCACCGGTGCAGGACGCTCTCAGCGTCCAGGTGCAGGAGCTGTACGCTTATGAAGGCTCCGTCACCGAAGCGACCACTGAAGCCGACGAGATCATGCGGCTCCAGGGGGATCTGCTCGATCTGGAGCCCGCGGTCCGGGACGCGCTGGTGCTGGCGATGCCAGTCACCCCGCTGTGCCGACCTGACTGCCCGGGAATGTGCGCCGAGTGCGGCATTCCCTGGGATGAACTGCCCGACGACCACGTTCACGAGACCGTGGACCCCCGTTGGGCGGGCTTGGAGAAGCTTCGACTCGCCGACAATGACGGCGAATCGAAATAGCACAGCGTAAGCGTATAGGTATGGAGTTCTGAAGTGGCTGTTCCGAAGCGTCGTATGTCGCGCAGCAACACCCGGCACCGTCGGTCGCAGTGGAAGGCTGCGCCGATCCAGCTGGTCGAGTGCCCGCAGTGCCACGCCAAGAAGCGCGGCCACCAGGTCTGCGATGTCTGCGGCACCTACAGGGGCCGTCAGGTCCTCGAGGCCTAAGTCCTCCCTCGTATGGGCGACAAGGCAGTACAACATTTCGAAGCGGTGTTCGGGGTTCGAGACATCGACCCCGAACTGCTGCGTCTCGCCCTGACACACCGGTCGTACGCCTACGAGCACGGCGGACTGCCCACCAATGAGCGCCTGGAGTTCCTCGGGGACTCCGTGCTCAGCCTGGTGGTCACCACCGCGCTCTACCAGGAGCACCCCGACCTGCCCGAAGGGCAGCTCGCGCGCTTGCGCGCGTCGGTGGTGAACATGAAGGCGCTGGCCGGGGTGGCGCGCCGCATGGGCGCGGGCGGCATCGGTCCGCATCTCCTGCTCGGCAAGGGCGAGGAGAGCTCGGGCGGGCGCGGCAAGAACTCGATCCTCGCCGATGCGGTGGAGGCGCTGCTGGGCGCCGTCTACCTGCAGTACGGGGTGGAGACCGCCAAGCTCGTGGTGCACCGGTTCTTCGATCCGCTCATGGAGGCCGCGGCCGGTCAGGGTGCTGCCCTGGACTGGAAGACGAGCCTGCAGGAGCTGACGGCCGACTCCGGTCTCGGCGTGCCCGAGTACCGGATCACCGAGTCCGGTCCCGACCACGCCAAGGAGTTCACGGCGTGGGCGGTCGTGGCCGGCGAGGAGTTCGGCGAGGGCTCCGGCGGTTCCAAGAAGGACGCCGAGCAGATCGCCGCCAAGCTCGCCTGGCAGATGCTGTCCGAACGCCTCGGCGTGAAGCAGCGGTAAGTTTTCGGGAAGGGCGGAACCGGTTCTCCGGTTCCGCCCTTTCGCTATCGCTGGCACTTCGGGCAGTAGTGCGCGGACCTGTCGCCGATGACCTCGCGTCTGATCGGGGTGCCGCAGCGCTTGCACGGTTGGCCCGCGCGGCCGTAGACCGCGAGTTCGCGGGCGAAGTACCCGGCCTCGCCCCGGGCGTCCACGTACAGCTCGTCGAACGAGGTGCCGCCGATCGCGAGCGATTCGGTGAGCACGTCCTTGACATGCCCGAGCAGCTCGAGGGCCTTGCGCTTCGAGAGGGAGTCGCCGCTGCGCCTGCCGCGCAGCCGCGCACGCCACAGCGCCTCGTCGGCGTAGATGTTCCCGACCCCGCTGATCCACGTCTGGTCGAGCAGGGCCTTCTTGACCTCGATGGTGCGCCGCAGCAGCCGCTCGGCGGCCGCGCCGGCGTCGAACTCGGCCTCGAACACGTCCGGGGCGATGTGCGCCATGGTCTTCGGGACCGCGCCGTCGAGTTCCACGAGGTCCCAGTACCCGAAGGTCCGCTGGTCGATGAACCACAGCTCGCGTGCGTCGGCGAACCCGATGCGGCCGCGCAGGTGCTTGTGCGCCGCGCGTGCGGCGGTGACGACGTGCAGCTGGCCGCTCATGCCGAGGTGGCAGACGAGCGCGCGGCCGTCATCGAGGGTCAGCCACATGAACTTGCCGCGCCGTCCGCTGCCGGTGACCTGGAGGCCCGTGAGGCTCAGCTGGAAATCGGCGATGCCGGTGGCGTGGCGGCGCACGGTGCGGGGGTTGTACACCTCGACGGTGCGGATGCGCCCGCCGCGGAAGGCCTCGTCGACCCCGCGGCGGACGGTCTCTACTTCGGGAAGCTCTGGCACTCCTCAAGTATGAGCCCTCTGCTGCGCCCCGCCGCCGCGGCTCAGCTGAGCTGCGGGTGCTTCTCCCTGACGGTGTCGAGGCCGTAGTTGATGGCGAAGGCGATGGCGGCGAGGCGCGAGTTCACGCCGAGCTTGCCGAGCACGTTCTGGACATGGGAGCGGACGGTGGAGACGGAGACGCCCATCTGGGTGGCCATCTGGGCGGTCGGTTCGCCGCGCACGATGCGGCGCAGGACGTCGTCCTCTCTCGGCGTGAGGTGGTGTGCGAGTTCGAGCGCGTCGTGCTCGCCGAGGAGCGGGGCCGGTTGGAGGGCCGCGCGCAGCAGTTGCGGATCGTAGTAGGGCGGACTGAGGAGCCCGCGGTCGATGGCTTCGAGCAGATCGCCGGGCATGATGTGCGTATTGGCTATTCCGGCGGCCGAGACCGAGACGGCCTTGCGGAGGACCGAGCCGTCGTCGCGGTCGGTGATGAGGAAGACCGGTCTCTTGCAGTCGGTCAGCACCCGGTTGCGGGAGACCGCTTCGAGTGCGACCAGGCAGCAGTCGATCTGCGCATCCGCCGCCACGAGCGCTTTCGCGCTCCTGGCCTCGACTGGGATGTCACCGCGTCGGTGGAGCAGGGGTCGAATGCTGGCGGAGAAGACCTGATTCGGGTCGTACAGCATGACACGCACGGTTGGCACCTCGTCCTTCAGGTTTTTTGGTCGCCTCCCCAGATGCGCGCCTCAGCGGGCGGCCATCCCAGCATGACTGTTGGTAATCATTCAGTCCAGGCTTGAGTCGGATGGACGACAGAAAGAGGTTCCAGCAGGGTTCACCTGCGATAATGCTGGCCCGTCAATGCCCCGAAACGGGGTCGTCTCAGCCGAAGTTCTGGACCCAGTAGAGGGTGCCGCTCCGGTCCGCGACACCGACGCCGAGGACGCTGTAATCGCAGTTGAGGATGTTGGCGCGGTGCCCTTCGGAGTTCATCCAGCCCTCCATGACGGACGCGGCGTCGGGGTAGCCCGCGGCGATGTTCTCGCCGACGCCGCCTTCGTAGCCCTGCTCGGCGGCGCGTTCGGTGGGGCCGCGGCCGTCCTGCGAGGTGTGGTCGAAGTAGTCGTTGGCGGCCATGTCCTCGGCGTGGAGGCGCGCGGCGGCGTCGAGGCGGGCGTCGCGTTCGAGGGGATCGCAGCCGGCCTCGGCGCGTTCGGCGTCGACGAGGTCGGCCACGGCCGCCTCCGTGTCGGCGTACTCGCTGGATCCGCCCTGGTCGTCATCGTCGTCGGACTCGCCGTCGTCCGCCTGGGTGGGGGCCGCGGTGGTCGCGTCGGGGGTCTCGGTGGTGGGGGCCTCCTCGGCCTCCTGCGTGCGCATGGCGGCTTCGCTGGGGGCGTCGAGCGCCGGGGACTCAGGCGAGGTGGGGTCCTCCGGGAGGGTGGTCTCGACCTGGGCTGTGGTGGGGGCGTCGCCGGAGGCGGCGAGGCCGTCGAGTGGCGATCCGAGCGCCCACAGTGAGGTCGCACCGGCCGTGAGACCGAAGACCGCGGGGATCAGCATGAGCATCCGGCGGCGGTGCTCGGCGCGGTCGCGGTGGCGTCCGCCCTGGAGTCTTCGCATGGGGGTAGGGCCTCGTCACGTGGGGTTACGTGTAAATCGTTCGGATTTTCCGGGACCCTACCAGGTTTGCGCGCCTCGTGCACGAAGCAGATCGCCCGTGCTCAGACGTGAGGCACCCCCCACGAGTGTGACCCCCGTCGAATCCGATGGGCAAAGCATGTGCAAAGCTTGACGAGAACCGTCGATCAGGCGGATGATGTCAGGAGACGGCCAGTGTTCACGAGCCGTGCTCCACTGGTCCGGCTAGGGGCAATCGGCCCCAGCGACTAAAAAAATTCACTCAGCAAATGCGACGTTTTCATGGTGCGTACGCCAACGCCACCAGTCGACGTGATCGCAAGGAGAAACCATGGCGAAAGCCCTCTACGGCCACATCGGCCAGGCTCCCAACAAGCGCCTGCTCGAAGAAGTGGTCCAGCTACGCGCGCGAGTACGCAACCTCGAGTCCGAGCTCGCCGAGCTCCGGGCCCGGGAAGACGAGATCGAGCACGATCATGTCGAGGAGTTGATGCGGCTGCAAGAGCCCGCGTTGACTTAAGTCGTCTCGCGACAACGGAAGAACGGCGCGCCTGCTGATACAGCCGGCGCGCATTGTCATGTCCGCCCCTGAAAGCCGCGCCGGCCCTCCCGAGTTCGTCCCCTTTGGGGCCTTTGATATACCCCTCTCCCCGATGGCGGCCTTGTAGGCTGGGACGGTCCCGCACAGAAGCGACGCACACCAGCCCGGAGCGACCGTTGTACCTGAAGAGCCTCACGCTGAAGGGCTTCAAGTCCTTCGCCTCGGCCACGACCCTGCGTTTCGAACCGGGGATCACCTGCGTCGTGGGCCCGAACGGCTCCGGGAAGTCCAATGTCGTCGACGCCATCGCCTGGGTCCTCGGCGAGCAGGGCGCGAAGTCCCTGCGCGGCGGCAAGATGGAGGACGTCATCTTCGCCGGCACCACCGGCCGCCCCGCCCTCGGCCGCGCCGAGGTCACGCTGACGATCGACAACTCCGACGGCGCCATCCCCATCGACTACTCCGAAGTCTCGATCACCCGCCGCATGTACCGCTCCGGCGAAGGCGAGTACGAGATCAACGGCGACCGCTGCCGCCTCCTCGACGTGCAGGACCTCCTCTCCGACGCCGGCATCGGCCGCGAGATGCACGTCCTCGTCGGCCAGGGCAAGCTCGACTCCTACCTGCACGCCCGCCCCGAGGACCGCCGCGCGTTCATCGAGGAGGCCGCCGGCGTCCTCAAGCACCGCAAGCGCAAGGAGAAGGCCCTCCGCAAGCTCGAGGGCATGCAGGGCAACCTCGACCGCCTCGCCGACCTCACCGGCGAGCTGCGCCGCCAGCTCAAGCCGCTCGGCCGCCAGGCCGAACTCGCCCGCCGCGCCCAGACCATCCAGATGGACCTGCGCGAGGCCCGCCTGCGCCTCCTCGCCGACGACCTCACGTCCCTGCGCGGCAACATCGCCAAGGACCTCGCCGACGAAGAGGCCCTCAAAGAGCGCAAGGACGTCCTCGCCGAGGAGCACGAGCGCCTGGGCGCCCAGGTCACCGAGGTCGAGGCCGCGCACGCCGCCGACAAGCCGCGCCTGGCCCGCCTCCAGGAGACCTGGTACCGCCTCCAGGCCGTCGCCGAACGCCTGCGCTCGACCGCCCAGCTCGCCGCCGAGCGCCGCCGCTACCTCTCCGAGGACGCCGGGGACGACCGCGCCGGACGCGACCCCGAAGTCCTGGAGACCGAGGCCGAGCGCATCCGCGAGCAGGAGATCGAGCTGCGCGAGTCCATCGCCGAGGACTCCGAGCGGCTCTCCTCCGCAGTGGAGGCCCGCGAGGAGACCGAGGCCGCGCTCTCGGAAGCCGAGCAGCGCATCGTCACCGCCGTGAAGGCCGCCGCCGAGCGCCGCGAAGCCCTCGCCACCCTGCGCGGCCGCGTCGACTCCCTCCAGACCCGCACCGCCGCCGCCGCCGAAGAACTCGAACGCGCCAGCATCGCGCTCGCCGAAGCCCGCGAACGCGCCGAAGCCGCCGCCGAGGCCCATGCCGAAGCCGAGGCCGAGCACGAAGCGGTCGAATCGAACACCGAGTTCGACGAGGCCGTCGCCGAAGCGAAGGCCCGCGTCGCCGCCGCCAAGGCCGAAGCGGACCGCCTCCAGGCCGCCGAGCGCGAAGCCGACCGCGAAGCCTCCCAGTGGGCCGCCCGCGAGGAGGCGCTCGCGGTGGGTCTGCGCCGCAAGGACGGCGCCGCCGCACTCCTCGCCCGCGCCGACGCCGCCCCGGGCGTCCTCGGCTCCGTCGCCGCCCTCCTCACCGTCGAACCCGGCTACGAGGCCGTGCTCGCCGCCGCCCTCGGCCGCCTCGCCGACGCCATCGCCGTCACCGACCCCGCCAGCGCCGCAGCGGCGCTCAAGTTCCTCCGCGACGAAGACGGGGGACAAGCAGGGTTCGTCGTCGCAGGCGCGCACTCACATGTGGACATCCCCAGTGGATACAAGGCCGTCGCCGACACCGTCTCGGCCCCCGCCGAACTCGCCTCCACGGTCCGCGCGGTCCTCGCCGGCATGGTGGTCGCCGACGACCTCGACGCCGCCCGCGCCATCGTGGACGCCCACCCGCATCTCACCGCCGTCACCCGCGCGGGCGACGTCCTCGGGGCGGCGACCGCGTTCGGCGGCTCCGCGAAGGCCCAGTCCTACATCGAGATCCAGGCCGCCGTCGACGAGGCCCGCGACCGCAAGCTCGCCTCGGAATCCCTCGCCGCGCAGCTGCGCGAGCAGTACGAGGCCGCCCGCGAGGCCCACGCCGAAGCCGAGGCCGCCGCCGAGGCGGTGCGCACCGCCCAGCGCCAGGCCGAGGCCGCGCACAGCGTCGTCGCCCGCCGCCTCGCCGAACTCGGCGCCGCCGCCCGCAGCGCCGAAGCCGAGGTCGCCCGCCTCCAGCAGACCAAGGACCGCGCCCAGGCCGCCCGCGAGACCGACACTGCCGGTCTCACCGAGCTCGAAGCGCGGCTTGAGGAACTCGAATCGCTGCCCGCGATCGAGGAGCCCTCCACCGACGAGCGCGACGTCCTCTCCCGCGCGCTCGACGCCGCCCGCCAGAACGAGATGGAGACGCGCCTCTCCGTCCGCACCGCCGAAGAGCGCGCTTCCGCGCTCGCCGGCCGCGCCGACGCCCTCGCCCGCCAGGCCCAGTCCGAGCGCGCCGCGCGCGCCCGCGCCGAAGCCCGCCGCGCCGCCCGCGCCCGCGGGGCGAAAGTCGCCGCGCTCGTCGCCGAGGCCGCCGAGAACGCCGGCGTCGCGCTCACCGACTCCCTCGAGGCCGCGGCGATCGAACGCGACCGCGTCGCCGCCGAGCAGACCCGCCGCGAAGCCGCCCTCGCCGACCTCCGCAACCGCGCCGGGGCCACTGCGGCCGAACTCGAGCGCATCACCTCCGCCGCGCACCGCGACGAGGTCGCCCGCGCCGAGCAGCGCCTGCGCATCGAGCAGCTCGAAGAGAAGGCCGGGGCCGAGTTCGGCGTCGACATCGAGACCCTCCTCGCCGAGTACGGCCCCGACCAGCTCGTGCCGCCCAGCGCCGAAGAGGTCAGCGCCGCATTGGAGAAGGGCGGGCCCGAACCCGAGCCCTACGAGTTCGACCGCCCCACCATGGAGAAGCGCGCCGCCCGCGGCGAGCGCGAACTCAAGCTCCTCGGCAAGGTCAACCCGCTCGCACTCGAAGAGTTCGCGGCCCTCGAAGAGCGCTACAAGTTCCTCAACGAGCAGCTCGAGGACGTCAAGAAGACCCGCGCCGACCTCACCACCGTCGTCAAGGAAGTGGACGACCGCATCCAGCAGGTCTTCGCCGAGGCCTTCGCGGACACCGCGCGCGAGTTCGAGAACGTCTTCCAGACGGTCTTCCCCGGCGGCGAGGGCCGCATCCTGCTCACCGACCCCGACGACATGCTCCACACCGGCGTCGAGGTCGAGGCCCGCCCGCCCGGCAAGAAGGTCAAGCGGCTCTCGCTGCTCTCGGGCGGCGAGCGGTCCCTGACCGCGCTGGCGCTGCTGGTCGCGATCTTCCGCGCCCGCCCCAGCCCGTTCTACCTGATGGACGAGGTGGAGGCGGCGCTCGACGACGTGAACCTCGGCCGCCTCCTGGACCTCTTGCGGCGGCTGCAGGAGAACTCGCAGCTGCTCATCATCACGCACCAGAAGCGGACGATGGAGATCGGCGACGCGCTGTACGGCGTGACGATGCGCGCGGGTGTCACGCAGGTCATCAGCCAGAAGTTCTCCCGCGAAGAGGACTGACCGGCCCCCAGTACAGTGGTTGCACGTGTGCGACTGCCCGGTCGCATCCGTGCGACTGAAGCTCTGGTGGAGGACTTTCCTGTGGACAACCTGTGGATCTGGGTGGTCGCGGCCGTCGTCGTGATCGCGGCGCTGGTCGGCATCGTGGTCGGTGTGCGCGCTTCCCGCTCGAAGGCGGTCGAGGCGCCGGCCGAGGAGCCGCAGGTCGAGGCCCCGAAGCAGGCTGAGCCGGAAGCCGAGGCCCCCAAGGACGAGGGGCCGCAGCCGGCGGCTCCGGCCATTGAGAAGCCCGAGCCCGTCGAAGGCCGCCTGGTGCGGCTGCGCTCGCGCCTCGCCCGTTCCAACAACGCGCTCGGGAAGGGCCTGCTGGCGCTCCTGGCGAGCGACAAGCTCGACGACGACGTGTGGGACGAGGTCGAGGAGACGCTGCTCGGCGCGGATGTCGGCATGGCCGACACGACCGCGGTGGTCGAGAGCCTGCGCGAGCGGGTGAAGGTCCTGGGCACCCGCGATCCGGAGGAGCTGCGCCGCCTGCTGAAGGCCGAGCTCACCGCCGTGCTCGAACCGGAGCTGGACCGCTCGATCGCCACCGTCTCGCCCTCGGGCGAGGGCCCGGCCGTGATCATGATGGTCGGTGTCAACGGCTCGGGCAAGACCACGACCTGCGGCCGGGTGGCCCGCGTGCTCATCGCGGAGGACAAGACCGTGCTCATGGGCGCGGCGGACACGTTCCGCGCCGCCGCCGCTGAGCAGCTGGAGACCTGGGGCTCGCGTGTGGGCGCCAAGGTGGTGCGCCGCGGCGAGGGCGCCGACCCCGCTTCGGTCGCGTTCGACGCGGTGAAGGCCGGGGCCGAGGAGGGCGCCGACGTCGTGCTCATCGACACCGCCGGGCGGCTCCAGAACAAGGCCGGGCTGATGGACGAGCTCGGCAAGGTCAAGCGGGTCGTCGAGAAGCAGGGCCCGGTCGCCGAGACCCTGCTGGTGCTCGATGCGACCACCGGCCAGAACGGCCTGCAGCAGGCGAAGGTCTTCGGCGAGGTCTGCGACGTCACCGGCATCGTGCTCACCAAACTCGACGGCTCGGCCAAGGGCGGGATCGTGATCGCGGTTCAGCGGCAGTTGGGGGTACCGGTTAAGCTGGTCGGACTCGGGGAGGGGCCGGACGACCTGGCCCCGTTCGAAGTCGGAGCGTTCGTCGATGCGATTGTCGACGGCGCCGAGTCCTGACACCCCTTAACGAAGACGGCAGGCACTGCGGGGACCGGTGAGCCAAGACGAGATTCCGCTGATCGGCGGCAACACGAGCACGGTCGTCCGCCTGGGGGACACGGTCCGCCGGAACACGGGACCCTGGACTCCCGCGGTGCATTCGCTCCTGCGGCACCTGGACGGCGCCGGCTTCACGGGCGCGCCGCGGGTGCTCGGCATCGACGAGCACGCCCGGGAGGTGCTCTCGTTCGTCGAGGGCGAGCCGGGCAAGTACCCGCTGGCGCCGCACTGGACGACCGACGAGACGATGAGCGCGGTCGCGAAGATGCTGCGGATGTTCCACGACGCGCAGTACGGCTTCCGGCCGCCGCAGGGCGCCACCTGGCGGTCCTTCGGGCCGCCGCCGCCGGACACCGAGGTCATCTGCCACCACGACGCCGCTCCGCACAACGTGGTCTGGCGGCCGGACGGGACGCTCTCGCTCATCGACTTCGACCTGGCGAGCCCCGGCGCGCGGATCTACGACGTCGCGTACGCGGCCTGGACGTGGGTACCGATCTTCACGGACCGGGACTCGGTCACGCTGGGCTGGAAGAAACCCGACCGGGCGCGGCGGCTGCGGATGTTCGCGGACGCGTACGGGCTCTCCGACCGGGACCGGCAGCGGTTCATCAAGGTGATCCGCAAGCGGATCGTGGACCACATCGAGGGCATCCGGCGGATGGCCCAGGCGGGCGATCCCGCGTTCGAGCGGATCGTGGAGAAGGGCCACCTGCGCCGGCCGGCGCGGGACCTGCGGCTCCTGGACGCTGAGCGGTACATCCTCGACGAGGCGCTGCGGTAGGCCCGCGTTCGGCAGTGCCGTTCGAGCGTGCTCGCTTCGAGCCTGTCCTCCGTGACGAAGACCCGCCGACGAGCCGGGAGCCGGGGGTCTTCGCCCTTGCCGCGAAACCTGGGAGCGGGCACCGCGGACCGCACGAATGGAGCGCTCCCAAAGGGAACCGTGCGGATGCGCAGCGATCCGCTGGTCTGGGGAGGCGCCGCCGGGTGCGGCTTCTTGATGGTTTTGAGGGAAGTGAAGCAAACCTACCGTGCGAGCGCTTGCCTGTCAATAGATAGGCAAATGTCAATATCTCTTACGGCTCGGCACGCGAAACCCATTGCGGCTCAAGCCCGGTTTCAGCTCGCGGTCCAGCGCAGTTCGCGGGAGGCCAAGGGGCCGTAAGCGGTCACGGCCGCCAGCGCCGCGCGGTGCTCGCCCGGCTCGCGGTCCAGCGCGCGCGCGAAGCGCTGCCGGCCTTGCGCGATGATCGCTTCGCCGTTCCACGAGCCGCCGATCGCGTACGGGTGCACCGGCTTCAGCTCCACGGCCGGCGCACCGTCAAGTGCGGTCACGCCGATCGCGAGGTCGGAGAGGCGCGGGTAGGCCTCGGCGCTGTCGCGCACCAGCCGCTCGGTCGCCAGGACCTGGCCGTCCTGGAACACGGGCACGAAGCCCTCGGGCTCCCACGCGATCCCGGTGACCGAGGCGTGCGCGAAGTACGCCGCCCACAGGCCCGGGTCCTTCATCGGCGCGCGCGGCCCCACGTGGACCGGCCGCGCGGGCCGTTCGCGCGCTTGGAGTTCGGGCAGGCTCAGCGGCTTCCCGTTCTCGTCGGCCCAGTACGCGCCGTGCTGGCCGTCGAGCAGCACCCACTGGTCGAGGTCGTCGATCCAGGCCTCGGCCACGGCATGGCCCTGGCCCACACCGTCGTGGTAGTCGCCGCGCCGCAGCCACACCCGGCGGGCGGGGACGCGGAGCGCGTTGAGCCCCTGCGCGAGCACGATCGAGTACTCCACGCAGGAGTAGCGCGCGCCGTTGGCGACCTGCTCGAGGACGTCGAGCGCGTCGCCCGCATTGATGCGCGCGTTCGCGTGCCGCCACAATCCTGCCGTCCACCCCAGCAGGGCCTTCGCCGTCTCCCAGGCCCCCGCACGGGGCTGCGGCAGGCGCGGCGGCAGCTGCGGTTCGCGGTGGGCCTCGGCGCGGTCGAGGCGCAGCGGCGCGGCCCGCCCCGGCTCGGGCCAGGCCGTGAGCCGCAGCGCCGGGCGGGGCACGTTCGCGCGGGCGCGCTCCATCACCGCCGCCCAGTCCGGATCCGCGCCGAACGCGGCCGAGAGCTCGGGCTCGAACAGGTCGGTCTGGTGGAACCCGGCGTCGATCGCCTCGTCGAGCCGCGACCGGGCGTTCTTGAGGCCGACCTTGTGGGCGGCGATGGCGAGCGAGGGGGCCCAGAGGTCGCGCCAGAACTCGGTGTCGCCGCGCAGGATCCGCTCGAGGTCCAGGAGCGTCCACCAGCGGGCGCCGCGCATGGCGTCCTGCGCGACGGTGCGCACGCGCGCGAGCTTCGCCGGGCTGGGCGCGGGCGGCGTGCCGCGCCGGCCGTGCGGGTGGTCGGCCGGCGCGCTGCGCTGACGGGGCTGGGTCATGCGTATGAGGGTAGAGTCACCGGCACGCCGCTCGCAAACGTTGTTGTGCCGCGTCCGCACCTCCGCTAGAGTGGGCCGCATGATCTTTTAGAAGAGATTCGGCCGCCTCCTGCGATGAGGCCGCCAATACGACTGAGTGCCAAGTTCTCGAGACGTAGAGTCAGACTCCGTTTCGCGCTCACGTCTCTTCACTCTCTACCCGAAAAGGGGAAGCGTATGACCGCCGAAGCTCCCAAGGCCCAAGAAGCCGCAGAAGCAACCGAAGACACCGCCGAGGAGCCCCTGAACCGCGAGCAGCGCCGTGCGCTCGCCCGCGGGAAGAAGGCCGAGAAGACCGGCCACCAGCCCATCGGCAACAAGAAGGGCGGCGTCCGTTCGCAGATGCCGAAGGGCGGACCCGGCAAGTTCCAGCTGCCGACGAAGAACGGCTAGCACCGGTCGGGAACGGCACACACGCGAATACGGGCGGCGGACCATCTGGTCCGCCGCCCGTTCGTCATGTCGGGATCAGATCGCTTCGCAGGTCACTGTCGGCGTGCCGGTCGGACTGGACGCGATGAAGCCGAAGACCTCGCGGGTCTGGCCGCTCGCGACGGCGGCGTTCCAGCCCACGTCCTCCGCGATCACGTTCGCGCCGGAGGCCGTGAGGTCGGCGTTCCAGCTGCTCGTGATCCGGGTCGACCCGGCCCACGTCCAGGTGAGACGCCAGCCGTCCACCGCGCCCTGATCGGCGGTGACGCTCACGTTCCCCTGCCAGCCCGTGCCCCACGAGCCGGCGACGGTGATCTTGGCGGTGCAGTCGCCTTCGGTCGGCCCGCCGGTCGTCGGCTCGCCCGTCGGGCTCGTCGTCGGGGTGGTCGGTCCCGGGTCGTCGCCGAAGACGCTGGCGCGCTCGGCGGTGTTCCCGATGCCGTACTGGGAGTTGAAGACCCGCTCGCCGTAGGTCGTCATCCGGTTCGGGTCGAAGCCGAGCACCTGGTCGAGGATCGGGTCGTTGTTGCCGGAGTACGACCAGGCGATCCAGCCGATGCCGCGCGCCTGCGCCTCGGACTGGATGGTCGCCCAGGCGACCGTGGAGCCCTGGTGGGTGTCGGCGTACTCGCCGACGATGAGCGGCAGGTTCATCTCCTCGAACGCGTCGAAGTAGTCGATGACGGTCTGCGGGGTGCCGTACACCTGGTACATGTGCACCGAGAACAGCGTGTTGCCGAGCGGGTCGGCCGCGGCCACGGTGGGCGCGTTGTCGCGCATCACGTGGGCCCAGTCCTGGCCCCAGGACGGCGCGTCCACGACCAGGGTGTGCTCGTAGCCGATGTCGCGCATGCGGTCCACTGCGTTCACCGTGGCCTGCGTCCACTGCTGCGGGTTGTTGTTGCCGATCGGCTCGTTGCCGATGTTGATGAGGACGTAGGCCTCCTCGCCCTCGAGGACGCTGAGGACGCTCTCCCAGTAGGTGACGGCCTGGTCCAGGGTGATCGCGGCGGCGTCCTCGCCGTAGCCGGTGGTGTCGTGGACCTCCAGGACGCAGATGAGCTGCTGCGCCTTGCATTCGTCCACGATCTGCTGCACCCGCGCGGGGCTGGTCGCGCCCCAGCTGCGCAGGCCCGATCCGAGGACGACGCGGACGGTGTTGGCGCCGAGGTCGCTGAGCTCGCCGAAGCTCGCGAACTCGCTCTGGTACCAGACGTCGGGGTGGGTGGAGCCGCGCATGACGAACGGGTTGCCGTTGGCGTCGATGAGCTGCGTGCCCTCGATGGAGAAGCCCCCGGTCTGCTGCGCGCTCGCGGGGATCAGCTGCCAGACGCCCGCGAAGACGACGGCCAGGGCGGCGGCGAGGGCCGTGAGCCACTTGCGCATGCGGCGGCGTGACTGTCGACGCCGTGCCGGGGCGGCGTTGGGGGTGCCGATGTCCATGTCGATCCCATCTGTAGGTTCAGGCGTGAGATGAATCGGTTAATCTTCATCCCAACATAGAGAACCATAAATATTGATGAGGTTCAAGACGTGCCGTGAGATTGACCTGACCACGGGCCGTGACCGCGGTATTTACCGCGGCGGCGGCTCAGGTCTGCGCGGGGCCGGTGGAGCCGCGGGGCGAGAGCTGAGCGGGCTTGCACTGAACCGAGAAAGCTCGCGTCTCGGTGCTCTTCGGGGCGGTCTCGGTGGCCGCGCCGATGAGGGACATGAGGACCTCGGCGCACTTGGCGCCGTACGCCGGGATGTCCCGCGTCAGCGAGGTGAGCGCCGGGTGGGTGAGGCGGCACAGCTGCGAGTCGTCCCAGGCCACGAGCGACAGCTGCTCGGGGATCTCGAGTCCGAGTTCGTGGGCGACGCCGAGGCCGGCCACGGCCATGACGTCGTTGTCGTAGACGATCGCGGTGGGGCGCTTGGCGGATGACAGCAGGCGCCGCGTGATCTGGGCGCCCTGCTCGCCGGTGTAGTCGCTGTGGACGGTGGTGACGGACTCGAAGGCGAGGTCCGCCGCGGTGTCGTCGTACGCCTTGTCGCGGATCGCGGTGTGCAGCAGGCCGGGGATGCCCGCGACGCGGGCGACGCGCCGGTGGCCCAGGGTGTACAGGTACTCGAGGATGTCGCGGCTGGGCTCGACGTCGTCGTGCCAGACCGCGGGGAACCGCGCGCCTTCAATCGGGCCGCCGACGGCCACGGCGGGCAGCCCGAGGTCGGCGATGAAGTCGAGCCGCTGGTCGCTGGTGCCGATGTCGCAGAGGAACACGCCGTCGACGCGCCGCTCGGCCCACCACCGCCGGTAGACCTCCAGCTCCTCCTCGACCGTGCCCACGATCTGGAGGGTGAGGCCGAACGACCCGGCCGAGAGGGTGGCCTCGATGCCGCTGATGAGTTCCATGAAGTACGGCTCGATGCCGATGGTGCGCGCGGAGCGGCGCAGCGCGATGCCCACAGCCTGCGCGGACGAGACGGAGAGGGAGCGGGCGGCGCGGTTGGGGACGAAGCCCATCTCGGCGGCGATGGCGAGGATCTTGGTGCGGGTGGTCTCCGAGACGCCGGGCCTCCCGTTGAGGGCGTAGGAGACCGCGCCCTTCGACACGCCCGCCGCGGCGGCGATGTCGGCGATGGTGACTCGCCTGGTCATCGGTGGTCCTCTCGAGTGGCACTGGGCGCGGACTCGCGTCGAGCGCCGGTTTCCAGACTGTAGCGCACGATATGAGCGAACCGGTTCAGCCGTGGTGATCGACCGGCCCGAAGCCCATGATCGCAATGCGGCGACGGTCCGGTCAAGGCGTCGCCGGCGCGCGCGCTGGCGTCGGCGGTTGACGCTACTTATCCGGTTAAGCGATACTCTGTCGCGGACCTCGTGCGGCATTGGTCCGACGGGCGCGTCCCTGGGCGAGCCGCCGCTGGTTACGCTGCCGACAGTGGTGTTCTCCACCGCTCGCTACCCAAGGCATAGGAGTCTCTTTGAGCGCCAAGCGAACCCTGCACGACGGCTGGACCGTCACCGGCGACCCCGGGGCCCCGGTGACCGTCGAGGCGATCCCGGCCTCGGTGCCCGGCGAAGTGGTCGCCGACCTGCTGGCCGCCGGACTCGTCGGCGACCCGTACGTGGACGAGGCCGAGCGCGGGCTGGCCTGGGTCGGCCGCCACGACTGGACGTACCGGACCTCCTTCGACTGGACCGCCGCACACGGCGCAGCCGCGGACTGGGACGGGATCGAGCTGGCCTTCGACGGGCTCGACACGGTCGCCCGGGTGAGCTTCAACGGCACCGTCGTCGGCGAGACCGCGAACATGCACCGCCGCTACCGCTTCGACGTGCGCGACCTGGTCCTTGAGGGCGCCAACGAACTCGAAGTGCACTTCACCGCCCCGTACGCCTATGCCGAGGCGCAGCGCGACCGGCTCGGCGACCGTCCGAACGCCTACCCCGAGCCTGGGAACTTCATCCGCAAGGCCGCCTGCAACTTCGGCTGGGACTGGGGCCCGAACCTCGCCGGCGCCGGGATCTGGCGGCCGGTGCGCCTGGAGTGCTGGAAGACCGCGCGCATCGACGCGGTCGTGCCGCGGGTCTCCCTTGCGGACGGCACGGGCATCGTCGAGCTCGACGTCCGGCTCCAGCAGGCCGCGGACGCGGACATCGAGCTCGCCTGCACTCTCGCTCGGGAGGCCGCGGACGGCGAGGTCGTCGCCGAGGCCGTCCTCCGGGTCCCGGCCGGAGCCGACAGTGCGACCGTGCGGCTCGAGGTCGAGGACCCGGGCCTCTGGCGTCCGCGCGGCCACGGCGACCTGGAGCTGTACGCCGCCTCGGTGGCCGTGCGCTCCGGCGGCACCGTGCTCGACGAGTGGGAGCGCCAGATCGGTTTCCGCACGGTCGAACTCGACACTGAGCCCGACGACGACGGCCGGCCCTACCGCCTGCAGGTCAACGGCGAGGCCGTCTGGATCAAGGGCGTCAACTGGATCCCCGACGAGGCCCTGTTCGGCCGTATCGACACCGCCCGGATCGAGCGCCGCCTGCGCCAGGCGGTCGCGGCCGGCGTCAACTACGTCCGCGTGTGGGGCGGCGGAGTCTACGAGTCCGAGGACTTCTACCGGCTCTGCGACCGGCTCGGCCTGCTCGTCGGGCAGGACTTCGCGTTCGCGTGCGCCGCGTACCCCGAAGAGGAGCCGTTCTGGTCCGAAGTGGAGGCCGAGGCCCGCGACAACCTCGCCCGCCTCGCCCCGCACCCGAGCCTGGTGACCTGGACCGGCAACAACGAGAACCTCTGGGGCTGGCACGACTGGGACTGGCAGGGCGACCTGGGCTCGCGGACCTGGGGCGCGAGCTACTACCACGACCTCCTCCCCAAGCTCGTATCCGAAGTGGACGGCACCCGGCCGTACTGGCCCGGCAGCCCCTACTCCGGGGCGCGCGAACTGCACCCGAACGAGCAGGCGCACGGCTCCGTCCACATCTGGGACGTGTGGAACGAGCGCGACTACGTCCACTACCGCGACTGGAAGCCGCGCTTCGTGGCCGAGTTCGGCTACCAGGCGCCGCCCACCTGGGCCACCGTGCGGCGCATGGTCACCGATGAACCGCTCGTCCCCGACAGCCCGGCCATGCTGTGGCACCAGAAGGCCGAGCGCGGCCAGGACAAGCTCCAGGCCGGCCTCGACGCCCACCTGCCGCCCACGCGCGACTTCGACGACTGGCTGTACTTCACGCAGGTCAACCAGGCCCGTGCGGTGCGCCTGGGCATCGAGTACCTCCGCTCGCTCGCCCCGTACTGCTCGGGCGCGGTCGTGTGGCAGCTCAACGACTGCTGGCCGGTCACCTCGTGGGCCGCGATCGACGGCGAGGAGCGGCCGAAGCCGCTCTGGTACGCGCTGCGCGACGGCTTCGCCGACCGCTTCGTGACCTTCCAGCCCGAAGGCGACGGGCTGAACATGGTGGTGGTCAACGACGCCGCCGAGGCCTGGACCGGCGTGATCGGCTTCTGGAAGTGCAACGCCGAGGGCCGCATCATCGGCCGGGCGCTCGTGCAGATGGAGATCGACCCGCGCGACACGGCCGTGCTCGAACTCGAGCCGGGCGCGATCCCGAAGGACGGCGAATTCCTCCTGACCGGCCGCGAGGACTTTCCGCGCGCGACCTGGTTCACCAAGGAGGACAAGGACATGGACTGGCCGAAGGCCCGGTTCTCCACCGGGATCGCCCTCGTCGACGGCGGCGTGGCCGTCACCGTGCACGCCGAGAGCGTGCTCCGCGACCTGTGCCTGTTCGCCGACCGCCTCGACCCGGATGCGGTGGTGGACAAGGCGCTCGTCACCCTCGTCCCGGGCGAGCACGTGGTGTTTACGGTGCAGAGCGAGAAGATCGCGGCCTCGCCCGAGCTGCAGCGGGCGCTGACCGGCAAGCCGGTGCTGCGCGCGATCAACGACTGAACGATCCGGGCGCGCGGGCGGCTCCTTCAAGCCGCCCGCGCGCCCGTTTCCTACGCATCGCGATCCACCATCTGGGAATCAGATTCCCAATCCTCGGTTGGCGAGTAGAGTGTCTGCCGTCCCGCGTCCGCCCATCACCCCTCGCGCCCCTGCTCAGCGGCAATGACGCTCCAGCGGTCCCAGCAGAAAGCGATACCCCAGATGTTGCAACGGATCAGCGCCCTCACCGGCACATGGCTGCCCGCCATCGTGCTCGCGGCGGCGGCGGTCGCCTTCGCGGCCCCCAGCACCTTCGCCCCGCTCGGCCCGGCCGTCCCGTACCTCCTCATGGTCATCATGCTCGGCATGGGCATGACCCTGCGGCCCAAGGACTTCGTGATCATCGGCAAGCGGCCGTGGGCCGTGGTCGTCGGCGTCGTCGCCCAGTACCTCGTGATGCCCCTCGTCGGATACGGCCTCGCGCAGGCCTTCGACATGGAGCCGATGCTGGCCGTCGGCATGATCCTCGTCGGCTCCGCACCCGGCGGCACGGCCTCGAACGCCATGGTCTATCTGTCCAAAGGCGACACGGCGCTCTCGGTCGCGATGACCTCGGTCTCGACCCTGCTCGCCCCGCTCCTCACGCCGCTCCTGGTGCTCTGGCTCGCGGGCGAGTTCCTGCCCGTCGACGCGGGCTCGCTGTTCGTCTCGATCATCCAGATCGTGCTGGTGCCCGTCGTGGTCGGCCTGCTGCTGCGCCGCTTCGCGCCGCGCCTGATCGACAAGGTCCTCGACGCGCTGCCGCTCGTGTCGGTCCTCGGCATCACCCTCGTGGTCATGGCGGTCGTCGCCGGCAGCGCCGACGCGCTGCTCAAGGTCGGCGCGCTCGTCGTCCTGGCCGTGGTGCTGCACAACGGCTTCGGCCTCGCACTCGGCTACGTGCTCGCGAAACTCGGCCGCATGCCCGTGGCCGGCCGGCGCGCCGTCAGCATCGAGGTCGGCATGCAGAACTCCGGCCTCGCCGCGGCGCTGGCGACGGCCCACTTCAACCCGGTCGCGGCCCTGCCCGCCGCGGTGTTCTCGGTGTGGCACAACATCTCCGGGTCGCTGCTGGCGGCCTACTGGTCCCGCCGTCCCGCGAAGGACGCCCAGGACGAGGACCGCGAGCCGATCGAGGCGTGAGCCGATCCTGATGGCGGCCCCGCGGCTGTGACCGCGGGGCCCCCTTCGCGTTGCGCATGAAGGTTCGAGCCGCAGCTATGGCCGGGCGCCGACGGACAGGTAGCGGGTGTTGCCTGTCCGCTTGGCGTCGACCGCCACCGGCATGCGGCGACGCCCGTTCACCGACAGGAGTTCGAGGGACTCCGCGACGGCGACGAAACGGAACTCGTCGAGTTCCTCGCGGTCCAGGCGAATCCGGGCGGGGTCGACGGTGCCGCCGTCGAAAATGAAGACGACCAGTGGGAGCAGCCGGGCGCGGGTCGGCGGCGTCCAGTCGACCACCAGGAGTTCGCCGAGTGCCACGTCGAGGCCGATCTCCTCCTTGACCTCGCGTCGGCAAGCCTGCTCAGGGGTCTCGCCCTCATCGAGCTGGCCGCCGACGAAGAGCCAGTGGTCGCGGTAGTTCGGCTTCACGACCAGGACCCGGCCCTCGGCATCGGTGAGCAGGGCACCGGCCGCCGCGAGGTGCTTCGGGCGGCCCTCGAGCCACTGGTCCGGCGGCGTCAGTTCCTTAGGAGGCATGGGGCCGACCTTACCGAGGCATCGGGTCGCCATGCGGCGCATAGACGGTGCGGCCGGCGCGGCGGGCCTCTGCTGCCAGGTTGATGCGGGCGCGGTTGGTGGGGTGGAACCTCGCGGCGGCCTCCTCGGTGGGAAGGCACGCGAAGGATTCGATCTCGTCCGCCTGCAGGCGTATCTGCGCCGGGTCCTGGACCGTGCCGCAGTCGAAGACGTAGATCGTCATCGGCGCCGAGACGAACCCGTGGGCCGGGACGTAGTCGAGCAACAGCAGGTCGCCGACCGGGAGGTCGATGCCGATCTCCTCCTTGATCTCCCGCGCGCACGCCTCGTGCGGCGCCTCGCCGCGGTCGACCATCCCGCCGACGAACTGCCACTCCGGGCGGTAGGTCGGCTTGACGACGAGCACCCGCCCCTCCGGATCGGTGGCGAACGCGCACACCACGGCGTAGGAAGTCGCGAAACCGTCGAGGACCGCTTGGGGGAGTTGCGTCATGGACTGAAGCTACCGGGCGCGGGCGGCGCGGTGGGAACGCGTTTGCCCAGGGGTGCAGTGATCCGTAGCATCCAGCGCATGACGCTCCTGATGATCGACCTGGACAACACCCTCATCGACCGCGACGGGGCGTTCCGGCTCGGTGTGGCCGAGTTCCTGGCCGCGCACGGGCTTCCGGCCGAGGACGCCGACTGGGTAATGTCCGTCGACGCCTCCGGGTACGCCACGCGGTCCACTGTCGCGCAGGCGATCATCGAGCGCTACCCGATCGGACTCGACGAGGACGCGGTCATCGACTTCCTCCGCCGCGGCGCCCGCGAGCACGCCCGAGTCACCGAGCCCACCGTCACTGCGCTGCAAGCGATCCGCGCGGCCGGGCACCAGGTCGTGATCGTCACCAACGGGGCCGTGCCGCAGCAGACCGGCAAGGTCAAGGCATCCGGACTCGACCGCCTCGTCGACGCCACCGTGGTCAGCGAAGGCGTAGGATCCCGCAAGCCCGAACCCGGGATCTTCCACGCGGCCGCCGCAACCGTCGGCGCCACCCTCGACGGGGCCTGGATGATCGGCGACCGCGACGACGCCGACATCCTCGGCGCGCACCGGCTCGGCCTGCACAGCGTGTGGCTCCACCTCGGCCGCGAATGGTCCCAGGCCGAGTACGCCCCGACGCACACCGCCGATTCCGCCGCCGCGGCTCTCGAACACGCCGCGAACGCGAACTCGTGAACGCCCGGACCGGCCCGCAAGCAGGACCAGGGCAACGCTCCTCAGCGAGCCCGCACCTCGGCGAGCAGGTCGAGCGCGGCCCGCGACGGGTCGTCGCCGTACGCCGACGGGAAGGCCTCCTCGATCCGCCATCCCGCACGCCGCAGCGCCCGGTGCCGGGCGATGTGCGCGCCCGGGCCCTCGGGGTGGACCTCGGCGACCACGCCGATCGCCTCCTCGGCATCGCCCACCACCAGGTCCAGCGTCCAATGCCCGACCGGATACGCCTGGCGCACCGGCACTTCCGCGCCCTCCAGCGCATCGGCGAGCTTCGCCGTCCACTTCCCGACCGCATCACCGTTCCCAGGTGAACGCGGGGGCCGGTCCGCATACCGCAGGAACTCGCCGATCAGGCCGTCCGGGTCGCCCACCGCGGTGACCACGTGCAGGTGCTTGCGCGCCCGCGTGATCATCACGTTGAACAGGTTCGGCCCGGCCGCGAAACGTCGGCGGCCCGCCGCATCGCCTTCGGCCACACCGAGGGCGATGACCACCGTCTCCGCCTCACTGCCCTGGAATGCGTGCACCGTGCCGGCCCGCATGCGGTGGCGGCGGATGGTCTCCAGGTCGAAGCGCTTGAGAATGCCCGCCTCGATCGCCTCGGCCTGCGCCCGGAACGGCGAGATGACGGCCAGCCCGGTCGCACCCGAATCGACGAGCTCGGCGAGCAGCTCGAGCGCGCGCGAGACCTCCGCTTCGACCACACCCTCCTGAGAGGACTGCGCCGCGACGCGGTGCACCGAGATGGCGTCCGCCTCGTGGTTGCGCGGATGGGTGGTGATCGGCTTGACCCGGCCGTGGTAGAACTTCGCGGCCGAGAACCCGATCAGGTGCGGCACGCTGCGGTGATGCTCGGTCAACTCCACGACAGGGCCGGCCCCGCACGCCAGGTCGTAGGCGCTCACCTTGCCGATGTCCAACTGCCCCAAGCGATCCGCGATGCCGTGCTTCGCTAGGACGTCAGCAGTCTTCGCGGCGCTGGCGAACGACACGAACCGCAGCTGCCGGGGATCGCCCGCGACGACCGCCCGCCGGGCCCGGGCGAGCACCGGGGCCGCGCGCACCTGGTTGATATGGGAGGCCTCGTCGAGGATCACCAGGTCGAACATGCCGGCCCGAGCCGGGAGCACGTCCTCGACATCGGCCACCGTGCCGATCCACAACGGCATGGCCCGCAGCAGCGCCGCGACGTCGACGCTCTCCAGCCGCGCCCGGCGCTGCGGGCGGCTGCCGCTGCGCAGCGCAGTCCCCAGCTCGGCCAGCGCTCGGCGCGCGGCCGAGCCGCGCCGGTCGGCTGAGCCGGAATCGAGGTGCAGTGAGCGTCCGATCGTCTGGGCCGCATGGGCGTCCGCGGATTCGAGGCTGCTCCACAGCGGCGCGAGCCGCAGCCCTCCGGCGGCGGCCAGGCGGGCGGCGTCGCGCTGGTCGCGTGCCGTGCGGAGCGCCCGGGCGAGCGCGGTGGTGCTGCCGGCGGCGCCCGCGATCCGATGCAGCCGCTTGGCGGCGAGCCGGGCGCGGAGCCGCTGCCACCAGCCGTCGTCGCGGCGGGCGCGGGCGAGGAGCCGGTCGGCCTCGTCGAGGTCGGCGTCGCGGAGTCCGGGGAAGTCGTCGAGGAGGAACAGCGGCAGGTCCTGCACGCGGCCGCGCCGGGACTCGAGGTCGAGCCAGGTCGCGATCTCCGTTTCGATGCGCGCGGCGTACTCGGCGGCTTCGGCGGCGGCCTCCCGCTGCCGTTCGACCGTACGGCGCCAGTGGCCCTTGGCGGTCCCGGTGCCGAGCCTGGTCAGGAACCGCTCCCGGCGCTCGGAGTCGCCGAAGTGGACGGGCAGCGGTCCGGGGTGGCGGTCGAGGAGTTCGGCGAGGACGTCGGCGGCGTGCACGGACTGGGTGGCGATGAGCACGGACTGCCCGTTCGCTATGGCGTCCAAGGCGATCGCGGCGAGGGTGTGGCTCTTGCCGCAGCCGGGCGCGCCCGCGACGACGGTGACCGGGGCGGTGCGGGCCTGGACGACGGCCGCGCTCTGCTCGCGGCTGAGCGGCAGCGGGCACTGCGGCGGGCGCGGGTCCGTTTCGGGTTCGGCGTCGGCCGGGTCGTACATCGCGGCGAACGCGGTGGCATCGAGCTCCGGCCGCTCGGCCCAAGCGCGAAGGCCGGAGGTCAGTGGTGTCGGCACCTGGTCGGCCGCGATGTAGACCACTGCTTCGACGACGACGAGGAGCCGGTCCCGGTCGCGTTGCGGTGGAATGTGCCAGAGCACGGCATCCGGGAATCCGGCGGCCTCGGCCGCTTGCCGGAGCCAGGCGAGGTCCTGCAGGACTTCCGCGCTGCGCTCCGGGTCGAACACGGCTTCGAGCCGCGCGGCGAAATCGGTCCCGGCCAGCGCCTCGTGGACCTGGACGTCACCGGCCGGAACCACTTCCTGGATTGCGGATCCCGCCGGGGCCGCTCGGAGCCGCACCGGCCGGCTGACGAGCGGAACGCGGATGCGCCGCCGCTTGCCGTCGACCTCGGTGCGGGCCACGACGACGCCCCAGCCCTGTCGCAGCAGCCGCTCATCGTGGTGGAGCTCGTCGTACTTCGCCAGTTCGCCCGCTCCCCGGACGGTGCCCAGTTCGGGGCTCCACACGTGCTGCTTCCCGAGATGGTCGCGTAGTGAGTCCTGATTGGACTGCGCGGGGGCGGGCGCGGGGGCGAGGTCGGCGAGGGCACGGAGGAGCCGAGCGGCGGTCATGTCGGCCGAGTCTACTGGCAGGGCCGACATTTCCACTGGTCATACCACCGGGCCGCGGCCCGCCGTCGGCACTGCAGGCAGCGGTTACTGAGGTGCTGGGCGCTCGCCGGTTGCGGCGAGCGCCTTCACGTTCAGGCTTCGGCGGGTTTTTCTTCGGCCGGTTCGGTCTGGGCGGCCAGCTCCGTCGGGTCGGTCGCGGCGCCGGTCTCCTCGGCCGCCGTGACGTCGGCGGTGGCCGCTGCGGTGGATGCGGCGGCCGTGGTCTCCGGTTCCGGCTCCGGTTCTTCCTTGGCGGGCATCGGGAGTGACTGCGAGAGGCGCAGGCCCGTCTGGATGAGGTCCCAGCCGAGGGGGAGCGCGGCAGCGTCGGGGAGGTCGAGTTCGAAGCCGAGGTCGTCGGCGAGGCCGCCCTGCTTGGCGAGCTTGACGACGACCGGGTGGGTGGAGCGGTTCGGCGCGTAGCACCACTTCGGGGCGGCGAGGCCGAAGTCGCGGGCGATCATCATGGCGGCCATGGCGGCCGGGCCGTCGATGAGGATCGCTGTGGAGCGGGTGGCGGCGGTGAAGATCGCCGCCGCCATCGCGCCGAGCTGGGCTCCGGCGAGGCGCGTGACGAGCGCTTCGGGGCTGCGTTTGAAGCCGCGGTTGAACGCGAGGTGGTCGCGCAGGGCGGCGACGCGGCCCATCCAGGCGGCGTCGTGGACCGAACCGCCGGGGGCGCGCAGCTGCGGCTGGTAGGTGGTGATGTCGTCCTTGGCGATGAAGGAGCAGACGGCGACCGAGGCGGTCGCGGCGCCGGCGCCGAGGCCGGCGATGAGGAGGATGTCGGCACCGGCGTCGATCGCGCGGTCGGCGCTCTCGCGGCCCAGTCGCAGGACCTCGTTCAGCTCGGTCTCGTCCAGGAGCGGACCCTCGACGCCCTCGCTCGCGGGGGTGCGGACGACGGTGAGGGGCAGTCCGGCGCGGGCGGCCTGCTCGGCGAGCGGCCCTTCGCCCTGCTCCAGGGCTTCGGCCTGCTCTTCGACGGGCGCGTAGTCGCCGGCGGCCCAGCCGTCCGGGTACTCGCCGGCGAACAGGAGCATCTGCGGTGCGGTGAACGGCACGGGCGCCTCGGTGGCCTGCATGCGGGCGGCCCACCCGATGGCGGGCTGGAGGCGGCCGAGCCCGGCGCCTTCGATGAGGGCGTCCTGGAGCCGCGCGTTGGCGCGGGTGGTCCACACCCCGTTGGGGAACTTCGCTTTCAGGTCGGCGAGGGGTCCGGCGTCGGTCGTCTCAGTCACGGCAGAAGCCTAGCGCGGGAGCCGTGGGGCACAATTGCCTAGTGACCACCATCGACTTCGCCAAAGGACACGGCACCGGGAACGACTTCGTGATCGTGCCGGACCTCCAGGACGCGCTGCCGCTGAAGGACGCCCAAGTGGCGCTGCTGTGCGATCGCCGGTTCGGGATCGGCGGCGACGGGCTGCTGCGCGTCGCGCCCTCGGAGGACCCGGCGGCGGCGTGGTTCATGGACTACCGGAACGCCGACGGCTCGATCGCCGAGATGTGCGGCAACGGGGTGCGCGTGTTCGTGCGGTACCTGCTCGAGCAGGGGCTCGCGGCGGGCCCGGAGGTGCCCGTGGCGACGCGGGCAGGGATCAAGACCGTGCGCGTCGAAGGCGATGAGCTGCGGGTCGACATGGGCGCGGCCGAGTTCGGGCCGACCTCGCAGGCTTCCGTGGAGGGGTTCACCTGGCCCGGGCAGGCCGTGTCGATGGGGAACCCGCACCTGGTGTGCCACCTCGGCGACGAGGCGGAGCTCGAGGCGCTGGAGCTCTTCCACCAGCCGCGCTACGACGCGGGCGTGTTCCCGCAGGGCGTGAACGTGGAGTTCGTGACCGGCGCGGCCCCGCATGTGCGGATGCGCGTCCATGAGCGCGGCGTCGGCGAGACGGCCTCATGCGGCACGGGCGCGTGCGCGGTCGGCGCGGTGGCCCTGCGCCACGCGGGCCAGACCACCGGTGTGTGCAAAGTGGACGTCCCCGGCGGGACGCTCACGATCACCGTCACCGACGAGACCCTCTACCTCACCGGCCCGGCCGTGATCGTCGCCGAAGGCACCTTCCGGATCTAGGCCGCCGGCTTCCGGCGAAAAGGTGAATGTGAGGCGCGTCGGCAATAGGCCGTCCACAAACCCCCACCCTCCCAAGAGGGGACCGTGGGGCTCCAGCGTCGCGCGGAGGTCCGACAGAAAACCCCGGAAACCAGCGGTTCCCGGGGCGTTAATCGCGTCACATTCGCAGCGGCAGCATCGGCAGCGGTCAGCGCATCGCCTGCTTCACCGCCGCCGCCACCGCCGGAGCCACGTTCGGGTCGAAGACGCTCGGCACGATGTACGTCGCGTTCACCTTCTCCGCGCCCACGCAGTCCGCGATCGCCTGCGCCGCAGCCAGCGCCGCATCGTCGTTCCAGTCGCGCGCCTGCGCGTCCAGCAACCCCCGGAACACGCCCGGGAACGCCAGCACGTTGTTGATCTGGTTCGGCTGGTCCGACCGGCCGGTCGCCACGATCGCCGCGTACCGCGCCGCCTCCGTCGGGCTGATCTCCGGATCCGGGTTCGCCAGCGCGAACACGATCGGGTCCTTCGCCATCTTCGCCACGTCCGACCCCTTGAGGATGTTCGGCGCGCTCACCCCGATGAACACGTCGGCGCCCTCGACCGCCCCCGAGAGGTCGCCCGAGTAGTCGCCCTTGTTGAAGTGCGTGCCCAGCCACTTCCAGGTCTCGTTGTCGGTCTCCATGCCGCTGTGCAGCGCCCCGTCCCGGTCGACCGGAATGATGTCGCCGATCCCGGCCTTCTCCAGCAGCCGCATGATCGCCGTCCCGGCCGCGCCGCAGCCCACGATGGTCGCCCGCACCTCCCCGAACTCCTTGCCCACCACGCGCAGCGCGTTCGTGAGCGCCGCGAGCACCACGATCGCGGTGCCGTGCTGGTCGTCGTGGAACACCGGGATGTCGAGCCGATCGCGCAGCCGCGCCTCGATCTCGAAGCACCGCGGCGCGGCGATGTCCTCCAGGTTGATCCCGCCGTACGTGGGCGCGAGCGCCGCCACGATGTTCACGATCTCGTCGGTGTCCTGCGTGTCCAGGCACACCGGCCACGCGTCCACATCGCCGAACTTCTTGAACAGCGCCGCCTTGCCCTCCATGACCGGCATCGCCGCGGCGGGCCCGATGTTGCCCAGGCCGAGCACCGCGGAGCCGTCGGTCACGACCGCGACCGTGTTCCGCTTGATGGTGAGCCGCCGGGCGTCGTCCGGATTCTCGGCGATCGCCATGCACACGCGGGCCACGCCCGGCGTGTACGCCATCGACAGGTCGTCGCGGTTGCGCAGCGGCACCTTGGGGGTGACCTCGATCTTGCCGCCGAGGTGGACGAGGAAGGTCCGGTCGGAGACCTTCTTCACGTCGAAGTCCGGCATCGCCTCCAGGATCTGGGTGACCTGCTCGGCATGCGCCGCATCAGAGGTGTCGCAGGTGAGGTCGACGGTCATGCGCTTGTTGTCGGAGGCGACCACGTCGAGCGCGGTGACGATCGCACCGGCCTGCCCGACGACGGTGGCGAGGCGCCCCGCCGCTCCCGGGTCGGCCGAGAGGGCCAATCGGACCGTGATGGAGAACCCGGCGCTGGGAAGACGGGCTGCAGTCATGCCGCTCCTTAGGTGTGCACTTCGTCGTGGACGCGCCTCCGGCGATGCTCCTTCATGGCCCGCAAGCGCCGTCGAAGCTGCTCGCGCGCGGAGAATCTGCAGAGGCGGATGCCTTGAATGATGCCACTGCCGCGCGCAAGACCGCCTCAGCCCTGTTCCCCGCATCGGCCCCGCCACTCCGCACCTCGAACCCCGGGCCCGCCCCGCCGCTCCCGGGCCGCCCCGACACGCCGCCGACTACGCTCTGCGCGATATTCGCTCGCCGCTGTCACACGCGCGTGTCAAGCTTGTGGTGATGCACGAAGAGCACATGAACTCCCAAGAAGACTTCCCGTCCGACACCGCCCCCTCAACGGGCGAACTGGACCTGGAAGCACGCCAAGCACTGCGACGCGTCGCCGGGCTCGCCTCGACCGAACTCGAAGACGTCACCGACGCCGAATACCGGCGCCTGCGCCTCGAGCGCGTCGTCCTCGTCGGCGTGTGGACCGAAGGCACGATCGACGACGCCGAGAACTCCCTGGCCGAGCTCGCGCAGCTCGCCGAGACCGCCGGCTCCGAAGTCGTCGAAGGCCTCATCCAGCGCCGCTCCAAGCCCGACGCCGGCACCTTCATCGGCTCCGGCAAGGTCCGCGAGGTCAAGGAAGCCGTCGAAGCCCTCGGGGCCGACACGGTC
Source organism: Glycomyces sp. NPDC021274 (assembly GCF_040641195.1). Taxonomy (NCBI): domain Bacteria; kingdom Bacillati; phylum Actinomycetota; class Actinomycetes; order Glycomycetales; family Glycomycetaceae; genus Glycomyces; species Glycomyces sp. NPDC021274. The sequence continues at coordinate 682,643 of NZ_JBFADC010000001.1, read as the reverse complement.
ATCGCCGACGGCGAACTGTCCCCAGGCCAGCTGATCGCCCTCGAGAAGGCCATCAACGTCAAGGTCATCGACCGCACCGCCCTCATCCTCGACATCTTCGCCCAGCACGCGAAGAGCGCCGAGGGCAAGGCCCAGGTCGAACTCGCCCAGCTCCAGTACCTCCTGCCGCGCCTGCGCGGCTGGGGCGACGCCATGAGCCGCCAGGGCGGCTCCAACGGCGGCGTCGGCCTCCGCGGCCCCGGCGAGACGAAGCTCGAGACCGACCGCCGGCGCATCCGCGCCAAGGTCGCCAAGCTCCGCCGCGAGCTCGCGAAGCTCACCGTCACCCGCGAGACCAAGCGCGACTCCCGCACCCGCAACCGGGTCCCCGGCGTCGCCATCGCCGGCTACACCAACGCCGGCAAGTCGAGCCTGCTCAACGCCCTCACCGGCGCGGGCATCCTCGTCCAGGACGCCCTGTTCGCCACCCTCGACACCTCGACGCGGCGCTCCCGCACCGCCGAAGGCCGCGAGTACACCGTCACCGACACCGTCGGGTTCGTGCGGCACCTGCCCCACCAGCTCGTCGAGGCCTTCCGCTCCACGCTCGAAGAGGTCGCCGAAGCCGACCTCATCGTCCACGTGATCGACGGCTCGCACCCCGACCCGCTCGGCCAGGCCGCAGCGGTCCGCGAAGTGCTCGCCGAGGTCGGCGCCGAAGAGGTCCCGGAACTGGTGGTCGTCAACAAGCTCGACCTGGTCGCGCCCGACGACATCCTGCAGCTCCGCTCCGACTGGCCCGACGCGGTCTTCGTCTCCGCCCACTCCGGCGAAGGCATCGACAAGCTCCGCGCCGCCATCGAGCAGGCCCTCCCGCAGCCCCGCACGACGCTCACCGTCTGCATCCCGTACGTGCGAGGCGACCTCGTCTCCCGCATGCGCTCCCGCGGCGAGGTCCTCTCGACCGAGCACCGCGGCGACGGCAGTGTCATCACCGCCCGCGTCGACGACGCGCTGGCCGGAGAATTGCGGGCGTTCGTCCTCGAAACCGACTGAATCGCAGTGGTCCTGAACATGTCTCTCGGGGGGCCTGGCCGGTACACCCCGTGTTCTGGAACACTTGCCTGATGCGAGAGCGCCGTGTGGGCCGAGGGGCCCTGCCTGCGCGGATCGTCGCCGGGGCAGCCGGAGCGGCTGCCCTGGTGGTGGCCGTGCCCCCCGCCCACGCCCAGGAAGAGGGCGGCGGGGAAGTGGTGTGCGACCTGCACGACCCCCGCCTGGCGAGTCCCTCGGGCATCGTCGCCGCACCCGACGGCGACGGCTGGTACATCGTCTCCTCCGCCGACAACCAGGACGGCACCTTGTCGATCATGCGGGTCGGCGGCGACTGCAACCCTCGCGATGCCGATGAGGTCTTCATCGACCACCAGCCGCGCGACCCGCAGGCGCTGGCGTTCGACCCCGACGGCTTCCTCTGGGTCGGCGACACCGGCAGTGCGACCGAACGCGACTGGATCACCGTCAACCAGATCTCGCTCGAAGACTTCGGCAACAACGTCGCCTACCGCTACGTCTTCCCCGACGCGCCCGAAGCGGTCGAGACGTTCCTGATCCCGGACGCCTCGGACAAGAAGCCGCTGTTCTTCTCCGCCGCAGACGGCGAGACCAACCTCTACTACCCGTCGGGCGAGAACCAGACCGAGAACACGCCGCTGGAGAGCGCCGGCACCGTCGCGCTCTCCGAGGGCGGCACGGTCACCGGTGCGGCGCTCAACGCCGACGCGTCGAAGGTCGCGCTGCGAACCGAGAGCGCCGTCTACGAGTGGACCGTCGACGGCGATGTGATCACGACCCTGACCGAGGGCACGCCGGTGGTCACCCCGATCACCGCCGCGGGCGACGCGCAGGGCCTCGCCTACGACGCCGAAGGCAACTTCGTCACCCTGGACTCCGCCGATGGCGACGGCACCGTCGGCACCCTCACCAGCTACGCCCCGGCCGCTCCAGCGGCCGAGGAGCCCGCCGCAAGCGAGGAGGCCTCCGGCGGCGGGGCCGAGGAGGAGGGGCCGTCGCTGGTCGACCGGATCCTCTCCCTGGGCGTCGGCACCATCGTGAAGATCCTGGCCGCGATCGCGATCCTCGGCATGGCCTCGATGGTCTTCGGCATCATCATCATCCGCAAGTACCGCAAGCAGAACGGCGGCGACGAAGAGGACGACACCGAGCTGGGCTTCGCCCGCGAGGAGTCGGGCTTCGGCAAGGACCGCGGCGACGCGTTCGACGACGACCCGGTTGACCTCGGCCTCGACTCCGGCCAGCCCGACCCGGACCTGGGCCAGATCGCCCGCGGCGGCGTCTACGGCGGCGTCCGCTCCGAGCCTTCGGGCAATGTGTACGGCGCGGGGCCGGCCCGGTCCGACAACGTCTACGGTGCGAGTCCGGCCCGCCCCGAGTCCACCGGCTCGGTCTACGGCGGTTCGCGCCCTGAGCCTTCGGGCAACGTCTACGGCGCCCGCCCGCAGACCCCGCCCGCCGGGCAGGGCGGCGTGTACGGCGCCGCCCGCGAGGAACCCCAGTACGGCGCGTTCGAGCGCGGCGGTCAGGGCAGCGTTTACGACAACGCCGGCCCGGGCCAGAGCTTCGGTGCCCGTTCCGAGCCCTCAGGGAACGTCTACGGGGCCCGCCCGGCCGCGCCGGCTCCTGGGCGGGGGAACACCTACGGCGCCCCTCAGGGCGGCGTCTACGGGGCCGGAAACAACGAAGGGACCCCGGAGCCGGAGGACGGCTTCTGGGCCCCGCCTGAGAACGGCACGACGTACGGCCGAGGGCGCTGAAAGCGGCTGCGGCGCCCGGAGCAGCGCGTTAGCGCACTGCTCCCGGGCGCAGCGGTACTACCGCAGCCCGCAGGCCGCGGTGCTAGATCTTCCGGAGGACGGCGACGACGCGCCCGAGGATCTCGGCCTCGGTGGCGTCGATCGGGTCGTACAGGGAGTTCGCGGGGAGCAGCCACGGCTTGCCGTTCTTGCGCTTCCAGGTCTTCACGGTGGCTTCACCGTCGATCATCGCGGCCACGATCTCGCCGTTCAGAGCGTCGGGCTGCTGGCGCACCACGACCCAGTCGCCGTCGGTGATGGCCGCTTCGACCATCGAGTCGCCCTTGACGCGCAGGAGGAAGTGCACGCCTTCGCCGACGAACTCGGCCGGCAGGGGCATGACGTCGTAGTCGCGCTCCTCGGCCAGGATCGGCTGCCCGGCGGCGATCTCGCCGACCATCGGCACGTACCGCGGCCGGGGGTGCTGCGAGCAGGTCTGGACGCCGCCCGGGGTGGACTGGCGGACCCCGACCGCGCGCGGCCGGCCGGCCAGGCGGTTGAGGTAGCCCTTCCGTTCGAGCTGCTTCATCTGATAGGCGACCGACGAGGCCGAGGCGAGCCCGACTTCGGCGCCGATCTCCCGGACGCTGGGCGGGTACCCCTTGTTGTTGATGAACTCCTCGATGTACTCGAGGACTTGCTGCTGCCGACGCGTGAGCTTGCGCGTTTTCGGTCGGGCTGTTGTGGTCTCGCTAGCCACAGGAGGCTCCCGTTAGACAAATGGGACGGTATGTCTGATTCCGACAATGTAACTCAGGTGCTGTGTCAAGTCAAACATTCGTGCGACACCGGCGTGTCGCCGCGCTGCTCTGAGTGTGTTTTGGCCCAGGTTCACCCGTACGGGTGAACGAGAGCCCGGCGACCGCTGGTTCAGTGGAGCCCGCCCCCGAACTCCGCCGTCGTCCAGCGACGCATCTGCGCTATTCTTGACACAAGATCTTGTGGTTTGTTGTATCGTCTCTCACTAGGTGTTGGGGTTTCCGCACCTACCGCAGCGGCGAGGGGCAGACTGTCCCTCCCGGCGCGGCACCCGGCACGGCACGTCGCGATGGAACCCTCAGCACCGCCGAGACGTACCAATCTACGGCTCGCGGATGCCGCCGAAGCCGGCGAGACGATGGCTTACGTAAGGAGACTATCGATGCGTTGCCCGTACTGTCGCCATCCCGACAGCCGCGTAGTCGATTCCCGCGAGGCCGAGGACGGGAAGATCATCCGCCGCCGCCGGGTCTGCCAGCAGTGCGAGAAGCGCTTCACCACCGTCGAGGAGTCCATCCTCGCAGTCGTCAAGCGCAGCGGCGCGACCGAGCCCTTCAGCCGCGGGAAGGTCGCCTCCGGCGTCCTCAAGGCCTGCCAGGGCCGCCCGGTCGACGCCGACGACGTGGCCAAGCTGGCCCAGGCCGTCGAAGACGAGATCCGCTCCAAGGGCGTGGCCGAGGTCCCCGCCCACGAAGTGGGCCTGGCGATCCTCAAGCCGCTCCGCCGGCTCGACGAGGTCGCCTACCTCCGCTTCGCCAGCGTCTACCAGGACTTCGAATCCCTCGAGGACTTCGAGGCCGCCATCGCGCAACTGCGCGAAGAGCACGCCGCCCGCAACAGCACCGGCTGAGCCGGCGGCCGCACCCCCACAGCAACGACACCCATCCGATTCCCATGACCAGGCATGAGCAGACAGGGGCGAGGAACATGCCGAAGACCACGAAAGCCACAGCCACCGCGACGAAGCCGCCGAAGACCGACGGCCTCAAAGTCGAGCGCGTCTTCACGACGCCGGGAGTGCACCCGTACGACGAAGTCAAGTGGGAGTCCCGCGACGTCGTCATGACGAACTGGCGCGACGGCTCGATCAACTTCGAGCAGCGCGGCGTCGAGTTCCCCGAGTTCTGGAGCATCAACGCCACCCAGATCGTCACCTCGAAGTACTTCCGCGGCGCCGTCGGCACCCCGCAGCGCGAAAGCAGCCTCAAGCAGGTCATCGACCGCGTCGTGCAGGCCTACCAGGCCGCCGGCGAGAAGCACGGCTACTTCGCCACCGCCGAGGACGCCCAGATCTTCGCCGACGAGCTCACCTGGCTCCTCCTCCACCAGTACTTCAGCTTCAACTCGCCCGTCTGGTTCAACGTCGGAACCGCTGCGCCGCAGCAGGTCTCCGCGTGCTTCATCCTCAGCGTCGACGACACGATGGAGTCGATCCTCGACTGGTACAAGGAAGAGGGGATGATCTTCAAGGGCGGCTCCGGCGCCGGGATCAACCTCTCCCGCATCCGGTCCTCCGCGGAACTGCTCTCCTCCGGCGGCAACGCCTCCGGCCCGATCAGCTTCATGCGCGGCGCCGACGCCTCTGCGGGCACGATCAAGTCCGGCGGCGCGACCCGCCGGGCCGCCAAGATGGTCATCCTCGACGTCGACCACCCCGATGTCGAGGCGTTCATCGACACGAAGGCCCGCGAGGAGGACAAGATCCGCGCCCTGCGCGACGCCGGCTTCGACGTCGACCTCGGCGGCGAGGACATGTTCTCGGTCCAGTACCAGAACGCCAACAACTCGGTGCGCGTCACCGACGAGTTCATGAAGGCGTACGAGCAGGGCACTGATTACCCGCTCATCGCCCGCACGACCGGCGAGGAGATCTCGCGCCGCGACGCCCGCGAGATCTTCCGCAAGATGGCCCAAGCCGCTTGGGATTGCGCCGATCCCGGCATCCAGTACGACGGCACGATCCAGGACTGGCACACGTCGCCCAAATCCGGACGAATCAGTGCCTCTAACCCCTGTTCCGAGTACCTCCACCTGGACGACTCGTCGTGCAACCTCGCGAGTCTGAACCTCATGAAGTTCCTCGGCGAAGACGGGTCGTTCGACGTCGAGCGGTTCGTGAAGACCGTGGAGTTCGTCATCACCGCCATGGAGATCTCGATCTCGTTCGCGGACTTCCCGACCGAGAAGATCGGGCAGACCACCCGCGACTTCCGCCAGCTCGGCATCGGCTACTCGAACCTGGGCGCGCTGCTCATGGCCTCGGGCCACGCTTATGACTCCGAGGACGGCCGGGCCCTGGCCGCCGCGATCACCGCGTTGATGACCGGCGTCTCCTACCGCCGTTCCGCGGAACTCGCGGGCGTCGTCGGCCCTTACGCCGGGTACGAGCTCAACGCCGAACCGCACCAGCGGGTCATGCACAAGCACGCCGCCGCCGCGGACGAGGTCCGCACCTTCGGCGATGTGGACGCCACCGTCCTGGACGCCGCCAAGGCCGAATGGGCCAAGGGCAACGAGATCGGCGCCGTCAACGGCTGGCGCAACGCGCAGGCCTCGGTACTCGCCCCCACCGGCACCATCTCGTTCATGATGGACTGCGACACCACGGGCATCGAGCCCGACCTCGCGCTCGTCAAGCACAAGAAGCTCGTCGGCGGCGGTTCGATGGAGATCGTCAACCAGACCGTGCCGCGCGCGCTGGCGAACCTCGGGTACGGCGAGGAGCAGCGCGAGGAGATCGTCGAGTACATCGCCGAGCACGGCTATGTCGTCGGCGCCCCGCATCTGGCCGAGGCGCACTACCCGGTGTTCGACTGCGCCATGGGCGAGCGGTCGATCTCGCCGATGGGGCATGTCAACATGATGGCCGCTGTGCAGCCGTTCCTGAGCGGGTCGGTCTCCAAGACCGTCAACCTGCCCGAGACGGCCACCGTCGAGGACATCGAAGAGGTGTACTTCCAGGGATGGAAGCTCGGCCTCAAGGCCCTCGCGGTGTACCGCGACAACTGCAAGGTCGGCCAGCCGCTCTCCGCGAAGAAGAAGGAGATCGACAAGGCCGTCGAGGAAGCCGTGGAGAAGGTCGTCGAGACCGTCGCAGCCCACGGGCCGGTCCGCCGGAAGCTTCCCAAGAAGCGCCCGTCGCAGACCATCTCGTTCAGCGTGGGTGGCGCGGAGGGGTACATGACCTCCTCGTCCTACCCGGACGACGGGCTCGGCGAGGTCTTCCTGAAGATGTCGAAGCAGGGCTCGACCCTCGCGGGCGTCATGGACGCGCTGTCGGTGTCGATCTCGATCGCGCTGCAGTACGGTGTGCCGCTTGAGAAGTACGTCGAGAAGTTCACCAACATGCGCTTCGAGCCCGCGGGGATGACCGACGACCCGGACATCCGCATGGCCTCGTCGCTGGTGGACTACATCTTCCGGCGCCTCGCGCTGGACTACCTGCCGTACGAGGACCGCGCGGCGCTCGGCATCCTCACCACCGCCGAGCGCACCGCCGAGGTCAACGGCGAAGACCCCGCGAAGGTCCACGAGGTCGACCTCGAGGCGCTGCGCGCCTCGGCGCCGATCGAGGAGGCCGTCACGGAGCGGGTGCAGATCGAGACGAAGAAGTCCCGCCAGGACATCCTCAACTCGGCCCAGGCCCGCAGCGCCGACGCGCCGCTGTGCATGAACTGCGGCACGAAGATGCGCCCGGCCGGCTCCTGCTACGCCTGCGAAGGCTGCGGCGCCACGAGCGGCTGCAGCTAGCGAACGGAGATCGAAGCGGGGCCGGGAGTGCGACTCCCGGCCCCGCTTCGCCGTTGCCCGCCGCGCGCTTCGCCGGGCACCGAAAGTTTTGATCGCGCAGCGTAAGTGCCTCAAAACAGATCAAGACGGGTCGAAGCCGCTCGATACGTCGGTCATAGACTCGGCGCTATGCAGAACGTCCCCCCGGCCGCATCGGTCCGGATCGACCCCGGGGCCGCCGCGGCAAGTCTCAGCAGTTCGACCGGAGTGCCCCTCGCCTCCGGTGCCGCCTTCGCGGTCTACCGCCTCGGCCGATCCTCGTTCAACGCCGCCGTCGTCCGCCGTATCGAGGGCAGGTTCGTCGTCGTCGCCGAGCGCTCCGAGCCGATCGGCGGCGCCGAGTTCGACGGCCTGATCCTGGCCTACCTTTCAGGCCGCCATCCCGACGCCGGCGTCCGCCTCTGGTCCCGCATCGCCGACCCGGCCGAACCGGCCGACCGGCAGCTGCGCGCGCAGCTGCTGGAGAAGATCACGCAGGCGCGCGAGCAGTTGTCCGGAAGCGACTTCACGGTGATCACGCTGCCCGCGGCGGACATCAAGATGCCGTTGACGCGCGAGGAGTTCGAGTCGCGCGTCGAGGAGCTGGTCGTGACGACCGCGGACGTCATGGAGGAGACCCTCGCCGAGGCGGGCGTCCACCCCGCCGAGCTCGCGGGCCTGCTCATGGCGGGCGGCGCGTCCCGCACGCCGCTCGCGGCCATGACGCTGCGCCGCCGGTTCGGCCTCGAACCGGTGCTCGCCGCGCCGCAGGCGAAGGTCCTCGCCGCCGAGGCGCCGCCCGTGGCGACGCGGGAGCTGCCGTTCGTCGAGGAGCAGGAGCCGCCGAAGCGTCGCGGAGGCCAGAAGCGCGCGGTGGTGGTGGCCGCCGCACTGCTGGTCGTCGTCGGCGCGGGCGCCGCGTTCGGATCCCAGCTCGGCGACGGGGAGTCCACTGAGGATGACGCTGCCATCGATGAGAGCGCGTCCGCCGCAACGACTTCAGAAACGAGCGCGACTGCCTCCCCGGAAGTGAGCGAGTCGCCGTCGGAGGCGAGCCCGAGCCCGTCGGAGTCGCCCACCCCGGAGGAGACCGTGGAGGACACCGAGGACCAGGGCGCGGACGAGGACCCGACCGAGGACTCGCAGCCGACGACCGAGAGTGCGCCGACCGGTTCCGTGCCGGACGTGATGGGCCTGTCCACCGCCGAGGCGGCCCAGGCCGTGGAGCAGGCCGGCTTCGCGGGCGTCGAGCAGTCGGGGGAGGAGCGCGGCGTCTTCGACTGGTCGCACGAGGACTGCGAGGTCATCGGGCAGTCGCCCGAGCCCGGGACGACCCAGGCGCTGTCCGAGGAGGTCGCGGTGACGTTCTCGTACACCGGCGAGGCGAGCGAGTGCGACGTCTAGGGGTGTTGGAGCAGCCCCGCCGGCCGCTATCCGGCCCATTCGCCCGCTCGCTGCGTTGTCGGGGCCTTCGCATACAACACCGGTATGCGAAGGCCCCTCCGTCTTGCGACCGAACGAATGGACTCGGATACCGACTCGCCGGGACTGCTCCAACACCCCTAGCGCTTGTCCGTAGAGTTTCCAGCACGATCGTGCTATTTTTAGGTCGTGCGCAAAGGCGAAATGACGAGGCAGGCGATCCTCGACGAAGCGGTCCGGATGGCCCGCTACTCGGGGCTCTCCGGGCTGACCATCGGCTCGCTGGCCGCGGCGGCGGACATGTCGAAATCGGGCCTGTACGCCCACTTCAAGTCGAAGGAGGCGCTCCAGCTGGCCTGCATGGAGCGCAACGGCGAGCAGTTCATCGACGAGGTGATCCGGCCCGCGCTCGCGAAGCCGCGGGGGATCACCCGCCTGCAGGCCATCGTCGAGTACTGGATGCAGTGGTACTCGCATCCGGGCGGCTGCCTGTTCCTGGCGGCCGCGGCCGAGTTCGACGACCTGCCGGGGCCGCTGCACGACTTCATGGCCTCGGAGCAGCGCGAACTGCTCGAGTCCCTCGCCCGGATCGCCTCCACGGCGGTCGCTCAGGGCGAGTTCCCCGAAGACACCGACGTCTTCCAGGTGGCGCAGGAGGTGTTCGGCATCCTGTTGTCCTACAACTGGATGAGCCGCATCCTGTCCTATCCCGACGCCGCCGACCGCGCGTGGACGGCGTTCAACCGACTGCTCGACAGTCTCCAGAGTTAACCAGGAAGGTCCGCGCTCATGGCGTCCACTGCCCCCGTGGCGAAGAAGAAAAGCACGACCGTTCGTGCTCCTTGGTATGTGCGCTCCGGTTTCACCGCCGCCGAGCGCATGGCTCCCATGCGGGCCGCGAAGGTCCTGTGCGAGCTGTGGTTCCGGCTCCCGGCCGGCCCGGAGAAGCGCCTGCGCGGCGAGGCTCCCGCCGGTGCGCACGTGTTCGAGCTCGAATGCCTCGGCTCGAACCTGTGGGGCTACGACTGGGGCGAGGGTCCCCTCGTGTACCTCGTGCACGGCTGGGGCGGCTCCACCGGCGACTTCAAGTTCATCGCGGCGAACCTGGTGGCCTCCGGCTTCCGCGTCGTCGCGTTCGACGCGCCGAGCCACGGCAACGCCGGGGCCGGGCCCTGGGGCGAGCGGCACGCGAACGGCCTGCACCTCATCGAGGCGATGAACGTGGTCCTGGAGAAGTTCGGCACGCCCTACGGCGTGGTGGCCCACTCGATGGGCGCGCTCAGCTCGGTGCACGGGCTGCTCCAGAGCGGCGTCGACACGGCCGAGGTGCGGTTCGCGATGCTCGCGCCGTTCATCGGCGGCCAGGAGGGCTTCCGCGACACGATCGGCGCGATCGTGCCGGTCGGACCCCGCATCTTCGAGCGGCTCGTGCCGCTCGGGGAGGCCAAGTCCGGGGTCAAGCTCGACGACTTCTCACTGCGCGGCGTCGAGCTCGACGCGCCGGTGCTCATCGTGCACGACCAGGGCGACCGGCCCAACCCGTTCCGCCACGGCAAGGCCCTCGCGGACGCATGGCCGAACGCCGAACTCATGGCGACCACGGGCCTGGGCCACCGCAAGGTCCTGATGAACCCGGCGGTCGTCTTCCGGGTCAGGGACTTCTTGAAGGGGCACCGCTTGAAAGGCGAGTAGGCGGTACGAGCAAAGGCCGGGTCCATCGGACCCGGCCTTTCCCGTTGCGTCTTAACCCTCGTAGTGGACCGTCAGGCGCGTCCACGCGCCGATGTTGATGTAGGTCCCGTCGGTCACCGGGAACTCCACGTTCGGCGCCAGCGGCTCGTCGGAGCCGTTGAGGAACGTGCCGTTCGAGGAGCCGACGTCCATGATCGTCCAGGAGCCGTCGGGCTTGGAGAACAGCTTCGCGTGCTGCGCGCTCACGCCCGGGTCGGCCACGTCGCCGGACAGGTCGATGTCCGGGGTGACGCCGCGCTTGGCGCTGTAGCGGCCGATCGTGAGGTCCGGCTTGTCGAGCGGGAACCGGCGCGGCTTCGCGAACGACGGGTACTGCAGCTGCGAGGCCCCGTCAGAGGCCGCGACCTTGTTGAAGTAGCCCTGGTCGGCGGTGACGGCGACACCCCAGCGGGTGGCCGCCTGGCCGGGCGGGGCGTAGTTCGAGGCGAGGTCGCTCGGCTGCGCGTCCGGCATGGAGAACCCGCCGGTCGCCGTTGCGGGCGGCGCGGAGGTCGGGGCGCCGAACGGCGCGGCCGGGACGCCCGGAGGCGGTCCGGGCGGGGCCGAGGTCGGCGCGGCGCCGTACGCCTGCTGCGCGTAAGGGTCCTGGCCGTAGCCCTGCTGCGGCTGCCCGTAGGGGTCCTGCTGCTGGGGCTGGCCGTACGGGTCCTGCTGCCCGTAACCGGGCTGCTGACCGTAAGGGTCCTGCTGCTGCGGCTGGCCGTATGGGTCCTGCTGGCCGTACCCCTGCTGCGGCTGCCCGTAAGGGTCCTGCTGCGGCTGGGACGGCTGCCCGTACGGGTCCTGGCCGTACCCCTGCTGCGGCTGCTGCTGGCCGTAAGGGTCCTGCTGCCCGTAGCCCTGCTGAGGCTGAGCGTAAGGGTCCTGCGGCTGCGAGGGCTGCCCGTAGGGGTCCTGCTGGCCGTAGCCCTGCTGCGGCTGCCCGTAGGGGTCCTGCTGCTGGGGCTGGCCGTACGGGTCCTGCTGGCCGTAACCGGGCTGCTGACCGTAAGGGTCCTGCTGCTGCGGCTGGCCGTAAGGGTCGTTCGGGGCGTAGCCCTGGCCGAAGGCCGGCGACTGCGGGGGCTGGCCTTGCTGCCACGCCGGGTTGGGCGTTCCGCACTGCTCGCAGAACTGGGCTTGCGGGAAGGCCCCGCAGGCGCACTGGTACCCGCCCGGCTGTGGGGCACCGCCGTAGGTCGGCTGGTAGGTCAAGGTCGTCCCCCTCCAAGCATTTGGGTGTACTCGGCCTCGCTGACGACACCAGGCGGCGCGGCGGACCCGTCGCCCTGGTTCGTTGCGTCCTGGCCGGCATGCTCCTGCGCATGACCGTCCGCTTGGACCGAACCGGGGGATTCGAGTTCCACCACCGCGACACTGATGTTGTCGTGCCCGCCGTTGGCGAGCGCTTGTCGTGTCAACGCTACCGCCTTGTCGCCAACGCTGCCGTCCGGCAGTGGCAGAAGGTCGTGATCGTCATTGAAATAGCGCGACAGACCATCGCTGCACACTACGACATGGCCCCCGCCCAATTCCACCCGGAGGAGGTTCGGGTTGAGGCTCGGCGCGTCCGCGCCGAGCCACGCGAGCAGGGCTTTGGCGTACGGATTCTTGTACCGCTCGTCCGCCGGATCGACCCCCTGGTACTCCAGGCGGGCCTGGATCGTGTCGTCCACCGTGAGGCATCTCGCCTCCTTCTCGCCGGCCCAGTACGCTCGCGAATCGCCCACCCAGCACAGGATCGCCTGGTTCCCCTCGATCACGGCCGAGACGTACGTGGAGGACGGCGGCGAGTTCGGGTACTGCTTCCCGACCGCGGCCACCGCCGAGTGGGCCGCGCCCACCCCGCGGCGCGACGCGTCCTCCGCGGTGAGGCCTTCGCCGAGCGCCGCGCGGATCTCCGTCACCGCCGCTTCCACTCCTGCGAGTGACGCCCGCTCGGAGTCGGACGCGCCCGAGACGCCGTCGCAGACGACCGCGATCTTGCGCCCGTCGTCGGCGACCGCGATCGCGATCGAGTCCTGGTTGTAGTGGTGCCGGTGGCCCACGTCGGTCGCCGCGCCGATGCCGGGCAGCTGGAACGAGGTGTGGTCGTCGGAGCCGCCCGGGTGGTCGGTGTTCTCCTCGGCGGCGACGGAGGAGAGCCACGGGGCCTCCTCGGCCGGGACCGCGAACTCCTCCAGGTCGCCGCCGCAATCCTCGCAGTAGCGACCGATGTCGGCGGGGAGACCGCAAGCGGTGCAACGCTTCGCGGCGCCCAGAGTGGGTGAGGGCTGCATAGGGCTCCTTCGCTACAGCATCGTGCGGGGGCGGTGTTCGTTCGCCAGGTCGAAGTAGTACACCTGGTCCTCCCTGCGGGTGCAGGCGTGGGCGAGGTCACGGTAGGTCCGCTCCAGCGCCAGGCGCAGCTCGCGCTCCTCCGGCTGCGCGCCGAACACGCGCGGCTCGTGCGCGGGCCCGGTGCGCAGCACCGTGTCCAGCGCCAGGTGGAGGATGCGGGTCGACACGAGGTGCCGGCGCCGCGGCTCGAGCTTCAGCTCGTCGAGCCGCCCGGCCATGTGGTGCAGGTCGAGCAGCGACGGCGGCGACGTGCGCGAGTGCAGCGCGGTCTGGATCGCCGCGGTCTGCGCAATCCCGTACTGCGCCGAGGTCTTCGGGACCTGGTGCAGCGTCGAGATCGCCTCCGTCGAGTTGCCCTCCAGGTCGAGCAGGCGCGCCCGGCCGTACGCGGCCGAGACGAACCGGTGGTCGCAGGTCCAGATCCGCGTGTAGTGCGGCAGGGCGAGGTCGCGCCGGCCGGCCATCTCCGCGCACGCCGCCAGCGCCAGGCGCGGGGCCAGCTCTCCGGGGAGGTGCGAGTAGACCGCGTCGAAATGCGCTGCGGCCGTGTGGAAGTCGGCTGCGAGCAGCGAGATCGTGCCGCGCAGCCACGTGACCTGCCAGGTGTTGCCCTCGCGCTGCGCGAACTGGTCGAGCGCGGCGTTGGCCTGGTGCAGGTCCCCGGCGTTGACGAGCGTGCGCACGCGCCGCAGCTGCACCTCGGGGCTCTGCACGGGTGCGGCGTTGAGCTCGGCGAGGATGCCGGCGGCGTCGGTGGCCTGCAGCGTGGCCATGAACGCGGCCATCGGGTCGGCGAGGTCGACCATCGGCGTGGGCAGGGCGTGCGCGACGTCGAACGGGTCGCCCACGGCGTGGATGTCGTACTCCACGTCGGGTTCGCCGAACACGGCCTGCTCGCCGCTGAACAGGGTCGACGGCTCGAACCGCGGCTCGCCCTTCTGCACCGACTGCACTTCGTGGAGGACGCCGCGCACCTGGGTGCGCATCTCGTCGGCGTCCTGGAACCGCGAGCGCGGCTCGGCGTTCGTGGCCCGCAGCAGCAGCCGGTGGAACGACCCGAACTCGTTGAACACGGGCGCTTCGGCGGCCGGGGGCAGCTTGTCGCGGTAGGTGCTGGTGAAGCCTTTGAAGTCGAGCGCGAGCACGGCCATCGAGCGGCCGATCGTGTACAGGTCCGAGGTCACGGACGGGCCCACGGAGAGGATCTCGTCGTTCGGCACCGAGTACCCGGGGGTGCCGTAGATCGCCGACTCCATGTCCTCGACGTGGCGCACCGCGCCGAGGTCGATGAGCTTGAGCCAGGTCTCGACGTGGATCATGTTGTCCGGCTTGAAGTCGCAGAACAAGAGGCCCCGGTCGTGCAGGTAGCTGAACGCGGGCAGCAGCTCGGCGGTGTAGGTGAGCACCTGCTCCAGGGGCAGCGGGTGGCGCTCGCCGTTCTCGTCGACCGCGTCCCTGATGTCCCGCAGTGACTTCCCGGCCAGGTACTCCATGACGATGTAGGACTGGAGCTGGCCCGAGCGCGGGTCGGCGGCGGTCACGAAGTCGTGGATGTCGACGACGTTGGGGTGGTCGATGCCGACGAGGAAGCGCCGCTCGTTGATCGCGGCCTCGATCGCGTCCTCGTCGGAGGTGTTGATGAGGCCCTTGATGACGACCCAGCGCTGGGTCAGGTCGTCGGCGAAGTTCTTGTCGTTGGCGAGGTAGATCCAGCCGAGGCCGCCGTGGGCGATCGCGCCGAGCACCTCGTAGCGGTCGGAGAGGATGTCGCCGGGGCTGAGCGCGGGCGTGAACCAGTACCGGGTGCGGCAGTGCGCGCAGTAGCCCTCGACGCGGCCCGCGCGCCCGGCCTGGGGCCGGCCCACGGGCTTGCCGCAGGAGGAGCAGAACCGCTTGTGCTCGGGCACCTGCGGGTGCTCCATGACCGCTTCGGCGGGGTCGCGGGGCGGCACTGGCGGCATGTCGGAGAGGCCGCCGCGCTGGCGGGCGCTCGTTGTGGTGGAGCGGGTGACGGGGCCGGTGATCGGCTGCGGCAGCGGCGCGGCGGGGGCCCGGTAGGGGGCCGGGGGCGGGGAGTGCACGACGCCGGCGGGCACCATGCCCTGCGTGCCGGGCTGCGGCAGCGGCGGTGAGATCGGGGGTGCGACGGGCACGTGCATCGGCGGCGCCGAGTTCGGCGCGAGGGGTGCGGCCATGGGCTGCGGCGGGACCGCGTTGGTCCCGGGCGGGCCGAGGGGCGCGGGCGCGAAGCCCGGCTGGGGCGGCACCGCGGGCGGCGTGTTGAGCCGCTTGCGGATGCTGACGGTGTCGGTGGCCTCGTCCTCGGGCTGGTACGCGCCCGGAAGGTACCGCTGGGTGTGCTCTGGAGGCGGCTGCTGGTCGCTCATGTCGCTTCCTTAATCCCGGTACTGGGGGCTCGGCGGGACGCCGGGGACGCCCAGCGGCCCTTTGAGCCACTTGTCGTAGGCGGTCTGCCAGGTGCCGTCCGCGATGATCTGGGCGAGGGCGCCGTTGACGTAGCGGGCGAGGTCGGTGTTGCCCTTCTGGAACGCGATGCCGTAGGGCTCCTGGGAGAACGCCTCGCCCACGACCTCGAGGGTCGGGTCCTGGGCGGCCATGCCCGCGAGGATCGTGTCGTCCGAGGTGATGGCGTCGACCGTGCCCTGCTGGAGCAGGACCAGGCAGTCGTTGAAGTCGGGCACGGTGACGGCCTGGGCCGCGGACTGCTCGGCGATGGTCCGCACGGAGGTGGAGCCGTCGCCGGTGCACACGAGGTGGTCGTCGGCGAGGTCGGCGAGGCCCGTGATCTCCGAGGCCGTCGGCACGAGGAGGCGCTGGCCGGCGTGGAAGTACTCGGCGGAGAACTCGACGTTGGCCCAGCGCTTGCAGTTCATGGTCATGGTCCGCACGACCATGTCGACCCGGTCGCTGTTGACGGCGTCTTCGCGTTCCCCGGAGGTCATCGGGACCCAGCGGATGGTCGCGTCGGGGCCCAGGATCGAGTGGGCGATCGCGGTGGCGATGTCGATGTCGAAGCCGGCGGGGGTGTTCGTCTCGGGCTCGATGTAGCCCATCAGGTTCGTGGACTGGCTGACGCCGATGGTGATCTGGTCCTGGTTGTCGAGGCCGGCCACGGCCTGTTCGACGGTGGTCGTGCCGGGGTTGTAGGACGCGAGCGGCGAGCAGCTCTCGTCCACCGGTTCGGTCTCGATCTCGGGGGAGAAGTCGATCCCGGCAGGCAGCGGCGTGGGGACGTCGACCTGCGGCGGCCCCATGTCGGCCGGCTGCGAGCAGGCGGCGAGGACGAGGCAGGCCGCGGCGGCGGCCGCGAGCCGGAGGTGGTGTCGAATCATGCGTAGTACTCCGCCACTCGAAGCTGGATGCCGACCGCGGCACTGATGAGCGCGCCGAGCGCGAGGGCCGCGAGCCCGGCCGCGGCGCCCGAGAGGGACCGCTGGGCGTCGTAGGTGGCCTCGGCGAAGCGTTCGGCGCTGACGTCGGTCGCTTCGGTCAATGCGTCGTTGAGGGTCGTGAAGGACGTCCACAGGCTGGTGTCGCTCTCGCCGACGACGAGCGCGACCGCGTCGTTGTACTGTCCGCCCTGGGCGAGCTTGACGACCTCGTCGTGCCCGGCCCGCCAGGTCTCGGCGGCCTCGCGGGCGGTGTCGATGTTCGCGGAGAGCTCGGTGTCGCCCGCGAACGCCTCGTCGAGCCGGTCGAGCAGTGCGCCCTCGTCGGTGAGGGCCTTGAAGTGCTCCTCGAAGCGGTCGGCGGCCGCCTGGTCCTCGCCGCGGGCGATGAGCACGAGCGACTCCTCGGCGCGCGCCTGCTGGGCGGTGATCTCGGCTTCGGCGAGCAGCTCGAGCGGCGCCGAACCGTCCTCATGGGACTTGTTGGTGTGGCTGGCGGACGCCAGCGAGGCCAGGGTGAGCCAGCCGGCGAACCCGACGAGCAGCACGGTGCTGCCGACGAGCCCGAGGTTGAACACGCGGTTGGTCTTGCGCGAGAGCCACATCTGGGCCCACACGAGCGTGCCGAGCGCGGCGGCGGCGAGCGCGGCGGCGGCCCACGGGAACGCCGCGGCGTCCGCGCGCGACTCGTTCAGCTGCCCGAGCGAGTTCTCCTGGAGGTCGTGCGCCTTGGGCAGCATCTCCTCGCGCATGAGCGTGGAGGCCTGCTCCTGGTAGGTCGCGCCGACGGGCTCACCGAGGCGGTTGAAGGTCCGCGCGGTCTCCACCAGCCCGGTGTACACCGGCATGCGCGCATTGAGCTCGGCGACCAGCGCGGTGTCGGCGGGAGTCTTCACTTCCCCTGCGGCCGTTGCGAGTGCGACGGTGGCGTCGCGCATCGCCTCGCGGTAGGTCTCGTTCATCTCGTCCGAGGGCGTGCCCGCCGTCAGGTACGAGGACGCGGCGGTGGCGTCGGCCTGCGAGAGCGCCTGGTACAGCGACAGGGCGGCCACGGAGAGCCGCCCGGACTGGCTGGTGGTCTCTTCGATGACGGCCGACTTCGCGATGATCGCGGTCATGCCGGTGATGCCGGCGCCGAGGATGAGCGCGGCGACCACGGCGAGCACGCCGCGCAGCTGCCCGGGGGTGAACCGCAGTGCGGCCAGCACGCGGTCGAACCGTCGCTGCCCGGTGGCGGCAGGTGCGCTGGGCGCCTGCGTCGGAGCGGGAGGGGACTGGACGGACAACTACTGCACCTCACTTGATCGGCGACCCGCGGGCCTCTGGAATCGTTCGCCGCGCGCACGTCTGACGTGGCTGGAGTGTCGGGGGACTCCCACATGGTATCGGCCCCCGGCAAGGACCGGTGACTACCGTCTCGTGGCGTCCGGGCCGGATCCCGCAAAGGTACGGTAAGGCGGTGCCGAACGCCGCAGAGCAATCCACAGAGGACGACGCCCGCTGGATGGCGCGCGCCGTCGAACTGGCCGAACGCTGCCCGCCGTCCACCACCGCCTTCAGTGTCGGCGCCGTGATCGTCGCAGGCGGACGGGTCGTCGGCGAAGGCTACTCGCGTGCCGAGGAGCCGAACGACCACGCCGAGGAGGTCGCCCTCCGCCACGCCGGCGACGCCGCGCGCGGCGCGACCGCCTACTCCTCCATGGAACCGTGCGGGCACCGCGCCTCCAGGCCCGACCCGTGCGCCCGCCTGCTCCTCAACGCCGGCGTCGCCCGTGTCGTGTACGCCCTCGGCGAGCCCCTGAACTTCGTCGACGCGCCCGGCGGCGACGCGATCCTGCGGGAGAACGGCGTGGTTGTGGCCGTGATGCCCGAATTCGCGGACGCGGCCGAACGGCCCAACGCGCACCTCCGTTAATCTGGGGTCATGAGGCCATTGATCGGCGCCGAGGCGGCCGCTGAACTGCACGAATCGGTCCGGCTCGACGTCCGCTGGACGCTCGGGGGACCTTCGCGGGACGCCGACTACGCCGCAGGGCACCTGCCCGGCGCGGTCCGGCTCGACTTCGACCGGGACGTCTGCGGCCCCGTCCGCGAGGTCGGCGGCCGTCACCCGCTCCCCGAACCCGAAGCGCTGCAAGCGGTCCTGCGGGCCGCCGGCATCGACGACGACTCGCATGTCCTCGTCTACGACGACGGCGACGGCATGGCGGCCGCCCGCACCTGGTGGACGCTGCGCTGGGCCGGACTCGAGCGCGTCCAAGTCCTCCAAGGCGGCATCAAGGCCTGGACCGGAGCCGGACTCCCGCTCGAGACCCAGGCCCCGGACCCCAAGCCCGGCACCGTCCACGTCCGTCCCGGGCACCTCCCGGTGCTCGACGCCGCGTCCGCCGCCGAATGGGCCGCCACCCGCGAGCTGGTCGACGTGCGCGCCCCCGAGCGCTACCGCGGTGACGTGGAACCGATCGACCCGGTCGCCGGCCACGTGCCCGGCGCGATCAACCTCTTCCTCGGCGAGGATGACCTGGCCGACACCGAGCGGCTGCGCGAACGCTATGCGTCCCATCCGGAAGCGGCCTACTACTGCGGCTCCGGCGTGGGCGCGGCGCGCACCGCGCTCGCCGTCACCGCCGCGGGCCTGCCCACGCCGCCGGTGTACATCGGCTCCTGGAGCGACTGGGTCTCGCGCGGCGGCGACGTTGCAACAGTCCCGATCGACGGCTCGCAGGCGTCGCCGACGCAGGGAGAGGCACGATGAAGCGCGCGCTGATCGCGATCCCCGCCGCGTTCCTGCTGGCGCTGGCCGCCTGCAGTGATGACCGCACCCCTTCGGGGGAGGAGCCGGCGGACTCCGCCGCGAACGAGTCCAGCGAGGCGCCGGCCCCGACCGAACCGGTCGAGCTCGACCTGGCCGACGCCGGGGGCGCCTGCCCGCTCATCGACGGCGAGCTGCTGAACTCCATCACCGGCTTGCACTTCCGCTTCGCCTCGGGCGGTCCGGGCGAGGAAGCCGGCGACGACGCCCCGGCGCAGACCAGCTGCGCGGTGCAGACCGGCGAGGCCGCCTACCCCGACCTCACCTACTACGTCATTCCGGTCGAGGCGACCGTCGACGTGTACAAGGAAGAGCTCGCCGACGGCACCGAGGAGATCGACGGCCTCGGCGAGGCCGCCTACTGGATCGTCCACACCGAGGACACCGGCGCGGGCCCGGCCCTGGAGATGGGCTGGTACGACGCCGGCACGATCTTCGAGATGCGCTACACGACGCCCGTGGGCACGGATCCGGCCGTCGTGAACGACCTCGTCGCGGGCTTCACCGAGCTCGCCCAGGGCATCGCGGCCGCGCACGCCGAAGCCGCAGGCTAGCCGCAGCACGCAGCACAGGCCGCCCGGAGTGATCCGGGCGGCCTGTGCTGCGTTCGCCGCATAGTGAGCGCCCTCCTCGCCGGGGGTGCGAGGAGGGCGCTCAGGTGCGGAGTGCAGTTCTCGGGCGCAGCCGTTTCCAGTGGTCAACCCGTGTGGGATGAATTGGAAACGTTTGCAACGCTTTGCTCAGACTACTCTCCGGTAGCACTTGGGTCAAGACGCGAAAGCGCGGATTTCCAAGGCGCGCAAGCGCCTCGGTGAACTACTCGGCGGGGGTCGCGAAGATCTTCGCGGCGTCGTCGGTCGAGAGCCGGATCGTGTCCGAGACCGAGGTCACCGCGACCTCGCCGTCGAGGCGGTCGATCGCGACCTCGGCGCCCGGGTCCACGCCCGCCTCGTGCAGGGAGGCCAGCAGCTCCGGGTGGGTCTGGGCCGATTCGCACAGGCGCGTCACGCGCACCTTGGAGCCGGGGGAGACGACGCTCAGCGGGCGCTCATCGGTCTCGCGGGCCACCGCCACCGCGGAGGCGTCGAGTTCGACGAGCCCGGGGATCATGTTGCCGTAAGGGGAGCGGGTGGGGTGCTCGAGCAGCTCGTACACGCGCTTCTCCACCGAGTCGCTCATGACGTGCTCCCACTTGCAGGCCTCCTCATGGGCCTCCACATAGGACATGCCGATGACGTCGACCAGGAGGCGCTCGGCGAGCCGGTGCTTGCGCATCACCGCGACCGCCTGCCGGCGGCCCTCCTCGGTGAGCTCCAGGTGCCGGTCGCTCTTGACGTTGAGCAGGCCGTGGCGCTGCATCCGGCCCACGGTCTGCGAGACCGTCGGGCCGCTCTGCTCGAGCCGTTCGGCGATCCGGGCGCGCAGCGCCGGGACGCCCTCCTCCTCGAGCTCGAGGATCGTGCGCAGGTACATCTCAGTGGTGTCGACGAGGTCCGTGGTCACAGCTTCGTTCCTTCACTTTGTCCGCCCGCAGGGCACCGAGCGGGGTGGGTCGAGTAGCCGCCAGACCCCCTGTCACCACCAATGGTATACGTCGCGAGCGACACTCCACCCATCAGCCATCCGGACGTACGGGGCGCTCACACCCCAAAGCGGCACGGAGCACCGGACCGTGAAGGTCGATCACGCCACATACTCGGCGAGGCGCCCGGCGTAGTCGGGCTGACGCAGGCGGTGCAGCGCGTTCTTCTCGATCTGGCGGACCCGCTCGCGCGAGAGCCCGAAGTCCGCAGAGACCTCTTCGAGGGTGCGCTGACGGCCGTCGTCAATGCCGAAACGCAGCCGCAGCACGGTTTGTTCCCGCTCGGGCAGCGAGGCCAGCACGTTCGCGATGTGGCGGCGCAGCAGCGCGTACGACACGGCGTCGTCGCTGCCGCGCTCGCGGGGCAGGTGCGCCACGAGGTCGCCCAGCGCGGTCGAGTCGTCCTCGCCCACGGTCTGGTCCAGGCTCACCGGCTCGCGGTCGTACGACATGAGCTCGAGGACCTTGCCGGGGGTGACGTCGAGCTCCGCGGCGATCTCCTCGTAGCGGGGCTCGCGGCCCAGCTCGACCATGAGGTCCTGGCGGACCCGGTTCATCCGCTTGATCTGGTCCACGGTGTGCGCGGGGACGCGGATCGTGCGGGACTGGTCGGTGACGGCGCGGTTGATGGCCTGCCGGATCCACCAGGTGGCGTACGTGGAGAACTTGTAGCCCTTCTGGTAGTCGAACTTCTCGACGGCGCGGATGAGGCCGAGGTTGCCCTCCTGGATGAGGTCGAGCAGGCTCAGGCCGGCGCCGGAGTAGCGCTTGGCGACGGAGACCACGAGGCGCAGGTTCGACTCGAGCATGCGCTGCTTGGCGGCGCGGCCCTCGGCCGCGATGCGGGCCAGGTCCGAGCGGTAGTCGGGGTCGGTGACCTCGCTGATGCGGCACTCGGCCATGAGGCCGGCCTCGATCGCCGTGGCGCACTCGACCTCCTCGGAGGCGGTGAGCAGCCGGTGCTTGCCGATGCCGTTCAGATAGGCGCGAACGGGGTCGCCGGAGTATTCGGTCGCGCGCTGCGCCGGTCGCCTCGCCGGACGCTGGCGGATGCTGTCGACAGGTGCCATCGAATTCGCCTTTCGCTGCAGACCCTCGGCGCGTGGGTTGAATCGCGCCATACCCGGTGGGCACCGGGCTTCGGAGTACCAGCTTGCAGCGGATTCCGGGGATTCAGATCCCCCAGGGCGAAGGGTGGCACGAACTCGGGAGACACGATCAGATTTTCGGTTTGGGGGCTTCCCACCGATACCTGATGGCCACCAGCCGTACAACGAAGATGACCGCGATGGCCGTCAGCGCGAGCGTCCAGTGCCCGATCACCGACTCCCACCGGGCCCCGACCGCCACGATCACCGCGCCGATCGCCGCGGCCATCGCGTAGAAGTCCTCGCGGAGCACCGCCGGGATCTCCTGGCTCAGGACGTCCCGCAGGATGCCCCCGCCGATTCCGGAGAGTACTCCCACGATGCAAGCCGCGTACACGGCGAAACCGTAGTCGAGCCCCTTCTGGGTCCCGACCACGGTGAACAGCGCGAGCCCGGCGGCGTCGAGCACCAGCATCGTGGTGCGCATGCGTGAGAGCGCGGGGTGGAACCAGAACACGAACAGGGAGGCGCCGAGCGCAACGAGCGGGTAGCGCCAGTCGGTGAGCAGCAGCGGCTTCGCGTCGATGAGCACGTCGCGCAGCGCGCCCCCGCCGAGGGCGCAGAGGACGCCGATGACGACCACGCCGAACAGGTCCAGCCGCTTGCCGACCGCGGCGCTCGCGCCGGAGGCGGCGAAGACCGCGGTGCCGACGAGCTCGGCGACCAGCATCAGCGCGGTCGGGTCGAATTCACTAGGCTCCACCCGTGCGTTATAGCAGGCAGGACCCGGTCACACCGCGGTTCTTCGCAAAGGTGAGAGCCGCGCTGCAGCCTCAGCCCTTCATCTTGGCGTAGATGTCCTTGCAGTTCTGGCAGACCGGGAAGCGGTCGGGGTCGCGCGTGGGCACCCACATCTTCCCGCACAGCGCCTTCACCGGGATGCCGTCGACCATCGCGGCCATGAGCTTGTCCTTCGGCACGTAGTGCGAGAAGCGCTCGTCGTCGCCGTCCTCGAACACGTAGTTCGGGTTGGTCTTCGTCTGCTCTTCCAGAAGGGTCGAGCCGGAACCGCCGACTCCGTCGGAGCCTCCGGTGGTGGGAAGTTCGCTCACTGCAACTCACTCCTCATTAGCGCGCAAGATCCCGTCAATCTTGCTCTACGAATGTACGACCCGCAAGCGGCCTCGGCGAAGCTCGCAATCCGGCATGGTCGAGGAAACGTCTCTATTCCGAGTCGATCATGCGGTGCTCGGGCGCTTCGAGCGTTTTCGCCTGCCGCTGGTGCTTCGTGAACATGCCGGGCTTGCGCACGAGGCGGTCGTTCGCCAGGAGCACCGCCAGCCAGGGGAGCAGCGCCATCCCGGCCACGCCGAGCGCGAGCCAGAGCCACAGCAGGGGCGCCTCGTTCATCACCAGGATGCCGAGCACGATGACCAGCACCGCCCGGATCGACATCATCACGACGTACCGGATCGTCCGGTACCGCCGCTCCTCATCGAGGGACATCGCCGCATCGGTGATGCTGGTCGCCTTCTCACGCCTTGCCACCCTTCGAGCCTACGCCTGGCCGGTGCGGCAGGATCTGGGGCATGAAAGCAGTCGTGCAGACCGTCAGCGAAGCGGAAGTCACCGTCCATGGCGAGAGCGTCGGCTCGATCGGGGAGGGCCTCCTCGTGCTCGTCGGCGTCACCCACACGGATGGTCCCGCCGAAGTCGCGTGGATCGCCGAGAAGATCTGGAACCTGAGGATCATGCGGGACGAGCTCTCGGCGTCCGATCTGGACGCTCCGATCCTGCTGGTCAGCCAGTTCACGCTCTACGCCGACACCCGCAAGGGCCGCCGTCCGTCCTGGAACGCCGCCGCGCCCGGGCCCATCGCCGAGCCCCTGGTCGAGGCGGTCGCCGCCCACCTCCGCGGCCTC
Source organism: Glycomyces sp. NPDC021274 (assembly GCF_040641195.1). Classification (NCBI taxonomy): domain Bacteria; kingdom Bacillati; phylum Actinomycetota; class Actinomycetes; order Glycomycetales; family Glycomycetaceae; genus Glycomyces; species Glycomyces sp. NPDC021274. The sequence continues at coordinate 658,957 of NZ_JBFADC010000001.1, read as the reverse complement.
GGCGCCCGCGTCGAGACCGGCGTGTTCGGCGCGATGATGCTCGTGCGCAGCGTCAACGTCGGCCCCAACACGATCCTGCTGGAGCGGTGAACGAAGCAGCGCCGCAGTGCGGCCGCGAGCAGCCGCCGTGACCGGCCCGTCGCACGGCTCGCGGGCGGGCGCCGTGACTTTGCCAATTCGCGGTCGGCAAGCGGGCACCGCGACTTTCCCCGCGGCCTAAAATCAACCCGGTCCGCCACCGTCCGAGAGGAGCCCGCATGATCCCGGCCGCCCCACCCGAAATGCTTCCCTCGCTTCGGGTCTGGCAGCGCAAGGCCATGGTCGCCTACCACCGGGGTCAATCGCGGGACTTCCTCGCCGTAGCGACGCCCGGGGCCGGCAAGACCACGTTCGCCCTGCGCATCGCCTACGACCTGCTCGCGGACGGCACCGTCGACACGGTCACCGTGGTCGCCCCCACCGAGCACCTCAAGACCCAGTGGTCCGGCGCGGCGGCACGCTTCGGCATCCAGCTCGACCCGGCCTTCCGCAACTCGTCCGTCCACAGTGCCTCAGACTTCCACGGCGTCGTCGTCACGTACGCGCAGATCGGCGCCGACCCCGCCGTGCACCGCCGCCGCACGCTCGCGCGCCGCACTCTCGTCATCCTCGACGAGATCCACCACGCCGGCGACGCCCGCACCTGGGGCGAGGGCGTCCAGACCGCCTTCGACGAGGCCGAGCGCCGCCTGTGCCTCACCGGCACCCCGTTCCGCAGCGACGACAACCCGATCCCCTTCGTCGAGTACGACGAGGAGGCCGACGGCGTCAAGCGCTCGCGGGCCGACGCGCTCTACGGCTACCGGGACGCGCTCGCCGACGGCGTCGTGCGCCCGGTCATGTTCATGGCCTACTCGGGCCAGGCGAAGTGGCGCACGAGCGCGGGGGACGAGCTGGCGGTGCGGCTCGGGCAGCCGCTCACGAAGGACCTCACGAGCCAGGCGTGGCGCACGGCGCTGGACCCCGAAGGGGAGTGGATCAAGCAGGTCATCAGGGCCGCCGACCGGCGGCTCTCGTCGCTGCGCGCGGCGGGCATCCCCGACGCGGGCGGGCTCATCATCGCCTCGGACCAGAACAGCGCCCGCGCCTACGCGGGCATTCTCAAGCGCGTCACCGGGAAGAGCGCCGCGATCGTCCTCTCGGACGACGCGGGGTCCTCGGACAAGATCGCCAAGTTCGCGGACTCCAATGAGGAATGGCTCGTGGCCGTCCGCATGGTCTCCGAGGGCGTGGACATCCCGCGCCTGGCGGTCGGGGTCTACGCCACGAACGCGCACACGCCGCTGTACTTCGCGCAGGCCATCGGCCGCTTCGTGCGGTCGCGCCGCCCCGGCGAGACCGCCTCGGTGTTCCTGCCGAGCGTGATCCCGCTGCTGAGCCTCGCGGAGAACCTCGAGGCCGACCGCGACCATGTGATCAAGCCCAAGTCGCAGGACGAGGACCCCGAACTGCTGCTGGAGCAGGCGCAGCGGGTCCTCAACGAGGGCACCGAACTCGGCGGCCAGCGCGAGACCCTGGAGTCGAACGCGGAGCTGGACCAGGTGATCTTCGACGGCGGCTCGTTCGGCCTCCCCGTGGAGGCCGGCAGTGCCGAGGAGCAGGAGTACCTGGGCCTGCCGGGCCTGCTGACGCAGGAGCAGGTGCATCTGCTGCTGCAGAAGCGCCAGCGCGAGCAGATGGCGAAGCAGAAGTCCGGGACCCGCACTGAGACGGTGGAGCGGCCGGCGGCCGAGCCCGCGATGACGAATGCGCAGAAGCGTTTGAAGCTGCGCAAGCAGTTGAATGCGCTCGTGGGCGCGCGTTCGTTCGCGACGAACGAGCCGCACGGCAAGATCCACGCGATGCTCCGCGCGAAGTGCGGCGGCCCGCCGAGTGCGCAGGCGACGATCGAGCAGTTGGAGGAGCGGATCGCGGTGATCCGCTCGCTGTAACCAGGGGCACCATATAAACCGGAACCGCTGCGAGTCGGCGAGCTGCAATGGGAAAGGGACCGCCCGCGGGCGGTCCCTTTCCTTATTGCCAACGAATCGGGGCCCGAGTGGATTTCCACTCGGGCCCGTCGTTCAAGCCTGATGCGCGCTAGTTCTGCGAGGCCATGAGGTCGGTGCCGCGCCACTCGAATTCGGGGTCGGCGGTGAAGTCGATGGCGATCGGCACGAGCTTCTCGGCGAACTGGTTCGCGTGGTGGCCGCAGAAGACGAGGTCGCCGCCTTCGGCCAGGGTCACACGAAGCTTTGCCGCGGCGCTACACCGATCGCAGCGCTCGCCCGCGATCGGACGTTCCTCCGTCTGGGGCGGGGGCGTCAGGGTGGATGTCATACCAGGTCCTCCGCTGCGTTCGGTTTCGCTGTGCACTTGCACAGCAATGGATCTCTAAAGTCGGCCTGTTGACCGGCTCGTTCCGTTCAACGCCTGCACTGTACTCCCTCTTCCCGACAGTTCCCGACTGAGACTGGGCTCACTCGGTGCCGCCGGTCCGATGGTTGTTCCACACCGTAGCCCACGGAACGGCGATCGACAACCCGGCACGAGAGTAAGGTACCCACCCGTTCGGGTGATACACCGCAGCTCGGAGCCGTGCTGTGCCTTCGGGTTCCATTACGCCGGGAGCGAAACGGGCGTGGTTTCGGCTAGTCGAGGTAGTCGCGCAGGACCTGCGAACGCGACGGGTGCCGCAGCTTCGACATGGTCTTCGACTCGATCTGGCGGATGCGTTCACGGGTGACCCCGTAGACCTGGCCGATCTCGTCGAGGGTGCGCGGCTGGCCGTCGGTGAGGCCGAACCGGAGCCGGACGACGCCCGCCTCGCGCTCGGAGAGGGTCTGCAGCACCTGCTGGAGCTGGCCCTGGAGGAGCGAGAAGGAGACCGCGTCGACGGCCACGATGGCCTCGGAGTCCTCGATGAAGTCGCCGAGCTGGCTGTCGCCCTCGTCGCCGATGGTCTGGTCGAGGCTGATCGGCTCGCGCGCGTACTGCTGGATCTCGAGGACCTTCTCCGGGGAGATGTCCATCTCCTTGGCGAGTTCGTCCGGGCTGGGCTCGCGGCCCAGGTCCTGGAGCAGCTCACGCTGTATGCGGCCGAGCTTGTTGATGACCTCGACCATGTGGACTGGTATGCGGATGGTCCGCGCCTGGTCGGCCATGGCCCGGGTGATCGCCTGCCGGATCCACCAGGTGGCGTACGTGGAGAACTTGTAGCCCTTGGTGTAGTCGAACTTCTCGACGGCGCGGATGAGACCGAGGTTGCCCTCCTGGATCAGGTCCAGGAACGCCATGCCGCGGCCGGTGTAGCGCTTGGCGAGCGATACGACGAGGCGGAGGTTCGCTTCGAGGAGGTGGTCCTTGGCGCGGTCGCCGTCGCGGACGATCCACTCGAGGTCCCGGCGCATCTGCGTGGGGATCTCCTCGCCGGCCTCGCGGAGCAGCTTGAGGCGTTCGACGGCGTACAGGCCGGCCTCGATGCGCTTGGCGAGCTCGACCTCCTGGGCCGCGTTGAGGAGCGGCACCTTGCCGATCTGCTTGAGGTAGGCGCGGACGGAGTCGGCCGAGGCGGTCATCTCGGCGTCCTTGCGGGCCTGCTTGAGCGCCTCCGAGTCCTCCTCGTCCCACTCGAAGTCGTCGCCCTCTTCGTCGTCTTCGCCGTCCTTCTTGGACTTCCCGCGGGTGGCGGCCTTCTTCGCGGCCTTCTTGCGGGTCGCCTTCTTGGCGGGCGCGGCGGCGGCGGCTTCGGCGAGCGCGTCCTCGTCGGCCGCTGCGAGGTCGGCCTCGTCGGGCTCTTCGCCGTCGACTGGCTTCTTCACTGCGGCCTTCTTCGTCGCCTTCTTCGCGACGGCCTTCTTAACGGTCTTCTTGGCGGCCTTCTTGACCGCCGGTTCCTCGTCCGATGCTTCGGCGGGGGCGGCGGCGGCCTTCTTGACCGCGGTCTTCTTCACCGTGGTCTTCTTGGCGGCCTTCGCGGTGGTGGTCCGGGAGGAGGTGGCGGTGCGGGCGGCGGGGACGCGCTTGCGCGTGGAGGCCGAGCCGTCCACCACCACGGTGACCTCGGCCTCGGCCAAGGCGCGGAGCACCTTCTTGCCTTCGGCGGGGGAGGCCTGCACCGACTCCAGAACCTGGGCGACCGTCGCGGACGTCAGCTGCCCGTTGCTCTCTCGGGCCAGAGCGAGCAACGAGTCGGTCAGGGAATTGACGTCTGTGCCGGTGGGACGTGCGTCAGTCACGAGCAACCTTCCGAGGCAATGGCGGGCACGGCGCAGCCGGGCTCCATAGCGGGTGAGCATTGGATATTGGGTCGGCAGCCCAGGTCGGCACAACGACCGGGCAGGCGTGAATTGTAGCGCCGAAATTCGCCTGCGGCCCGTCCGTGGTGCCGTTTCGAGCTGTGTTTCCGCATTTTCAGTGTCAATGTGTCGCAGCACGTGGGGTGTGACGGCGCTCTATTCTACCGTGCAGGTGCCCTCGGGTGCCTCGCCGATGCCGCCTTGCGCGAATGACTGGCGCGCATCGGACGCGGAGCGCACCTCCGCGAAGTCGTCGCCGAGGACGACGGTGATCGGCTTGTCCCAGTCGATGTCGAACGCGTCGTGCCCTTGGTAGAAGTACGCGTGGGCGTGGACGCCGGCCGCGTACTGGTCAGGGCCGTAGTACACGAGCGCGGTGCCGTCGTAGTCCTCGTCGGCGTCCCCCGTCTCGGTGACGATGAACCCGCGGTCCTCGAGCTGCGCGGCGGCCTGGTCGGCCAGGCCGTCCCGGTCGGTGCCGTTGAGGACGACCAGTTCGATCTCCTCGGGCTTGGGGATCGGGGCGGTCTTGATCTCGACGGCGCCGGGCGGGCAGTCGCCGCTCGCGGACGTCTGCGAGTCGTTGCGTATGGCCCAAACCGTGATCAGGCCCGCCACCAGTGCCAATGCGCATAGGACCGTCAAAGCGCGGATACGAGCGATACGCACGGCTGCCTCCCCGAATCTCCAAAAAGTGCCAACGAATGTCGGCACTTAGACGAGCCGACGGCCCGCAAACGTTGCCATGCGAAAGGCTATCGTGCGCAGGTCCGCTCCGTGGGCGAGAGGCGGTACACTCGCCGCGCTCGACACAGAAGTGTTCCTCGCCACAATGGGGATGAAAAACCCAGGGGCATCGTGTATAGGAATGGACTGCACGCGGTAAGGTACGCCGCCTGCAGGGACGGAACCGAACCCGCCAGGACCCGAGCCGGGCCGCTGTGTCACCCGAACACTCCAGCGGCAACCCGCCGCGCTCGGATCCGGAGCCGCAAGAGAAACCAATGGGAGTGGAAAACGATGGCAACCGACTACGACGCCCCGCGCCGCGACAAGGAAGAGACCGCCGGGACCGACGGCATTGACGCCCTTGCGAAGGGCCGCACCGATCAATCGGGGTCGGTGGACGTCGACGAGGCCGAGGTCGCGGAGAACTTCGAGCTGCCCGGCGCCGACTTGGGCGACGAGGAGCTCTCGGTGAAGGTCCTGCCGATGCAGCAGGACGAGTTCCGATGCTCCAGCTGCTTCCTGGTCCACCACCGCAGCCAGTTCGCCAAGGAGAAGAACGGGCAGCCGATCTGCAAGGACTGCGCGTAGCGGTCGAGCCCATGCGGCTCGACGGTGCAGTTCCAACGACTGCGCAGATCGAACACGAAGACTGAACCACGGTGCGGCAGGAACACAGTGCCCCTCGGATAGCGCACGGCTCGCAGGATGCCTCCTGCGGGCCGTCTCGCTTGTCCGGACCCCGAGTGGCCCCCGTCAGGGGCCCTAGGCCTCCACGGACTCCCGCGCGGCCGTCAGGGCGGCCTTGAGCCGCTCGGGACGCCGCGAGGCGACGATCCAGTAGGGCGTCGGGTCCGCGGGGTCGTCCAGGACGATCCGCAGCCCGCGGTCGATCCACGGCCGCTGCACCGCGAACGCCAGCGGATGCTGGGCCACGCCCAGCGCATCCGAGTACGCGACCGGCTCCAGCACCTGCACCTCGGCCACGGCCGACATCGGCAGCTTCGCGTCGTCCACATGGAGCCACACCTCGCCGCCGGACACGGCGACGCTCACGCGCAGGCGGCCCAGCCACCACGCCCCGGCGACCACCGCGACCATGAGCGCGACGCTCGCGGACACCCGCCACCAGCGCATGTCGCCGAAGTTGGACAACGCCCCGGCCAGCACCGCCACCACGATCACGGCCAGCCAACCCGCCGGTGGCAGACCCATGCGCTCGGCGTACCGTTCCCCACTCCTCATATCTGAGACCATAACCCCGTCAGTACGACGCCCACCGCGGCGTGCTTCTGCGAGTGAGAGGAACCCGACGACGATGACCGCCGAAGTGCCGGTCGCCATCCGGCGGCTCGACCCCGACCTGCCGATCCCCGCCTACGCCCATCCGGGCGACGCGGGCGCGGACCTCTTCGCCGCCGAGAGCGTCGCGCTGGCCCCCGGGCAGCGGGCCCTCATCGGCACCGGCGTCGCCGTCGCGATCCCCGAAGGGCACGTGGGATACACGAATCCGCGCTCCGGACTCGCCCACCGGCTCGGCGTCACCATCGTCAACGCGCCCGGCACGATCGACGCCGGCTACCGCGGTGAGATCAAGATCAACCTCGTGAACCTCGACCCGGACCGGACCGCCGTCATCGAACGCGGAGACCGTGTCGCACAATTGGTAGTCCAACCGGTTGTGCGAGCCCGTTTCACCGAGGTCGACGACTTCGCGCCGACGCAGCGCGGCGCGAACGGCCACGGTTCCACCGGCGGGCACCGCCGACTTGCAGAGGAGAGCGAACGTGTTTAAGCGGCGAAAGTCGAAGAAGCAGCGCCCCGCCGAGGGCGCCGTCCTCGACTCCCTGGCCGAGAGCGGGGAGACCTTCGAGCACGAGGCCACCGAAGGCCCCTTCGACGTCGCCGACGCCCCCGACGACGACGTCCGCCGCATCGACCTGGGAGCGATCCGACTCCCCGTCCCCAAGGGCGTGGGCTTCCAGGCCCAGACCGACGCCAAGGGCAACATCAGCCAGGTCCTGCTCACCACCGGCTCCTCCGCGCTCCAGCTGCTCGTGCGCGCCGCACCCCGCAGCGAAGGCATCTGGGACGAGGTCCGCAGCGACCTCACCGCCCAGGTCACCGGCCAGGGCGGCCAGGTCGAGCAGGTCGAGGGCCGCTGGGGCACCGAACTCATCGCCAAGGTCACCACCAAGAAGGGCACCAACTCGGTGCGCTTCTGCGGCATCGACGGCCCCCGCTGGTTCGTGCAGGCCACCTTCCAGGGCCAGCGCGCCCTCGACGAGGCCGCCGCCCCCGAACTCGACGAGGCCCTGCGCCTGCTCGTGATCGACCGCGGCTCCACCGCCATGCCGGTGCGCGAGCCGCTCCCGCTCAAGCTCCCGCCGAAGATGGCCGAGGAGGCCGCCGCGCGCATCGCGCAGCGCAAGGCCGAAGGCGGCGACGGCAGCCGCGCCATCATCGCGGCCGGCGACACCCCTCGCCCGCAGGTCCGCCGCAAACCGTCCCCGCGCCCCAAGCGGTAAGGGCCGGGACGATCGGCACCTCGCGGGCCGACCCGGGCGAGGGCGGGAAGGTGAAGCGCTGGCTCAAGCGGATGGCCGCGCCCTCCCAGGAGCTGTTCGCCGACGAGATCCGCCGCGAATCGGACCCCGACACGACCCCCATCGAGTCGCTCGAGCCGCGGCAGCTCGCCGTGCTCGCCGGCCGCCTGCGCACCGTGGTGCTCCGCACCGACGGCCGATCCCCTTCTGTGGAAGCCGAACTCTTCGACGGCACCGGTCAGGTCGCATTGGTCTGGATGGGCCGACGGCGTATCGTGGGCCTTGAGGCCGGGACCAGGCTCGTCGCCCGCGGCCGCGTGGCCCAGCTGGCCGACGGCCGCCTCGCCGTCTACAACCCGACCTACGAACTGCGCCCCTGAGCGCGGACCAGCCACACGACCTGGAAGGCCCGCATTGAGCACCGAGACGCCGGCCCACGACCACGACATCGAGCCGGAACAGGCCGCGACCGAGGTCCGCGAGGCCGCCGAGCGCCGCGAGCCGGACGACGACCTGCCGCCCTTCACCGAGCAGCTCTCGCAGCAGCTCGGCGGCGTCAAGGGCGTCGTGGAGGCCGCGGTCCCGATCACCCTGTTCGTGGTGCTCAACCCGCTCCTGCCCGACCAGATGGGGCCCTTGAGCGGGCTCCAGTGGGCCATCATCATCTCCGCCGCGAGCGCGCTGGCGATCGCCGGCTTCCGCGCCGCCCGCAAGGAGTCGATGCGGCACGCGCTCAACGGCCTCTTCGGCATCGCGCTCGGCGCGTTCCTCGCCTGGCGGTCGACTGACGCCCGCAACTTCTACCTGCCCGGGATCATCCAGGGCTCGGTCTACGGCGTGCTGCTCATCGTCTCGGCGCTGGTGCGCCACCCGATCATCGGCTGGATCTACGCCGTGGTCGCCCAGGGCGGCAAGAAGGAATGGCGCGAGAACAAGCCGCTCGTCGACATCCTGAGCCGGATCACGATCCTGTGGGGCGTCGTCTTCATCGTCAAGAACGCGGCCCGCATCTGGCTGTACTACCTGGACGCGGACAACGCGCTGGGCCTGGTGACGCTCTTCGGCGGCTGGCCCGTCACGATCGCGTTGACGGCCTTCACGATCTGGGCGGTCCGCCGCAGGATGAAGGCCGTCGAGGCCGCCGCGCCCAGCGCGGCATAGGCACGGTTTGGGAAGGCGCGGCGCTGGTGCGCCGCGCCTTCGCTTTAACTCGGCAGGCAGTCGAACGCGGGCGCGCTCGCGAGCGACCCGGACACGTTGAGTCCGAACTCGACGGAGCCGCCGACCGGGATCGCCTTGTTCCAGTCGACCGGTGCGGCCATCTCCATGGTGCCCATGGTGGAGTGCGTGGCGTTCCAGATGTTGCTGAGCGTCACGCCGCTGGGCCACTGCCAGTGCAGCATCCAGTTGTGGATGGCCTGCGTCCCGGTGTTGGCGATCTTCACCGTGACCGTGGCGCCCGAGCCCCAGCTGTTGACCGTGGCCGTCGCGTTGCACGCGTACCCGGCGGGGCCGCCCGTGGTGGGCTCCCCGGTCGGGTCGCTGCTGGTCGGGCCTTCGGTCGGCTCGCTGGTCGGGTCGGTCGGCCCCTCGGTCGGGCCGCCCGCGCCGAACCACACGTCCGAGCAGGAGTAGAAGGACTGGTCGAAGTGGCTGGCCTGCCAGATCATGTACACGACGTGGTGGCCGGTGCGACCGGGCGCGCTGACGGGGATGTCGACGAGGGTGCCGCCGCCGGTGGCGGGTGCGCGGCCCACCCCGGGGAGGATCCTCGGCGTCTCCTTCACGAGTTCGAGGTCGGCCCAGTCGAGCGCGTCGGTCCGGGCGTCGTACCCCTGCTTCGTGACGTAGATGCGGTAGTAGTCCGCGCCGTGGTTCGCCTGGTCCCAGTTGGTGAACGTGAAGTTCGAGTTCACCGGCGTGGTCTTCCAGGGGCCCGGGTCGTCAAGGGGCGCATACCGGGTGCCGCCCGTCCTGCCGCCGGAGCACAGCTGGTTGTCGGGGATGACGCCCTGGTGGTTCCCGCCGACCTGCTCGCGGTAGAGGCCGTTCCAGTTCCACATGGCGTTGGTGTCGTTCTGCCAGGCGGCCCAGCACATGGGGTCCTCTTGGGCCATGTCCGGGTTCTGGAAGTCCGAGCCCCAGCGCTCCCAGCAGCCGTAGTGGCGCGAGGGCTGGGCGATGGACGTGCCGTGGCTGGAGGCGGGCTGGACGAACACGATCGCCGCGGTCCCGGCCGCGAGGATCGCGGCGATGGCGACGATGAGGCTGCGCAGGCGACGCCGCCGCTGCCTGCCGTCCGTGCGGTCGGCGGGGTGGCCGCCGATGGCTTTGAAGTGCAACATGAAAGCGCTCCCAGGATGATAGGAACATTGAGGACCTTCAATGTATCTGTTTGGAAAGCCCCTTGTAAACACCGGTTGCCGAATTTTCGACGATCGACCCGACGAATACCGCCGCGCACGCGAACGCGGCCCCGGCCGCTGGAGCCGGGGCCGCGCTGCGGTGCCCGCGTCCTAACTGGGCAGGCAGTCGATCTCCGGCATCGCGCTCAGCGAGCCGTTCACGTTGAAGCCGAAGGACACTGAACCTCCCGGAGCGATGGTCTGGTTCCAGGAGACCGGTGCGGCCATCTGCATACCGCCCATCGTGGAGTGTTCGGCGCTCCACATGTTGCTCACCGTGACGCCCGAGTTCGCCCACGCCCAGTGGAGCATCCACGAGTTCACCGTGCGCGTGCCGGTGTTCGACACCGTGACGGTGACCGTGGCCCCGGTGTTCCAGCTGTTGATCGAGGCGCTGGCCGCGCAGGCGAGGTCCTCCGCGGGGCCGCCCGTGGTGGGCTCCTCGGTCGGTTCGCTGGTCGGGTCGGTCGGCTCCTCGGTGGGGCCGCCTCCGCCGAACCACACGTCCGAGCAGGAGTAGAAGGCCTGGTCGATGTGACTGGCCTGCCAGACCACGTAGACGACGTGCCGTCCGGTGCGCCCGGGGGCGCTCACGGGGATGTCGACGGCCTCGCCCGGCTCGTACACGCCCGTCGAGGCGACCCGTTCGAGGTCGGCCCAGTCGAGTGAGTCGGTCGTCGCGTCGTACCCCTGCTTGGACACGTACACCCAGTAGTAGTCGCCGCCGTGGACGGCGGTGTCCTCGTAGTGCAGCGTGAAGTTGTTCTCGAGCGGCGTCGTGTGCCAGGCGCCGGCGACGTCGAGGGAGTTGTAGCGGCCGCCTTCGGCGCGCCCGCCGGAGCAGAGCTGGTTGTCGGGGATGCGCGTCTCGTGCTGCCCCGCCATGCCTTCCCGCAGGAGGCCGTTCCAGTTCCACATGGTGTTGGGGTTGGCCTGCCAGGCCTGCGCGCACATGGGGTCGGTGGCGGCCATGTTGGGATTGAGGTGGTCGTCGCCCCACCGCTCCCAGCAGCTGTACTGCCGCGAGGGCGGGCTGGTGGCGGTGCCGTGGCTGGCGGCCGGCTGGATGAAGACGAACGCGGAGACGGCCGCCGCGGCCAGCGCAGCGAGGATGACGATCACCTTCCTGAGGCGATGTCGCGTGAGATTGAACATGGTAGCGCTCCCAATCAAGAGGAATTGATAAACATCAATGTATCTTGACGGGGGGCCGCCTGTAAAGTCCACAAGCGCCCGATTGTCGCAGGGGCCGCTGTCAGCGGCGCTTGCCGAGGATGACCGAGCGGGTCGACTCCTCGGAGTCCTCATTGCACACGAACACGAGCTCGTCGCCGGACTCGAGGGTGTCCTCGGCGCTGGGCGCGATGACGCGGCGGCCGCGGATGATCGCCACGAGCGCCACGTCGTGCGGCAGCGGCACGTCGGCCACGCGGCTGCCCACGTGCGGGGCGTCCAGCGGCAGCGTGATCTCGACCAGGTTCGCCTGCGACTGGCGGAAGGTCATGAGCCGCACCAGGTCGCCGACGCTGACGGCCTCTTCCACGAGCGCGGCGAGCAGCCGCGGCTTGGAGACCGAGACGTCGACGCCCCACTCCTCATTGAACAGCCACTCGTTCTCGGCGCGGTTGACGCGCGCGACCACGCGCGGCACCGCGAACTCGGTCTTCGACAGGAGGCTCACCACGAGGTTCACCTTGTCGTCGCCCGTGGCGGCCACGGCCACGTCGCAGCCTTCGAGGTGCGCCTGGCGCAGATTCTCGAGCTCGCACGCGTCCGCGAGCAGCCACTCGGCCTCGGGGACCCGCTCGGGCCGCATCGAATCGGGGTCGCGTTCGATGAGGAGCACCTGGTGGCCGTTGCCGACCAGCTCCGCGGCGATCGACCGGCCGACGTTCCCGGCCCCGGCGATGGCGACCCTCATGCGGCACCTCCCTGCGGGGCGGCGCCCGCGATCTCGCGGATGCGGCCCTCGTCGCCGTCGGCGACGAGCATGAACACCTGGTCGCCGTCCTGCAGCACGGTGGAGGGGGTCGGCAGGGTCGCCCGCCCGAAGCGGGTGATGTACGCGACCCGGTGGCCGGTGGCGTGCTCGAGATGCGCCAGCGCGGTGCCGTACCAGGCCTCGTCGCAGAGGATCTCCACCATCGAGAGGGTCGCGGTGGGGTCGCGCCACAGCGGTTCCTGGTCCTCCGGCAGGAGGTGGCGCAGCAGCCGGTCGGCCGTCCACCGCACGGTCGCGACGGTCGGGATGCCAAGGCGCTCATAGACACTGGCGCGCTGGGGGTCGTAGATGCGGGCGATGACGTTGGGGACGCCGTAGTTCTCGCGGGCGACCCGCGCGGCGATGATGTTCGAGTTGTCGCCCGAGGAGACCGAGACGAACGCGTCCGCCCGGTTGATGCCGGCCTTCGCGAGGACCTCGCGGTCGAAGCCGACGCCGCGGACCGTCGTCTCGTCGAAGTCGGGGCCCAGGCGGCGGAAGGCCTTCGGGTTCTGGTCGATGATCCCGATCGTGTGCCCGCGCTCCACCAGGCTCCGCGCCAGGGACGAACCCACGCGGCCGCAGCCCATGATCACCACATGCACCCGGCTCCACCTCCCGCTCCGACACTGGTCCCGTGACCATACCGCGCCGCCCGCGACGCCTCGGGCCGGACGCTTCAGTCGGGTGAACACCGAGAAACTCCGCCCGGGGATGCATGCAACCGACCGTCCAAAGCGTCTAGTCCGGTAAGCAGACGATTACGAAGGAGCCCTCCGATGCGCAACGACTCCCGCCCCTCCCTCTCCCGGCGCGCCCTCATCGGCGCAGTGGCCGCCGGCGCCGTGGTCGCTACGGCGCAGGCCTCGCCGGCCGCCGCCGCCAAGGCCCGCAAGCCCGCCGTGCTCGAACCGGGCGACCTCGTCGTCGTCCCCGCCCCGGGCGGTCCCACCACCGCCGCGGCCGTCGCCAGGGGCATCGCGATCCTCGAAGGCTTCGGGCTGCGCGTGGAGCTGACCGAGCACGCGCTCGACACGTACGGATGGCTCTCCGCGCCCGACGAGGACCGCCTCGCCGACCTGCAGTACGCGCTCGACCACAAGGAGGCCAAGGCGGTCATGACCGCCCGCGGCGGCTACGGGACCACCCGCATCATCGACGAAGTGAGCTTCAAAGGCCTGAAGCGGCACCCGAAGCTCATCGTCGGGTACTCCGACATCACCGCGCTGCACCTGGCCGTACGCCACCACACCGGGCTCGCGAGCCTGCATTCGCCGATGGTCGCCTGGTCCTCCAACAACACCGCGGCGACCACCGAGTCGCTGCGCACGGCCCTCATGACCACCGACCCCGTCGTCCTCACCCGCGACCCGCTCGAGCCCACGGCCGCCGTCACGGTCTCGGGCACCGCTTCGGGGCCGCTCTACGGCGGCAACCTCTCCCTGCTCGACGCCGAACCCGACGACGGCCACCTGCCCGACAGCGACGGCGCGATCCTCTTCATCGAGGACACCGACGAGGCCCGCTACCGGATCGACGGGATGCTCACCCGCTACCTGCGCGCCGGGCACCTCGACGGCCTCGCCGGGATCGCCGTCGGCCAGTTCACGCCCGACGAGCACGACGAGTACAAGCCGGGCGAATGGACCATGAACGAGACCCTCATGGACCGCCTCGGCGGGCTCGGCATCCCGGTCCTCGGCGGCCTCAAGGTCGGCCACGGCCTCGACCCGCGCGTGATGCCGCTCGGCACGCAGGCCGTGCTCGACGCCGACGCCGGAACCCTGACGATCGAAGCCGCCGTGGCCGACTAGGGCCTGTCCTGTGAATCAGACCGGTCGTTATCCGGCCCATTCGCCCGCTCGCTGCGTTGTCGGGGCGTCTGCATACAACACCGGTATGCAGACGCCCCTCCGCCTTGCGACCGAACGAATGGACTCGGATACCGCCGCTCCCTGATTCACAGGACAGGCCCTAGGCCTGTCCGATCGCCCGCCCGCCGCGTTGCCGGGGCCTCTGCATTTGAACCGGGTGTGCAGGGGCCCCACCGCTGCCTCGGTGAGCTTGCGAGCCGTCGTCAACCGGCATTGCGCCCGGATATCGCCGCACCCGGATGCACCGGGCAGGCTCCAGGCCCGTCCCGCCGGGACCCGGGCGGGGCGGGTCCCGGAGCGGTGGTCCTGCGGGCGCGCCCCGGCCGGTAAGGTCGAAGGTTGTGACCCGGTCCTTGTCCGTCTTCAAGCGGCTGCTCGTGGGCGAGCCGTTCGCCTCCGGGCAGCGCCCGCCCTCGCTGGCCCTGTCCAAGCGGTACGCCATCCCCCTGCTCGCGGTCAACCCCATCTCCTCGCTCGCCTACGCCCCCGAGCAGGTGTTCCTCGTCCTCGGCGTCGCCGGGACCGCCGCCTACGCGTACTCGGTGTGGACCGGCCTCGCCGTCGCCGCGGTCATGGTCACCGTCATCGCCTCCTACCGGTACACCGTGCAGGCCTACCCGGGCGGCGGCGGCGACTACCGGGTGGTCGCCGCGAACTTCGGGCCCGGCGCGGGCCGCCTCGCCGCCGCCGCGCTCGTCCTCGACTACATCCTCACCGTGGCCGTCTCGGTCTCCGCGGCCGTCGCCGCCCTCGACGTGCTCATGCCCGGCCTGCGCCCATGGCGCGAATGGGCCGCCGCAGGCGCGATCGTGCTCCTGGCCGCGTTCAACCTGCGCGGCCTGCGGGTCTCCGGCCGCTTCGCCGCCGCCGTCACCGTCGCGTTCGTCGCGGGCGTGGCCGCGCTGCTCATCGCCGGGTTCCTGCGCATCGGGGCGGGGGAGGACCTCGCCGCCGCGAGCGCGAGCACCACGATCGCCGAGGACCGGGAGTGGACCTCCGCGGCCCTGTTCATCCTGTGCGCCAGGGCCTTCGCCGCGGGTTCGGTGGCGGTCACCGGCATCGAGACGTTCACGACCCGCGTCCGCTTCTTCCGGCCCCCCCGCGGACGCAATGCGGCCGCCGCGATCACCGCCGTCGGCGGCGCCACGCTCGCGCTCTTCACCGGCGTCGTGATCCTCGCCTACCTGCTCGGCGCCCAGACCTCCGCCGAACCCGGCACCGGCTACCTCCAGTACCCGCTCCTCGCCCAGCTCGCCGACACGGTCTTCAACGCCTCGCCCGCGGCCGTCACCCCGATCATGCTCGCCACCGCCGGGGTCCTCCTCCTCGCCGCGAACACCGCGTTCGTGGGCTTCCCGCAGCTCGCCTCGGTCTTCGCCGAGGACTCGCTCCTGCCCCGCCAGCTCCACAAGCGCGGCGACCGGCTCGTCTACTCCAACGGCATCCTCATCCTCGCCGTCGCCGCCGCGCTCCTCGTCGTCCTCTTCGGCGGCCGCACCTTCGAGCTCATGGGCCTGTACATCGTCGGCGTCTTCCTCTCGATGGTCCTGGCGAACGCCGCGATGGTCCGCCACTGGCGGCGCGTCCTCGGCATCGAACGCGACGCCGGCCGCCGCTCCCGGGCCCGCCGCGCCCTGGCCACGGCGCTGCTCGCGGCGCTGGCGTGCGGGGTCGTGCTGGTGATCGTGGCGCTCACCGACTACCGGCGCGGCGGCTGGATCGCCGTGCTCATCATCGGCGGCTGCTACGTCCTCATGCGCTTCATCGCGCAGCACTACGCGGCCGTGCGCGACGAGATCGAGCTGCCGCCGGGCAAGCCGCGCCTGCCCGCGCGCAACCACGCGATCGTGCTCGTCTCCAGTGTCAACCTGCCGCTCATGCGGATGCTCTCCTACGCGAAGGCCACGCGGCCCGACACGATCACCGGCCTCTCGGTGAACGTCGACGCCGCCGCCTCCCGCCAGCTCCTGGCCGAATGGGAGCGGCGCGGCATCAAGATCCCGCTCACCGTCGTCGACTCCCCGTACCGCGAGATCACCGGCCCGATCGTCGACTACGTGAAGGCCCTGCGCCGCGACGCGCCGCGCGATGTCGTCACGGTCTACCTGCCCGAGTACGTCGTCGGGCAGGGCCCGCAGCCCGGGCGGCTCTCGCGCGGCTACTTCAACTGGTCCACGACCCTGCTCCACAACCAGACGACGAAGGCGATCCGCCGCCAGCTCAAGTACGAGCCGGGCGTCATGGTCTGCATCGTGCCGTGGATCCTCGGCGAGAGCACCGAGCCGCCGCCGCTGCGCCGGGTTCACAAATGACGTGACCGCGGTATTCCCTGATGCAGACCAAACGACGAGCTAGGAGTGACGCGCGCCGCCGCAGGGCCGTCCCGGCGTCTCGCGTTCACCTGTACCCTGGCGTGCGGCCCGGTACGGGCCGCTGAAGCATTGAGCAGGGGGATGAGGACGATGATCGTCACCGTTGGGGACGTCGCCGCCGGAGGCCACTGCGTGGCCCGCGTCGACGGCGAGGTCTACTTCGTGCGGCACGCCCTGCCCGGCGAGACCGTCCGCATCGAGGTGAACGAGCGCAAGAAGAAGTTCGCGTTCGCCGACGCCGTCGAGGTCATCGAGGCCTCGCCCGACCGCGTCGAACCCCCCTGCCCCTACGCCGGTCCCGGCAAGTGCGGCGGCTGCGACTTCCAGCACGTCACGCCCGAGGCGCAGCGCCGCCTCAAAGCGAAGGTCCTGTTCGACCAGCTCACCCGCATCGGCGGCGTCGATCCCGCCAAGCTCGAGGGCGTCGAGGTCGAGGAGCTGCCCTGGGACGAGGGCGCGCTCGGCTGGCGCACCCGCATGCAGTACGCCGTGGACGAGGACGGCAGGCCCGGCCTGCGCGTCCACAAGTCGCACGACCTCGTGCACATCGACGAGTGCATCATCGCCACCGAGCGCATCCGCGAGTCCGACATCCTCACCAAGACCTGGGAGGGCATGGGCGCCGTCGGCGTCGTCGACTCCCAGGACGACGAGCTCGCCGTCTACACGCAGCTGCGCCGCACCGCCCGCCCGCACCACAAGAGCGGCCCCAAGGTCGTGCACCAGAGCGTCGGCGGCAACGAGTACGCGATCGACTTCGACGGCTTCTGGCAGGTCCACCCGGCCGCCGCGCCCGCGTTCCTCGCCTGCGCCCTCGAGTTCCTGAACCCGCGCGAAGGCGAGTCCGCCTGGGACCTGTACGCCGGGGCCGGGATCTTCGCTGCGGGCCTCGCCGAAGCCGTCGGCGACACCGGACGCGTTGTGGCCGTTGAGAACGCGAGGTCCTCCCGCACCGCCCCGAACCTGAGCGCCTGGAAGAACGCCGGAGCCATCGAGGACGACGTCGCCTCGATCACGCCCAACCTCGGCTCGGTCGACCTCGTCGTGCTCGACCCGCCGCGCAGCGGCGCGGGCCCCGAAGTCGTCGTGGCCCTCGGCGAAGCGCGCCCGCGCGCGATCTGCTACATCGCCTGCGACGCCGGCGCGCTGGCCCGCGACGCCAAGGACCTCGCGATCGAGGGCTACGAGATCACCCGCATCCGCGCCTTCGACGCGTTCCCGATGACGCAGCACTTCGAGACGATCGCCCTGTTCGAACTCGTCGACTACTGACCGGGGGCCGCGTCACGGGCGGTGCTGCGATAACTTGATGGCCGCACCCGACCCCAGTCCTCGGAGCCGATCGATGACCAACCCTCCCTACGCAACCGGGCCCGCCAGCGAGCCGAATCCACAGCAGAGCGGACCCGGATCGCCGTCCTTCCAGTACCGACCCCACGACCCTTACGGGACCTTCACGCCCGGGCAGCCGACCGGCCCGGTGCTGCCGCCCGCGCCCACGTTCTGGCAGCGCTGGGGCATCCTGCCGATGGAAGGCCGCCCCAAGCAGGTCACGTGGATGCTGCAGCTGCTGTGGATCTACCTGGCCGCCGCCGTGCTGCTCATGCTGATCTCGCTCGGCTTCTCGGCCGCGATCGCCGGGTTCTTCGGCACGGGCGCGGGACTCGTGCTCACCCTCGTGTTCGGCGTACTCGTCGTCGTGGCGACCCTCGTCCTCGTCTGGGCGATCGCGCGAGAGCGCGTGGGCCGCTTCGGCTTCGACAACCCCCGCAAACTCTTCTACATCGGACTCGGATGCCTCGGCTTCGTCGCCCTGTTCGGCTTCATCGGCGCGTTCAAAGTGCCGTTCGCGATCGTGCAGGTCATCGCGGTGCTCGGCGTACTCGTCCTGGTCTTCACCAAGCCGGTGGGCGTGTGGCTCCGCGAGACCCCCGGCAACCGGTCCGCCAAGGCGGCCGAGGAGCGCCCCGCCGCCGACGACCAGGTGTTCCCCGGCTACCAGCCGCCGCCTCCGCAGTGGAGGGACGCCGCGCCGCAGCCGCCCCTCGGCCCGCCCGTGTCGCCCCCGCCCGCTCCGCCGGTCGGCGGCTCGCAGGCTGCGCCGAGACCGGGCGCGTACCGCCCGCCGCTCCAACCGCCGCCGGCCTCGCAGGGCCCGACCGCACCCCGAGGCTGGCCCCAGCCCCCGCAGTAGCACCGCGCCGCAAGAACGAAGGGGTCAGTCGCAACCGCACCCGCAGCAGTCGCCGTCGCAAGGGCAGCAGTCGCAGCATTCGCACTTGTGGCAGCAGCCCTCGCGGCGCAGCCGCGACCAGGGCCCCTCGTACTCCTCGCGGCAGCACATCTGGCAGGTGCAGCACAGCACCGTGAACGCGCACAGGCCCGCGAAGAAGTTCCGCGGCTCGGGGCGGTAGTGGCCGTGGTCGTAGCGGCTCCGGCGCTCATAGCGGCGGTCGCGGCGGTAGTCGCGCCGCTCCCGGTACCCGCGCCGTTCCGCGGTCTCATGCGAGGCCTGATGCGTCGAGCAGGTCGCGCCGAACGTCTTCGTGAACGCATGGCGCGCATAGCGGTCCAGCAGCAGCTCGGTCAGCGTCGCGTCGATGATCACGGCCGAGTCCAAGGCGCGCTTCATGTCGGACAGCGCGCCCTTCGCGAGCGAACGCGCGTCCTCGATCCTTGAACCGGTGGCGGCCAGCGGGTTCCACGCGCCGCGCTCGGCGTCCTCCTCGAAGTCGTCCGCGGCGTCGAGCAGGTGCGCGAGTCGGCCGAACGCCGCCCCCGCGGTGCGGAACGCCGCGGCGTTCTCCGGCCGCCCGCCGATGAACGCCGCGTGCGCGAACAGCTCGGCGGTGGCCGCCTCGGTCGGCGCGGTGACGGCAGTGAGCGGCGTGCCCGGCCCGGAGCCGGCCTCGACCGCGCGCTGTCCCTCGATCATGGCGAACAGCGGCGCGGTGTCGAGCTCGATCGACTCGCCGATGGCGGCGGCCTTGGCGCGCAAGCGGTCGGCGGTCAGGCCGGCGATGCCGCGCGCGCCCGGCTTCGCGGCGAGGCCGTCGCCGTCCTCCACGTGGTCGCGGATCTTGGCCGAGGCGAGGAGCAGCGAGGCGGTCGCGGCGAGGCGGGGGCCGCCGCCCGTGGCGATGCGCTGGCGCCGCATGCCGCGCAGGGCGCAGGGGCCGGCGTTGCGGCTGTCGGCGTCGTCGCCCTGCTGGGCTTCGACGAGCACGGAGAGGGCCAGGGCGTCGTAGTTGGTGGTGAGGCGCGCGAACTGGCCCGCGTCGTCGCGCAGTTCGAGGCACAGGCCGCAGAAATGCCCCATCCAGCGGGGTTTGAGGTCGTCGGGGGTGCGGGAGGGGCAGGGCGCGAGCATGCCGAACAAGTGGTCTCCTAGCGCTCGACGGCGGGCCGGGGATGGCGCGTTGCGGCCTGCCGTTGGGGGCGGGTCTCCGCAGATGGTAGCGGTGGGGCGCAACGCGGTGGGGTACGGCGGGCTCGAGTGGAGGACGCGACGCGACCGCCGAGCGCGGGTTCGGCGGTCGCGCGTGGGAGGCGTGCAGGGTCGTCGGGCGCTCGGCGAGGGGGGCGGCCCGCAAAGCGCACTGACATATTAGCACTTGCGCATGAGTCGCGCACGCGTTTTCGCCCGACTCCGGTCATCACATAGGATATATCCTATAGGATTCTGTCGAAGCGGGCGGCCAGCCCCCTCGCTGTCGGCCGGAAGCGCCCAGCGACCGCATCGCGGTCCCGCCGGGCGCTTCCCGGCAGGTCTTGGCCTGGCTCAGCCGAGCGGCTTCAGGTCATCCGGGATCTCGTCCCACGTGAGGCGCACGTGGGCGAGGGTGCCGAAGCCGAGCGTGTCGAACCCGCCGGAGTTGGGGCCGTAGTCACCGCCGCCGCCCTCGGGGCTGTTGGCCCCCGCGAGGGCGCTGACGTTCGGCAGCGCGAACCCCCGGCGCGAGGTGTAGTGGTGGAACACCATCTCCCACACCGGCCGTGCCTGCCCGCGCCCGCCCGCGCCCATCACCGTGTGCTCCCGGTACGCGCAGTTCTGGCCGGTGCCCCACGAGTACTTGGTGAACGGCAGGTCGTCGTGCCCGGAGTTGTACCGCGCCACGTACTCGGCGGCCTTCGCGAAGGCGTTGCCGTTGGCCCCGTACAGGTCGACGCCCTGGTTCCAGGCCATCTCCATGATCGTCGCCATGAGGCCGATGCCCATGATCGAGTGCCCCTGGTCGCGCCCGGACTCCTGCCACTGCGCGAGCCCGCCGCCGTGGACGAACGGGATCGCGTTCCCGATGGAGCCGTTGCCCTCGCCGTTCCAGAAGTAGTCGATCGCCTCGTCGGTGAGGGCGGTGTCGTCGCAGATGAGGCCGATGGCGAGCTTGCTCGCGATGTTGCAGAGGTCCCAGTTGGCCCAGTAGTTGGTGATGCACGCGTCGTTGTGGTTGGTGAGGAACGATTCGTTCAACGGCAGGAAGACCGCCGTCATCATGTCCTGGAACCTACCGAGGTCGAAGCCCGCGGCACCGCGCACGATGTCGGCCGCCGCGCAGAACTGGTAGCCGTAGATCCCGGCCGCCAGGAAGCGGTCGGCGTTGCCGGTCACCTCCTGCAGGGTGCCCGACCAGGCGTTGAGGATCTGGACGGCCTTGTCGCGGTGCGCGGTGACGCCGGAGACCTTCCAGCGCAGCGCGTTCTGGTAGGCCGCGTGGATGTCGTTGTAGAGCTGCGGGTAGTTCTGCCCGTCGCCGCCGCGGATGATCACGGTCGTGGGCCTTGCGGCCCAAGTGGACTGGGAGTGGCTGTTCGCGGTGAGCCGGTTCCAGCCCGAGACCCAGGGCTCCAGCCCGGCGTCGACCTTGGCCTTCATGCGGTCGAAGTCGGCCTGGGTGTGGAGCAGGCCGGGGTGGGTGGCCTGCACGGCGGCCTCGTCCTCCTGTGCCGCGGCGATGCCGAGCCCGCCGGCTCCGGCGGCGGCGAGGCCGCCCGCCGCGATCGCGCCCTTGATGAGCCGCCGCCGCTCGAGCGTCGGGCGCCCTGCCTGATTCGCGTCCTCTGTGTACATGGTGCTCCGATGCGCCATGCGGTGTGCGATGCCGGGGAATGCCACCGCGGGTGATCGGCGGGCGGTGCCGGGGCACTCCCGCCGCTGGCCAGTCTAAACGCGGCATAAACAAACTTCAATGCCAAAACGCATATTTCCAGATTTTCCTACGTAATCGGACAATCGCAAAGCGCTACGCGCACTTGCATACTGAACGGTGCGGGACCGGGGACTCCGGTCCCGCACCGAGACCGCCGCCTGTGGGGGCGGCGGCCGACGCACACGGGCGGGGACGGCGCTGGAGGTCGGCTGAGTCCTCGTTCCTGCCGCGGGGCGACGAGCCCCGGCACCGACCCGCGCCCGGCGCGGTCCGCAAGGGGTGGCTCGCGTCGCGCTAAGCGACGAGATCCGAGAACGCGTTGTCCTTCAGCCAAGCCGTCACGCCCGCCTGCACATCGCCCTCGTGCTCCGAGAACACCGTGTTCTCCAGGCCCGCCAGCTGCTCGTCGCTCATCGCGAACGTGCCCAGGGCCTCCGCCACATCGGCGAACTCCTCGCTGAAGCCCAAGCGCGCCAACGTGTTGATCGTCTCGGCCTCACCCAGGGTCAACTCGGGGTCCGCCAGGTTCTTCAGGTCGTACTTCGCATACGCCCAGTGCGGCTGCCACAGCGTCACCACGATCGGCTCCTCGGCCGCGATCGCGCTGTCGAGCTCGGTCAGCATCGCCGTCGTCGACGAGGTCTCCAACGTCAGGTCGGTGATCCCGTACGTGGGGATCGCGCTGTTCTGCACCGCCTCGGTCAGCCCCGCGCTGGCCTCGATGCCGACGATCCTGCCGCCGAAGAGGTCCGCGTTCGCGTTGAGGTCGGCCAGCGACTCGACGTCCACATAGGCCGGGACGGCGACGGTGAGCGCCGCGTTCTCGTTCCAAGTGCCCAGCTGCTCGAGCTGGGAGCCGTAGGTCTCCATGTACGTCTGGTGCGTGATCGGCAGCCAGCCGTCGAGGAACACGTCGAGGTCGCCCGAGGACAGGCCCTCGAACAACGGACCGACCTCGGTGAACTCCTGGGTCGTCACGGTGTAGCCCGAGGCCGTGAGCGCCTGGCGCCACAGCTCGGTGGCGACGACCGCCTCGTCCCAGTTGATGTAGCCGATAGTGATCTCGCCTTCGCCCTTGGGCAGGCCGAAGTCGACGCCCTCGCCTGAGGCGTCGCCGGGCTCCTCCTCGACGGAGCAGCCTGCGAGCGTCAGCGGGACGATGGCGCCGGTGGCGATGGCGCCCTTCATGATCGAACGTCGTTGCATGGTTCCTTCTCTCCGGCGCGGGGGCGCGCGCCATGGGTGTGCGTTCTGGGTCAGTGGGCGAGCTTCGCGGCCCGCGCGACCGGGGTGCGGTCGGACAGGCCCTGCGTCACGCGGTCGAGCAGGATCGCCAGGAGCACCACGGCCAGGCCGGCGTTGAAGCCCGCGGCGATGTCCAAGCGGCCCAAGGACCCGGAGATGACCGAGCCGAGGCCGCCGCCGCCCACCAGGCCCGCGATGACCACCATGGACAGTGCGAGCATGATGACCTGGTTGAGCCCGGCCATGATCGTCGGCAGCGCCAGCGGCAGCTTGATGCGCGCGAGGATGCGCGCGGGGGAGGCCCCGAAGGCCTGCCCGGCCTCCACGACCTCGCCGTCCACCTGGCGCAGACCGAGTTCGGTGAGGCGCACGCCCGGCGGCATCGCGAAGATGATCGTCGCGATGATCCCGGGCACCACGCCGACGCTGAACAGCATCACGACCGGGATGAGGTACACGAACGCCGGCAGCGTCTGCATGAAGTCGAGCACCGGCCGCGCGATCGCCGAGACCGCCTTGCTCTCGGCGGCGGCGATGCCCAGCGGGATCGCCAGCAGGATCGCGATCGCGGCCGAGACGAGGACCATCGACAGCGTCTGCATCGTCTCCTCCCAGTACGGGGTCCACGCGACGACGAACATGCCCAGGCCGATGCCCACGCCGAGCTTCCAGCCCTTCGCGGCCCACGCCAGGGCGGCGAACAGCAGCACCATCACTCCCGAAGGGAGCCATAGCAAACCGTCCGCGAGGTGCAGGTACAGGAACTCGAGCCCGGTGTCGACGGCGTCGAACCCGGCGGCCCACGCGTCCCTCGCCCAGCGGATGAACGACTCCATCCAGTCGCCGAACGGCATGTCGGGCAGGGGCTTCCAGATGTACGTCCAGAGCCAGTTGCGGAGGTACTCGATCATGCGGGCTGGCGCTCCTCTTCGATCGCGGTGCCGTGGTCGGCGGCGGGGTCGTAGGACAGCGACTTGATGATGGACCGGGGCGTGACCACCCCGAGCGGATCGGCGTTGTCGTCCACGACCAGCAAGGGGGCCTTGGAGTTCAGGACCGGCGCGTACAGCTCGTTCACGGGCACGTCCGACTCCACCTTCGGGAACGCGCTGGTGTCCCGGGTCCCGCACGGCTCCATGACGGCCTCGGCGGTGAGCACGCGGGTGCGGTCCACGTCGGCGGTGAACTCGGCGACGTACTCGTCGGCCGGGTGCATGAGGATGTCCTCGGCGGTGCCCAGCTGCTTGACCTCGCCGTCGCAGATGGCGATCCGGTCGCCGATCCGCATGGCCTCGTTGAGGTCGTGGGTGATGAACACGATGGTCTTGCCGAGCTTCGACTGCAGGTCGAGGAGCTGGTCCTGCATCTCCTGGCGGATGAGCGGGTCCAGGGCGCTGAAGGCCTCGTCCATGAGCAGGATCTCGGTGTCGGCGGCGAGCGCGCGGGCGAGGCCGACGCGCTGCTTCATGCCGCCGGAGAGCTGGGCGGGGAGCTTGTCCTCGTGGCCGGCGAGGCCGACGAGCTCGACGGCCTCCCTGGCGCGCTCCAGTCGCTCGGGCTTGCCGAGGCCCTTGATCTCCAGGCCGAACGCGACGTTCTCGACGACCGTGCGGTGGGGCAGCAGCGCGAAGTGCTGGAAGACCATGCTGATCTTCTCGCTGCGCAGGCGCCGCAGCTCCCGCTTGGAGAGCGAGCCGAGCTCGACGCCGCCGATGCGGATCGTGCCGGACGTGGGCTTGATGAGCCCGTTGAGCATCCGGATGAGCGTCGACTTGCCGGAGCCGGAGAGGCCCATGACGACGAAGATCTCGCCGGGCTCGATCGACCAGTTGTGGTCGATCACCGCGGCGGTCCAGTGCTTGGCCGTCAACTGGTCGCGCGGGGTGCCGCTCTTCAGCTGGGCGACGGCGCTTCGGGCGCCTTTGCCGAAGACCTTGTACAGGGAATCAACTGCTATCGCTGACATCTCGTCCTTTCGCAGCAGGGGGTTCCGGTTGGGGGCGGGAACCGGTGAAACACTAGTCAACGCCTGTGTTTTTTCAACCCGAGCACTGCGTGAGAAGGCCGACACGGGACGTTGGGTCGCTGCGTTTCCGCAGCTCAACGCCTCGATGCTGGATGTCTAAAGAAGGCTGGTTCGATTGTCTACAATCTGATGTTCTGAAGAATTGACGCCTGCGGGAGACCAAGCTGAGGCCTATTCGTGACCGTTCGACGAAGTGGCGGCCGTCGTCGGGGACCTCAGAGCCGGGCCGCCTTCGCCCGAGCCGTCATGACCGCCAGGTCCGTCTCGCTCAGCCCCAGCGCCCGCGCCTTCTCGTACTCGCCCGCGATGCTCGTGCCCATCCGCATCGGCGAATCCGTGCCCAGCACGACCGCCATGCCCGCCTCCAGGAACCGCGGCAGCGGGTGGTCCTCGAGCTTCGCCACCATGCCGAGGACGACCGCCGAGGTCAGGCACACCTCCACGGTCACGCCGCGCTCGGCCAGCAGCCGCATGATCCCCGGGTCGCTCGCCGCGCCCACCGCGTGGCCGATCCGCCCGACCTGCTCGATCTCCGCCAGCGACGCCAGGTTCGAGGCGTTGAATGCCCCCGCCGGCACCGTCACTCCCAGGCCGGCCGCGCCCGCCGCCTCGGCCACGATCCGCCCGCGCGTCCAGTCCGCTTCGGCCGCATACGGAACGTAGATGATCTCGATGCCCGCCAGGCCCGCCGCCGCCGCGTCCCCGAACGCGTCGCACAGCTCCCGCAGCATCGGGTCCCACAGGTTCATGCTCAGCACCGCGCCCGCGCTGAAGCCCGGGAACGACGCGGACACGCGCTCGCACGCGGCCGAGAACCGCTCCATGAACTGCGGATACACCACCGACTCCTGCGGCAGCCGCAGCTCGGTGTAGACCGCGCCGCCGCGCGCGGCGGCGACGAGCGCGTCCTCCAGGATGCCCTCGTAGACCTCCGGGTCCACCGCGTCGAGGTCGAACCGCGGCACGGCCGACATGCGCTGGAGTCGCGCCAGCCCGGGCGGGGCCGCGGCCTGGACGCTCTCGCGCCGGTCGGCCCAGTCCACCGGGGAGGAGCTCAACACCTGGTCGAGGCGCGCGGGCCATTCCGTGTTCTGGTGCAGGTCGATGAGGTCCATGTTGGGATGATCACATTTAGATCACGGACCGGCCCGGTTTTACCCCGGCGTGTCCCTTTCGGGGAGTGACTGCTTTCCGACAGTAGGGCCTCTCTTGGCGAAGCCTGCGAGCCATGAGTGTGCGCAGCTGTCCCTCGTACGGATGAATCTCCCGTGCACCCGATCGGGATCGAACGCGGGCCCTCCCCGTCACCGCCGATCGCGCGAACCGTGATGCCGCTTCCCCCTCGCTGCCGCCTGGATCACGTCCGGCGCAGGCCCATGAGACTCGTCCCAGCCGCAGTCGCGCAGCTACCGCCCGCACCGCGCCACCGATAGACTTCCCCCTTATGAGTACGCACCTCGAGGGCGAGATGGGCCCGCTGCTGTCCGGCATCGGCAGGCTGGCCGATTTCAAGTCGCTGGACGAGGACGAGCTGCCGCAGCTCGCCGAGGAGCTCCGCGCCTTCCTCATCGACGCGGTCGCCCGCACGGGCGGTCACATCGGCCCCAACCTCGGCGTCGTCGAGCTGACCATGGCGATCCACCGGGTCTTCGACTCCCCGCACGACCAGATCGTCTTCGACACCGGCCACCAGTCGTACGTCCACAAGGCGCTCACGGGCCGGGCCGGCCAGTTCGGCGGCCTGCGCGGGCGCGGCGGCCTCACCGGCTACCCCAGCCAGGCCGAGTCCCCGCACGACCTCGTCGAGAACTCCCACGCCTCGACCTCCCTGTCGTACGCCGACGGCCTCGCGAAGGCCCACGCGCTCACCGGCTCCGACCGCCACGTGGTGGCCCTGGTCGGCGACGGCGCGCTCACCGGAGGCATGTGCTGGGAGGCGCTCAACAACATCGCCGCCCGCGACGACCTCAAGCTCGTGATCGTCGTCAACGACAACGGCCGCTCCTACGCCCCCACGGTCGGAGGCCTCGCCAAGCGCCTCGCCGGCCTGCGGCTCAACCCCGGCTACGAGCCGACGCTCAAGAAGATCCAGGAGCTCGTCGAACGCATCCCCGTGTTCGGCCGCGCCGCCTTCCAGGGCCTCCACGCCGCCAAGACCGGCCTCAAGGACGCCCTTGCGCCGCAGGGGATGTTCTCCGACCTCGGCATCAAGTACGTCGGCCCCGTCGACGGCCACGACATCGCCGAGCTCACCGAGGCCCTCGACCGCGCCAAGCGCTTCGGCGGGCCCGTGATCGTCCACGCCCTCACCCAGAAGGGCCACGGCTGGGCCCCCGCCCGCGCCGACGAGGCCGAGCAGATGCACGCGCCCTCCGCCGCGTTCGACCCGATCACCGGCGAACCGCTCAACGCCTCCAAGCGCCGGTGGACCGGCGTGTTCGCCGATGAGCTTGTGGCGCAGGCGAACCTGCGCCCCGAGGTCGTGGCGATCACCGCCGCGATGCCCGGCCCCACCGGGGTCGACAAGCTCATGAAGCGCCACCCTGAGCGGGTCTTCGACGTCGGCATCGCCGAGCAGCACGCGGTCACCTCGGCCGCGGGCCTGGCGATGAACGGCATGCACCCGGTCGTGGCGGTGTACTCCACGTTCATGAACCGCGCGTTCGACCAGACCGTGCTCGACGTCGCCATGCACAAGCTGCCGGTGACGTTCGTGCTCGACCGCGCCGGCATCACCGGCCCGGACGGGCCGAGCCACTACGGCATCTGGGACACCTCGATCTTCCGCGTGGTGCCGGGCCTGCGCATCGCCGCGCCGCGCGACGCCGCGTCGCTGCGCGAAGAGCTCGCCGAGGCGCTGTCGGTCGACGACGGCCCGACGATGCTGCGCTTCCCCACCGGGGCCATCCCCGAGGACGACATCGAGGCGGTCGAAGTCCATGAAGGACTCGACCTGCTCGTCAAGCACGAGGACGACGAACTGCTCATCGTCGCCTGCGGCTCGTTCGCCGCCATCGCGCTCGAGGTCGCCGAACTCCTTGCGGCGCAGGGGATCCGCGCCACCGTGGTCGACCCGCGCTGGATCTCGCCGGTGCCGGACGCGCTCGTGAAGCTCGCGGGCCAGTACCCGCTGGTGGCGACGCTGGAGGACGGCATCCGCACCGGCGGTTTCGGCGACGCGCTCGCGCAGTCGCTGCGCGACTCGGGCGACGAGACGCCGCTCGTGGACTTCGCGGTCGAGCGCGGCTGGCACCCGCACGGCACCCGCGCGCAGCTCCTCGCCGACCTCGGTCTGACCCCGGCACTGATCAGTGAGCGCCTCGCCGCCGAAGTCCACCGCCGCGGCGAAGCCGAAGGGCACCACCACTAAAGCGACCAGCGCCGCGGCGGGGCCGAACGGACCCGCCGCGCCGTTGAGGTTCCGCCGAAGCCGATCCCGCCGCGTCGCGTCGATTCGTGCTGAAGCCGATCGCGCCCCGCTTCACTCGTTCGGGCGACAGCGCGGCGGCCGGGCCCGGTTCTTGTCGGACCCGGGCGGGAGGATGGCGCTATGTTCCCCGGGGTGGGTGGGGGTTTGGGATGGCAACGCGCGGAACGGCCGGCCCCGCAGGACCGGCCGCTCGCGGTTCGCTCAGCGCATCGACTTCAGACCGTCCCTGAGGCGGCGCAGGTCGCGGCGGCGGCGCTCGAACGTCGCGCCGACGGTGATGAGGATCGCGCCGCCGATCGCGGGCGGGATCCACACCGGGATGCTGCCGCGCAGGAGCAGCAGCTCGTTGACGACCATGACCGCCACCACGATCGAGCCGAGCACGAGCGGTGCCTGCCAGCGGCGCACGAGCCCGGCGATGATCACCGCGATCGCGGCGGCGCCGACGCCGACGCGCCGCAGCTCGTCGCCGTCGTCCAGGGCCAGGAGCAGGCTCGGGCCGATACCGACGAGGATCGGCAGCGCCAGCGTCGACCACGACCCGGCTTCAGGCCGTTTCTCGAGCCGCCACAGTCCGATGAGGAACACGACGGCGGCGGGCGGCGCGGTGAAGCACTCCAGGATGTCGACCTCCACCGCGGCCAGCATCAGCCACCATCCCACGGTGCCGGTGCACAGGGCCGCGATCGCGTAGCCCCACGTGCGGACCGGCGCCATGATCGCCACCCCGATGAGCGCCAGCGTGTACACCCCGAACTGGGCTGCCGGGAACCCCTCGAGGCCGTCGGAGCCGAACGAGATGCTCGTGAGCAGGCCGAAGAACACGGAGATCCCGGCCAGGACGTGGGCGAGGACCGCCGCGAGCACCCGGTCGGGCCGGGTGCGGCGCGGCGCGCCCGCTGCGACGACGAGCATCACGGCGGCCGCGACGGTGAGCCAGAACGGAATCCAGCTGTCCTCGGCGGGCGACATCGTCTCGCTGCTGCCCGCCGCGATCGAGGCGAGCAGGACCCACAGCGCCAGCGAGGACCAGCCGGTGCACCGGCCGGCGACCGTGCCCGACGCCAGCGCCGACGTCAGCGCGATCAGGCTGCACAGCATGAGGCTGAGCGTGGGCAGCGCGTCGAACCGCGTCGTGTCCTCCGTCCACACCAGGACCGCGGTCGATTGGATCGCGAGGCTGAGGGCGAGCGCGGCGGCGTTGACGCGGAACCGTGCGGGCAGCAGGACCGCCGCGGCGGCCAGGGCCACCAGCACGATCGGCACTTCGAGGTGCATGTCGGTGCTGGGGGCGTAGGTGACCAGGAGGTACACCCCGGCGAGCGCCGAGAATCCGGCGACGACGGCGGTGCCCGCGCCGATCAGATAGGACGCGGTGCGCAGAGCCTTGCCGAGCGGCGCCGCGACCACCGGCGCGGCGAGGCGGGCGGCGAGGAACGCGACGAAGTACGCGCTCAGGTCGGGCGCGCCGAAGGCGACGATGGCGAACGCGGCGAGGGAGGCGAGCCCGGCCGTCGCGGCCGAGGCCAGCGGCCAGACGCTCCTGCGTTTGCGGAGGTCGGCGAAGGGGATGAACGCGGCGGCGGCCAGCGTGAGCGAGGGGATCACGAGTTCGGGCGTGCCGGCCCGGACCGAGAGCACCCACGCGCACAGCACGAGCGAGCCGCTCGCGGAGGCGGCGACCAGCATGGTGGTGAGCGAGACGCCGAGGCGCCGCGCGAGGTGGACGCCGATGAGGTTGGCGGCGGCCAGCAGTGCGACGGCGGCGGCGACGGGCGGCACGACGGGGTCGGCGAGGCCGAAGGCCGCGCGCAGGCCCGCCGAGCAGGCGGCGATGACGGCGGCGCAGGTGAGGAACCGGGAGGCCCACACGTCCGAGCGTTCGTAGTGGCTCGGGCGCTTCGCGGTGATCCAGGCGGTGGCGCCGAGGGCGAGGGCGAGGGCGAGCATGAGGGTCACGGCGAGGGCGAGGTCGCTCGCGGCGGCGTACGCCAGGCCGATCGCGGCGAGGGGCAGCATGGCCCAGCTCGTCGCGGTGAGGCAGGCGAACGCCCGGTAGGCGGCGAGCACGACGAGCACGCCGGCGGTCCAGGCGCCGACGGTCTCGGGGCCGAAGTCGGCGCCCGGCGGCCGGTACAGGTAGTACCCGGCGAGCGTGGTGCACCAGAGGGCGAGCGCGGCGAGGGCCCCGAAGGTCTCGGCGGTGGCCCACAGGCGGAAGCGCTTGAACGCGAAGGGGACCGCGAGGAGCAGGAGCGTGACGCCGCCGAGGACCCCGGCCCGGCCGCTGTTGCCCATGTTGCGCCAGGCGACGGCGGTGAAGATGATGAGCGCGGCGGCGACGAGGAGCCCGCCGAGGCTCAGGAGCACGGTCTGGACG
Organism: Glycomyces sp. NPDC021274; assembly: GCF_040641195.1. Classification (NCBI taxonomy): domain Bacteria; kingdom Bacillati; phylum Actinomycetota; class Actinomycetes; order Glycomycetales; family Glycomycetaceae; genus Glycomyces; species Glycomyces sp. NPDC021274. The sequence continues at coordinate 628,509 of NZ_JBFADC010000001.1, read as the reverse complement.
GTCTTGGAGCCGACCTCGCCGCGTTCGCGCGGCGGCCGGAGCGCGCCGCCGGGCGGGGTGTGCGGCTGCGGGTACCGCGGGAGCGGCGCGGGCGGGACCTGCGGTGCGCCTGCGGGCGGGGTGGCGGGCGCTTGGGGGGCGGCCGCGCCGGCCGGGGTCGGCGGTGCCGAGGTGACCGGTGCTTGCGGGGTCGGGGCGACCGGAGCCTGCGGTGTCGGGGCGGTGCGGGTCCGGCTCTCGGCCTCGGCGAGGTAGCGGGCGGCGACCTCGGTGAGACCGTTGAGCACACTGACGCGCTCGGCCTCGACGGCCGCGCGGCTCTGGAGGGTGGCGGGCATCGCGGCGAGTACGGCGTCGAGTTCGCCGAGCCGCGCGAGCAGCGGTTCGGGTCCGCGCCCGCACGTCGGGCACCGCTCGACCGTGGAGGCGCCGCCGCATCGTGGGCAGTTGTACGTGTTCATGTGCACAGTGTGCTGGTCCTGTCAACTACGGATTCGGGCAAAACGGACGCGGTTTGTAGACCTGCCACAACGGGCACTGCGTGCGGGCCCCGCTTCCGTGTGCATTCTGTCAGGATTCCTCTAAACGGATCGCTCCCGGCGGTCCGGTCGTCTCGGCTCCCTGCCTTCCGTTCCTCGACCCCGAAGCGCGGCAACGTGAACCGCGCAGGAGGCGATTCGGTCGACCGCGCGACCGAACGGGCGACTCGTCGAGCTCGCTTGCGGTGGCGCTCGGCATGCGCGTCTCGGCGGTCGCTCTGGAACGCGGTGATGCCGCCGCGCGGGCGGCCGTGCGCCGAAGGTGCGGCGCGGCGCGGGCAAAGGCCCCGGAACCGGTGGTGAACGCGACCTCGGGCTCGCATGCGCTGCGGTGAGCGAAGCCGCCCGGGCTCGAATCCCGATGCACCGCGGGCCCGGCCGCTCTGCAGCGGCCGGGCCCGCGATCGCATCGCGCTGGTTCAGCGCATCGCTTTGAGGGAGCGGCTGAGGCGCGCCAGGTCGCGGCGGCGCTGCTCGAGGGTCGCTCCGGCGGCGATGAGGATCGCGCCGCCTACTGACAGCGGCGCCCACTTCGGTACCAGGCTCCACACGAGGACGATCTCGTTGACCGCCAGCGCGGTGAGCACTACCGAGGCGATGACGAGCGGGGCCTGCCAGCGCCGGTTGGCCGCGAGCAGCAGCACCGCGAGGGCTGCCGTGCCGACGGCGATGCGCCGCCAGGGTTCGCCGTCCGGGCCGAGGGCGAGGACCAGCGAGGGTCCGAAGCCGAGCACGAGCGCGGGTGCGAGCGCGGCCCATGAGCCGTTGGCGGGGTCGCGACGCAGGAGCCAGAGGCCGACGCCGAGCAGCAGCGCGGCGGGCGGGGCCGTGTAGTACTCGAGTGTGGCGGCGCCGCTGTAGGCGGTGAGCAGGAGCTGCGCGCCGGTGGCGGCCGTGCAGGAGCCGAGGACGTGGCCCAAGCGGTTGGGCCGGTCGGCGAGTGCGGCGACGGCGAGCGCGACCGCGTAGGCGAGGAATGCCAAGGGCGCGTAGAGCTGGACGCCGTTGGCGACGGCGCCGGCGGTGAGCCAGACCAGGTACACGATCGTGACGGCGTGCGCGCTGATGCGGGCGGTGGTGCGCACGAGGACCGCGGCCGGGGGCTTGGCGTGGAGTGCGGCGAGCAGCGCCGAGGCGCAGATCGCGGCGGCCATGAACGCGGGCTGGGCGTCGACATCGTTGAGCGCCCGGTCGTAGGTGGCGGCGAAGGCGGTCGCGGCGATCCACAGGTGCGCCATGATCCATGCGGTGATGCGGCGGCGCGGTCCCGGCGAGGTGAAGGCGACGAGGAGCGTCGCGATCGTGGCGACCGCGAAGGACGCAGTGGGCGCCCACGGGCGGTCCAGGAGTCCGCCCGCGCCGAGCGCGGCAATGGCGGCGACGACGGCGAGGAAGTCGCGTTTCCAGCCCGTACGGACGACGGTGGCGCCGAGGGCGCAGGCGGCGGCGATCGCTGGGATCTCCCAGCGCAGGGCGTCGATCGGCTCGGCGCCGAACGCGACCGGGAAGGCCGTGAGGCTCAGGGCCGCGCACCAGGTGAGGACACCGGCGCCGACTGCGGCGGCCGAGTTGCGCATGGCCTGCGCCAGCGGGGCCGGGAAGCACAGTGCGACCGCGAGGGCGAGCGCGGTCGCCCCGGCGTAGGCGGTGAGCGTGTAGGCGTCGGTGACGACTGCGCCGAGTGAGGCGAGGGCGGTGATGACGGTGGCGGACGCCGCCGTGGGGGCGATCCAGGCGACGTCCTCGGACTGGTCGCTCCAGGATGCGAACGCGACGATCGCGGTGATGGCGAGCGCGAAGGCGGGCACGGCCAGCAGCGGCTCCTCCGCGCGGAAGGCGAGGATCCAGGCGGTGACGACGAGCGCGGCGCCGGTCAGGCCGAGGACGAGGACCGCCGGCCGGGAGGCTCCGGCGGCGTGGGCGTGCGTGTGGGCGAGCAGGGCGGTGGCGGCGAGCAGGCTCGCGACGGCGGCCACGGCGGGCAGCAGCGCGGTGTCGAGGCCGAAGGCGGTACGGAGGCCCGCGAGGAACACGGTGGTGATCCCGGCGGCGAGGAGCACGCGGGCCGACCACTGGTCGGAGGCGGTGTGGCGGGTCGGGGCGGCCTTCACGGTCCAGGCCGCGCCGGCGAGCACCGCGCCGATGAGCCCCATGTGCAGTGCGGCTTCGACGGCGTCGCCGAACGCGGCGAAGGCCGCGCCGGTGGCGGCCGGCGGCAGCAGGGCCCAGGCGGGGGCGCTGACGCGGGTCGCGATGCGGTAGAGGATCGCGGCGGCGAGCACGAGCGCGGTCCAGCGGGCGACCGCGACGGCGGTGAGGCCGGTGCCGCCGGGCAGGTACAGGTAGTACCCGGCGAGGGCCGAGCACCACAGTGCGAGGGTCGCGGTGGCGGCCAGGGTCTCGGCGGTGGCCCAGAGGCGGAACCTCGTGAGCGCCGGCGGCACGGCGAGCAGCAGGCCGGTGGCCCCGGCGAGGATGGTGAGGCGGCCGCCGTCGCCGAGCTGGCGCCAGGCCACTGCGGTGAAGACGATGATGCCGGCGGTCAGGAGCAGCCCGCCGAGGCACAGCAGGACGATCTGGACGGATTTGGTGGTGAGCTCGGCGCGCCGTTCGGCGCGCTCGGCGGGCGGGGTGTCGGCGCTGGGAGGTCCGGGGTGGGGCAGCGGGCCTTCGACGCCGGGCCGAGGAGTGTCGGTTCGGTTCATACGCTCAGTGTCGAAGCGCTGTCAAACCGTGAAACGGACTAAACGGACACATTTTGTGGGGCCTGCACAACCCTGCGGATCCGCGTTCCGGTCACGGCTCCGATATTTCGTGGATTCCTCTAAACGGTCACCGGGGCGAAAATGAGGAACGGGACCCCCTCGGCGACGCTTGCGAGCCGTAAATTGGCTCTGGTCGCAGCAGCGGGGCCCCGTTCCATCGGGAGGAGGGATAAGTCTTAAGCGGCGCTCTGGTAAGCGTCGATGATGTCCCGGGCGAGGCCCTCCCACTGGGCGTAGTAGTCCGGGAAGGCCGAGACCTGAACGGCCTGCGCGGCCGAGGCGATCGACATGCTCTCCCAGCCGTCCACGTCGGCGAGCGTGTTGTAGAACTTGCTCGCGGAGGTCGCCGGGTCCATCAGCTCTTCGATCGAGCCCCAGCCCATCGAGGTGCGCTGCTGGAACAGGCCGACCGAGTCGTGGTCGGAGTAGGTGACCTCGGAGTCGGTGTACTCGAAGCTCTCCGGGACGGCCTCGGAGGCGGCGTTGTAGAGCTTCGCCTCCTGCATCGCGGTGGCGAGGGCGACGGCCCAGCCCTGCTCGTCGAAGCCGAGCTCCTTGCCGGTCTCGATGATGGTGACCGCGTTGGCCTCCTGCTCGTCGTCGAGGTCGCTGACGTCGATGTCGACGGGGCCGGCGGGCTCCTTCTCGGGGACCGGCGCCGGAGCGGGCTCCTCGGTGGTGGCCGCTTCGGTGGGCGCGGGGGCCTCGGTGGCCGCCGGGGCCGGAGCCTCAGTGGTGGCGGGGGCTTCGGTGGTCTCCGCGGGCGCCTCGACGGCGGTCTCGGTGACGGGCTCCTCGGTGTTGCTGATGGCCCACGCGGCGGTGGCGCCGGAGCCGGTGAAGACGGCGGCTGCGATGCCGACGACGGCGAGGCGGCGGACCTTGTGGTGCTCGCCCTCGCTGTTGGTGAAGAATTTGCTGAACCGGTGGGAGACCCCGGCTGCGGCGCTCCGGACCGTGCCGGTCACGCCTTCCATGATCTTGGCAAAATGCACCGGGCAACCGTAGGAGCGATAACAACCAGGCCAAAACCGCTTGGCTCAGCGTTTTCCAAAGGAGCCGCGAGCTTACTGGCGAGTAAGTTACGGTCACGGCAAATGCCCGGTACCGACCCTATCGCCACATGTGTACGAGCACATCCGGGGTGCCCATGCACCCCCTCCGGACACGGTACGAGCCCCGACTCAACCGAACGGATGAGTCGGGGCTCGGCGCAAAGATAACGTGACTGCGGCCACCTAAGCGTTTGCCGCGAACGGAGACCCGGACACGGCGGTCGAAATCCCCTCGCGGTCCAGGTACGGCGTCAGCCCGCCCAGCCAGAACGGGAAGCCCGCGCCCATGATCATGGCCAGGTCCACCTGCTTCGGCGACGGCACCACGCCCTCGTCGAGCATGAACCGCACCTCCTCGGCCAGGCCCTTGAGCACCCGCTCCTTGACCTCCTCGGCCGAAGACGCCTCGCCGCCCAGCTCGATCAGGCCCTTCGCCGCATCGGTGAGCCGCCCCTTGCCCTTCGCCGCAGCGTCGAACACCGGGAAGTCCGCCTCGGCCATGCGCCGCAGGTTCTGCGACGCCGGGAACCGCGGCCCCAGGTCCTCGTTCAGGTGCTGGCACAGGTGCCACGCCACCCGCAGGCCCACGAGCTCCAGCAGCGCGAACGGCCGCATCGGCAGGCCCAGCTCGTCGAGCGCCACGTCCGCGACCTCGATCGGCGTCCCCGCGTCGACCGCGCCAGTGACCTCCGCGAGCATCCGGCCCAGCAGCCGGTTCACGATGAACGCCGGCCGGTCGGCCGAGCCCACCGCGGTCTTCTTCAACTTCTTCGCCACCGCGTACGCCGTCGCCAGCGTCTCGTCGTCGGTCTTGTCGGTCGCGATGACCTCCACCAGCGGCATCACCGCCACCGGGTTGAAGAAGTGCATGCCCACCAGGCGCTCGGGCCGGGCCAGCTTCGCGCCCATCGCCGTGACCGACAGCCCCGACGTGTTCGTGACCAGCAGGCATTCCGGCGCGATGATCGGCTCGATCTCCGCGAACACCGCCTGCTTGACGCCCAGCTCCTCGAAGACCGCCTCGATCACCAGGTCGCAGTCGGCGTACACGGACTTGTCCGCGCTGGCCGACACGAGCGAGCGGAGCTTCGCAGCCTTGAGCTTGGACGTGCGGCCCTTCGCCTCGAGCTTGTCGATCTCGGACCGCACGTACGCCAGGCCCTTCTGGGCCCGCTCCTCGTCGAGGTCCGTCATCACGACGGGCACTTCGAGGCGCCGCGCGAACATGAGCGCGATCTGGCCGGCCATGAGCCCGGCGCCGACGACGCCGACCTTGCCGATCTCCTTCGCCAGGCCCGGGCTCGGTGCGCCCTCGGGGCGCTTGCCCAGGGCCCGGACCAGGTTGAACGCGTAGATGCTCGACTGGAACTGCGGCGCGGCCTCCAGGTCTGCCAGCGCCTCGTCCTCGGCGAGCGAGCCCTCCTCGAAGGTGGCGGTCTGCGCCAGCTCCAGGAGGTCCAGGGCGCGCACGGCCGCGGCGGAGGCATTGTGGACCTTCTCGTCCACGAGCTGCCGAGCCCCGGCCATGACCGCCGGCCACACGGACCGGTCGACCTCGGGGCGCTCCACAGTGGTCTCTCCGGAGACCACCTTGACGGCCCACTCGAGCGACTCCTCCAGGAAGTCCGCGCCTTCGAACTGCGCGTCCGCGATGCCCAGCGGCACGAGGTCCGTGCCGCGCAGCATCTTGTTCTGGTTCAGCGGGTTCCCGACGATGACCTGCGCGGCCTTCTCGATCCCGATGAGGTTCGGCAGGATCTGCGAGCCGCCCCAGCCGGGGATGAGCCCGATCGAGACCTCGGGCAGGCCGAGGCCGTTCGCGGTGGTGCTCACGGTGCGGTAGTGGCAGTGCAGCGCGAGCTCGAAGCCGCCGCCGAGGGCGACGCCGTTGATGAACGCGAACGTGGGGACCGCGGAGTCCTTGAGCCGCTTGTACAGCGAGTGCCCGGCCTGGGCCAGCATCAGCCCCTGCTCGCGGGACTCCAGGCTCGGCATGAGCTTGATGTCGGCCCCGGCCAGGAAGATGAACGGCTTCCCGGTGACGGCGATGAGCTTGACGTCCTCGGCTGCTTCGACCTCGTCCAGTGCGTGCCACAGGTTCTTGAGTCCGCCGGGCCCGAAGGAGCTGGGCTTGGTGTGGTCGTAGCCGTTGTCGAGCGTGATGATCGCGGCCTTGCCGCCGAGCCCGCGCGGTTCCAGGTACCGGACGCGGGCCTCGGTGACGACCTCTTCCGCGAAATCGGGAAGGTCGAGCGGTGTCGCGTACATTACTTGGCCCCCTTGAAGTTCGGGTTCTCCCAGATGACCGTGCCGCCCTGGCCGAGGCCGACGCACATGGTGGTGATGCCGTAGCGCACCTCGGGGTGCACGGCGAACTCGCGGGCGAGCTGCGTCATGAGGCGCACGCCCGAGGAGGCCAGCGGGTGGCCCATGGCGATGGCGCCGCCCCACGGGTTGACGCGCGGGTCGTCGTCGGCGATCTTGAAGTGGTCCAGGAACGCGAGGACCTGGACGGCGAAGGCCTCGTTGATCTCGAACAGGCCGATGTCCTCGATGGACAGTCCGGCGCGGGCGAGGGCCTTCTCGGTGGCCGGGATCGGGCCCGAGCCCATGGTCTCGGGGTCGACGCCGGCGAAGGCGTAGCCGACCATCTTCATGGCGACGGGCAGCCCGAGTTCGGCGGCGGTCTCGGCGTCGGCCAGGAGGCACGCGGTGGCGCCGTCCGTGAGCGGCGCGGAGGTGCCGGCGGTGACGCGGCCGTGCGGGCGGAACGGCGTCCGCAGGGACGCGAGCCCTTCCAGCGTGGTGCCCGGGCGCGGCAGCTCGTCGGCCGTGGCGACGGTCCAGCCCTCGTCGACCGAGCGCGCGGCCATCGTGGTGACGTCCGCGCTCAGGCGCTCCACGGCGGCGGCGTAGCGCTGCTGGGTGCCCACGGCGTAGGCGTCGGCCCGCTCCTTGGTGATGTGCGGGTAGAGGTCGTGCAGGTTCTCGGCCGTGTTGCCCATGTTGAGCGCCTCGGGGTCGACCAGCTTCTCGGCGATGATGCGCGGATTGGGGTCCACGCCTTCGCCCATGGGGTGGTTCGACATCGACTCGACGCCGCCGGCGATGGCGATGTCGTACTGGCGGGCCGCGATCGCGGAGGACACGCTGGTCACCGCCGTCATCGCGCCCGCGCACATGCGGTCGATCGAGTAGCCGGGCACCGATTTCGGCAGTCCGGCCAGGAGTGCGGCGGTGCGGCCGAGCGTGAGGCCCTGGTCGCCGATCTGCGTGGTGGCCGCGAGGGCCACTTCGTCTACTCGCTCAGGCGGCAGCCCCGGATTGCGGCGCAGCAGCGACCTGATGCAGCGGATGATCATGTCGTCAGCGCGGGTCTCTTCGAAGAGTTTGCCCGCCTTGCCGAACGGGGTGCGAACCCCGTCGACGAAGACGACATCGCGGATGGTGTCGTTCACGCCAGCCCCTCCTTTGGGTATGCAGCGTCGTTGAGAGTGCAACGTCACAGAGAATGTTACCCGCAAGTAAGTTCAGTGTCACGGCCCCACCCAGCCTAGTGCCGAGAGGCGGGCGAACAGTGCATGAACGCAGGCTGCGGGCACCCCGAACGGCCCGCGCGAAGCGGGTCGGGAGCGGGCCGTCAGGCGTTGAGGGCCTTCGCGAGGCCCTCGGCGAGGAGCTCGATCTGCCACTCGCGGGCGCCGCTCTCGGCGAGGACGGTGCGGATGTGCTGCTCCGTGACCCGCTTCGGGGGCTCCCAGGCCAGGCCGCGCACGAGCGCGGGCGCGATGAGGTTCTCGGCCGGGAGGTTGTGCTTCTCGGCGACTTCGGCGACGACCTCGCGGGCGGCGGCGAGGCGTTCGGCCGCGACCGGGTCGCGGTCGGCCCAGCGGTGCGTCGCGGGCGGGCCGTCCTGCGGCGGGGTCGTGGACGGCAGCTCGTCGTTCGGCACGGTGCGCGCGTCGGCGAGGGCCGCGAGCCACAGGCGCGCGTTCGTGCGCCCGCCGCGCCGCCGGAACCCGGGCAGGCTCATCAGCTCGGCGAAGTCGGTCGGGTCGGCGGTCGCGGCCTCGACGATCGCCGCGTCCGGCAGGACCTTCCCGGGCGCGCGGTCGAGCTTGCGGGCCAGGTTGTCCCGGGCCTCCCACACCGCGCGCACGCGGCCGAGGGCCTTGGCGCCGCGCACCTTGTGGATGCCGCTGGTGCGCCGCCACGGCTCCTTGCGGGGCTTCGGCGGGCCGGCGAGGCGCACGTGCTCGAACTCCGCCTCGGCCCACGCGGACTTGCCCTGCCTGGCGAGCTCGGCCGCGAGCTTGCCGCGCAGCTCCGTCAGCAGCTCCACGTCGAGGGCCGCGTAGACCAGCCAGTCGTGGGGGAGCGGGCGCGAGGACCAGTCGGCCGCCGAATGCTGCTTCTCCAACCGGTAACCCAGCAGCTGCTCCGTGATCGAGGCCAGCCCGACCTTCTCGAAGTTGCACAGGCGCGCGGCCAGCTCGGTGTCGAACAGCTTCGCGGGCCGCAGCTCGAGCTCCTCGAGGCACGGCAGGTCCTGGCTGGCGGCGTGCAGGATCCACTCGGGGCCGGTCAGGGCGCGGCGCAGCGGCGCGAGGTCCTCGATCGGGATGGGGTCGACCAGGACCGAGCCGGCGCCGGCGCGGCGCAGCTGGATGAGGTAGGCGCGACCCGAGTAGCGGAAGCCGGAGGCGCGCTCGGTGTCGATGGCGATGGGACCGGACCCGGCCTCGAGCCGCTCAGCGGCCTCGGCCAGTTCGGCGGAGGTCTGGATGAGCGGCGGCATGCCTTCTCGCGGCTCGGTGAGGAGTTCGGCTTCGGGCTCGGGCTGGGGATCGGTCACCCGTTCACCGTACGGCCAGGTAACCTGCGGCCGCTACTGCCCCGCCGCACTGGAGACCGATTTCCACCCGATAGTGGCCCAATCACCCTATTTGCCCTCCATGATGGACGGCCAGGTGCAGGGGCACCCGCCACAGCACCACCGCGGGTGCGGGGCACATCGCAGCGGCACCGCACCCGACGCGTCCGCGCCGATGCGGGCCACATCGCACTCGCCGCTGCGGGCGGGCGTGCGATCGGCGTGAAAGGATTGCATCGTGTCCAACGCAGCAGCGGTTCCCACAGCGTCCCCGTTCCTCGCGGCCTGCCGCGGCGAAGCACCGAGCCACACGCCCGTCTGGTTCATGCGCCAGGCCGGGCGCTCGCTGCCCGAGTACAAAGCGGCGCGCGCGGGCACCACGATGCTCGAAGCGTGCAGCACCCCCGAACTCGTCGCCGAGATCACCGTGCAGCCGGTGCGCCGCTACGGCGTGGACGCCGCGATCTTCTTCTCCGACATCGTCGTGCCGCTCGCGGCCATCGGCGTCGACGTGAAGATCGTCCCCGGCACCGGCCCCGTCGTCGCCGAACCCTTCCGCACCGAGGACGACGTCAGGCGCCTGCGCAACCTCGACCCGTGCGACGTCCCCTACATCACCGAGGCCATCGGACTGCTCGTCAAGGAACTGGGCGACACCCCGCTCATCGGCTTCGCCGGAGCCCCCTTCACCCTCGCGTCCTACCTCATCGAGGGCGGCCCCAGCCGCGACCACGCGAAGACCAAGGCGCTCATGAAGTCCCGCCCCGAGGTCTGGCACGGCATCGCCTCGCGCCTCGCCGCCATCTGCGGCGAGTTCCTCCGCGTCCAGGTCGAGGCCGGCGCGCAGGCCGTGCAGCTGTTCGATTCCTGGGCCGGCGCGCTCTCGGAGGCCGACTACCGCCGCTTCGCGCTGCCGCACTCCACCGCCGCGCTGGCGGGCGTCGCGGACTCGGTGCCGCGCATCCACTTCGGGGTCGGCACCGGGCACCTGCTCGAGGCCATGACCGAGACCGGGGCCGAGGTCAGCGGCATCGACTTCCGCATCCCGCTCGATCAGGCCGCGAAGCGCCTGCCGGACAAGGTCCTCCAGGGCAACCTCGACCCGGCGGTGGTCCTCGCCGATGACGACGCGCTCCTCGCCGAGACCGACGCCGTGCTCGCGGCCGCCGAGGGCGCCAAGGGCCACATCTTCAACCTCGGCCACGGGGTCCTCCCCGACTCCGATCCGGCGAAGCTGAAGCTCGTGGTGGACCGGGTGCACGAGGTCACCGCCCGATGAGCCCGATGACGCCCGCCCGCGTCACCGGCACGCCCGGTCGGACCCGGGTGCTCATCGTCGGCGGCGGCATCACCGGCCTGGCCGCCGCGCACCGCCTGCGCGAGCGTCTCGGCCCGGACGCCGAGATCATCGTGGCCGAGCAGGCGATGCGCCTGGGCGGCAAGATCCACACCGTCGACTTCGCCGGGCGCCCGGTCGAGACCGGTGCCGAATCGCTGCTGGCCGCCCGGCCCGAGGCGATCGGGCTCGCCGAGGCCGTGGGCCTGGGCGACGCGATCGTGTACCCCTCGGACGCGAAGCCCGCGTTGAGCCTCGGCGGCGAACTGCTCGACTTCCCGGCCGGGCACATGATGGGCATCCCCGGCGACCCTGCGGACGTCGCGGCCGTCGCGAACGCCAAGGAACGCCCGGACAACGGGCTGCCGATCCTCGAGCCCGGCGCGGACATGTCCGTGGGCGAACTGGTCCGCTCGCGCCTCGGCGACGAGGTCCTGGACCGGCTCGTGGCCCCGATGCTCGGCGGCGTCTACGCCGGCGACGTCGACCGGCTCTCCGTGCGCGCCGTCATGCCGCAGCTCGCCGACGCCCTCGAACGCCATGCGCGCCTTACGGACGCGGTGAACGAGATCAAGCGACCCACGCCCGCCGGCGCCGCAGGCGACGCCGCTCCCCGAACCGGAGCGGCTTCGCCGCGCCTGCAGAACACGAGCGAGGGGCCCCGCAAGCCCGTGTTCGCCACCATCGACGGCGGCCTCGAGCGGCTCGTCACGGCCACGTCCGCGACGGCCCGCGCCGAGATCCGCCTGGGCATGACCGTGCGCGAGCTGCGCCAGACCCCGTACGGCTGGGAGGTGATCGCCGGGCCGGTGCCCGATCCGATCAAGATCAAGGCGGACGCCGTGATCCTCGCCGTCCCAGCGTCGCCTGCGGCCGTGCTCCTGCGCGACGTCGAACCGCAGGCGGCGGCCGTCCTCTCGGGCGTCGCCTACGCCTCGGTCGCCTTGGCGGCGTTCGCGTTCGACCGGTTGGACCTGCCCGAGCGCTCCGGGTTCCTCACGCCCGCATCGGAGGGCAAGACGGTCAAGGCCGCCACGTTCGCCAGCAAGAAGTGGCCGCACCTGGGCCGCCGCCGCCAGATCGTGCGGGTCTCCATGGGCCGCCTCGGCGAGGAGGCCCTGCTCCAGTACGACGACGCCACCCTCGCCAAGACCGCCCTGCGCGAGCTCGGCGAGCACCTCGGCATGCGCCTGCCCGACCCGGTCGAGCAGCGCGTCGACCGGTGGGGCGGCGCGCTCCCGCAGTACGCGCCCGGCCACGTCGCCCGCGTCGCCGCCGCGCGCGAAGCCCTCGGGGCGCACCGGAACATCGCGATCGCGGGTGCCGCGGTCGACGGCGTCGGCATCGCGGCGTGCATCGCGTCGGGGCAGCGCGCGGCCGATACGATCGCAGCCTCGGTGACGCCCGCGAACCGTACGTGAGTGCACCGCTCGACTCGAACTAGAAGGGCCCCAACGTGACCGAACGCCACGGGAACAACCCGAACGCGCAGCGCATCAAGGAATTGAACGAGACCGTCCGGTACACGCTGTGGTCGGTGTTCCGCGTCGAGGAGCCCATGCCCTCGATCCGGCAGGACCTCGCCAGCGACACCGAGTCGTTCTTCGCGAAGCACTGCGGGGACCACGGCGTCACGGTGCGCGGGACCTACGACCTCACCGGGATGCGCGCCGACGCCGACCTCATGGTGTGGTGGCACGCCGAGTCGAGCGATCAGCTCCAGAAGGCGTACGCGGACTTCCGCCGCTCGGCCCTCGGCCGCCACCTCGCGCCGGTGTGGTCGAACATGGCCCTGCACCGCCCCGCCGAGTTCAACCGGAGCCACCTGCCGGCGTTTCTCACCGAGGACCCGAAGGGCTACGTCTCCGTGTACCCGTTCGTGCGGTCCTACGAGTGGTACCTCCTCCCGGACGAGGAGCGCCGCGACCTGCTGCGCGAGCACGGCCAGATGGCCCGCGACTACCCGGACGTGCGGGCGAACACCGTCCCGGCGTTCTCGCTCGGCGACTACGAGTGGATCCTGGCGTTCGAGGCCGACGAGCTGCACCGGATCGTCGACCTCATGCGCGAGCTGCGCGCCTCCGGCGCCCGCCGCCACGTGCGCGAGGAGACCCCGTTCTTCACGGGCAGGCGCCGCACCATCACCGACATCATCAACGACCTCCCGTAGGGGCCGGCGATGGATCCCACCAATGTGGACAATGTGGGCGGCATCGGGGCCGCCTGGGTGACGATCAACCTCGTCGTCGTCATCGCGGTGGTCCTCGGCCTGGTCTACGGCGTGCTCGTCGTGATGGCCGCCCTGGGCCTGACCTCGTTCTCGGTGTTCGAGCGCTTCCGCAAGAAGCGGCCCGAGGAGGCCGAAGACGGCGGGATCGATGACCTCTTCTGACTGGGTCTTCGTCCTGGCGCTCATCGCCTCGGTCGTGCTCACGGCCGAGTCGGTGCGGCAGCTGCGCCGCCGCTGGGTGCTGGTCAAGATCGAGGGCGCGTCGATGGAGCCGGCGCTGCACGACGGCGACGAAGTGCTCGCCAAGCGCACGCGCCGGATCGGCACCGGCGACATCGTGGTGGTGGCCGCACCCGACCCGCAGCTCGGCTGGGCGGAGCTGAAACGTGCCAAATCACCCTGGTGGGTGAAGCGCATCACGGCCGGGCCGGGCGAGCCCATGCCCGGCTCGGGCGAGCCCGTGCCGCCGGGCCACTACTTCCTCCTCAGCGACAACCCGGCGGGGGAGGACTCCCGCCGGCACGGGCCGTGCCCTGGGAACCTGATCGTCGGTTCAGTCATCCGCACCTTCTGACCGCCACCACCTGCCCAAACCTTAGGCAGTCCTAAGGTCCGGGCGCATCGTCCCGTCATGCAGGACGTGGCAGACTTGATCCATGCCAGCGCTACGTTCACGCACTTCCACTCACGGCCGCCAGATGGCGGGCGCCCGCGCGCTCTGGCGCGCAACGGGCATGACCGACTCCGATTTCGGCAAGCCGATCGTGGCCATCGCCAACTCGTACACGCAGTTCGTTCCCGGGCACGTGCACCTCAAGAACATGGGCGACATCGTCGCCGAGGCCATCGCCGAGGCCGGGGGCGTCTCTAAGGAGTTCCACACGATCGCCGTCGACGACGGCATCGCCATGGGCCACGGGGGCATGCTCTACTCGCTGCCCAGCCGCGAGATCATCGCCGACTCCGTCGAGTACATGGTCAACGCGCACTGCGCCGACGCCCTCGTGTGCATCTCCAACTGCGACAAGATCACCCCCGGCATGCTCATGGCCGCGCTGCGCCTGAACATCCCGGTCGTCTTCGTCTCGGGCGGCCCGATGGAGGCCGGCAAGACCGTCGACAAGGACGGCATCGTCACCCAGAAGCTCGACCTCGTCGACCCGATGGTCGCCGCCGCCGACGACAGCGTCTCGGACGCGCAGCTCCTGCGGATGGAAGAGGACGCCTGCCCCACCTGCGGTTCCTGTTCGGGCATGTTCACCGCGAACTCCATGAACTGCCTCACCGAGGCCATGGGGCTGTCGCTGCCGGGCAACGGCTCCACCCTCGCCACCCACGAGGCCCGCCGCGACCTCTTCACCGAGGCCGGCCGCGTCGTGATGGACCTGGCGCGCCGCTACTACGAGCACGACGACGAGTCGGCCCTGCCGCGCCGGATCGCCACCCGCGAGGCCTTCGAGAACGCCATGGCGCTCGACGTGGCCATGGGCGGCTCCACCAACACGATCCTGCACCTGCTCGCGGCCGCCCGCGAGGCCGAGCTGGACTTCAAGGTCGCCGACATCGACGCGATCTCCCGCCGCGTCCCGTGCCTGGCCAAGGTCGCCCCGAACTCGCCGAAGTACCACATGGAGGACGTGCACCGCGCCGGCGGCATCCCCGCGATCCTCGGCGAGCTGTACCGCGGCGGCCTGCTCAACGACAACGTGCACACCGTCCACTCGCCGTCTATGGCCGAGTGGCTCGGCAAGTGGGACATCCGCGCCGAGCACCCGGCCCCCGAGGCGATCGAGCTGTACCACGCCGCGCCCGGCAACGTCCGGACCACGCAGGCCTTCTCGACCGCGAACCGGTGGAAGAGCCTGGACACGGACGCCGAGGACGGCTGCATCCGCTCCGTCGAGCACGCCTACACCAAGGACGGCGGCCTGGCCGTGCTGTTCGGCAACCTCGCCGTGGACGGCTGCGTCGTCAAGGTCGCGGGCGTGCCCGAGGAGAACTGGACGTTCACCGGCCCCGCGCACGTCTTCGAGTCGCAGGACGACGCGGTGCAGGGCATCCTCGACAAGTCCGTGAAGGAGGGCGAGGTCGTCGTCATCCGCTACGAAGGCCCCAAGGGCGGCCCCGGCATGCAGGAGATGCTCTACCCGACCTCGTTCCTCAAGGGCCGCGGCCTGGGCCGCAAGTGCGCGCTCATCACCGACGGCCGCTTCTCGGGCGGCACCTCCGGCCTCTCGATCGGCCACGTCAGCCCCGAAGCCGCCGGTGAAGGCCTCATCGCCCTGGTCGAGAACGGCGACCTCATCGAGATCGACATCCCGGCCCGGAGACTGGAGCTGAAGGTCGAGGACTCGGTCCTCGCCGAACGCCGTGTGGCCCAAGAGAAGCGCGAGCAGCCCTACACCCCGGTGAACCGCGACCGCGTGGTCTCCCGCGCCCTCCAGGCGTACGCCGCGATGGCCACCCCGGCCAGCGACGGCGCGGTCCGCAAGGTCAACTAGCGCATCGACGGCGGGGCCCCGCCCGCGGCAACGCGGCGGGACCCCGCCGTTGGCGTGTCCCGGGCACAATGAACTCCGCCCACGCCCCCTCACCCCCGGAGCGCCCCATGAGCGACGGCTACTCGTCCAACGACCACTCCTACTCCGGCGACACCATGTCGACCTGGTACTGGACCGACGCCGGGCGCGAGCGCGCCCAGATGGACGCCATCGAGCAGCAGCGGGCGCACACCCGCCGGCTCGAACGCGAACGCCGCGCCGGCGAGGCCAAACTCGCCGAGAAGATCTCCACGGCGGCCTCCGAAATGCACTCGCGGCTCGACACGGTCCTGCGCTGGACCGAGCTGCGCTTCCAACTGCTCGAATTCGACGAGTACCAGGCGCGCAAGGAGATCCGCAACACCGTGCGGGCCCTCGCCGCGGGCCGCATGCCGGTCCTGCGCGGCATCGACGACGTCCCCGGGTACTGGCTGCCGCCCGCCGCGGCGGCCGTCCTGCCGCTGGTGGTGCGGGACCGGTTCCCGGGGCAGGGGACCGGCGGGAACGCGTTCGCCGACTTGAAGACCGGCCTCGAAGCCGCGCGCGAGCGCGACGCGGTCCGGGCCGAACTGTTCGGCCTCGCCGTCGGCCGCTGCTTCGACCAGCCCGTGTTCACCGACGCGGCCGTGCTGCGCCTGCTCAGCGAGCCCGCCGACCTCGGCGTGGTCGAACCGGGCCAGGTCGCCCGCGGCTGGCGGACCCTGTGGGAGCAGGCGGCCCTCGGCGCCTTCGGGCCGGGAGCCGAGGCGCAGCTCGCGTCGCTCCTGCGCGAACGCTTCGACCCCGGTGCGCTCGACGAGGCGGCGCTGGCCGCCTGGGACGAGGCGATCGGGGGGTTCGGCGGCTCCCGGCCGGCCTCCCTCGCGGCGCTTGCAGCGCACTTCACGGCGGTCGCCGGGCCGGAGGAGCGGGCCGGCGAGGCGAACGTTGACGGCGCGACCGTCGGCGACGCGGCGCCCGGCACTGCGGCCGGGGACGGTACCGGGAGTGGCGCGCTGCGCCTCGGCGAGCCCGGTCGCGCCGCCGCCGACATCGCCGGCACAGCCGCGCTCCTCGATGTCGACGGGGCCTCGGGCGGTGGCACCGGCACCGCGCGCCTCGGCGACGCGGCGCGCGAGGACGCCGCCGCCGAACCGCGCTACGACGACGCCGTCTGGCGCTCCTACCTCCAGGAACTCATCGAGGAGCCGAGCGAGGGGGAGCTGCCGCTCGTCCGCGAGATGGCCGGTCTCCACCCGTCTGCCGAAGGGCGCGAAGGCGCACGGCACTCCTGGACCGACCCGGCCGGGACCGTCGCCGACCTCGTCCGCCGCGACCTCTTCGACCCCGAAGCCCCGATGCCGCTGCGCCGCTTGGCCCTCGGCCTCGCCGCGCCGGTGCTCCGCGAGCGGCTCGACCGGATCGAAGCCTCCCTCGGCACCCCCGCGAAGGCCACCGTCACCGTGCGCCGCCGCGGCGAGTACATCGAGGTCACCCGCGACGGCCACGACCCCGACCAGTTCGCCGCCGTCGAACGCCGCATCGAACGCGCCTTCGCCGCCGCCGCACCGTCCAAACCCGTCGCCACCGCCATTGGGGCCGCGCTCGCCCTCCTCGGCGTGCTCATGGTCGCCTTCGGGCAGTGGTTCCTCGCCGTCCTCTTCGTCCTCGCCGTGATCATCCCGATCGCGAAGTACCGCAGCGACGCCGCCAAAGCCCGCACGAACCAGCACCGCCGCGACGAGCAGCTCGCCGAGACCCGCGCCGCACTCGCCAAGGCCCGCAAGGACGCCGAGAACCAGGAGCGCGCCGAGACCGAGAACGGCCTCGCCGCCCGCCGCGCCCTCGAACAACTCCGCGAAACCCTGCCCGCCGGGACCACCCCGAACGCGCTCAGCGGACCCGGACCGAACGCGCTCACCGCATAGCGGCCGCGCCGGGGGAGCCCGGCGCCCCGGCCGTCCCGGCCCCCCGGGACGGCCGGCCCCCATCAGCCGACTCCCGCCCCTGCCACCTGCACCGCACGGCCGTAAGCCCCGTTCCCGGCGAAGTCGGACTCCCGTATCCCCGCACGGCACCCCCGCAGGCACTTGCGGAGGGCCCGATACGGATCGGTACGCCGATGCGGCATCCTGTTAAGCACGAGGTTTCCTACGATTGGGACAGTGGATGGCGCCAACCCCCCGCCGCGTGCGGCAGCTGCTGTCGTGGTTCGCGACCGCCGCAGTGTGGTGCTCCGTCCTCACCGCCGCCGTCGTCGTCGGCGTCCACTCGGCCTTCCCGCGCATCGACCCCGCTTCCGCCGCCGTCCTCGGCAGCATCGGCGCGGCCTGCGCCGGACTCCTCATGTGGCGCGCCGCCGGACGCATCGCGCCCGCCCGCCGCGTCACCTACCAGCTCATGGCCGCCGGCATCCAAGCCGTCGCCGCCGGCATCGCCGCCGCCTGCTGGCTCCCCGGCAGCGGCGCCCCGCTCGCCGCCGGCCTCGGCTTCAGCACCGCCGTCGTCATCTGGTCCCTCGCGCTGCTGCGCCTCCCCGACAGCGGCTGGGACCCGCAGGCCGTCCAGCGCCGCCTCGTCGACGGCGCGTTCGTCGGCCTCTGCTTCCTCTTCGCCGTCTGGCTGCTCGCCTTCCGGCCCCTCTTCGAGAAGTACCGCGGCCACCTCGCCGACGGCGACCTCGCCATCGTCATCCCCGCCATGATGGGCGTCGTCATGCTCGGCGTCGGCGTCACCACCACCTTCCGCATCCAACGCTGGCGCCGCCGCCACGCCCTCGCCTACATGGCCGTCTTCGCCGTGCACCTCACCGCCATGGCCACCTACATGACCTGGCAGTGGGACCGCCCCGACGAACGCATCCTCTGGTGGTCCGTCGCCTGGGTCGCCACCTGCGCCGCCCTCCTCGGCGTCACCTACCTCGCCCGCACCCAGAAACCCGCCCCCGTCGACAAACCCAACTACCCCGGCGTCCACTACACCGTCATGGCCAGCGCCGCCGCCATCGCCGCCGCCGCAGTCCTCTTCAACGGCGGCCACGTCGGCCCCCTCCCCCTCGACGCCGCACTCCTCGCCCTCGCCGCTGCCGGAGCCCTCGCCGCACGCCTCGTCCTCACCTACTTCGACGTCCGCCGCGTCACCGGCGAGGCCGCCGCCCGCCACCGCAAGCTCTCCGCCATCGTAGGCGTCGCCTCCGACACCGTCCTCGTCCTCGACCCCGACCTCACCGTCACCTGGCACCCCGAGGACTCCGCCTGGCGCCCCGCCACCGACTCCGGCAGCTGCGTCGGCGCCTCCTTCCTCGACCTCGTCCACATGGACGACCGCCGCACCGCCGAAGAAGACCTCCGCACCCTCCTGGACGGCATCAGCCACACCCGCCACGTCTCCCTCAGCATCCGCGTCCGCGACTCCGCCCGCCGCTGGCGCCACACCGAGACCATCGTCACCGACCTCCGCGGCAAACCCCAAGTACGGGGCCTGGTGGCCCGCGTAGAGGACGTAGGCGCGCGCCGCAGCCTCGAGACCGAACTCGCCCGCATGGCCTACACCGACCCGCTCACCGGCCTCGCGAACCGCCGCGCGCTCCTCCAGAGCCTCGAAGACGGCGTGAGCGCCGAAGAGCACCAGACCGCGCTCCTCCTCCTCGACCTCGACGGCTTCAAGAACGTCAACGACACCCGCGGCCACGACTTCGGCGACGAACTCCTCGTCGAAGTCTCCCGCCGCATCAAAGAACTCCTGCGCCCCACCGACGTCGGCGCCCGCCTCGGCGGCGACGAATTCGCGATCCTCCTGCGCGCCAGCTGGTCCGAAGCCGTCGCCACCGCCAAAGCCCTCGTCGCCCGCCTCGGCGAACCCTACGACTTCCACGACGAGTCCACCGTCTTCACCACCGGCTCCGTCGGCATCGCCACCGCCGCCGAAGGCTTCGGCGACCCCGAGATCCTCCTCCGCAACGCCGACCTCGCCCTCCGCGCCGCCAAACAGGCCGGAAAGAACCGCTACGCCACCTACGACGCCGAATTCGACCGCAAAGTACGCCGCAAGAACGAACTCACCCAAGAGCTCCGCGGCGCCATCCGCCGCGACGAACTGCGCCTGGTCTACCAACCCGTGTTCGCCACCGCCGACCGCTCCATCGTCGGCGCCGAAGCCCTCATGCGCTGGCACCACCCCCGCCTCGGCCACGTCAGCCCCGGCGAGTTCATCCCCGCCGCCACCGAATCCGGCCTCACCCAGGACCTCGCCGTCTGGGCCGTCAACCGCGCCGCCGAACAACTCGCCACCTGGGCCGCCGCCGGCATCAGAACCTGGATCTCCGTCAACGTCTCCGTCAAGGAACTCCACACCCACCTGTTCGCCACCGAGGTCAACACCGCGCTCATCGCCGCCGGCGTCCCCGCCCGCCGCCTCGTCCTCGAAGTGACCGAACACGACTTCTCCCACCAGATGAACACCCTCGTCGCCCAGCTCAGCGCCCTCCGCGGCGCCGGCGTGCGCATCGCCCTGGACGACTTCGGCTCCGGCTACTCCTCCCTCGGCCAACTCGAACGCCTCCCGGTCGACATCATCAAGATCGACCGCGACCTCATCGCCAAGGACGACGGCGGCGTCGGCCCCCTCGCCGCCATCACCGTCGCCCTCGGCCGCATCCTCGGCATGGAGGTCATCGCCGAAGGCGTCGAGACCGACACCCAGCTCAACGCCATGATCGCCGCCCAGGCGCCGCTCGTGCAGGGCTACCTCCTCGCCAAGCCGATGGAACCGGACGACCTCACGCGCTGGCTCGCCGACGACCCGCGGGCCCTGCCGCCGGCGCTGCCCGCGCCGGGTGATCCGCCTGACGTGATCGAGCCCGTGTCCGCCCCCGGCGGTGCCGGGGCGTCCGGCGACACGCCCAACGACGTCCCGGAGTCTGAGAAAAGTTGACTCACGGGCCGGAATCGTGCATCCTGGGGAGCGTGCCGAAGCAGAACTACGACCAGAGCATCGCGACCGCGCCCGCCGCGCGGCCGCTCGTCGTAGTACTTATCTAGCGCACCGTCGTTCTCCGACGGTGCGCTCGCCCCGTGCGTCTAGCACGCGGGCGATTTTTTCTGCCCGGGGAACGACGCCACATGTCGAACCAGCCACATCTCCCTATTGGACGAAGGACATGAGCACACCAGTGAAGGCACCGAAGCCTGGGCCGCAGGCTGCCAAAGCTCAGCCTGCGAGGCCGAAGGCCCCCAAGCCGGCTCCTCCGATCGGCGCGTCCAGCGCCGCACCCGTCCTCACCGGCGCGCAGGCCGTCGTCCGCGCGCTCGAGGAGCTCGAGGTCGAGGCCGTCTTCGGCATTCCGGGCGGCGCGATCCTCCCCGCCTACGACCCGCTCTTCGACTCCGAGCAGGTGCGCCACGTCCTCGTCCGGCACGAGCAGGGCGCCGGCCACGCCGCCCAGGGTTACGCCCTCGCCACCGGCAAAGTCGGCGTGTGCATGGCCACCTCCGGCCCCGGCGCCACCAACCTGGTGACCCCGCTCGCCGACGCCCACATGGACTCCGTCCCGATCGTGGCCATCACCGGCCAGGTCGCCTCCTTCGCGATCGGCACCGACGCCTTCCAGGAGGCCGACATCGTCGGCATCACCATGCCGATCACCAAGCACTCCTACCTGGTCACCGACGCCGCGGACATCCCGCGCGTCCTCGCCGAGGCCTTCTACGTGGCCGCCTCCGGGCGCCCCGGCCCGGTCCTCGTCGACATCCCCAAGGACATCCTCAACGCCCACGCCCCCTTCGTGTGGCCGCCCAAAATGGACCTGCCGGGCTACCGTCCCACGACGCAGCCGCACGGCAAGCAGATCCGCGAGGCCGCCGCGCTCATCAGTGAGGCCAAGCGCCCCGTGCTCTACGTCGGCGGCGGCGTCATCAAGTCCGGCGCGCACGCCGAACTGCTGGAACTGGCCGAGCTCACCGGCGCGCCCGTTGTCACCACCCTGATGGCCCGCGGCGCCTTCCCCGACTCGCACCCGCAGCACCTGGGCATGCCCGGCATGCACGGCACCGTCCCCGCGGTGCACGCCCTCCAGAAGTCGGACCTGCTGGTCTCCCTCGGCGCCCGCTTCGACGACCGCGTCACCGGCAAGCTCTCGTCCTTCGCGCCCGAGGCGAAAGTCGTCCACGTCGACATCGACCCCGCCGAGATCGGCAAGAACCGCGAGGCCGACGTCCCGATCGTGGGCGACTGCAAGGCCGCCATCGCCGCCATGATCGAGGTCTACACCGACCCCGGCAAGGAGCGCCTGAAGGTCTGGTGGGAGACCCTCGACGACCTGCGCGGCCGCTACCCGCTCGGCTACGCCGACATCGACGACGGCCTCACCTCCCCGCAGTACGTGATCGAGCGCCTCGGCGCGCTCGCACCCGAGGACACACTGTGGACCACCGGCGTCGGCCAGCACCAGATGTGGGCCTCGCAGTTCATCAAGTACGAGCGGCCGGGCACGTTCCTCAACTCCGGCGGCCTGGGCACCATGGGCTTCGCGGTCCCGGCGGCCATGGGCGCCAAGCTCGGCCGCATGGACCGCACCGTGTGGGCCGTGGACGGCGACGGCTGCTTCCAGATGACCAACCAGGAGCTCGCGACCTGCGCGATCGAGGGCATCCCGATCAAGGTCGCCGTCATCAACAACGGCAACCTGGGCATGGTCCGCCAGTGGCAGACGCTGTTCTACGACAAGCGCTACTCGCAGACGAACCTGTCCACGCACCACTCCGAGGCCTCGCCGCGGGTCCCGGACTTCGTGAAGCTCGCCGAAGCCCTCGGCTGCGTCGGCCTGCGCGCCGACCACGTCGATGAGGTGGACGACATCATCAAGCAGGCCAACGCGATCAACGACCGACCCGTCGTGGTCGACTTCACCGTCGGCCCCGACGCCATGGTGTGGCCGATGGTCCCGGCCGGGGTCTCCAACGACGAGATCCTCTACGCGCGCGACGTGCGGCCCAACTTCGACGACGAGGGAGCGATCTAGTGAGCGTCCACACCCTTTCGGTCCTCGTGGAGAACAAGGCCGGCGTCCTCGCCCGCGTGGCCGCCCTGTTCGCCAGGCGCGGCTTCAACATCGACTCCCTCGCCGTCGGCGAGACCGAGCACCCCGGCGTCAGCCGCATCACCATCGTGGTCGACGTCGAGGCGGGCTCGCTGGAGCAGGTCACCAAGCAGCTCAACAAGCTCATCCACGTCCTGAAGATCGTGGAACTGGAAGCGGGCTCCTCCGTGCAGCGCGAACTGCTGCTGGTGAAGGTCCGCGCCGACGCCGCCACCCGCGGCCAGGTCATCGCCGCCGCCGAGCTGTTCAAAGCCCGCTCGGTCGACGTCACACCCGACACGGTCACCTTCGAGGTCACCGGGAACTCCGACAAGATCGAGGCGTTCCTGGAAGTCCTCGAGCCGTTCGGGATCAAGGAGCTCGTCCAGTCGGGGACGGTCGCGCTCGGCCGCGGCGCCAAGTCGATGGCGTCGCTGTCGCGCTACGTCTCTCCGAACAGCTAGTAACGAAGGAAGCAGTACATGTCCGCTGAAGTGTTCTACGACGACGACGCCGATCTGGCCCTCATCCAGGGCAAGAAGGTCGCCGTCCTCGGCTACGGCTCCCAGGGCCACGCCCACTCGCTGAGCCTCCGCGACTCCGGTGTCGAGGTCGTCATCGGTCTGCAGGAGGGCTCCAAGTCCCGCCCGAAGGCCGAGGAGGCGGGCCTGAAGGTGCTCACCCCGGCCGCGGCGGCCGAATGGGCCGACGTCATCATGATCCTCGTCCCGGACACGGCGCAGGCCAAGCTGTACGCCGAGGAGATCGCCCCGAACCTGTCCGCCGGGAACAGCCTGTTCTTCGGCCACGGCTTCAACATCCGCTACGACCTGATCCAGGCCCCCGCGGACGTCAACGTCGCCATGGTCGCCCCGAAGGGCCCGGGCCACATGGTCCGCCGCCAGTTCGTGGACGGCAAGGGCGTCCCCGCGCTCGTCGCGGTCGAGCAGGACCCGTCCGGCGACACCCAGGCCGTCGCCCTCTCCTACGCGAAGGCGATCGGCGGCACCCGCGCG
The DNA here is from genome assembly GCF_040641195.1 of Glycomyces sp. NPDC021274. NCBI lineage: Bacteria > Bacillati > Actinomycetota > Actinomycetes > Glycomycetales > Glycomycetaceae > Glycomyces > Glycomyces sp. NPDC021274. The sequence goes on along the minus strand of NZ_JBFADC010000001.1, from coordinate 605,101 downwards.
GGCGTCCTGAAGACCACCTTCAAGGAGGAGACCGAGACCGACCTGTTCGGCGAGCAGGCCGTGCTCTGCGGCGGCGCCGCCGAACTCATCAAGGCCGGCTTCGAGACCCTGGTCGAGGCGGGCTACGCCCCCGAGGCCGCGTACTTCGAGTGCCTGCACGAGCTCAAGCTCATCGTGGACATGATCTACGAGGGCGGCATCGCCAACATGTGGTACTCCGTCTCGGACACCGCCGAGTACGGCGGCCTCACCCGCGGACCGCGCGTCGTCAACGCCGACACCAAGGCCGAGATGAAGCGCATCCTCACCGAGATTCAGGACGGCACCTTCGCCAAGGAATGGGTCGCGGAGTCCGAGAAGCGCGAGAACTACAAGAAGCTCCAGCAGGAGCAGGCCGACCACAAGATCGAAGAGACCGGCGCCAAGATGCGCGCGCTGATGCCCTGGGTGCAGCGCAAAATTACAGAAACTGCCTAATTGGGCGTATTTGCCTGAAAGGCCGGGAACTGCGTAGCGGTTCCCGGCCTTCGGTTTTCAGGGTCCGAGGGCTGGGCGCGTCGATTCTAGATTTCTAGAATCTGCGATAGAATTGCAGACATGGCATTGAGTATCAAGAGTCCGGCGGCCGACCAGCTCGCGCGCGAGCTGGTCGCGGCTACCGGCGAATCCCTGACAGAGGCCGTGGAGACGGCGATCCGGGAGCGGTTGGACCGACAGGCTCGCGGTTCCCGGACTCGGCGCATCCGTCATCGCTTGGACGCGCTGCGCGCCGAACTGCGGTCCTTGCCGGTCTTGGACGCGCGCTCTGCTGACGAGATCATCGGCTACGACGAGGACGGCTTGCCCGCGTGACCGAAACCGACTACATCGTCGTTGACACGTCGGCCGTCGTTGCGGTCCTGAGTGACGAGCCTGGTGCCGACTGGCTGGCGGAAACGCTTGCACAGACGACCGCCGCGGTGATGCCTGCGGCGACTTATCTTGAACTCGGCATGGTCCTCGAATCCCGCTTTGGGCTGCTCGGTACGGGGGCCGCCGCTCGGTTCCTCCGCGACGCTGAAATCGAGATCGTCGAGGTCACCGCGAGCGCCGCCGAGCGGGCGCTCGAATCGTGGCGCCGATTCGGCAACGGGCGGCATCCCGCCAAGCTGAACTTCGGCGACTGCATCGTCTATGGCGTCGCCGCCGAGCTCGACCGCCCGATCCTTTGCGTCGGTGAAGACTTCGTCCGGACCGACATCGCAGTCTTGAGACCGCCGTCGGACAGCTCTGCATAGATGCGCAGGTTTCGTTCTGCCGCTGGGTGCAGCGCAAGGTCACCGAGACCGCTTAAGCATTAAGCGCGAGCTCATGCGCTGTTAGCAGCCCAAGATCACCGAGAGGCCGGGAACCGCACTGCGGTTCCCGGCCTTTTGCGTGGGCGGGGTCAGGCGGTGAAGGCGCCTGCTCGGGCGGCGGTCGCCGCCGCCTTCGCGGCGCGGTCGGCGCTGGCCCGGTCGACGGGGTCGCCGCCGATGAGGAGGCGGTAGTAGAGGGGCGCGGAGACGGCGCGGATGACCTCGGTCGGGTCGGTGCCTGCGGGGATCTCGCCGCGTTCGATGGCGGCGGTGACGCAGGGCGCCCATTCCTCGGTGCGGATGCGGTAGAAGCGGTGCAAGGCCTCGGCGGTCTGGGGGTCGCAGGCGGCGGCGGTGATGAGGGCCTTGAAGAGCGGGCCTTGCCGCGGGTCGCTCAGTGTGGACTGGACGAGGCGGGCCTGCGCCGTGAGGTCGCCCAGGAGCGAGCCGGTCTCGCTGCGCGGCAAGGAGTCTTCGGCCATCTCGGTCAGCAGGTCCGCCACGAGTCCGGGGACGGTGCCCCAGCGGCGGTAGACCGTGGTCTTGCCGACGCCGGCGCGGCGGGCGATCTCGGCGAGGTCGAGCCGGTCGAAGCCGTCTTCGGCCAGGGCGTCGCCGGCGGCGCGGAGCACGGCCTCGCGGACCTTCGCGGTCCGGCCGCCGGGGCGGACGGTGCCGGGATCGGGACGCTCGTCACTCATAACGGGACTCCAGTTGCGTTAATGATGCTTCGTGGGCTAGCTTAGTCGAAGTTCTTAACGGAACTCTAGGACCATTAGAAGGGTTGCATCATGGAATACCGCAGGCTCGGCGCGTCAGGCCTCCACGTCCCCGCCCTCAGCTTCGGCGCGGGCACCTTCGGCGGGCGCGGCCCGCTCTTCAGCGCCTGGGGCGACACCGGCGCCGACCAGGCCCGCCGCATGGTCGACATGGCGCTCGACGCGGGCGTCACCATGTTCGACTCGGCCGACGTCTACTCCGACGGCGAATCCGAGCGGGTCCTCGGCCAAGCCCTCAAGGGCCGCCGGGACCGGGCCCTCATCTCCACCAAGGCGGGCCTGCCGACGGGGGAGGGGCCGCAGGACGCCGGCACCGGCCGCGCCCGGCTCATCGCCGCCGTCGAGGCCGCCCTCACGCGCCTCGGCACCGACCACATCGACCTCTTCCAGCTCCACGCGTTCGACGCGGGCACGCCCGTCGAGGAGACCGTGAGCGCCCTCGACGACCTCGTGAAGACCGGCAAGCTCCGCTACATCGGCGTCTCGAACTTCGCGGGCTGGCAGCTCATGAAGTCCCTCGCCGCCGCCGACGCGCACGGCTGGACCCGCTATGCGGCCCACCAGGTGTACTACTCGCTCGTCGGCCGCGACTACGAGTGGGAGCTCATGCCGCTCGGCCACGACCAGGGCGTCGGCGCCGTCGTCTGGAGCCCGCTCGGCTGGGGCCGCCTCACCGGCAAGATCCGCCGCGGGCAGCCGCTCCCCGCAGGCAGCCGCCTCCACGAGACCGCCCAATGGGGGCCTCCCGTCGCCGACGAACTCCTCTACGACGTGGTCGACGTCCTCGCGGCACTGAGCGAGGAGACCGGCCGGACCATCCCGCAGATCGCCCTCAACTGGCTCCTGCGCCGCCCCACCGTCGCGTCCGTCATCATCGGCGCCCGCAACGAGCGCCAGCTCCAGGACAACCTCGGCGCGATCGGCTGGGAGCTCACCACCGACCAGGTCGCGCGCCTCGACAAGGCCAGCGGCCGCACCGCTCCCTACCCGTACTACCCCTACGAGGTCCAGGAGGGCTTCGCCCGCCTCAACCCGCCGCTCACCCCGCAGGCGCGGTGATTCCGGGAGGGCCGGGACCCAAGTGGTTCCCGGCCCTCGGGCTGTGACGTGACTCGCGTCTATCCTGGGAGGGTGGTTGACCAAGCGGTGAAGACGTACCAGGTGAAGACGTACGGCTGTCAGATGAACGTGCACGACTCCGAGCGCATCGGGGGCCTGCTCGAGGAGGCCGGGTACGTCCCGGTCGCCGCCGACGCCGCCCCCGACCTCGTCGTGTTCAATACCTGCGCGGTGCGCGAGAACGCCGACAACAAGCTCTACGGCAACCTCAGCCACCTCGCCCCCGCCAAGCGCGCGAACCCCGACATGCAGATCGCCGTCGGCGGCTGCCTCGCCCAGAAGGACCGCGGCGAGATCGTCAAGCGCGCCCCCTGGGTCGACGCCGTGTTCGGCACCCACAACATCGGCTCACTGCCGGTCCTCCTGGAACGCGCCCGCCACAACCAGGAGGCCGAGGTCGAGATCCTCGAGACCCTCGAGACGTTCCCCTCCGCCCTCCCCACCAAGCGCGACTCCACCTACTCCGGCTGGGTCTCGATCTCCGTGGGCTGCAACAACACCTGCACGTTCTGCATCGTGCCGAGCCTGCGCGGCAAAGAGAAGGACCGCCGCCCCGGCGAGATCCTCGCCGAAGTCCAGGCCCTGGTCGACGAAGGCGTCTCCGAAGTCACGCTCCTGGGCCAGAACGTCAACACCTACGGCGTCGAGTTCGGCGACAAGCTCGCCTTCGGCAAGCTCCTGCGCGCCTGCGGCGCCATCGAAGGCCTCGAACGCGTGCGCTTCACCAGCCCGCACCCGAAGAACTTCACGCACGACGTCATCGCGGCGATGAGCGAGACCCCGAACGTCTGCCACTCGCTCCACATGCCCCTCCAGTCCGGCTCGGACAAGGTGCTCAAGGACATGCGCCGCTCCTACCGCTCCGAGAAGTACCTGCAGATCATCGCCGACGTCCGCGAGGCCATGCCCGACGCGGCCATCACCACCGACATCATCGTCGGCTTCCCCGGCGAGACCGAGGAGGACTTCCAGGCCACCCTCGACGTCGTCGAACAGGCCCGCTTCTCCAGCGCCTTCACCTTCCAGTACTCCATCCGCCCCGGCACCCCCGCCGCGACCATGGAGGACCAGATCCCCAAAGCCGTCGTCCAAGAACGCTACGAGCGCCTGGTCGCCCTGCAGGAACGTGTCTCCTGGGAGGAGAACCGCAAACTCGAGGGCACCGAAGTCGAAGTCCTCGTCACCGTCGGCGACGGCCGCAAAGACGCCGCCACCGGCCGACTCTCCGGCCGCGCCCGCGACGGCCGCCTCGTCCACTTCAACGTCACACCGAGCGAGACCGACCCCACCGGCAACGCCGAAGGCGTCCGCCCCGGCGACGTCATCACCACCGTCATCACCTACGGCGCCCCCCACCACCTCGTCGCGGACGGCCAGATCCTCACCCACCGCGCGACGAAGGCCGGCGACGCCTGGGCCGCAGGCAAGGCCACCAAACTCCCCGGCGTCAGCCTCGGCATGCCGAGCATCGGCCGGAAGCCCCTGCCGAAGGCTGAAACCCCTGGCTGCGCCTGCTGATATCACTCCACCTTGAGTGCTATCATCGAGGTATGAAGCAGCTCCTACTCCGCGTCGACGACGACCTCCACGCCCGCCTCACCGAGCGGGCGAAACGAGAACACCGCTCGGTCAACGCGATCGCGAACGAGATCCTCTCCGTCATCGGCGAGCAGGACGGCCGCACCGCGACCGAGAAAGTCCGAGCCAAGGCCGCCGCCCTCGGCATGCTCGCCCCACCGCTCAAAGTCGCCAAAGAACCGACCCCCGTCCGCGACGTCGAATCGCTCCGCACCCGCGTACTCGACTCGATGCGCGGCGTCGGCCCCATCCTCGACCAGATACTCGAAGAAGACCGGGACCGACTCCTGTGATCGTCTACGCCGACTCGTCGGTGCTCGCCCGCTCATACCTGCCCGACGAACGCGGCCACGCCGAAGCCCTCAAGCTCCTGCGCGACCCCGAAATCCTCGTCGTCACCGGCTCATGGACCCGCATCGAAGTCGCCGGGGCCCTCGTCCGCACCGCCCGCGCCAAACGCCGCGACAAAGACCAACTGCTCGACATCTGGCGCGCCGACACCGGCCCCGACGGCCCCATCACCGTCATCTCCGCCCCGCAAGACCAGGTCGAAGGCGAAGCCTTCGAAATCGTCGCAACCCACGGCATCCGCGCCATGGACGCCTGGCACATCGCCACCGCCACACTCCTCCTCCCCGACCTCGCCGGCAGCGAACCCTACGCATTCGCCTCCCGCGACAAAGAACAAGCCGCCGTCGCCGAACTCCGCGGCTTCTCCCTCGTCTGACACCCGCGCCACCCGATACTTGACATTGACACAGTGTCAAGGCGTTCACTGGTGCCAGGAGGTGGTTCCCATCAACACGGAACACGCGACAACCCAGCTCATCGCCGCCCTGGCCGCCGACGCCCCGTCCACACGGCTCAAAGCCGCGCTCACCATCGGCACCGACCCGCACCCCGCGCTGCTCGACGCCCTCGTCGCCCGCTGCGGCACCGAACCCGACTTCTACGTACGCGACATGCTCACCTGGGCCCTGACCCGACTCCCCACCGACCTCACCGTCCCACGACTCCTCAACGAACTCGCATCAAACGAGTCACAAGCCCGAAGCCAAGCCCTGCACACCCTGTCCAAGATCGGCGACCCCCGCGCCTGGCCCGCAATGACACCCGAACTGCTCCGCGACCCCGACGACGAAGTCGCCCGCGCCGCCTGGCGCGCCGCCGAAGCCGTCGTCCCCGAAGGACACGAACGAGAACTCGCCGAAACCCTCGCAACCCAGCTCGGCCGCGGCGGGCGCGAAATCCAACGCAGCCTCAGCCGCGCCCTGATCGCGCTCGGCACCGTCATCGAACCGATCCTCCAACGCGCCCTGACCAGCGACGACCCCGTCATCGCAGCCCACGCCGCCGCCACCGAAAAACTCCTGCACGACCCCGACGCCGCATTCGAACCCGCCGTCAAGGAAGCGAAACGGATCTACGCCCTCGGCAACGAACGACAGGACTGAACACGATGCTGATCGGTGAGGTCGCACGCCGCTCCGGCGTCAGCGCCCGAATGCTCAGACACTACGAATCACTCGGGCTCGTGCGACCCACCGGCCGCACCACCGGCGGCTACCGCGAATACGCCGACACGGACATCCAGCGGATCTTCCACGTCGAGAGCCTGCGAACCCTCGGCCTCTCGCTCCGCCAGATCGGCCAGGTCCTCGACGACCCAGGGTTCACCCCCTCCGACCTCATCGGCGACCTCATCCAGGAGACCGAGCACCGCCTCGCCCGCGAACAGGAACTCCTCAAGCGCCTCCGCGCGGTCGACGCAACCGAGCCCACCGGCTGGGAAGGGGCCCTGCGCATCGTCGAACTCCTCCGCGGCCTCAGTTCACCAAGCGCCGCAAGACGACAGCAGGCCATCCTCGCCCCCCGATCCGACCTGCCGGCCCCCGTCTTGGCCCAAGCCGTCCTCACCGAAACCGACCCACACGTCGCCGGAGCCCTGCGCTGGGCCCTCGCACGAGCCGGCACCGACGCGGTCGCGAACCTCGCCCCCGGCCTCGCGAGCAGCGACGTCGAAGTCCGCCGCCGCGCCGTGCAGATGCTCGCCGAGATCCCCGGCGACGAATCGGCCGAAATCCTCACCGACGCCCTCGCCGACCCCGACCCGCACGCCCGGGGGCGCGCCGCCCTGGCACTGGGCGCACGCGGCAGACCCGAATCGATCCCGGCCCTCATCGCCGTGATCGTCACAGGCGTCAATGATGTGGAAGCGGCCGAAGTGCTCGGGGCCCTGGCGCGCGACCCGGAACTCGCGGCACCGATCCAGGAAGCGCTGGCAGCCGAACTCACCGCGCCCTCCGCGGACCACGCCGTGCGGATGCGCCTGGTCCAGGCCCTCGCCGAAATGCCGGACGCCCTCGCTCTCACACTGCTGCGCGGCCTCGCCGCCGACGCCGACCGCACCGTCGCCCGTACTGCCGCCGCCCTGGCCGCCCTGATCGAGAAGCGGGCGGCTGACGGCGCTTGAACCGCGCGCGCGAATCCGCGCGGTTCGTGCCAGAATCGGTTGGTATGGAACGGGACACCGAAGTGCAGGCGCAGCGCGATTTCATGTACGGGGAGCTCGACCTTGGCTCCTTCACGATCTTCTCGGGATCGTTCATCAACTACGGCTACTGGGGTGCGCTCGAGCCGGACCGCGAGATCACCGTGGAGGAGCGGACCGCCAGCCAAGCCGAGCTGTACCGGCAGGTCGTCGCGCGGCTCGAACCGCAAGCAGGAGCACAGCTCCTGGAACTCGGATCGGGCATCGGCGTCGGGGCCGCGCTCGTCGCCCGCGAGTTCGACGTGAGCGTCACTGGCCTCGACCGGTCGCCCGCGCAGCTCGCCCGAGCCGCGAAAGCCAACGCCGAGTCGCTCGAGGCCCTGCGCGGGCGGCTCTCGTACCACCGGGGCTCAGTCACCGAGATCCCTTGGGGAGACGGCACCTTCGACGGGGTCTACGCGGTCGAGATGCTCCAGCACGTCGACGACCTCGCCTCGGTGGCCAGCGAGGCGCACCGAGTCCTCAAAGCCGGCGGGCGCTTCGCCGCCGCGACGTTCTTCGCACCCGACGGCGCCGACACCGCACCGGTCGCCGACCTGATCGAGACCGTGGCCTCCGGCGTCGACGTCGTGCGCCCGGTGGGGGAGCTCGCCGCAGAGCTGACCCGAGCAGGATTCACCGAAGTCACGTTGACCCCGATCGGAGAGCACGTCTGGCGCCAATTCGACCAGTGGGTCGCCCAGACCGAGCATCGTGACTCGTGGGGCCGCAACTGGCTGCGCTGCTACGAGAACGGCTGGATCGACTACTACCTCATCACTGCGGCCACTGTGGCCGAATGAATTGCTCCGGCACGATTCGAGATCGCAAGCAGCCGATCATTGCGGTCGCGTCGAGTTGCCTCCAAGCTGCCTTTGTGGCGTGAGCTAGGCAATGCCTGGCGCTGCACTCGCAGATGGGCGCTTGGGAAGTCGTCTCGTGCGATCGACGGGTGTGCAGGGCGGCGGCATCGATGGTGAGCGGCTTTCGACCGTAGAGCATTATGGGCGGCCGGGCTGGTGTGCCCGGCCGCCCGTGTGGCCTCCGCGGAGGCGGTGTGGCCTGTGCGGGGACCGCGCGCGGGTGGGTTCCCGCGCGCGGTCTCGGTATGGTGGCGTTCGCGAATCCCTCTATGTCGCCACCATCCCGCAAGGCCAAGTAGCGTTTTTGTATCAAGGCTGACACATGCTGTAGCCGGTCGGCAACAGAAAGTTTCTGCCTGTGGATAACTTTCGGCGCAGCCGCTTCCGTACCGGATGCGGCCTTGTGGAGCATGGCCGCAGTGGCGGTATCAAGGCTGGTGGTGCAGTTCATCTGGCGCATATGCCAATGCTGTCACGCGTTGGTCCCGGTTGGCGACAACGAGTTTCCAGCCTGTGGATAACTCCGAGCATGCTGAAGGCGGGCGGCGCAATGCGCCGCCCGCCTTGAGCTTCGGCCCTAGTTCGCGGCGATGTTCAGGATGAGCTTGCCCGCAGCGTGGCCGGTCTGGCTCGCGTCCTGGGCTTTCGCCGCGTCCGCGAGTTCGTGCACGGAGTCGATGCGCAGGTCGAACTTGCCGGCCTCGAAGAGCGCGGTGGCCTCGGCGAGAGCGTGGAACGCACTCGCCCTCACCGTCACCTGCGCCTCGGGCACTGAGCCGGAGAAGTCGGCGATCGTCACGACCTGCTTCGGGTCGCCGGTGATCGCGGCCAGCTCGGGAAGCGAACCGGCACCGGCCGCGTCGATCGCGCCGTGCACGCCCTCCGGCGCCAGCGCCGCCACCCGCTCGGCCAAGCCCTCGCCGTACAGCGTGGGCTGCACGCCGAGCGAACGCAGGTACTCGTGGTTGCCTTCGCTCGCGGTGCCGATGACCGTGAGGCCCTTGGCGACCGCGAACTGCGCCGCGGCGCTGCCCACGGATCCGGCCGCGCCGTCGATCACCACGGTCTGCCCGGCGGCGAGGTCCAGCAGTTCCAACGAGCGCACGGCGGTCTCCGCGGCGGTCGGCAGGGCCGCCGCGAGTTCCCAGCTCATCGCTGCGGGCTTCGGCGTGAAGTGGTCCACGACGGTGTACTCGGCCTGTGAGGTCGGCCCGTAACCGATGACCTCGTCACCGACCTTGACGCTCGTGACGCCCTCGCCGACTTCGTCGACCACGCCGGCCGAGTCCCATCCGGGAATGCCGGGGAATTCGACCGGGAAGAGGTCCTGGAGGTATCCGGCCCGGATCTTCCAGTCGATCGGGTTGACGGCCGCGGTGCGGACCTTGATGCGGATCTGGCCCGGGCCGGCGTGCGGCTCCGGCACGTCGGTCACGGCGAGCACATCGGAGGGTCCGTAGGCGGAGAAGGTGAGGGCGAACATGGCGTACCTGGCTTTCTGTTTGCGGGCCAAGGCATTCCGAGGCTCGCTGGGGGATTCACTGTTACTGCAGGTCAAACCTTCGCCTTGCTCCGGTCATTCCGGTTCGCCGCCGTGCGTGATCATCGACGCTCTTCCCGGCGAGGGGAATATCCCGGGCGGGACCGGCCCGCCGGGGGATTCACACCAGGCTGTCCTCCCACTGGCGGTGCAGGGTGGCGTATTCGCCGCCGTGGTCGATGAGCTCGTTCGGGTGGCCGTCCTCGATGATGCGGCCGTGTTCGAGCACGAGCACCCGATCGGCGATCTCTACTGTGGACAGGCGGTGGGCGATGATGATCGCCGTCCGGTCGGCCAGGATCGTGCGCAGTGCGCGCTGCACCAGCCGCTCTGACGGGATGTCGAGCGAAGAGGTCGCCTCGTCGAGGATCAGCACCCGCGGGTCGGCGAGGAACGCCCGCGCGAACACCACGAGCTGGCGCTGGCCGGCCGAGAGCCGGCCGCCGCGCTTACGCACGTGCGTGTCGTACCCCTCCGGGAGCGCCTCGATGAACTCGTGGGCGCCCACGACCTTGGCCGCCTCGACGATCCGCTCCCGGCTCGCTCCCGGCTTGCCGAGCTCGATGTTCTCGGCGATCGTGCCGTTGAACAGGAAGTTCTCCTGCGTGATCATCACGATGTGCTCGCGCAGGTCCCGCTCCGTGAGGTCGCGCAGGTCCACGCCGTCGAGCGAGACCGTGCCGCCCTTCGGGTCGTAGAAGCGGCTCACCAGCTTCGCGATCGTCGTCTTGCCCGCGCCCGTGGCCCCCACGAGCGCCGTGGTCTGGCCGCCCGGGATGCGCAGGTCCAGCCCCGGCAGCACCACCTGGTCCTCCCGGTACTGGAACCGCACGTTGTCGAAGCGGAGCTCGCCGCGGGGCCGCTCGATGGCGCGCGGCTCCTCCGGTTCGCCCACTTCCACCTCTTCGTCCAGCACCCCGGAGATCTTCTCGAGCGCTGAGGTCGCCGACTGCAGCACGTTGTAGAACTGCACCAGCTCGTTCAGCGGGTCGAAGAACCGCTTCATGTACAGCAGGAACGCCGCCAGCACGCCGACCTCGGTGTTGCCCTGCATGACCTGCCAGCCGCCGAACACCAGCACCACCACAGTGGCGAGGTGCCCGATGCCGCGCATCCCGCCGGACATGAACGCGTTCTGCTGGTGCCCCTTGGCCTGCGCGAAGCGGTTGTCGGTGTTGAGCCCGGCGAACAGCTCCCGGTCGCGCTCTTCGCGCCGGTACGCCTGCACCGCGCGCACCCCGCCCATCGACTCCACGAAGTAGACGATGAGGAGGGCCACGGTCTCGCGCGCCCGCCGGTACGCCAGCGTCGACACCCGGTTGAACCAGCGGCCCAGGAGGATCATCAGCGGGAACGTGAGCAGCGTGACCGCTGCCAGCCGCGGGTCGAGCACCAGCATGACGACGGTGATCGTGATGACGTTGAGTCCGGCGAGCACCAGGTCGTCGACGCCGTTCTCGGTCATCTCCCGGATCGACTCCATGTCGGAGCTCTGCCGGGCGGTCACGCGGCCGGACGTGAACCGCTCGTGGAACGACACCGAGAGCTCCTGGAACTTGCGGAACACCCGGTTGCGCAGCGCGAACAGCATCGCGTTGCCGACCTTCGCCGACTGCGCGATGTACAGCCGCACGCACACGTACTTGAGGACCGAGACGACCGCGAACGCGACCGCGATGCCTATCAGCACCGAGTAGTCGCCGCGCTCGCTGATCGCCGGGATCGCGTTGTCGATCCCGAACATGACCAGCAGCGGCGTGGCCATGCTCGTGAAGTTCTGCACCAGCAGGATCGCGCAGAGGAACCCGATCGCCTTCTTATGCGGCCGGATCATCGAGCCCAGGAGCCGGCGCGACTGGCTCCGCAGCTCCTTGATCGACGCCGCGTCGTCCACTTCGGCGCTCGTGCGGTCGGCCTCGGCCGACTCGGCCTGGCCCCGCCACGAGACGTGCTTGTCAGCGGTCTGCTCTGCGGTCTTGTCGGCCGGTTTCTCAGTCTCGGTCACGCCGCCATCTCCTCGGACTCCGCCGAGAGCACGTTCACGTACTCAGGGCTCTGGGCCATCAGCTCGGAGTGCTTCCCGAAGGCCGCGATCCGGCCCTCGTGCAGCAGGGCCACCCGGTCGGCGAGCGCCACCGTCGACGGCCGGTGGACCACGACGAGCGCCGTCGTCTCCCGCAGCACCTGCGCCAGCGCCTTCTCCACGAGCTCTTCGGTGTGCACGTCGAGCGCCGACAGCGGGTCGTCGAGCACCAGCACCGCCGGGCGCACGACCACGGCGCGGGCGAGCGCGAGGCGCTGGCGCTGGCCGCCGGAGAGCGAGAGGCCCTGCTCGCCGATGCGGGTGTCGAGGCCGTACGGCAGGTCGTGCACGAATTCGGCCTGTGCGACCCGGAGGGCTTCGAGGAGGTCGGCCTCGTCGGCGTCGGGGCGGCCGAGCGCCAGGTTCTCGCGGACGCTCATCGAGAACAGGGTGGCCTCTTCGAATGCGGTGGTCACGACCGAGCGGAGGTTCGCGAGCCGCAGGTCGCGGATGTCGGTGCCGTCCAGGAGGATGCGGCCGCCGGTGGGGTCGTTGAGGCGTGAGGGCAGCGACACGAGGGTCGACTTGCCCGAGCCGGTCTTGCCCGCGATCGCGACGGTCTCGCCGGGCTTGACCCGGAGGTTGACGCCGCGCAGGATGTCGCGCGAGTCGTCGTAGCCGAAGCGCACGTCTTCGAAGACGAGTTCGCCGCGCACTTCGCTGCGGTCGATGGCCTTCGCGCCGGGACGGTCCTTGATGGCCGGTTCGGTGTCGAGCACTTCGTAGACGCGGTCGGCGGCGGTCATGGCCTCGTTGCCGTGGGCCATGACCCAGCCGGAGGCCTCGATGGGCCACAGCAGCGCCAGTTGCAGCATGACGAACGCGGTCAGGTCGCCTACGGTCATCCGTCCTTCGGCGACCATGACGGACCCGAAGACCAGGACTGCGCCGATGGCGGCGGTGGCGATCGCGTCGTATCCCGACCATGAGCGGGACGCGATGAGGCTCTTGCGGATGCCCCTGTCGCGCAGTTCGGCGGCCTCCTTCTCGAAGCGCGCGGCCATGAGGGGGCCGCGTCCGAGGGCCTTGATGGCCCGGATGCCGAGCGCGGATTCTTCTGCGGCGCTGGAGACCTCGCCGGACTGGTCCTGCTCGGACCTGGCGGCGGGCAGGTAGCCCCTGAAGAACTTGCGGCCGATGAGGAACAGCGGCACGGCCGAGGCCGCGACGATGAGGGCGAGGCGCCATTCGATGAACAGCAGCTGGCCCAGGATGATCACGATCATGCCGATCGAGGTGATCGCGAAGACGAGGCCGCCGGCGAAGAACCGCCGGATCATGCCGAGGTCGGAGGTGACGCGGGCGAGGAGCTGCCCGGTCTGCCAGCGGTCGTGGAAGCCGGTGTGGAGGCGCTGGAGGTGCTCGTAGAGGCCGGCCCGCATGTCCGCCTCGATCGCCATCGCGGTCGTGGTCTGCATGTAGCGGCGGGCGAGCTGGAGGATCGCGTCGGCGGCGCCAAGGGCGGCGATGACGCCGACGATGACCCACAGGCCCCGCATGTCCCGCTCGGCGATCGGGCCGTCGATGGCCCTGCCGACCAGCGGTGGAATGGCCAGGCCGGAGGCGATGTTCAGCAGCACCATCGTCCACAGCAGTGCCAGCCGGTACCGGTAGGGGTACAGGTACTTCTTGATGCGCCACAGGTTGGTCAGAGCGGACTTCCGCTCGGGTGCCGAACGCTGCGGCTCGAGATCGTCTGTTTCGGACAGTTCTGGAGTTTTCAACCGCTCTGAGCCCACCGGACCACCGTACGAGCAGGGTACGACACAGGGCAATCGAATTTCACCTGCCGACCGGTAGGTGACCGATCGCCGACAGGCGCCCCGGCGGGCTCCGCGAGGGGGACGCTTATTCGAGCAGCAGGTCGCGCAGGGCGTCTGCGCCCTTGAAGCCTGTGGCCGCGGCGTACTCCTCCATGGAGCCGAAGCGGGCGTTGATCTCGTCGATCGTCTGGAGCATCGCCTCGATCGGGACGTCCAGGCCGCCTTCGACCTCGGGCTTGCCGAACTGCCGGTCGCGCCAGGCGCGCCAGCGCGCCGAGCCGTGGCGCGTGAGCGCGTAGTCGGCGGCGATGTCCTCGTCAGCGACGCCGAGGATCGAGAGCAGCACCGCCGCGACGATACCGGTGCGGTCCTTTCCGGCCATGCAGTGGAACACCACCGGTTCCCCGCCGGCGATGACCTCGAGCGAATCGCGTACGGAGTGGTATCCGGACTCCATCATCCCGGTGTAGCGGTGCCGCAGGAAGTCGATGACCTCGGCCTCGTCGGTGAGCCCGTTCGGCCGCAGCCCGATCTGCTCCCACTTGATGTGGAGCATCTCGAAGTGGTGGAACTCGACGCCGTCGGTCTCCGGGAACCGGCCGGACTCGTCCCACTCCTCGGCCCGGCGCAGGTCGATCACGTGCTTCACGCCGAGGTGGTGTACGACGTGCTCGATGTCGGATTCGGAGGCGTTGCCGAAGTTGTCGGAGCGGAAGACCTGCCCGGTCTTCACCTTCTTGCCGCCCAGGCCGGTCCAGCCGCCCACGTCGCGGAGGTTGAACACGTTCTCGGTGGGGACGAACTGCGGGGGGAGCGTCTCCAGGGGGTTGTTCTCAAGAACCATGTGCGTCTGCCTTCCTTGGGATGCGCGGGGAAGCGGCCTCGGGCAAAGCGAACGGCGTGAACCGGATCGGTCCACGCCGTCGTAGCCCTGTCCCATTATCCCGATCGGTCCGCGAACGCGCTCATGCGTTTCCGCGAACCCCGGGCCAACGGCAGGTTTCGCTTACTGGGTTCCTTCGGCAAGCTGAAGGCTGCGCTACTGGGTTCTTTCCGCAAGCTCCAAGCTGCGCTACTGGGTTCCTTCAGCAAGCTGAAGGAACTGCTTCTTGCTGGCCAGGTCGGCTTCCGCCTTCTTGATGCGGCTCGCGTTCCCGTCGGCCTTCGCGCGTTCCAGCTTCTCCTCGGCCTCGGCGACCTGCTGGCGCATCTGGAGCAGCAGCGGGTTCTTCTCGACCGGGACCTTGCGCCAGGCGGTGTCCAGCGCGTCGCGGAGCTTGTCCTCGACGTTGCGCAGGCGCCGCTGCAGCTTGGCCTGGTTCTTGCGGGGGACCGCACCGATGTCGTGCCAGCCGGCCTGCAGCTCGCGGAACGCGTTCTGCGCGGCCTTGGGGTCCTTCTCGATGTCGAGCGCCTCGGCCTGCTTCAGGAGTTCTTCCTTCGCGGCCTGGTTGGCCTCGAGCTCCGCGTCGCGGGCCGAGAAGACCTCGGAGCGGGCGTTGAAGAACACGTCCTGCGCGGCGCGGAACCGCTTCCAGGCCTTCTGCTCGGCGTCGGGCGCCAGTCGCCCGGCGTCCTTCCACTCGGCCATGAGGCCCTTGAGCGCGTCGGCGGTCGGTCCCCAGTCGGTCGAGGTCGACAGCGCCTCGGCGCGGGCGATGAGCTCTTCCTTCTTCTGCCCGATCACCTTGCGCTCGGCGTCGAGCTGCGAGAAGTACGCGCCGCGGTGGCGCGTGAACGTGTCGCGCGCCGAAGAGAACCGGCGCCAGAGCTTCTGGTCGGTCTTCCGGTCGACCCCGTGGATCGCCTTCCACTCCTCGATGATCTCCGAGAAGCGGGCGCCCGAGGCCTTCCAGTGGCTGTCCTTCGCCGCGAGCTCCTCCGCCTCGGCCACGAGGGCCTCCTTGGCGGCGACCGCTTCGGCGCGCTCGGCGTCCTTCGCGGCCTTGAACTCGCCGAGCTTGTCCTCGGCGTGCTTCGAGAGGCCGTCGAGGCGGGTGGCGAGGGCGTCGACGTCCCCGACCACGGCCGCGGTGTCGAGGCCCTCCCGCAGCTTGCGGAGCTGCGAGGCGGCCTGCTCGACGTCGGCGGACTCCGAGTTCAGGCGGGCGGCGATGAGATCGACTTCGACCACGAGGTCGGCGTACTTGCGCGCGAAGTGCGCGAGGCCCTCCTCGGTGGAGCCGGCCTGCCACGAGCCGACCGCGCGCTCGCCGGAGGAGGTTTTCACATAGACCGTGCCGTCGGCGTCAACGCGGCCGAAGCTGGTCCAGTCTCCGAGGTCACTCATCGCGGTAATCTCAAATCCTTCACACGAACTTAGGGACGTACTTCCCGTACCTTACGGTGGTTGACGGGTAGCCGCCAGCCGGGTGGTCGCCGCACGAACCGAAGGGGTCGTTCAGTTGGGCTCTGCAACGCACGCTGGCGGCATACCCACCCTACAGCCGCCGGTGATCGCCGTCGTAGGGCCCACCGCAGCGGGCAAGACCGCGCTGTCGGTGGCGCTCGCCGAAGCGCTGGGCGGCGAGGTGGTGAACGCCGACTCGATGCAGCTCTACCGGGGCATGGACATCGGCACCGCGAAGATCACCGAGGCCGAGAAGCGCGGTGTGCCGCATCATGTCTTCGACGTCCTCGATGTGACCGAACCCGCGGATGTGGCCAGTTACCAGCGGCTCGCCCGGGAGGCCATAACGGACATCCGGGCCCGGGGCAGGCGTCCGGTCCTCGTGGGCGGCTCCGGCCTGTACGTGCAGGCCGCACTCGACGAGATGGAGTTCCCCGGCACCGACCCCGAGATTCGGGCCCGACTCGAGGCCGATCTGGAACGCGAGGGCTCCGCCGCGCTCTGGGAACGGCTGAAAGCCCTCGACGCCGCGGCCGCGAAGGCGATCCTGCCGTCGAACGGCCGCCGGGTCGTGCGCGCCCTCGAAGTCGTGGAGCTCACGGGTTCCTTCACTGCGAGCCTGCCGGTGCCCAAGGCCCATTTCGCGGCCGTCCGCATCGGCGTCGACCTCGACACGCCGGTCTTGGACGAGCGGGTCGAGCGGCGGGTCCAGCGCATGTGGGACGCCGGGCTCCTCGACGAGGTCCGCGCGCTCGAGCGCCAGGGCCTGCGCGAGGGCCGCACCGCGTCCCGCGCCCTCGGCTACCAGCAGGTGCTCGCGCATTTCGCGGGGGAGTACGACGAGGCCGAGGCCTTCCGCCTCACCGCGCAGGGCACGCGCCGCTTCGTGCGCCGCCAGCGCTCCTGGTTCAAAAGGGACGGCCGCATCGAATGGTTCGATGCGGCCGATCCGGAGCTCGTCGCCCGGGCGCTCGCGTTCGCGGCGTCCGCCCGGCACGAGCAGATCCGATAGGATATATCCTATAGGGTCGGTGGAATCCTATAGGATATATCCTATGCGGTTCAGGCGCGCGGGTTCGGCGCCGTGGTCTCCTTCGGGTCGGTCACGGCGACCGGCGCGAGGATGTCGTTGATCTTGGCGTAGACCTCTTCGGGGAGCTTGACGCCGACGGCCTTGACGTTCTCGACGACCTGCTCGGGACGGGTGGCGCCGATGATCGCGGCCGAGACGTTGGTGTGCTGCAGCACCCAAGCCAGGCTCAGCTGCGCGATGGTGAGGCCCTGCTCCTCGGCCAGCGGGCCGAGCTGCTGGACGCGCTCGAGCACGTCGTCGTTGAGCCACTGCTCCACGAAGCGCCCGAACTTCGGGTCCGCGCCGCGCGAGCCCGCGGGGGCGTCCTGGCCCGGCTTGTACTTGCCGGTGAGGATGCCCTGCGCCAGCGGCGACCAGACGATCTGCCCGATCCCCAGCTCCTCGGAGGCCGGGATGACCTCGGCCTCGATGACCCGCCACAGGGCCGAGTACTGGGGCTGGCTCGACACGAGCTGGATCTTCAGCTCCTTGGCGAGCTCGGCGCCGGCGCGGATCTGGTCGGCGGTCCACTCGGAGACGCCGATGTAGTGGGCCTTGCCCGAGTGCACCACGTCGGCGAACGCCTGCATGGTCTCCTCCAGCGGCGTCTCGACGTCCCAGCGGTGGGCCTGGTACAGCTCGACGCGGTCGGTCTGCAGGCGGCGCAGGGAGTTGTCGATGGACTCCTTGATGTGCTTGGTCGAGAGGCCCCGGTCGTTCTTGCCCGGGCCCATCGGCCAGTACACCTTGGTGAAGATCTCCAGGCCGTCGCGGCGCTGGTCCTTCAGCGCGCGGCCGAGGACCTCCTCAGCGGCGCCCTGCGCGTAGACGTCGGCGGTGTCGAACGTGGTGATGCCGGCGTCGAGGGCGGCGTTCACGCACGCGACGGCGGCGTCCTCTTCCACCTGGCCGCCGTGGGTGATCCAGTTGCCGTAGACGAGTTCGGAAATGACGAGGCCTGAGCGGCCGAGATGACGAAACTCCATGCCAAGAGATTACCTGCCGTGCGGCTAGCGTCAACGGCTCAGGCGTCGTACGTGAGGTGAACGAACCGTGCGCTCAGAGCGGCCCGTCGTCGATCGAGACGGCCGCGTCCAGCGTGCGCAGCGCCTCGGCCCGGTCGACCCGCAGCGGCACGATCTCGTTGCCGTCCAAGCCGAGTGCGCCCCACGAGTACCCGTCGGAGGCGAGGAACCCGGACGGGTGGACCTCGACGCGCTGGTACCGCGGGGGCACGACCACGCGCCCGGACTTGTGCACGACGAGCACGCGCCCGCGCTGGGAGGCGACGGCGACGCCGTTCACGAACCCGATCACGGTGCGCCCGTCGGCGGTGGGGGTCTCCATGGAGTTGTAGAGCATCGGGACGACGACGGTGCCGGTGCGGTCGATCGCGCCCCAGTCGGCCTGGCACACCGCGGCCACACCGCCGCGGAAGTCCCCGGCCTGGCTGAACGCGGCCTGCACCACGGGCCGCCCGTCGACGCCGAGGTACCCGAAGCGGCCGGTCTGCGGGTCCTGGAACCGGTCGGGCGCGGGGTGCCCGGCGCGTTCGGGCCAGCCGCGCGGCGGCGGCCCGAACCCGGCCTTCGCGGCGTGCTCCTCGATGAGCGAGAGCGCGGTCTCCACGATCTGCATGACGAACCCGTGCGGGTTCTGCTCGGAGGCGCGCTGCACGTGGATGAGCGACTCGGTGATGCGGCCCTGGGCGATGCACGAGAGCCCCGCGTAGGCCCGCACGGCCCCCGTGAGGGTCCGCGGCAGCTCGCCGGCCTCGGCGAGCGCGAACAGCTGGTCGGCCTCCTCGTAGCGGCCGCGCACGCGCAGCACCTGCGCCAGTCGGGCCCGCGCGGGGGCCAGGAGCAGGTCGGCGCCGACGGCCTCGGCGTACTTGACGGCCGCCGCGGCGTCCACTTCGGCGCCGTCGAAGTCGCCGAGCACGCGCAGGATGACGGCGCGCACGCCGAGCAGCCGGGACTGGTCGGCCTCGGCCGCGGCGCGGGCGAGGCGCATGGTGGCTTCTTCGCGGATCTGCTGGAGGGCGACGGTGTCGGCGATCGCGTGCCGCATGGTGGCGCGATCGAGTGGGCCGAGGGCGCGGAACAGCCCCGCCCGCAAGTCCGCCGCGACATCCACCACGTTGACTACTTTCCGGGGTCAGAGAGGGCTACGACAATTCGAGGGTAAGCCATGGGAGACCCGGGAACGACAGCAGAACGATCCCGGGTCGGACCGGTGCAAAAAGGGCGGGACGGCCTACTTGACGACCTTGCCGAGGTCGTCTTCCTTCGCCTTGTAGCTCATGCGCGGACGCGGGCTGCGCATCGAGCGCGGCATGATGCTTCGCTGGATCGCGTACCAGTACAGGCCGCCCTTGCGCTGCTCGGTCTTCGGGAAGCGCTTGAACACGATCCGCTTGACGCGGCGCGCCAGCAGCACCGATTCGAGCACGATGACGGCCGTCAGCGCGATGAGCGCGATGAACAGGTAGCTCTGGAGCTGCACGGAGCCGGACGTCGAGAGGATGAGGATCGCGAACGCGCCGAACATGTAGTACTGGCCCACGGACCAGCGGGAGTCCACGATGTCGCGCACGAGCAGCCGCTCGGCGCCGCGGTCGCGCGGCAGGTGGTACTTGTCGAAGAGCGGGTCGCCCTTCCACTGGCCTTCGGCGATGCGGGCGCGCTCGGCGCGGATGTCGTCCTTCGCCTGCTTCTTCTGCTCTTTGGTGAGCGGGCCGGCCTTCTTCTGGGCCTCGCGCTTCTCCTTCGCGGTCAGCGGGGGGTTGACCGGGGGGCGCGCCTTGGACTGGTTGGGCCGCTTGGGAGTGGCCTTCCCCTTCTTGTCGGTGGCGGAAGCCGGTTGGGTTTCCTCGGGGGCAGGTGTCTCCGCCTGCACGGACTTCTTCGCCACGGACGTAAGGCCTTCCTCGACTCGCTGCGGGATGCTGCTCCCCAAGCATACCTACGCGGTTTCGGGCCGCTGCCGCTCAGTTGCGGGTAGCGACGCCGCACTCCCGCGGCGCAGGCGGTGCCGCCGCTGCTCAGCCGCGGCCCGCCTGCGTCCCGGGTGATGTTCAGCGGTGGTCGGCGAGCGCCGACGTCGGGCGTTCGATCTTCGCGCCGAGCCCGAGGAGCTTCGCCTCGAAGTTCTCGTAGCCGCGCGTGATGTAGCGGTCGACGCCGTAGACGCGCGAGGTGCCCTCGGCGGCCATGGCGGCGATGAGGTGGCTGAACCCGGCGCGCAGGTCGGGGATCTGGAGGTCGGCGGCGTGCAGCTTCGAGGGCCCGGCGATGACGGCCGAGTGCAGGAAGTTGCGGCGGCCCCAGCGGCACGGGGTGCCGCCCAGGCAGTCGGAGTACAGCTCGATGTTGGCGCCCATGCGGCGCAGCTCGGAGGTGTAGCCGAAGCGGTTCTCGTACACGGTCTCGTGCATGATCGACAGGCCGTCGGCCTGGGTGAGCGCCACCACGATCGGCTGCTGCCAGTCGGTCATGAGCCCGGGGTGCACGTCGGTCTCGAGCGCGACCGGCTTGAGCGGGGTGCCCGGGTGCCAGAAGCGGATGCCGCCCTCGATCGGGTCGTCGTCCACCTCGTACGCGCCGCCGATCGAGCGGAACACGTTGAGGAACGTCATCATGTCGGCCTGCTGCGCGCCGCGCACGAACACGCTGCCCTGGGTGGCGAGCGCCGCCGAGGCCCATGACGCGGCCTCGATGCGGTCGGGCAGGGCCCGGTGCGAGTAGCCCTTGAGCTCGTCCACGCCCACGATCTCGATCACGCGGTTGGTGTGGACCTTGATGATCGCGCCCATCTTCTGCAGGATGCAGATGAGGTCGACGATCTCCGGCTCGATGGCGGCGTTGCGCAGCTCGGTGGTGCCCTTGGCCATCACGGCGGTGAGCAGCACCTGCTCGGTGGCGCCGACGGACGGGAACTCGAGCTCGTAGCGGATGCCGTGGAGGCCGTTGGGCGCCGAGAGGTGCGTGCCGTCGGCGCTCTTCTCGACGACCGCGCCGAACTTGCGGAGCGCGTCGAGGTGGAAGTCGATGGGGCGGCCGCCGATGTTGCATCCGCCGAGGTCGGGGATGAAGGCGCGGCCGAGGCGGTGCAGGAGGGGACCGCACAGGAGGATCGGGATGCGGCTGGTCCCGGCGTGGACGTTGATCTCCTCGACGCCGGCGGACTCGACCGAGGTGGGGTCCATGTAGAGCGTGTCGCCGTCGAGTTCGACGTCGACGCCGTGGACGCGGAGCAGGCCCGTCACGACTTCGACGTCGCGGATGGCGGGCACCGAGCGCAGCACCGAAGGGGACGTGCCCAGCAGGGCGGCGACCATGGCCTTCGAGACGAGGTTCTTCGCCCCGCGGACGTGGACCTCGCCTTCGAGCGGGGTGCCGCCGTGGACGATCAGCATGTCTTCGTTTTCGGGGGTGGCGTCGGTGCTGCTCAAGAGGTCTCCTCGATGGGTGGAGTTCTGTGGGACGAGGCCGGGAACCGCGAGCCGATCGTCGGGTGCGCGTTCACCCGCCAATCATCTCGGCGGACCAACGATAACGGAACGGCCACGGGTAAAACGCCCAGGTAGCGGCATAACCCACGGTGATCATGCGCACCTGGAACCGAACGGGCGAACGTGCGCCGCAAACGCCTGCGCGGGCCGCCGCGCGCCCCTGTAGGGACACGCCGCGACCCGCGTGGGCGGTTGCAGTGAGCGGGCCGGTTCTACGGCAGCGCGAGCATCCGGTCCAGCGCCTCCCGGGCGTACCCGGCGGTCGCGGGGTCGACGGTGATGGTGTTCGGCACCCGCCCGGCCACCAGCTCCTCCAGCGCCCACACCAGGTGCGGCAGGTCGATCCGGTTCATGGTCGAGCAGTAGCAGACCGTCTTGTCCAGGAACGAGATCTTCTTGTCCGGGAACTGGTTCGCCAAGCGCCGCACCAGGTTCAGCTCGGTGCCGATGGCCCAGGACGAGCCGGGCTCGGCCGCCTCGAGCTTCCTGATGATGTACTCGGTCGAGCCCACGTAGTCGGCGGCCTCGACGACCTCGTGCTTGCACTCGGGGTGGACGAGGATGTTGACCTCGGGGTCGAGGCGGCGCATCTCCTCCACCGTCTCGAGGGTGAAGCGCCCGTGGACCGAGCAGTGGCCCTTCCACAGGATGATCTTGGCGTCCCGCAGCTCCTCGTCGGTGAGGCCGCCGTTGGGCTTGTGCGGGTTGTAGAGCACGCAGTCCTCGAGCGTGTAGCCCATCTCGCGCACCATCGTGTTCCGGCCCAGGTGCTGGTCGGGCAGGAACAGGACCTTCTCGCCCTGCTCGTAGGCCCAGCGCAGTGCACGCTCGGCGTTCGAGGAGGTGCACACGATGCCGCCTTCGCGGCCCACGAAGCCCTTGATCGCGGCCGTGGAGTTCATGTACGTCACGGGCACGGTGGTGTCGGCGATGCCGATGCGCTTGAGGTCCTCCCAGCACTGCTCGACCTGCGAGGCGGTGGCCATGTCGGCCATCGAGCAGCCGGCGGCGAGGTCGGGCAGGATGACCTGCTGGTGGTCGCCGGTGAGGATGTCGGCGCTCTCGGCCATGAAGTGCACGCCGCAGAACAGGATGTACTCGGCGTCAGGCCGCGCGGCGGCCTGCTGGGCGAGCTTGAACGAGTCGCCGGTGACGTCGGCGAACTGGATCACCTCGTCGCGCTGGTAGTGGTGGCCCAGGATGAAGACGTTGCCGCCGAGGGCCTCCTTGGCGGCGCGGGCGCGCTCGACCAGGTCGGGGTCGGAGGGCGCGGGCAGTTCACCGGGGCAGTCGACGCCGCGTTCGGAGCCGGAGTCGGTGCCGCGTCCCAGGAGCAGGAGCGCGGTCTGAGTGGAAGCAGGTTCGTTGAAGCCCGTCATGGCGGCAATGTTAGACCTTTTCGCGGCCTCTTCGGACTCCCTGAATCCGCCATGCGGACAAGCCGTCCACAGGGTGGGCTCCCCTGGTGGTCGGCAAGCGGTTACACGCAGCTTCCGGGCATCCACTAGGCTCAAGGTGTGCGCATCCTCATAGCTCCCGACAAGTTCGCCGGCACCATGAGCGCCGCCGAAGCCGCCGACGCCGTCGCCGCCGGCTGGCTGCGGGCCCGCCCGGGCGACACCGCGGTCACGCTGCCGCTGGCCGACGGCGGCCCCGGTTTCGTCGACGTCCTCGCCCACGCCCTCCCCGGTGCGGTCCGGCGGACCGTCGCGACCTGCGACCCCCTCGGCCGCCCGGTCAAGGCCGACTACCTGCGCGAGGGCGAGACCGCCTACATCGAGTCCGCCGCCGCGTGCGGCCTCCACCTCCTCGAACCCGCCGAACGCGACCCGCGCCGCACCACCACCTACGGCCTCGGCCTCATCGTCGCCGACGCCGTCGACCACGGCGCGCGCCGCATCGTCGTCGGCCTCGGCGGCTCGGCCACCAACGACGCCGGAGCCGGCATGCTCACCGCCCTCGGCCTCACCCTCCTCGACTCGACCGGCGCCGCCCTGCCCTACGGCGGCGGCGTCCTCTCGGCCTGCGCCGCCATCGAAGGCCACGCCCGCACCCGCGGCGTCGAGTTCATCGCCGCCACCGACGTCGACTCCCCGCTCCTGGGCCCGCACGGCGCGACCTACATGTTCGGCCCGCAGAAGGGCGCCAGCGGCAACGCGCTGCCGTTCCTGGAGATGTCCCTCTCCTCCTTCGCCGAGCTCGCCGAACGCACCCTCGGCCCGGTCGGCGCCTCGGAGCTGCCCGGCGCCGGCGCCGCCGGCGGCCTCGGCTTCGCGTTCTTCCTGCTCGGCGGGCACCGCGAATCCGGCGCCCGCCTCACCTGCGACGCCGTCGGCCTCGACGCACAGATCGCCGAAGCCGACCTCGTCATCACCGGCGAGGGCTCCTTCGACGCCCAGAGCCTGCGCGGCAAGCTCGCCGCCGAAGTGGCCTCCGGCGCGAGCGCCCACGGCACGCCCTGCCTGGTCCTCGCCGGCCGCTCCGACCTCGACTCGCACCCCGACCTCGCGGGCGTCCACTCGGTCACCGCACTCCTCGGCAGCCCCGAGGCCGCCATGGCCGCACCCGCAGCGGGACTCACCTCACTCGCCGAGAAAGTGGCGACGGCATGGCAGGAGTAGGTACGGTCGAGGACTGGTCATCAGCGGATATCACACCCACGGGTATGTGACCTCCGGAATAACGACGGGGCTCCACCTGTTGGGTACTGTTGACCTGTCGAAGAGACCCGATCGACTTGGATCTCGCACACACACGAGGGAGTTGCCAGTGAGCGCCACCCAGCAGGCCGACACCGAGCAGGCGAACGACGCCAAGGACAGCGCCGCCAAGGTCGGCGTCGTGCTCACCGAAGCGGCCGCCACCAAGGTGAAAGCCCTGATCCAGCAGGAGGGCGAGGAAGGCCTGCGCCTGCGCGTGGAGGTCAGCCCCGGCGGCTGCTCCGGCCTGCGCTACGGCCTGTTCTTCGACACCGACGTGCGCGAGGGCGACACCGTCCAGGACTACGAGGGCTTCGGCGTCGTGGTCGACAAGATGAGCGTCCCCTACCTCATCGGTGCGAGCATCGACTTCGCCGACCGCATCGACGCCCAGGGCTTCACCATCGACAACCCGAACGCCCAAGGCTCCTGCGCCTGCGGCGACTCGTTCCACTAGAGGGATCGACGGGGAAACGCCTCCAGCCCGGTCGATCTCCGGATCGGCCGGGCTGAGCCATGCGTTAGGCTGGCGGCTCCCACCACGGGCCCCACCGCCCGATCTGTACAGCGCGCCGCGGAAGCGCATCGCGCGCTTCCATTCATTCGCATCACCGCGTCCCCGACTGAACGAGGACAATCGCAGTGCCACTTGTCGTGCAAGGCTTGAAGACCGCCGTCACCGGAGCGACCGCTGAAACGGTCGGCCACGGCATGAACCGGCTCGGCCAAGCGCCGGTCGTGATCGACGGCGAAGAACTCGACCTCATCGAGGTCATGGAGCGCGGCGGCACCCTCCGTCTCGTCCACATCGGACCTGGCGAGGCCAAGGCCATGCACGCCTACGCCGACCAGTGCCGCGACCTCGGCCTCGAGTTCAGCGCCGACCCCGGCGAGCTCGAGGGCGACGATGCCGTCGAGTTCCTGACCGGCGCCAAGTTCCTCGTCACGAGCCAGGACCGGTACGAACTGCTCCAGGCCACCACCGGGCTGAGCGACGACGAGATCCTGGAGCGGGTGCGCGTCCGCGTGACCACGCTCGACCAGGACGGCGTCGAGATCGCCGGCCACGACATCGAACGCATCCGCGTGCCGTTCCCGCGCGCCCGCGAGATCATCGACCCCGCCGGTGCGGGCGACGCCTTCACCGCCGGCCTCCTGGCCGGACTGGGCTGGGGGATGGGCCTGCGCCGCTCCGCCGAGGTCGGCTCGCAGATGACCGCGCTCGCTCTGGAATCCGTGGGGCCGCAAGGCTATGCGCTGAACCCGGTCGAGTTCGTGCACCGGCTGGAGCAGTCCTACGGTCCGGCCGCTGCCGCCGAGGCCTCCGCGTACCTGCTGCCGGATTGACCCGCAAAGCCCGAATGGCCTGCGCGCGCTGACCGATCCTCCAGCGCTGAGCGGATTCTCGCGCCGGCGATCCCAAGCGCCTCTTGGGTGCCCATCGGAAACCTGCGTCTCACTAATTGGGATTCCGCAGGCAATACGGACGAAATGATTGCAGCCCAAGGTCTCTGCGAACCGTCTGCACGGTAACGATTTCACAACGCACCCTATCTTTTGAAAGTGTTGTGCGCCATGGTGTGAGTTATCCCACGACCCACTCACTCTCTGGAGACCCTCGTGAAACGAATGCGAATGACGGTGGCCGCGCTCGCCGCCGTCGGAATGACGGCGGCGACCGCCGCCTGTGCCGGAGACGAAGGGGACGTCGGCGGCGGAGGCGGCGGCGACGCGATCGTGAACATGCAGATCGGCGACGTACGCAGTCTCATTCCGGGCGGTTCCGGTGAGTCCGAAGGCTTCCGGATCATCAAGAACGTCTACGACGGCCTGGTCTACTACAACCGCGAGACCGGCGAGCCCGAGAACCTGGCGGCCGAGGAGGTCTCCTCGCCCGACAACCAGACCTGGACGATCAAGATCAAGGAAGGCCTGACCTTCCACAACGGCGAGCCGGTGAACGCCGAGGCGTTCATCCGCTCCTGGGACCGCACCGCGTACGCCCCTAACGTGCTGCCGCTCAACTACTTCTTCGCGACGGTCGAAGGCTACGACGCGATGAACCCCGAGCCGAAGCCCGAGGACACGTGGGCCGACCCGGAGGTCCCCGAGTACGACCCGGTCGAGACCACCCACCTCTCCGGCCTCACCGCGATCGACGACCTCACCCTCGAGGTCAAGCTCTCCGCGCCGTTCCTCGGCTTCCCGACGATGCTCGGCTACGAGGCGTTCTACCCGATCGCCCAGGAGTGCCTCGATGACCTCGAGGCCTGCGAGGCGAAGCCGATCGGCAACGGCCCCTTCATGTTCGAAGAGCCCTACGACATCGAGGCCGGCGGCAGCGTGGTCCGCTGGGAGGACTACCAGGGCGACATGCCCGCGCAGATCGACGGCGTCAACTGGAAGGTCTACCTCGCCGGCGACGACTGCTGGGCGGACTTCCTCACCGGCGACATCGACGTCTGCCGCCCGACCGCGGCGGACTACCAGAACGCGATGGCCGACGAGGACCTCACCACCCGGCTCATCCAGCAGGAGGACCCGAGCATCCTGATGCTCTCGTTCCCGCTGTACGACGCGAAGTACCAGGACGTCAACCTGCGCCGCGCCATCTCGATGGCCATCGACCGCGAAGGCGTGCTCAACGTCGTCGGCCCTGAGCGCTTCTACCCGCTCGACACCTTCGTCCCGGCCTCGATCCTCGGCGGTGGGCAGGGCACCTGCGGCGAGTACTGCACGTACGACCCTGAAGGCGCGAAGGACCTGCTGGCGCAGGCCGGCGGCTGGCCCGAGGGCGAGAAGCTCAAGATCTGGGTCAACGACGCGAACGACAACGTCGACATCTTCCGCGCCATCGGCGACTCGATCTCGCAGTCGCTCGGGATCGAGTACGAGCTCGTGACGATGGAGTGGACGGACTACCTGCCCGCCCGCGAAGGCCACCAGCTCGACGGCCCCTTCCGCAACGGCTGGAGCCCCGACTACAACCTGAACGAGAACTACCTCGAGCCGATCTACGGCGGCGGCGCCTCCGTGAACGACATGGGCTACGAGAACCCCGAATACGACGCCAAGATCGCCGCGGCCGGTGCCGCAGCGACCCTCGACGAGGCCGTCGCGCTCTACCAGGAGGCCGAGGCGATCCTCGCCGCGGACATGCCGAGCGCCCCGGTCTTCGGTGAGAAGTTCAACTACTTCTACACCGACCGTCTCGAGAACGTCTACGTCCACCCGATCTATTCGGGCCCGGGCGGCGACTGCGAACTGCGCGAAGTCACGGTCAAGTAAACAGGCGACCAGCGACAGCGGGCGGGCCGGCAACGGCCCGCCCGCGTCCTCAGAACGGATAACCCACCCATGGGACGCTATGTCATCCGCCGTCTGCTCCAGGCGCTGCTCACCCTCGGCATCGTGCTCTTCCTGCTGCACTACCTGATGGCGCTCTCGGTCCAGATCCGCGGCAACCCCGCCACCCTGTTCTTCGGCGGCGAACGCACCCCCGACGCGGCGATGCTCGCGCAGGTCGAACGCCTCTACGGCCTCGACAACAAGTGCTACGAACGCGTCGGCGACCCCTGCCTGGTGCCGTTCGCCGACCGCCTCCAGCAGTACGTCACCGGCGACCTGGGCACCACCCTCAACGGCAACCGCGACGTCGCGCAGCTGCTCGGCATCTACATCCCGAACACGCTGCGGCTCTTCGTGTTCGCGACGCTCACCCTCGTCATCGTCTCGATGGTGCTCGGCACCTGGGCCGCCCGCCACCGCGGCCGGTTCATCGACCACACCGTGCGCGGCACCACCATCCTGGCCGACTCGGTGCCGGTGTTCCTCATCCTGCTGTCCTACGTGTACATCGTGGCGGTCCCGCTCACCCGCTGGGCCAGAGGCATCTGGGGCACCGAGTCATTCATGGGCCAGGTGTTCAGACCCAACTACAACCCCGACTACCCCTGGATCACGATCATCGTCCCGGGCATCATCGTCGGGACCGTCGGCCTGGCGACCATGACCCGACTCATCCGCGCCGCCCAGCTGGAGAACCTCGGCTCGGACTTCGTGCGCACCGCGAAGGCCAAGGGCCTCAGGCCGATGCGCATAACGATCGTGCACGTCATCCGCAACTCGATGATCCCGATCATCACCGGCATCGGCTTCCTGTTCGCGTTCATGCTCTCCGGGGCCGTCCTCACCGAAGGGGTCATGGGCATCCCGGGCATGGGCCGCATGATCTTCGAGGCCGTCCAGCGCCAGGAGGCCAACCTGGTGATCGTCGGCCTCTCCGTCTCGGCCGTGGTGGTGGTCTTCGTGAGCGTGATCGTCGACCTCCTCTACGCCGCGTTCGACCCGAGGATCCGCTATGAGTGAGCTGACCGCCCCCACCCCGACCGCCGAACGGCAGGCGACCCTGTGGTCGGACGCCTTCCGCACCATGCGCAAGCGGCCCGACGTCATCATCGCCACCCTGGTGCTGCTGCTCGTGTTCACGATGGCGGCCTTCCCGGGCCTGTTCACCGACAAGGACCCGACCACCTGCATCGGCCGCGAGGCCAAGGAACGGCCCTCCACCTGGTTCACCGGTGACCATCCACTGGGGACCGACGCGTTCGGCTGCGACTTCGCCGCCACCCTCGTCCACGGCACCCGGCCCACGATCACGCTGGCGCTCAGCGTCATCATCGTCTCGGCGCTCCTCGGACTGGTGCTCGGCATCTACGCCGGGTACTACGGCGGCTGGACCGACGGGATCATCTCCCGCGGCCTCGACGTCTTCATCGTCATCCCGATGCTCATGGGCGCCATGCTGATCCTCAGCCTCTTCCGCGGGCGCGTCTCGGCCGACAACCTCTTCGAGACCATCGCCGCGCCGACGCTCGCGCTGACCCTGTTCGGCTGGATGGAGTTCTGCCGCTACACCAGGGCCGCGACGCTGGAGTCGAAGAACCTCGACTACGTGGTCGCCGCGAAATGCCTCGGGGCATCGGACCGGCGGATCATGTTCAAGCACATCCTGCCCAACGCGATCGTCCCGGTGACGGCCATCGTGCCGACCACCATCGGCGGCATCATCGTCACCGAGGCGGCCCTGGCCGTCCTCGGCATCGGCGTCCAACCGCCCGCCACCAGCTGGGGCGTGCTCCTCTCCAAGGGCACCGAATGGGCCGGAGGCGGCTACGTCTACCTCTTCGCCTGGCCGCTGGCCCTGCTCATCCTGACCGTGTTCGCATTCGCGACCTTCGGCGACGCCCTGCGCGACGCCCTCGACCCGAAGCTGAGGTGAGAGAGCGATGGTCTCCCCCATGCGCGTCGTCGGCGACACCCTGCCGGGCGCCGACCTGAACGCCCCGCTGCTCGAAGTGGAGGAACTCCGCGTCGAGTTCCAAGTGCGCGGCAAGCGAATCCCCGCCGTCCGCAGCGCGAGCTTCACTCTTGAACAAGGCCGCACCCTCGCCGTCGTCGGCGAGTCCGGCTCGGGCAAGTCCGTGACCTCCCAGGCGATCACGGGCATCCTCGACACCCCGCCCGGCCACATCACCGGCGGCCGCGTCCTGCTCCACGGCGTCGACCTCCTCGAACAGGACGAGGAGACGCGCAGGACCGTGCGCGGCAACCACATCGCCATCGTCTTCCAGGACGCCCTCTCGGCCCTCAACCCGCTGTGGTCGGTCGGATTCCAGATCGGCGAGCTCTTCCGCGTCCACCGCGGCACCAGCCGAAAAGAGGCCAAACTCAAGGCGATCGAGCTGCTCGACCAAGTGGGCATCCCCGACGCGAAGAACCGGGCGGGCCACTACCCGCACCAGTTCTCCGGCGGCATGCGCCAGCGCGTCATGATCGCCATGGCGCTGGCCCTCGACCCCGAGGTGCTCATCGCCGACGAGCCCACGACGGCCCTCGACGTCACGGTCCAGGCCCAGATCATGCGGCTGCTCAAGCGGATCCAGGCCGAGCGCCACATGGGGCTGATCCTCATCACCCACGACCTCGGGGTGGTCGCGGACGTCGCCGACGAGGTCGCGGTCATGTACGCCGGGGAGGTGGTCGAGCGCGCCGGCATCCGCGACGCGTTCAAGCGCCCCGCCCACCCGTACACGAAGGCCCTGCTGCGCGCGATCCCGCGCGTCGACACGATCGGCCAGGAGCTCGAGGTCATCCGCGGCCTGCCGCCGAACCCGGCGAACCTGCCGAGCGGCTGCCCGTTCCACCCGCGCTGCTTCGCCGCCGAGGACAAGTGCGCCGAGGCCGTCCCGCCCTGGCTCGAACCCGCGTCCGGCCACGGCAGCCGCTGCCACTTCGCCGAGGAGGTCTACACCGATGAACGCTGAACTCGGCCAGGCGAGCACGAGCACCGAACCGATCCTCGAGGCGACGGACCTGGTGAAGCACTTCCCGATCCAGCGGGGCATCGTCGTCAAGCGCACCGTGGGCCGTGTGCAGGCCGTCGACGGCGTGGACCTGCGGCTCTACCCGGGCAAGACGCTGGGCGTGGTCGGCGAGTCCGGCTGCGGCAAGTCCACCCTGGCGAAGCTCCTGGTCGGCCTCGAGACTCCCACCTCGGGTTCGATCAAGCTGCAGGGCAAGGAGATCGGCGGTCTCTCGGCGCGGCGGATGCGGCCGTTCCGCCGGGACATCCAGCTCGTCTTCCAGGACCCGTACACCTCGCTCAACCCGCGGATGACGGTGGGCGACATCGTGGGCGAGCCGTTCGAGATCCACCCGGAGGTCGTCGGCAAGCAGCGGCGCGCCAACGAGGTCAAGGAGCTGCTCGACATGGTCGGCCTCAGCCCCGACCATGTCAACCGCTACCCGCACCAGTTCTCCGGCGGCCAGCGCCAGCGCATCGGCATCGCCCGCGCCCTGGCGCTGCGCCCGCAGGTGCTCGTCTGCGACGAGCCGGTGAGCGCCCTCGACGTGTCGATCCAGGGCCAGGTCATCAACCTCCTGGAGCGCCTGCAGGACGAGCTGGGTCTGGCGTACGTGTTCATCGCGCACGACCTGTCGGTGGTGCGCCACATCGCCGACGAGGTCGCGGTCATGTACCTCGGCAAGGTGGTCGAGCGCGGCACGGGCGGCGAGATCTACGACCATCCCCGGCACCCGTACACGCAGGCGCTCCTCTCGGCGGTCCCCGTCCCCGACCCGGACCTGCGCGGCCGGCGCGAGGAGATCATCCTCCAGGGCGACGTCCCGTCGCCGATCAACCCGCCCTCGGGCTGCCGCTTCCGCACCCGCTGCTGGAAGGCCACGGACCACTGCGCCGAGGAGGTGCCGACCCTCGAGGCGGGGGACCAGGGCACGCACCCGACGGCCTGCTTCTACGCCGAGGAAAGGGACGTCACGCACGCCGTGAAATAGCCGGATCCGGCGGTCGTCGGAGGCGGCCCTCACCCGCCTCCGACTGCCGCATTTGCTTTGCACGCCAACACCATCGGCCACCGTAAGCGGCGGACCTCCCGCATGCCGCGAGGGACCGCGTACCGCAGCGGCTCAGTGGCTGACGGGCACGGTGAAGCCGCCGTCATCGGCGGCGCGTCTGCGGGTACCGCTAGCCTCCGGTGGTGACACTTGACTCGCGGCCGCTGAGCAAGGCTCCGCCCGCCGATCTCGAGGCGCTGGCCGCCGCGTACCGACTGGGCGGCCTCCGCGAGGTCCGCCATCTTCCGGACGGCCGGATGAACCGGAACTGGTTCGTCGAGGCCGACCGCGGCCGGTTCGCCCTCAAGCACCTCACGGACCGCGACCCGGCTGTGGTCCGCCGCAATCTCGGCCTGCTCGACCGCGTCGCCGAGGCGGGTGTCCCGATCGCGAGGCCGCTCGCGACTTCGACGGGCGAGCTCGTCCACGAGACGGAGGGCAATGCGTACTACCTCTGCACATGGGTCGACGGCACCCATCCCGGCGCGGAGATGACCTTCGCCCAAGCCGAGCACATGGGCGCCGTGATCGCCCGTATCCACGAGGCCCTCGCCGACTCGGCACTCGGACTCCCTGTGCCGCAGCCGGTCGCAGCCGGCGTTCCCGATCCCGGAGCCGCGATCGCTGAGACCGAACGTTTCCTCGGACTCGCCATCGCAGGCCGGGACCCGTTCGACCGCGCCGCCGTCCCGGTTCTCCGTGACCGCATCGAGCTGATCGCCGCCCACGCCGGCCTCCGCCCGGAAACCGGCTCCACGACCGGCCCCGGAGGCTGGACCCACGGCGACTGCCAGAACTTCAATCTCGTCTGGTCCGGTGACCGCATCAAGGCCGTCATCGACTGGAACCGCGTCCGCGTCGGCTCCTTCGCGGAAGAACTCGTTCGCGCCGCGGCCTACCAGTTCTGCACGCCCGACGCGCGGATCGACCTGCCTAAGATCGGTGCGTTCCTCACCGGCTACCGGAGCGTCCGCTCTATCGACACGGGCGACCTGGTCGCCGCCGCCCGCCTGCGCTGGTGGAAGATCCTCGCGCACTGCTGGCAACTCGACTTTCACTACGGCCGAGGCGATTCCGGCTGCGACGACCTCTTCTTCAGAGATCACCGCCTCATCACCTGGTGGACAAGGAATCTCGAAGCCGTGGAGGCCGCCTTCGGTGGCTGACATTCGGGAGCGGGATGGGATGATCGAGCCATGAGCGAACCGGGCGGGTCGAACGAGTACCGGTCCCGGACTGCGCGCGCTGAGCGGTCCTGGGCTTCGTCGGTGCAGGCGTTCCCTTGCGGGGCGGCGGTGTCCGGCCGGGTGTACCGCCGCGAGCGGTTCGGTGTGTTCCTCGACCTGGACGGCGATCCGGAAGCGCACGGCTTCGCCGACATCGCGGGTGCGCGGTGCCGCAGGCACGGGCTGCCGGAGGTCGGGACCCGGATCAGCGGTCGAGTGCGCCAGCATCGCGACCACAACACGCAGATCGTCGTCGCGCTCGACTGGTCCGCGATTCACGATCCGTGGCGTGATTTCAACGGGCGCGTGGGCGATGCCGTCACCGGCACGGTCACCTCGGTCGCCCCGATCGGTGTGTTCGTGGTCGTCGGGGAATGCATCGAGGGGCTGGTCCCGTCCGAGGCGCTCGCGGCCCGGCGGGCGGCCACGGCCCGATGGGCGGAGGGGACTCCGGTGCGCGTCCGGATCACCGAACTCGATGCGGATCGCCTGCGCCTCGTCTTCGCACCCGCTTGAACTGCGACGGGATCCGAGCGGCGCGTTCGACTGCGGCGCTTTGCGGCTCTATGGATGCGCGACCTGCTGCCTCGCTGAGACGCTTCCCGGCACTCAGGCTTGGAGGAGGTCCTGTGCGGTCTTCAATGCTTCGCGGAGGCCGTCCTGGTAGGCGTAGAGCTCGGTCTCGATCGCCGTATAGGCCGCGAGCTCCTCTGCGTCGACCGCGGCCATGACCGCTTCGCGGTATTGGACCTCGTCGGCGCATTCGGCGAACGCGACGGCCATCTCGATCTCGTACGCCTTCTTGCCTTCGAAGTCTTCGGGGAGGTCGGCGGGCGCCTCCGGCATGGGCGCGGCGACCTCGTCGCCCGGTCCTTCGAGCGGCTCGTAGGCCTCGCCCATGTAGATCTCGGTGAAGTACTGCGGCAGCGGCAGCCAGGTCCCGTCCTGGAACTCCCATCCGCCGAACCCGCGCTCGGTGGCGCAGGTCAGGAACGCGTCCGAGGCCTCCCGGGTCTCCGCTTCGATGAACGCGAGATCGGTCGGCGGGACCGCGGGCTCCTCCGGGCGGTACTTCCACGTGTAGATCGCCAGGCCCGGTTCGACGCCCTCCTCCATCTCCTCCTCGACCAGCTGTGGTTCGCCGTACAGCGCCTCGATGGTGGACAGTTCGCAGCCGCCGGGCTTGGGCGGGATGATCTCCATGTCGCCCTCGACGGAGCCCTCGTCCTCAGCGGGTTCGATCGCGGAGCGGCGCTCGTCGAGCTCCTCCTGGGAGGCGTCCGGGTGCTGCAGCATCCAGGCGCGGTCCTCGTACGTCATCCGCTCCTCGCCCATGAACGCCGTGTACCAGGCGATCTGGTCCTCGACGTCGAGCGCCTCGAACGCCGAGTTGTCCGGCGGCTGCTCCTCCACGACCTCGGGCTCGTCGGGGTACCGGAGCTCGTGGTATTCCGTGATCAGGTCGTCGTCGCCGGTCTCCCAGATCCACTGCCCGAAGCCCCATTCGGCGGCCGTTTCGGACTCGGGGAGCCAGTCCTGGAAGGCGTAGTAGTGCTCCTGGGGCCCGGCTTCGTCGACGCCGATCACCATGACCTGGTGCAGCGCCGTCTCGTCGTGCACCGAGAACCCTGCGTCCTCGAGGCAGGTCCGGGTGACCTCCGGTTCGATCTCGTACAGCTCCTTGGCGAGCCGGTCGCTCTCGTCGAGCAGCGCGACGAGGTCGACCCTCGCCTCCTCCTCCGGCTGTTCCTGCTCGGGCGCGTCCTCCGTGCAGGCGCTCAGGGCCGCGAGGGACGTGAGCAGTGCGGCCGCTCCGGCCGCGGTCCTCAACGGTGTGATGGGGGACCGTCGCATCGGGGTTCCTCTCGAGGGCAGGGTGTGAGAGGAATACGCGGGAAACCGCGGCCGGGTTGCCTGCGGTCCGCGGACTTCTATGCGAGGGACTTGGCGTAGCAGACCGAGATGTCCCAGTCGATGTAGTGGCCGAAGCGGGGAATCCGGTGGTAGCCCTCGCGCTCGTAGAAGCGGATCGCGTCGGGCTGGGCCGCACCGGTCTCGAGCTTCACGGTGGTCCAGCCGCGTTCGCGCGCGGCGTCCTCCAGCGCGGCGAGGAGCGCCGCGGCCACGCCGGAGCCGCGCGACTCGGGGACCACGTACATGCGCTTGACCTCGGCAGACGCGGCGTCGAGCTCGCGGAGCGCGCCGCACCCGATGGCCTCGCCGTCGGGGTCGAAGGCCATGAGGAACACCGAGACGTCGGCGGCGGACGGCAGGGGGCCCGGCTCGTGGTCGTCGCAGCCGTAGCGCTCGTCGAGTTCGGCGCGCTGGGCCGTGCGCAGGCTCGCGCCCTGCGGGTCGTCCCAGTCGCGGGCTTCGATGGTCCAGGTGGCGGTGGTCGGCATGGCGGGGTCCTCGTCGTCGAAATCGTCGTAACAGATGTTACGGTAACACTTGTTACGACAGCAGTCGTCGCGACTATGAGGGGAGCGGGCCATCGCACGCAGGGCGGATCACGGAGAGCAGCAGGAGCGGATCTCGAGGGCGGTCTGGAGCATCCTGGCGGGCAAGGGGATCGAGCACCTGACGATCCGCGCCGTCGCGGCCGAGGCGGGCTGCACCACGGGCCTCGTGATGCACCGGTTCCCCGGCCGCAAGGCGCTCCTCGCGCACGCCCGGGACCTGCTGCACGCCCGGACGCGGGCGCGCGTCGAACGCCTCGAAGCCGAGGCTGAAACGCCCCGCGCGGCACTGCGCGCGATCCTCGCCCAGGGCATGGCGCTGAACGAGGACTCGGCCCAGGAGGCGCTGGTCTGGATGGGCTTCCTGGCCGCCTCCGTCGGCGACGAAGAGCTGATCGCCTTGCACCGCAAGAACAACCGCGCCTGGCGTGAGCGCGTGAGGCGACTGGTCGCGGCCAGTGCCCCGGCCTGGCCCGCGGCCCGCGTCGACACGGTCGCCTTCACGCTGGTGAGCGCGACCGAAGGCGCGGCCCAGCTCGCCTGCTTCGATCCGGAGGCCTACAGCGCCGAGGTCCAGGAGGCCATGCTCGACTCCATATTGGATGCTTACGGCCTCGCCTGAGACGCGCCCGCGGCCGCGGCGAGCGCGTCGGTCAGCGGATAGGCCCGCTCGACCGGCAGCAGGTCCCGCGCCTCGTCGCCGCGTCCGGCGGCGACCGCCGCGCCGATGCGCGCAGCGAGATCGGTGACGTCCTCGATCGCGGTGATCCATTGGCCGGTATAGCGGTCCACGGCCTCGCCGGACATGCCGATCTGGATCGAGCGGTGCTCCAACCGCTCCAGGCCGGGCCCGCGCTCAGGGTCCCACTGGACGCGTACCGGCGCGGCGGCGAGCCGGGCCTTCCAGTCCTCCACCGCCTCGCCTTCGGCAGGATGGCTGCCGCACGAATGCGCCAGGGCCCAAGCGAAGCCCTCGCGCGTGATCCGCACCGCGAGGACGCGTTCCTGACCGGGCTTCGAGGCCCAGCCGCAGCGGTACATCATCCACAGGAACGACGGCTTGATCCAGGTCATGCGCTCGCGCTTGAACGGCGCCACGAACGTCTGCGCTGCGAGCGCCGGTTCGGCGATGGCGGGGGAGTAGGCCTGGTAGACGGTGATCGTCTCCGCGTCGAAGACGGCGCGGATCTGGCGCGAGGGGATCGGCATGGCCCGAATCCTGCCAGCGCCGGCCTTGGGCGGCAACCCCGTTCGTGCGCGGCGAGCCGGTCCGCGGCGGCCCGCCGGCCGCCGCGGACCGGTGGTTCAGGCGGCTGTGGCCGCGGCGTAGCGCGCCGCCACGTCCTGCCAGTTCACGACCTCCCACATCGCCTTCACGAAGTCGGGGCGGACGTTCTTGTACTGCAGGTAGTACGCGTGCTCCCAGGCGTCGAACGCCAGCAGCGGGACCGAGGACTGCGCGACGTTCCCGTGGTGGTCGTAGACCTGCTCCACGATGAGCCGCTTCGAGGTCGGCTCGTAGGAGAGCACGCCCCAGCCCGAGCCCTGCACGAGCGTGGTCGCGGCCGAGAGCTGCCCGTGGAAGCCCTCGAACGAGCCGAAGTACTCGTCGATCGCCGCGGCCAGCTCGCCCTCGGGCCGGCCGCCGCCCTCGGGGCTCATGTTCTCCCAGTAGAGGGAGTGCAGCACGTGCCCGGAGACGTTGAACGCGAGCGTCTTCTCCAGGCCCACGATGCCGGAGAAGTCGCCCTTGTCGCGGGCCTCGTCGATGCGCTCGAGCATGTCGTTCGCGCCCTTGACGTACGCGGCGTGGTGCTTGTCGTGGTGCAGCTCGAGGATGTGCCCGTTGATGTGCGGCTCGAGCGAACCGTAGTCGTAGGGCAGGTCGGGCAGCGTGTAGACGGTCATCGTCGCCTCTTTCACTCTCGGCAGTACGAATGTTGTCGCCACAGTTTCACAGTTGCAAGTCTTGTGCAATAGGACGCGGCCAGGGTCGCCCCGTGATCCCGATCGTCTTAGGACCAAGGTCCGGACACCGCTCGGAACCGAAGGCGCGCAAGCCCGAACGCGCCGCGCGCCGGCCTACCGCGACAGCCGCCGGATGCCCTCCACGATGCCCGGCAGCACCTCCAGGAACCGGTCAACCTCGTCCTCGGTGGTCTCCCGGTGCAGCGACACCCGCACGTTCCCGTGGCTGAGCACGCCCATCGCCTGCAGCACATGCGAAGGCCGCAGCCGCGTCGACGCGCACGCCGAACCCGACGACACCGCGAACCCGGCCCGGTTCAACTCCGTCAGCAGCACTTCGCCGTCCACCCCCAGGCACGAGAACGTGACGATGTGCGGCAGCCGGTCCACCGGGTCGCCCGGCAGCTCCACCTCGGGGACCGTGGCGACGATGTGCTCCCTGATCCGCTCCGTCATCGCCCGCACCCGCTTCGACAGCTCCTCGCGCTCCGCGGTCACCGCCCGCAGCGACGCCGCCGCGGCCACCGCCGCCGGCACGTCGACCTCGCCGATCGCCTCCCGGATCGAGGAGTCCTCCCCGGGGAACGGATTGCGCCAGCGCGTCCCCCTGCGCACCACCAGAATCCCGGCCCCGGCCAGCCCGCCCCACTTCCGGGCGCTCGCCGCCAGCACCGACCAGCCCTCGGGCACCGGCTCCCACGGCAGGCTCGCCGCCGCGTCGCACACCAGCGGCACGCCCTCGCTGTGCGAAGCGATGGCCGCGATCGGCTGCCGGGTCCCGACCTCGTGGTTCGCGCTCTGCACGACGAGCACCGAGGCGTCCTCGGCTGCGCCGGTTTGAGCGGCGGCCGCCAGAGGATCGGCGTCGACGCGGCCGAGGCGGTCCACCGGCACCGCGACGGCGGTCCCTCCCGAACGTTCGTGCCATGCGGCGGCGTGCAGGACCGACGAGTGCTCCACGGCGCTGTGCACCAGCGGCCCCGGCTCGCTCCGGGCGGCGATGACGCCGAGTACGCCCGCGTGCACGGCCTGTGTCCCACTCGATGTGAAAGTGACCTCATCAGGGGTCACGCCCAGGGAGGCGGCGGCCGACTGGCGCGCGGCGTCCAGCAGCATCCGCGACCGTCGGCCCAATGTGTACAGTCTGCCCGGGCCCGCCCAGCCCTCCGACAAAGCCGCAGCATAAGCGTCACGGGCCGCCGGATGGGGCGGCTGCGCGGTCGCGCCGTCGAAGTAGGTGTCGGTCACCTGTCAAATGTAGAAGACATCTCGCCGCGAACCCAACCCCTTGCACTCGCGGGCGCGGGCCAAGCAGTAGGCTCTTGCCGTCAAGATCTGCGCCTTGCCGCCCGCCCGGCGGCGGACGCGGAGCCGAGCGCTGAGAAAGGCATGAGACAGGTGGTCGGAAAACCGTCCCGAGAACGTCGCGGCCGAGCCCGCCGCGCGATAGGTCTCACCGGGATCGCCGCGCTGCTCCCGATCGTGCTCGCGGGGTGCAGCCTTGACGACGCGTTCTACCTGGGCTGGCCGCGCACGCGCCCCACGTCCCAGTCCGAGCAGATGTTCGATCTGTGGATCGGCTCCACCGTCGCGGCCCTCGCGGTCGGCGTCATCGTGTGGGGCCTGACCTTCTGGTGCATCGCCGCCTACAAGAAGAAGGACACCGACACCGAGCTGCCGCGCCAGACCAAGTACAACCTGCCCGCCGAGCTCACCTTCACGGCGCTGCCGTTCGTGCTCATCGGCGTCCTGTTCTACTACACCGTGGTCGTGCAGGACAACGTCACCGAGATGAGCGACGAGCCCTCGAACTGCACGAACGTCACCGCATTCAAGTGGAACTGGCAGTTCACGTACTCCGACGAGGAGTGCGAGCCGCTGCTCGGCGCCGACGGCCAGGCCGTCACCGAGACCGGCGATTCGGACTACATCCCGATCATCGTGGTCCCGAACCAGGAGGACGTGCGCTTCGTCGGCCAGGCCGAGGACGTCATCCACTCCTTCTGGGTCCCCGACATGCTCTTCAAGCGCGACTTGCTCCCCGGCGGGGACGACCATGCCACTCGGTGGGAGGTCGACTTCGAGTCGGAGGGCACCTTCGTCGGCCGCTGCGCCGAGCTCTGCGGCGCCTACCACGCCTTCATGAACTTCGAGATGCGCGTCGTCTCGCCGGAGGACTACGAGACGTTCGTGAACGCCCGCGTCGATGGCCTGTCGACGCCCGAGGCGCTCGAGCTGATCGGCCAGGAGCCGTACGCGACCACGACCCACCCGTTCGACACCGACCAGGCCACTGGCGAAGCGAGCTAGGGGAGAGCTGTGAAGACTGAGAACCGCCTGTTCCTCATCGTGATGGTCTCGATGTTCGTGTTCGCGGCCATCTACGGATACTGGACCTGGTACAACGAGAACCCCGCATACGGCACGCCGGGCGAGATCGAGTGGGTCGGCTTCCTCGGCCTCATCTTCTCCGGTCTGCTCACCGGCATGATCTGGCTGGTGTTCTGGGTGATCTCCCGCCGCATCGACCCGCGCCCGGAGGACCGCCCCGACGGCGAGATCTCCGACGTCTCGGGCGAGGTCGGCTTCTTCAGCCCCGGGTCGTACTGGCCGCTGGGGCTGGCCCTGACCGCCGTGTTCGCCGGCATCGGCGTCGTGTTCTGGCTTCCTTGGATGCTGGTCGCGGGCTGCGTCGCGATCCTCCTCGCCGTCGGCGGCCTGACGTTCGAGTACTACACGGGCACCCGCAAGCTCGGCCCGCAGTAGCCCAAGCACACGAGAGGCCCGGAGCTTCGGCTCCGGGCCTCTTTGCTTTGCGCCCTTGGCAACCCCCTCAGGCCGCGCGACGCCGTCGTGCAGGGCGCTCCGGCCCTGTGGGTAGGGTGTGGCGGTGACTCCCTCTGTGCAGCGCCGGAAGGCGCCGCTGCTGCGGCGCCTCGCCGGAGTGGTGTTCTACAACCTGCCGCACCCGATGCGGCGCCGGATCGTGCGGATCGCCACGCCCACCTACACGCTCGGCTCCGTCGTCCTCGTCATGGACGCCGACCGCGACCGCCTCCTCATGCTTCGCCAGCCCCCGGGGAAGCGCTGGACGCTCCCCGCGGGCCTGCTCAACCGCCGCGAGCAGCCCATCGAAGGGGCCCGCCGCGAACTCGCCGAGGAGACCGGCATCGAAGCCGACCTCGACGAGCTCATCCCGGCGAACCCGTGCGCGGTGGTCCACACCTCCGGCCGCTGGGTCGACAACGTCTTCCACCTGGAACGCGACCCCGAGACCACGCAGATCCTCGTCGACGGCCACGAAGTCTGGGACGCCGGCTGGCACCCGGTCGACGACCTCCCCGAGATGACCCGCGCGACCGCGAAGCTCCTGGCCCACTACAAGCTCGGGCCGCTCGCGGACTAGAACCGCAGGTGCACCACGGTGGCGTCGTCATGCCGCTTCGCCTCGGGAGGAAACCGCGCGTCGCGCTCGCCGTGCTCCCGGACCAGGCCGATCAATCCGTCGACACCGACCTCTCCGACCCGCTCGAACAGCTCCGGCCACGAGTACCCGTACCGGTCGACGAGCCTGGTCAGGCCGTCGGTGCACAGCAGCACCTCCGCGACGGCATCGAGTCGCAGCACCCCGGTGAGCGCCTGCGAAGCAGCCCTCGCGTCGGCGGCCGCCACCCAGTACCCTTCGTCCCGATTCCGTACCGACTCGACATACGCGACCGGCCAGCGCCGCACCCCGCCCACCGAAACGGCCGGCACACCGGCGAGACGCGCCAACCTGTCGTCCGATCGAAATCCGACCCGTCCGCTGCGGTCGCGCCACGCCACCGTGCAGTCGCCGAGCAGCAGCCAGGAGAGCCGACCGCCCTCGCGCCGGACCATCCCCACGGTCGCTCCGGGAGTCACCGGATTGGACAGATCGCAGGTCCCGGACTCGAGATGCTCCTGCGCCGTGCCCGCGATCGCGTCGGCGAGCACCCGCGGCAATCCGATCTCCGGCGACCCGATCCGATGCTCGACGCCCGCCCCCAGCCGCTTCACGAACCACGGCACGTCATGGGCGCACCCGTCGTCCGGATACCGGGTGATCCCGTCGAGCACCAGCGCCCACCGACTCGAGGTCAGGAAGTGGTCCTCATTCGGCGCACTACCGCCGGGAGACGTGGCCGAGGAGAGGTGCATGCGGCCATCATGCCGCGAAGCGAAGGGAACGAGCCGACCGATACGCCGGTTAGCGTGCGCCGTTTCACGCCATCGCAGATCAGATGACACAACAGCGCGTCTACCAGCAATTTAGCCAGGGTGCTCCGAGTGAACGTTCGTGGATAGCGGTGGCCCTATGACGGCCCAGAGACGGCCCCCGGCCCGGAACGGCCCAGGAACGGCCTCCAGATGGCCCCGTGGGATCAGTCCCCGATGAAGATGAGGTACCGGTGGGGTTTGCGATCGACAAGGGCGGTCAGCGCAAGGAGTTCGCGCGCCGCGTCCGCTACGTCACCATTGGAGTCCTCTGCCAGGGCCTCCAGCTCAGGGATGAGCAACTTGAGCTGTGCCCGGTTGAAGGTGGTGTCGTCGTACGGGTCGACGCAGCCGAGCAGGGAAAGCTTCTTGGTCGAAGCCAGCTCGCACAAGGCATTGAGCGCTTTGTGTGTAGAGGTGCCTTCGGTTTCTCCTGTGTTTGTCCGGACTCGGACACTGATTGCCATGGCACACATGGTATGGCTGAGGCTCGATGTGCCGTGGCCGGTGATCGCCGGGCCCGTCAGATCCTCGATGACGCTTGGGGCGGCTGACGGCCCCGCCACGGCCCAGAGGGTGAGCTCAGATCTAATGAGGAGGGTGTTTGCCTGTGTATTCGCAGGTGAACACCCTTCTTGCTTTTGATGCTGGGGAACGAGCCGACCGATACGCCGGGTATCAGCGCCTCATTTTCGAACGAGCAGGTAGATCCTGGTCCGTGATGGATGACCAGGCAAAACACTTAGTCGTTGTTAGTCATTGTCGGCCGGTGCAAGTCACTCCCGCGAGCCCCCAGCGCGCCCCTGCGCCCCGAATGCGCCCCGGGGCAGCCCGGACCACAGCCGACTCGTCACCTTGCCGCAGCCGACGCTTGCGGCGGCAAGTAGCCCGATCTGATCCTAGGGTGGTGCCGCCGACCGCCACGGCCCGCTTCCACGATGGCGGCGGACTACGTCCGTGTCGACCTCGCCTGAGACGGTGAACGGGGCTACGTCGGCTTCGACGCTCGCTGAACAGCCGCCTGCGGGCCGCGCTCCCTACGGTCTCCTCGTCGCTGCCCTGGCGCCCCTGCGCCCACCCGGCCCCGCGTCCTGCTGCATGCCGGCCGTTCTTCATTTGGTCGTCCTCGCTGGCGCCGACGCCGCCGACGACTGGGGTGCCGGAGGCGGGCCCCCGGGCGGCGGCGAGCGGCGAGCGCCAGGGCGCGCTTGCGCGCCCCTTGATGACGTATAGAAAGTCTGAACAAGCGCGCGAAGGTAAGGACAAGTCGCATACGTAGACCTTCGGGGAACGGGCAAATGGTCCTCAACTTGATTTCTATATCAAGCGAAACTCTGGTCCAGCCGGAACAAGGGGTGGAGCATCTAGCTAAGTTGATGGATGATTTGATAAAATCTCGATGCAGCTGGCGCGTTGAACGGAGGCGTTAAATGGAAGTTGCTGTAGTCGTATTGACAGTTATTTCGACAATTGCGGCAATTATTGCCGCTTATATCGCATGGAAGCAGTTGAGGGGAGCTAAAAAAGAGCTGTACATTGACTTCATTATGCATCCGACATCGCTGCTGAAGGCCCAGTTGGGCAAGGGCGACGTCTCGGT
Source organism: Glycomyces sp. NPDC021274 (assembly GCF_040641195.1). Classification (NCBI taxonomy): domain Bacteria; kingdom Bacillati; phylum Actinomycetota; class Actinomycetes; order Glycomycetales; family Glycomycetaceae; genus Glycomyces; species Glycomyces sp. NPDC021274. The sequence goes on along the minus strand of NZ_JBFADC010000001.1, from coordinate 561,970 downwards.
GCATTTTCAGGAAAAAGAAATTGAAAGCCCGCACATATCGATATTTCGAATTCAAAATACAGGAACGCAAGATATTTCAAGCTCGGATTTCGATGACGATCGAGGAATCTATGTAAATCTTGACGGCGTAGTTACCGCCTACGCGGGTGAGGAAATAGATCGCAAGGGTATGGCTCCTAAGATATATGATGGCAGTCGCGTGGAGATCGGCCCGGACCTGATCAAGCGCGGTGAGAGTTTCGAATATCTTTTCCTGACTGAAGGACACCCCCGAAATCCGCCAAGTTTCTCTGATCATCTTATTGATGTTAAGGTGCATCAAAATTCGATAGTCCTAGCCTCTAAAGATGAGCGCGAGAGACAAGCGCGTCGCAGGCGTCAACCTTATGTTCTGGCCATTCTTGTGATAAGCGTGGGTCTACTCATTTTTCGCACAGATTTCTCAACTGCCGAGCCTGCGCTAACTTACATGATCGGCTTTAATTCCGGCGCTACCGTATTCGTGCTCATATCGTTTGTGTTGATTAGGATAGTTCGACGAAGAAAGAATCGGCTCAATGCCGATCGGTAAGTTCGTTTGGCATTTCCGGATTGATCGTGTCTTCACTTCGACGCCGATTGATCATCATTGGTCGGATCTTCGAAGGCGCGCCGCTAGCAACACTAGAACTGTTCCAGCGGTGGCATGAAATTCTAGTCTCTCGCCGAGCACTGACACCCCGAGCATGACTGCCACGACCGGAAGTAGGTAGACCGTGATTGAAGCTGCGGTTGGACCGTCATCGGTGATAATCCGGTAGTTCAGGATGTATGCGATGCCGGTGCCGAGTGTGCCGAGGACAAGAACCGCAAGGACCGGGCCTATCTCCCAGGTCGACTGCGACCAGTTGAAAAGAGGGACCATTGCAAGGGTCAAGGCCGTGGCACTGATGAGTTGTCCGGTCGCCATACGGAGAACGCCGAGCTCTTGTCTTACTAGGAACTTGCCGATATAGACATAGCTGATGCCGTAGGAGGCTGCGGCGCCGAGGCAGGCGAGGCCTCCCCAGCTTGCTATCTCTGAGGTGTGGTTCCAGGGGGAGAAGATCAGTAGAACGCCTGCGAAGCCGATGATGAGGCTCCAGGCGTTTCGTCGTGCTGCGGTCCCGTTGCGGTAGGCGAGGACCGTGATGAGGACGGTCCAGAGCGGGGTGCTCGCGTTGATGACGCCGGCGGTTGCTGAGGAGACGGTCTGTTCGCCGATGCCGAAGAGCAGGTAGGGGAGGGCGTTGCCGAAGAACGCGGCGACGGTGAGGTGTCCCCAGGTCTTGCGGTCGCGGGGCAGGCTCAGGCCGCTGAGTCGGAGGATCACGAGGAGGACCGCGGCCCCGAGTGCCATCCGGAAGAGGGTGATCTGGATGGGGGTGAAGCCCTCGAGGCCGATCTTGATCCAGAGGAAGCCGGAGCCCCAGAGGAGTGCGAGGGCCGCGACGCGGGCGGTCCCTGCGAGGCGTGGGCTCATTCAGTCCTCGATGTGGATGCGGTAGTCCAGGCCGTTCAGGTCGGCGCGCATGGTGAACGTGGTGACCTCGAAGGGCTTCTCGTCCTGGTCGATGCCGGTGTGGATGACGTCGATGACGGGGACGCCGGCAGGAATCGCGAGACCCTTGGTTTCCCCGGGGGTCGGCATCCGAGAGCCGATCTCCTCGCGGATCCACGTGATGCGGTGCCCTCGGTCCTCGAAGCGGCCGTACAGGCTGCCCTTTCCCATGTTGGGGGAGTCGGCGAGCACCGTTCCCTCGGCGATCGCCCAGGGGATGTAGGTGATGCCGACCTGCACTGGCTCGTCGTCGGCGAAGTACCAGTTCTCGCGGCGGACCACGGTGTCGTCGTCGGCGGGGAGGTCGAGGCGCTCGGCGATCTCCTCGGGTGCCGGTACGCGCTCGATTGACGTGCAGTTGACCCGCGCGGTCTTGCCCTGCTTCTCGACTTCGGCGCGGAAGGGCGACAGGCCCGTCTCGTTCCGGAGGCGGTTGGAGTACCGCTCGGCACCCAGGCGCAGCAGCCGGCGCCGCTCGCGGACCTTCGGGCGTGCCCGGTTCCGGCTCTCGATCAGGCCCTCGGACTCCAGAATCTTGACGGCCTCGGCTGCGGTGTTGCGGGCAACGCCGTACTTCTCGGCCAGTTCTCGCTGAGACGGCAGAGGGCTGCCCGGCGGGAGCTCTCCGTTCAGGATGTCGGCCCGGAGCTTGTTCGCCATGACACGGCGCGGGGGCAGGTCCTGCTCCACGGCTTCGGTTGTCGTTTCTGCTGCTTGTGGCACTTCTTCGTTCATCTCTTTCACCTCGCTAGCCAGCATATCTCAACTGGCTTGAGCCAGATGCTTGCGCCGCCCAGATCGTGTGTGATATAACTGGCTTAAGCCAAACTGGCTTAGTCCAGATTTGACCCGCTGGGATCACCGATCCCGGTTTCGCTCCAGGGGTGGTCCCGCGGAGCTACGGAAAGAGGTCACTCACATGCAGAACATTCCTTGCAACCTTGAGGGCTACAAGCTCATGGTCACCGAGCTGCCCGAGATCAAGTCCTTCACCGACGACTCCGGCGTCTCCCGGGTCGCGACCGTCTATGGCACCGATGACCCGATCTGGGTGGTCTCGCTGTTCGCCAAGCCCCGCGAAGCCGGCCCGCACGGGAAGCGCGCGAAGGGTGAGGAGATCAAGGTCGAGTTCACCCGCGAGCCAGAGCAGGAGTTCGAGGAGGGCACCTACGTGCAGCTCGACCGCGCCACGGTCTCGCTGACCGACTTCACCTCCGGCAAGGGCGACCGCTTCGTCGGGCTCAAGTTCCGCGCACAGGGCCTCGTGCCCGCCAACGGCTGATCTCGGTAGCTGGCGCTGCCTGGTAGCCCTCCCCGGGTTTTGACGGGGCGGCCGGTTTGAGTCCGGTAAGGGCACGGGGCCGGTGAGGTGCGTTCGGTGCTGACGGGATGTCGCACGGTTCCCTTCGCTGGCGAGTTGTTTCTGAATTCAACAGTGTGTTTGAGCTTGCCTTTTTCCGGGCTGACTCGCCGTCCGCAATAGACACATCGTGTCGCGGTCGCCGGGTTCATTCCTCCACGGGCACAAGGAAGGAGCTGCGACTCCGTGGAGGTTTGTGCACGTCGAACGTCGATGTGCGGGTCACCGGATAAGGAGAAAGCAATGCGGGACTTCAATCCGTTCGAAGGTGAAGCACGGGCTCGCGTCAACCGCCAGTTGAACCAGCTGGGCTTGGTCGAACCGAACTACTACTTCGGCCAGTTCGAGCTGAAGGGCACACTCGACTCGTTCCGGGACCTGCGGGAGTTCGCCGATCAATACGGCGGAGAGATCGAGATCGACCACGACGCCGGTTCGTACTACAGCGGCGACTCGAAGGTCTTCACGATCATCGAGATCCAGGGCATCAAGGTCTACCTCTGCGCCTTCGCCTCCCAGGAAGATATCGAGGCTCACGGGCTGTGACGGCGAACGTGCTCGCCGCCGAGGTCGCCAGAGTCGCGGCCTCGCGAGAACCGCACGCCGTGGATGCGCTGTTCCGACAGGCCCTCGCCGAGGTACTGCCTGCCGGGACGGTGCAACCGCGGTGGATCGCCGGTCGCGAGCTGACCGGGGTCTTCGAAGGCTTCGGCGCGGTGCGGGACTTCGCCGACTGGTGCGACGCCACCGGCGCCGACCCGGGTTTCGAGTTCGCCCCGCCCCCGGAAGTCGTCCTGTACGCCCGGCATCGGCTGGCCGGCCATGTCGTCCACGTCGAATGCGTCGCTGATCAACACGATGTCGAACCGTGGTTCCGGCTCAACCCCTCCGGGCTGCTCTAAGCCTTCCGTCAATCCCGAAAGGAGCTAATGCGATGCGAGAAACGTTGCATGCCAAGGAGAAAAGAGAAGTGAAGGCATGGGCCGACGCCGAATCGCGGATGTCGAGCCTCATCAAGCAAGAACGCAACCGGCCCGGCCGGAACGAGGCGGACCAGTTCGCCACGCACCAGTTGAACGACTTCTTCGCCCGCGAGTGCCCGGGTCTGCCGCTGCCTTCTGAGTGGCGGTGGGCCTACGGATGCCCTAGGGGCTATCTGCTGGCGATGGTCCGCTACTCGGTCTGCGAGTGGGCTGAGATCTGCGGTGACGGGACGGTCGAGGCCGAACCCGCCGGTACCGGGGAAGTGAAGATCCAAGCCGACTGCCTGAAATTCGGGCAGCGGTTCACCGTCTGGGGCTACGTCGACGCCTACGACGCCGACGGCATCCCGAAGCTGGTCCAGGGCTGGTCAATGTGAACGGCCCCAACGGAAACGAGAGGAGGTGAGAGTGAGTGGAACTGATGTTCATAGTGCTGATGCTGGCGCTGCTGGGTTCGCTCCTGCTGAACGTCTGGTTCATCCGCCGGGCGTGGGCGCGGTTCATCTTCCGCGCCTAGACGCTGATCGGTGGCGTCATTCCCCCATCAACCCGGGACACGGGCCGGTGGGGGTTTGTGGTCACCGCCCGGTGATCTGCTTGGGCACCAACACATCTGGAGGTCAACGCCGATGGAGAAGATCGACTGGTTCGGGATCAACGCCCGGTCCGCGAAGAAGTACGAAGCCCTCATGGGCAACCTCGACGGGGTCCGTTTCGTTCTGGAGGACGCCGAGAAGGCCGTCACCGACTATGTCCCGGAGGGCTCCTCGGGGGCTTGGCAGGCCGTGGAGAAGGAGGTCCTGAAGAAGGCCCTCGCTGACACCTACGCCGACCTCGCGAGCTTGCGGGTCGCGATCGTCCGCCACGAATCGAAGCTCAAGACCTGGGAGTGGAGCCTCTAAGGCTCCGAGACATCAAGGGAGACAACGCATGCTGACCAGGAACAAGGTCGAAGAGATCAACATGAGCATGGACATCGCCATGTCGAACCTGCGCGACGCGATGAAGAAGGTCCCTGACAAGGGGCTGGGCCTTAACGCCGCGCACACGCGCTTCGCCTCCTCGGCGGCGGTGCTGGCGGTCCTGCTCGATGAAGCGGCCCGCTTCACTCCGGACGGGGAGGACCTGTTCGGTCTGCTCTAGGCCCGCTTCGGCCGGTCTGATCCTCCCTCGGGACACGGGGTCCGAGGGGGCGGTCACATCCGTCGAAGCACATCAATCACTAAGCCGCTCAACGATTCACGCCGATAGGTGGGAGGTACTTGTCATGTCCGAAAACCACTCGAAGTCCAAACGCAAGACTGGTCTGGAGTGGCGCGCCGCCGCCTGGGCTGCCCGCCACCCGCTCGTCACGACCGGCGTGCCGGCACTGGGATACGTGGGCATCACCGCCCCGGAGATCACGGCCGCCGCCGCTGGGAGCGGGCTGGCTGCTGCGATCGCTTGGAGCCGGGCACACCCGGACTCCTTCGACCAGCTCGTGCTGCCGCATCTGCGGAATCTGCGGCGCCGGTGGCTCTCGGCCACCTACACCGGCCCGGCCTGGCGAAGGAATATGCGTGAGGCAAACCTGGTACGCGAGCACCCCTCGACCGGCGAACTCCTCGTCCCTCGAATTCTGCGGCTGCGGTCGTACTCCTCGGCTGTCGAGACGGTCTGGATCCGGATCCTCAAGGGCCAGACGGTGAAGCACTGGATGGACGCCGCCGAGGTCCTGGCCGCCTGCTTCAACGCCGAGCGAGTCACCGTTGAAAAGCTCGCCCCGCGCAAGATCGCCCTGATCATCCAACGGCGCGAGCCCTTCACGTACACGATCCCGGCGCCCGAGATCCCGGCGACGGTCGAAGAGGTCGACCTGTCGGCCGTCCCCTTCGGGTACGACGAGTTCGGCCGCGAGTGGACCGAGGACATGTCCGATAAGCACATGCTGGTCTCGGGCGCGACTGGTTCGGGGAAGAACTCGGTGCTGTGGGCGCCGCTGTTCACCCTCGCGCCGATGATCGCCGAGGGCTCGGTCCGGCTGTGGCTGTGCGACCCCAAGCAGGTCGAGCTGAACGCCGCCGCCCCGATCGCCCACCGCTACGCCTCCGGCGAAGAAGAGTCGGCCTTGGTCGTCTCTGAGTTCCTGGAAGACCAGCAGGCCACGCAGGCAAAGCTGCACGAGCAGGGGCTGAGGAAGTTCACGCCCTCGGTCGAGACGCCGCTGAACATCCTAATCGTGGATGAGCTGGGCGCGGTCCTAGCCTACGGCTCCGACCGCACGCGCATGATGCGCAACCGCCAGGGCATGGCCCTCGTCGGCTCCCAAGGCCGCGCGACCGGACACCTGATGTGGGGCGCGGTCCAGGAACCCACGAAAGACACCGTGCCGGTCCGCGACCTGTTCACGCTCCGGATCTGCCTGCGGGTCACTGCCGCTGTCCACCCCGAGATGGTCTTGGGCGATGGCGCCCGGATGCGCGGGGCGCTCGCTGACGAGATCCCCAACATCCCGGCCACGGCTGGTATCGGCTTCAAAGTCGCCGAGCGCACCCGCACACCGCTGCGGGTCCGGGCCGCCTACGCCACCGACGCCGATCTCGAAGGCCTCGTCAAGCACGTGCTCGCCGAACGCGACGGCCACGACGAGCAGGGCGGATCGCACCTGCGCCTCGTCGCCTGACCTGAAATCAATCCTGAAGGGAGGAAACAAGAATGGTTGCAAGACAAGAGAAGTCGCCCGATCGCGGCGAAGAGGAGGCGAAGAAGGTCGCGAAGCTCCGTAAGAAGGTCGGGGAGGCGCGCCAAGTCCACCGGATCGCTGACGACCCGTACCTGAAGATCGTGGAGCTCGACCGGTTCCGGGCCTCGATCACGGGGTCCCTGTGGTTCTTCCTGGCGGTCGGGCTCGGCTACACCACGGTCGGTGTCCACGACTTCATCGCCGAGGGCCTGCACGTCAGTGACCCGATGTGGTGGGGCGCGTGGGCGGTCGAACCGGCTCTCGCCGGAATGCTCATCACCGTGCTGCGGTGGGAGGCGGCCATGCTCATGCGCGGCATCGCTATCGACTCGAACTGGGTCTCCTTCACCAAGTGGGCGCTGCTCGGATCGACGCTCGCGATGAACGTGCTCTCCTCCCTCGACGGCACGACGGTGGAGAAGGTCTTGCACGTCGCCTTCCCGGGCCTGGTGTTCTGCCTCGCCGAGGTCATGCCCGTCGTCCAAGACCGGTTCGCACAGGCGCGCGCCAAGGTCCTTGCCCAGATCGCCGCCCTCAACGCCGAAGCCGAGCAGCAGGCCGCACGCGAGGTCCCGGCCAAGCCGACCCCGGCTCCGGTCTCCTCGCCAGTCACGGTCGCGGACTTCGAAACCGACTTCGACCGGTCCCCGGCACCACCCTCACCGGGCCTGCCGCCCGTCGCCGCCTCGACTTCACCGACGCCGCCGGCCACGGTCCGGCCGCCGAAGCTCCCGGCGCCGATGCTCCAACAGCTCGAGACCCGGGCCGCTGCACTCGCCGACGCCGGCCGCGCCATCACCGCCGCCGACGTGCAAGCCGTCATCAACCTGCCCGCCGCCATGGCCGAGCAGGCCGCCAAGTACTACGCCGCCGCCAACGCCCCAGCGTAGACCGAACCGCCGGGCGGGAGCACCACTGACCCGCTCCCACCCGGCCCATTTCCCAACCAACGCAACGAAAGGCATCCACCATGTACTACCCCGTGATCTACACCGGTCTCGCCGACCTGCGCGAAGCGATCCGCGACGACTTCGAAGCCGACGACTACCGCTTCCTGAGCACCGACAGCCCCGAGGCCGAAGCCACGATCGCCGAAGGCGAGTACGCCACCATCACCTACAACGGCGGCGACACCGCCACCATCGCCGACTTCCCGGTCGTCAACCCGATCACGATCATCCTCCCGATCTCCCCGACCGGAACCATCCACGGCACGCTCGCCGCCGAACTCATCCGCGCCCACCTCGAATACTCCGGCGCGATCGCCCCCATCGAGGCTCGCGTCACCCAGTACCGCCAGACCGGCACCGCCTAGGACGCCAAACGAATCCGATCCTGAGTACGCGAAAGCCCGGACCAGTTCGCAGCTGGTCCGGGCTTTGTGCTCTCCGCTAGAAGAAAGCAGGAATCTCACCATGAAGCCTACCGATCCCGACGCCGGGCTCCGCGCCCTCGTCACCCGACCGGGCTTTCGCCTCTGGAAGACCAAAGTCAAGTCCGTCCACGGCTGCGCCGCACCCGTCAAGCTGCGCGGCTCCTCGACCATCACCCACAAGACCACCGGCGCGATCCTCAAAGACACCGTGGGTTCGGTTTGGGTGCCGTGCGGGACCCGCCGCGAAGCGCTCTGCCCGGCCTGCGCGCAGTGGTACGCCGAGGACGCGTTTCACCTCATCCGCGCCGGGCTCGACGGCGACGCCTCAAAAGGCATCACACCTGAGGTCGCCGACCGGCCCCGCTACTTCGCGACACTCACCCCGCCCTCGTTCGGGCCAGTCCACTCCCGCATCGTCGGCGCCGGTGGCCGTCTCACCCGGCCGTGCTCCTGCGGAGAGTGGCACAAGGAGGCTGACACGCGCCTCGGGCAGGCCATTGACCTCGGCGCTTACGACTATGAGGCCGCAGTGCTGTGGCAGGCGCACGCGGGGAAGCTGTGGCACCGGTTCACGATCGCCCTGCGCCGCCAGCTCGCCCACGCGGCGGGCCTGAAGGTCGCGGAGTTCAAAGACGCCGCCCGGCTCTCCTACGCCAAGGTCGCTGAATACCAGCGACGCGGCCTCGTCCATTTCCACGCCGCGATCCGGCTCGACGGTCCCGAGGGTGCCGCCACCCGCGCACCCGCTTGGGCCACAAAGGAACGCCTCGCTGACGCGATCCGCGCCGCCGTTGCATCGGTCGTGCTGGAGGTGCCGCGCCGTGACGGTGAGGTGCTGGAACTGCGGTTCGGCTCGCAGCTCGACCTGCGTGACATCACCGCCGCCGCGGCCGGCACCGGGGAAGTGGGGGAGGAGGCCGACATCAAGTCCTCGCGGCTGGCCTCCTACATCGCCAAGTACGCCACCAAGTCAACCGGCGCCCACGACGGGCCCGACCGGAAGATCCGCAGCGAAGAGGACATCGACCACCTCACGGTCTCGGCGCACCACAAGGCCATGATGCGCACCGCCTGGGAGCTCGGCGGCCTCGAAGCCTATGCCGATCTCAACCTGCGCCGCTGGGCGCACATGCTCGGCTTCCGCGGCCACTTCCTCACCAAATCCCGCGCCTGGTCGACCACGCTCGGGGAGCTGCGGAACATCCGCGCTCGCTACCGCCTCGCCGAAACCCTCGCCGCGCTCGAGGTCGCCGAGGACGACGTGCTGATCGTCAACGACTGGGAAGCGGTCGGCTTCGGCCACGACACCGACGCCGAACGCGAGTACGCCCAAGCCATCGCTGAATCCCTACTTGATCGAAAACTCAACCGCCACAACAGAAACCAGGAGACGCGGTAATGGAACCGATGTGGACGATCGAGCAGGTCGCGGAGTTCCTGAACATCCCCGTCGAGACGCTGCGGACCTGGCGCAAGCGCAAGACCGGTCCCAAGGCCGCAAGGATGGGCAAGCACCTCCGCTACCACCCGCGTCACGTCGTGAAGTGGTTTGAGGACTGCGGCGGGGAGGTGGCCTAGTGCGTGCCTATGTCGAAGATCGGTGGATGAAGGTCGTCGTAGTCGACGGTAAGCGGGAACGCGTGAAGACCGATCGCCACGGGAAGGGCCACCGATGGCGCGCCCGCTGGACTGATCCGAGTGGGAAGTGGTGTTCTGAATCCTTCGAGAAGAAGGGCGACGCCGACAACAAGCTCGACCGGATCAAGCAGGATCTTCGGGAGAACACCTACATCGACCCGGATGCCGGGAAGACCGACACGGGCGCCTTCACCAAGGAATGGCTCAAGGGCCTCGGCGGCGACTCGGCGACGAAAGAGCAGGTCAGCCGGCAACTGGGAAAGCACTTCATTCCCTACTTCACCGGGCGCCCGCTCGAGGCGTGCCTGACCAGCACGATTCGCACCTGGCTCGCTAGCCTCGCGCTCGAGGAATCCACCAAGGCGGTGCTCTTCGTCTACGTAAATTCGATGTTCGACGCGGCGGTCGATGACAAGCTGATCCGCTCGAATCCGTGCCAGGCGAAGAGCCTGAAGAAGCCGCGGGCGGCGAACCGGCTCGTGGTCCCGTGGAACCGGGCGCAGCTCGATTCGGTGCAGTCGAAGCTCGCCCCGCGCTATCAGGCCATGGTGCCCGTCGGTGCGGGCTGCGGCTTTCGCATCGGCGAGATCTTCGGCCTCGCGGTTGAGGACATCGACTTCGACGCAGAGGAGATCCACCTCCGGCGCCAGGTGAAGCTGCTCAGCTCGAAACGGCTCTTCGCCCCGCCGAAGCGGGACTCGACGCGGGTGGTCCCGCTGCCGCGATTCGTCGCCGAAGCGCTCCGGGCGCACCTGGAGCAGTTCCCGCCGGAGCCGGTGACGCTTCCGTGGGGAGAACTCGACGGGGAGGAGGTGACGTTCAACCTCGTGTTCACGAACATCCGGAAGGCCGCCATCCACCGCAGCACGTTCATGTATGAGCCGGGCGCTTGGCGCAAGGGAATCGGGACGACGGCGTTCGGGCCCGAGCAGAGCACCGGGACACATGCGCTCCGGCACTACTACGCGAGCACGATCCTGGAGAACGGCGGCAACATCCGGGCCCTCGCCGAATTCCTCGGTCACAAAGATCCCGGCTTCACGCTCCGGGTGTACGGGCACTTGATGCCGAACAGCCGCGACCGGGCCCGGCATCTGCTTGATGAAGCCTGGAGCGCCCCGCGCCCCGAGCGCGCCCCGGAGAACGGCATTTAATCCAACATGGAGGGTGTTCGCCTGTGTATTCGCAGGTGAACACCCTTCTTGCTTTTGATGCTGGGGAACGAGCCGACCGATACGCCGGGTTCTGTCATTGAGCGGCCATCCATCTAGGCGCGCCGTCGCCGGCGCGCTCGAGCGGTCTACCCGTGAAGGCGCTCTCGCGAGCTCGGGCGGGCCGCCCTCGAACCTTCACGCAGAGCCTCGCGGCTCCTTTTGACCTTGCTCCGGGTGGGGTTTACCGAGCCGCCGCCGTCACCGGCGGCGCTGGTGGTCTCTTACACCACCGTTTCACCCTTACCGGCCGAAGCCGGCGGTCTGCTTTCTGTGGCACTGTCCCGCGGGTCGCCCCGGGTTGCCGTTAGCAACCACCCTGCCCTGTGGAGCCCGGACGTTCCTCGCCGGATGTGGTCTCCCGCATCCGCCGCGACCGCCTGGCCGACTCGTTCCAGCGTTCAAGCGTACGCTGCCGGAGCCATGAATCTGCTCCAGGTCTCCGCTCTGCTGCTCGCCGGACTCGTCGGCGGCGGCCTCAACGCCGTGGCCGGGGGCGGCTCGCTCATCACGTACCCGACCCTGATGGCCGTGGGGGTGCCGCCGCTCCAGGCGAACGCCACGAACGGCATCGCCGTCGCGCCCGCCTACGCGGCCGCCGCGGTGGGCTCGCGCGAGAACCTCCGCGGCCAGCACCGCCGGGCGCTGCTCCTGATCCCCACCGCGCTCGTCGCGTCGGTCTGCGGCGCGCTGCTCCTGCTGAACACGCCGCACTCGGTGTTCGAAGCGATCGTGCCGTACCTGGTGCTCGCGGCGACCCTGCTCATGGCGGTCGGCCCGTGGGTCAACCGGAAGGTGACCAAGCTCAACGGCGGCCGCGACCTCCACCCGGTGGTCCTCCACATCGGCGTGTTCGCCGGATGCCTCTACGGCTCCTACTTCAACGCCGCGCTGGGGCTGATCCTCATCGCCGTGATCGCGATGGGCGTCTCCGAGAAGCTCGCCCGCGTGGGCGCGCTGAAGAACTTCTGCACGATGCTCGTCGGCGTCGTCACCAGCGTCATGTACGGCATCTGGGCCGATGTGGCCTGGTGGGCGATCGGCGTGCTCGTGCCCGCCACGTTCATCGGCGGGTACATCGGCGCGCGCGTGTTCCAGAAGATCCCCGAGCGGCCGCTGCGGATCGCGATCGTGGTCTACGGCCTGGTGCTCTCGGCCGTACTGCTGTGGCGTTCGCTCTGATCCGGACCACTTCCCGGAACTCCGGTGACGGCGGGCGCGCGGACGCGGAAGAATAGGCCCATGCCGACGCTCCGAATCGCACTCGCCCAGGACAACCCCATCGTGGGCGACCTCGACCACAATGCCGACCTCGTCCGCCGTGCCGCCTCCGCAGCCACGGCCGCCGGGGCGCACCTGCTCGCCACCGGCGAGCAGTCCCTCACCGGCTACCCGGTCGAGGACCTCGCGCTGCGCCACTCCTTCGTGGAAGCCAGCCGCGAGCGCCTGCTCCGACTCGCCGAAGAACTCGCCGCGGACGGGAACGGATCGCTGCCCGTCGCCGTCGGATATCTGGACGCGGACGGACCCATCGGTTCCGCCACAGGTCACGGCATCCGCAACGCCCTGGCGCTGCTTCAGGACGGCAAGGTCCTGTTCCGCTACTACAAGCACCACCTCCCTAACTACGGGGTCTTCGACGAGGACCGTTGGTTCGTCGCGGGCCACGAACTGCACCTCGCGCGCATCGGAGGGGTGGATGTGGCGTTCACCGTCTGCGAGGACGTGTGGGGCGGCGTGCCGTTCGCGGTCGCCGCGGAGGCCGGCGCCGGACTCGTGGTGAACATCAACGCCTCGCCGTACGAGCAGGGCAAGCACGAGCGGCGCCTCGCGGTCGTGCGCGGCCGGGCGGCCGAGGTCGGCGCACCGATCGCGTACCTCAACACCGTGGGAGGCCAGGACGACCTGGTCTTCGACGGCGGATCGACGGTCGTCGCCGCAGACGGCTCGATCCTGTCCAGCGCCCGCCGCTTCACCTCGGAACTGCTCGTCACCGACGTCGAGTGCGCCGCCGCCGAGGGCCGCGACATCGCGAACCACTCCGCGTCGCTGATGAGCGCGTCGCTCCACGTCCTCTCCGAGGAGCCCGCGGCCGTGGAGACGCGCATCGAGCCGTCGTTCGCGCCCGAGCTGAGCCGCCACGAGGAGGTCTGGGAGGCCCTGCGCCTGGGCCTCCACGACTACGTCGAGAAGAACGGCTTCCCGTCAGTGCTGCTCGGCCTCTCCGGCGGCATCGACTCGGCGGTCACCGCCGTCCTGGCCCGGGACGCGATCGGCGGCGACCGCGTCTACACCGTCGCCAACCCCAGCCAGTACTCCACGCAGCACTCGCTCGACGACGCCGCCGACCTCGCCGAGCGCTGCGGCCTCCACCACACCGTCGAACCGATCCAGCCGATCGTGGACGCCTACCTCGCCGAGATCGCCGTCTCGGGGCTCGCTTTGGAGAACCTCCAGGCCCGCGTGCGCGGCGTCATCTGGATGTCCCTGTCGAACCAGCACGGGCACCTCGTGCTCGCGGCCGGCAACAAGAGCGAGTACGCGGTGGGCTACTCGACCCTGTACGGCGACTCCTGCGGCGGCTTCGCGCCGATCAAGGACGTGCTCAAGACCCTCGTCTACGAGCTCGCGAACTGGCGCAACGAGAAGGCCCGCAGCCTCGGCGAGACCGAGCCGATCCCCGAGAACATCATCATGAAGCCGCCGAGCGCCGAGCTGCGCCCCGACCAGCTCGACTCCGACTCCCTGCCCGAGTACGCGGTCCTCGACGGCATCCTCGTCGGCTACGTCGACGGCGACGCCGGCCGCGAGGACCTCGTCGAGCAGGGCTACCCGGCCGACGTCGTCGAGCGCATCGCCGGCCTCGTGGACCGCGCCGAGTACAAGCGCCGCCAGTCCGCGCCCGGCACCAAGATCACCGTCAAGTCCTTCGGCCGGGACCGGCGCCTGCCTATCACCAACCACTTCCGAGGGAAGCCCATCTGAGGAAAGCCCTGGTGCGCAGATCACCCGGGCCCCGCGGCCCGGGTGATTTGTCACAGCAAGCGCTTCGCCGGATGACAAGGACATCGATGAGCGTTAGTTTGGATCGGTAATGCCCGGGGACCGGCGCGGCCGGCCACGAGGAGATTCTGGAGCAACGACGATGACGTCAACCTCGAACACTTCCCTCAGCAACGGCAGCGCCGACGAGATCCCGAGCCTCTACGGGCCGGGCAAGAACGTCAAGCGCGTCCGCACCCGCCACCTCATCGAAGCCAAAGAGCGCGGTGAGAAGTGGGCGATGCTCACCTCCTACGACCAGTACACGGCCGCCCTCTTCGACGAGGCCGGCATCCCGGCCCTGCTCGTCGGCGACTCGGCCGCCAACAACGTCTACGGCTACGAGACGACCCTCCAGGTATCCGTTGACGAGCTCGTACCGCTGGTCGCGGCCGTCGCCCGCTCGACCCAGCGGACCCTCGTCATCGCCGACCTCCCGTTCGGCTCCTACGAGGCCGGACCGACCCAGGCCCTCGAGACCGCCGTGCGGTTCATGAAGGCCGGCGCCCACGCGGTCAAACTCGAAGGCGGCCGCCGCATGGCCGAGCAGATCCGGGCCCTCACCAACGCGGGCATCCCCGTCATGGGCCACATCGGGTTCACCCCGCAGAGCGAGCACGCCGTCGGCGGCTACCGCGTCCAGGGCCGGGACGCCCAAGCCGCGGAAGTCGAAGCCGACGCGCACGCCGTGGCCGAAGCCGGCGCGTTCGCCGTGGTCCTCGAGATGGTCACCGCCGCAGTCGCCGCCGAGATCACAAAGCAGCTGCCCATCCCCACGGTCGGCATCGGCGCCGGGCCGGACACGGACGCGCAGGTCCTTGTCTGGCAGGACATGGCCGGGCTCCGCCGCGGCCGCCCGCAGCGGTTCGTCAAGCGCTACGCGGTGGTCGCCGACGTCCTCCAGAACGCCGCCAAGGCCTTCGCCGACGAGGTGCGGGCCGGCGAGTTCCCCACGAAGGCCCACAGCTTCGAATAAGTCGTGAGTCTGGTCGCCTTGCCCTTCGGGCGAGGCGACCTTTCGCGTAGCGTCTCAGTACGTGAACGACGCCATCCTGCTGTTCGACTACGACGGCACCGTGCGGCTCGGCTACGAGCACGCGACCCATTACGCCCGTCTCGTCGCCTCCAACCTCGACGCCGCCGACGAGCGCGCCTTCCTGGCCGCGCACGCGGCATTCTGCGCCGGCAAGCCCACCACCGCCTCCACTTTCGACGCCTACGACGCCGACAACGCGGTGCGCCGCCTCGCAGGCGAGTACGGCGTCGACGACCTGATCCGCGCCGAGGCGTACGCCGAGACCCGCAAGCGCATGGCCGCCGGCGAGTTCGACATCTGGGCCCCCAAGGGCTTCCCGGAGTTCATCTGGAGCCTGCCGCGCGGCATCGAAGTGGCGCTGGCGACCAACGCGCCCGCCTCGAGCCTCGAGCCCGCGCTCGAACGCCTGGGCCTGGACGGCCTGTTCGACCACGTGATCGGGGACGCGGGCAAGCCCGAGAGCATGGACTCGATCATCGACGAGCTGCTCGAGGAGCGCCCGGCCGAAGCGCTGCTGAGCATCGGCGACATCCCCCGCAACGACCTCGCCCCCGCCGCCGACCGCGGCTGCGCGACCGCGTACATCGACCACTACGGGCGCCCCTGGCCGCGGGCCACGGTGTCCGCGGCGTCCCTTGAGGAGCTGTACCCCTTCATCCACCGCTGGGTCACTGAACGAACCGCGTGAACCCAGGTTGTCGCACCCACGCTTTATGCTGGGAATGCGCCCTGAGCCGACCGATCCCCGGCTCAGGGCGTCCTACTGTTCCGGGGGTGCTTTCAGGCGGCGACCGCGTCGCCGACCTTGACCGTCACCGGGTCGCCGACGCGCAGGTAGATCCCGAAGTGGTTGTCGAGCTCGCTGATGATGAACTTGTGCAGCTCCTTGTCGCGCACGTTGGCGCCGTGGGGGTCCCAGCTCGGGAGCACGCACCGCTCGCACGGCTTCTGCAGCGTGAACTCGTGGCCGCCCAAGCGGATCGCGGTCCCCGGCTCGATCCCGTACTCGGCGTACGGCTCCAGGTCCGCGTCCACGACCACGTTCGGCCTGAACCGTGCGGCCTCGACCTCGCGGCCCAGCTGCTCGCTCAGCCTGCGCACGCTGGCCTCGAAGATCACCAGGATGCGCCCGGCAGCGCCCTCGACCTTCCGCAGCTCGACGCCCTTCTCGGCGTCGATCGTCTCGGCCAGCCGCGCCGGCAGCCCGGACTCCTCCGCGCCCCAGGCCGCCCCGCCCGGCTCGTACAGCACCGGCTCGCCCGACACCGCGTCGGCGCAGCCGCACTGCGCCGGCCAGGCGGCCTCCCAGCCCATCATCTTCGGGTGGCTGCCGCCCCACACGGCCTTGTCCGATCCAGGCTCGAACAGCCCGAGCGTGCGGTCGCCCGCGAGCCCGTCGAAGTCGACCACGGCCGACCGGAGCGATTCGCCCCGCAGACCCTTCACGGGGTAGCGCCACAACTCTTTGATCTCGCCTGCGAACATGCCCCCTAATGTACCCAGGCTCACGTTCGGGCGCCATCTACCACATTCAGTTCGGCCTCGCAAGCACGCCAAGGCCGGTTAACGTCGATGACATAAACAGGTGAGACAATTGCGGCCCCAGGACCTAGGAGGACACACCATGGAACGCCAGAAGGAGTTCGTGCTTCGCACGCTCGAAGAACGCGACATCCGCTTCGTGCGGCTGTGGTTCACGGACGTCCTCGGCACGCTCAAATCGGTGAGCGTCGCCCCCGCCGAGCTCGAATCCGCCTTCGACGAGGGCATCGGCTTCGACGGCTCCGCCATCGAGGGCTTCGCTCGCGTCTACGAGTCGGACATGGTCGCCATGCCCGACCCGACCACGTTCCAGGTCTTCCCGTTCGAGGGCCGCGGCATCGGCGAGTCCGCCCGCATGTTCTGCGACATCCTCACCCCCGAAGGCGCACCGTCCTGGGCCGACCCGCGCCACGTGCTGCGCCGCGCGCTCTCCAAGGCCGCTGACCGCGGGTTCACGTTCTACGTGCACCCCGAGATCGAGTTCTTCCTGTTCAAGGACATCTTCCCGGAGACCGGCGACAAGCCCGAGCCCGTAGACGACGGCGGCTACTTCGACCACACCACGCACTCGGTGGCCCGCGACTTCCGCCGCCAGGCGATCCTCGCCCTCGAGCGCATCGGCATCTCCGTCGAGTTCTCCCACCACGAGGTCGCCCCCGGCCAGCAGGAGATCGACCTGCGCTACGCCGACGCGCTCACCACCGCCGACAACATCATGACGTTCCGGCACACCATCAAGGAGGTCGCGCTGACCTCCGGCGTGACCGCCTCCTTCATGCCCAAGCCGTACAACACGCAGCCCGGCTCCGGCATGCACAGCCACCTCTCGCTCTTCGAAGGCGAGGACAACGCCTTCCACGACCCGGGCGACGAGCAGCGGCTCTCCAAGACCGCCAAGGCCTTCATCGCCGGGCTCCTGCGCCACGCGCCCGAGTTCACCGCGATCACCAACCAGTGGGTCAACTCGTACAAGCGGCTGTTCACCAGCCCGCAGCCGGGCCAGATCTCCGAGGCGCCCTCGTACGTCTCCTGGGGGAAGGCCAACCGCTCCGCGCTCGTGCGCGTCCCGGCCTACGGCAAGCCGAACTCGGCCCGCGTCGAGATCCGCTCGCTCGACTCCGCGACCAACCCGTACCTCGCCTACGCCGTGCTCCTCGGCGCCGGCCTGAAGGGCATCGAAGAGGGCTACGAGCTGCCCCCGGGCACCGAGGACGACGTCTCCGCGCTCACCAGCGCCGAGCGCATCGCCGCCGGCTACCAGCCGCTCCCGGGCAACCTCTCCGAGGCCCTCGACAAGATGGAGTCCTCCGACCTCGTCGCCGAGGTCCTGGGCGAGCACGTGTTCGACTACTTCCTGAAGAACAAGCGCCAGGAGTGGGAGGACTACCGCACCCAGGTGACGGCGTTCGAGCGCAAGCGGTACATCAACCTGTGACCGATTAGCATGGGGGAGTGACCACCGCACTCGGCAGAACCGCACTCGTCATCGAGAACGACCCCGCGCAAGGCCTCGGACGGGCCGCCTCCTGGCTCGCCGAAGCAGGCATGGAGTTCGACACGGTACGGCCCCACCTCGGTGAGGCCGTACCGAACTCCGCCGGAGGGCACGACGCCCTCATCGCCCTCGGGGGCGGGCGCGGCAAGGACTGGGCCGACGACCTCACCGGGCTCCTGGAGACCGCCGTCGCCGACACCACGCCGCTGCTGGCCATCTGCTCCTCCGCGCGGATGCTCGCCGCCGCCTTCGGCGGCACGGTCGAAGACCGGGACGAGCCGTTCGGGCCGCGGATGCTCGCCAAGCGCGACGCCGCCGGACGCGACCTCATCTTCGGCCCCTCGCCGATGACCCTCGACGTGATCCGCTGGCGCCGCCAGGAACTCGTCGAACTCCCGCCCGAGGCGACGCTCCTCGCGGCCTCCCCGCAAGGGGCCCTTGAGGTCTTCCGCATCCGCGAGACCGCCTGGGGCATCCAGTCCCACTTCGAGTTCACGCCCGAGCAGCTCGCCGGGTTCGGCGCCTTCGACGACGCCGCGCTCGCCAAGGCCGCCGACGTGGACGAGCACATCGTCGCCACCTGGAAGCCCATCCTGCAGCGCTTCGCGCGCGTCGCCGCGGGCGGGCGGAAGGCGCTGCCGGTCCTCGATGCCTGAGCCGGAGAAGAGCACCGGGGCCGATGCGGCCCGCCTCGCCGTCGTCGAGGCGAGCAACGCGCTGGGCGACTTCATGCGCGCCCACCCCGAGACCGAGTCCGCGCTCACCGAGGACGAGGACACCGGGCTCGCCCGCCTGCGGGACGCGGGCCCGTTCGAGCTCAACGCCGCGTGGAAGGCGAACCTGCTGCGGATCGCCGCACGCGACCTCACTGGCCAGTGGGACCTGCGCGCCACCTCGGCCGCCTTGTCCCGCTTGGCCGACGCGGTCCTGGCCCGGGGCCTGGAACTCGCCCGCGAGGACCTGCCCGGCGAGACCCGGCTCGCGGTCATCGCCATGGGCAAGACCGGCGCTGAAGAACTCAACTACGTCTCCGATGTGGACGTCGTGTTCGTCGCCGACGGCGACCTCGACCTCGCCACCCGCCAGGCCGCCCGCATGATCCAGATCGTGGGGCCCGCGACCTGGCCCGTCGACGCCGGGCTGCGGCCCGAGGGCCGCCACGGCGCGCTCGTGCGCTCGATAGACGCGTACCTCGCGTACCTCAAGGACTGGGCCCGCACCTGGGAGTTCCAGGCGCTCTTGAAGGCCCGGCCCGCGGCGGGGGACCTGCAGCTCGGGCTCGACTGGCTCGCCGCGGTGCAGCCGTTCATCTGGGGTGCGGCCGACCGGCCCGGCGTCGTGGCCGACATCCGCGACATGCGCCGCAAGGTCGCCGAGTCCGTGCCGCGCGCCGAACGGCGCTATGAGATCAAACTCGGCCCCGGCGGGCTGCGCGACATCGAGTTCGCGGTGCAGCTGCTCCAGCTCGTGCACGGCCGCGGCGACGCGACCCTCCGCGTGCGCTCCACATTGGAGGCCTTGGAAGTCCTTGTGGCCGCGGGCTTCCTGTCGCGCCGCGACGGCGACGAACTCGCCGACACGTACGTCTTCCTGCGCACCGTCGAGCACCGGCTGCAGCTCCAGCGCCTGCTGCGCACCCACCGCGTCCCCGAAGGCGGCGAACCCCTCCACCACCTCGCCCGCACCCTCGGCTACAAGACCGACGAGGCCTTCCACACCGCTTGGCGCGGCCACGCGACCACCGCGCGGCGCCTGCACGAGAAGCTCCTCTACAAGCCGCTGCTCGACGCCGTGACGCGCGTGCCCACGCTCGAGCTGCGCATGACCGAGTCCGAGGCCGCTTCGCGCCTGGCCGTGCTCGGCTTCAACGACCCCGCGAGCGCGCTCACGCACATCAAGAAGCTCACCGCCGGCGTCTCCCGCACGGCCACAGTGCAGAAGGCCCTCCTGCCCGTGGTGCTCCACGAGCTCGCCGACTCGCCCGAGCCCGACCGCGGGCTCCTCGCGTACCGGCAGGTCTCCGACAAGCTCGGCTCCACCCCTTGGTACCTGCGGCTCCTGCGCGACGGCGGCCCGGCGGCGGTGCGCCTCGCCCGGCTCCTCGGCACCTCCCGCTACTTCACAAGTCTGCTGCTCCACGTGCCGCAATCGCTCCGGTACCTCTCGGACAACGCCGACCTCACACCGCGCTCGCGCGCCGAGCTCACGATGGGCATGAGCCAGGCCGCCGCCCGGCACGCCGAGCCCGCCGCCGCGATCGGCGCGGTGCGCGCGATCCGCCGCCGCGAACTCATCCGCATCGCCGCCGCCGACCTCCTCGGACTCCTCGACGACCAGGCCGTGGGCCTCGCGCTCTCCGACCTCACCGACGCCGTGCTCGACGCGGCCCTCCACATCGCCTCCCGCGGCGTTCCCGACGCGCCGCCCATCAGTGTGATCGGCATGGGCCGCTTGGGAGGACGCGAGACCGGCTTCGGCTCCGACGCCGACGTCGTGTTCGTCCACACCGGCGACGGCGACGCCGGGCGCAAGGCCGCCACCAAGATCGTCGAATCGGTGCGCACGCTCCTCGCGGCCCCGACCGCCGACCCTCCACTGCAGCTCGACCTCGACCTGCGGCCTGAGGGCAAAGGCGGCTCGATCGCGCCCAGTTTCGCCGCCTACCAGCGGTATTACACCGACCGGGCGCGGCTGTGGGAGCGCCAGGCGCTGCTGCGCGCGCGGCCCGTGGCGGGCGACCCGGAGCTGTGCGAGGCGTGGACCGCGTTCGCTGACGGCGTGCGGTACCGGCCCGGCGGACTCACCGAGGCCGAGCGGATCGAGTTCCGGCGCGTGAAGGCCCGCGTCGACTCCGAGCGGCTGCCGCGCGGCGCGGACCCGAACGGCCACACCAAACTCGGTCGCGGTGGACTGGTCGACATCGAGTGGACCGCGCAGCTGCTGCAGCTCGAGCACGGCGACGACGTCACCCTGCACACGACGCGCACGGTGCCGGCGCTGGAGGCCGCGGCGGCGGCCGGGTATCTGAGCCGCGACGACCTGGCGGCGCTGCGCGAGGGCTGGGAGTTCGTGTCGCGGGTGCGCAACGACATGACGCTCGCTCGCGGCGTCCCGCGCGACGACCTGCCGCGGTCGGGCCCCGAGCTGGCGGCGCTGGCGCAGACCCTCGGTTTCGGCGAGGACACTGAGCGGTTCCTCAACCACTACCGCAAGCTCACCCGTCGCGCACATGATGCGGCGCACCGGATCGTGTACGAGTCCTGAGCGAGGGGCGGTGTGCGGATGCGGGACGGGCTCGCGCCGAAAGCCGAAATTCGGAGGTGCGGATGATCGACTACACGGTGATCGGTCCCGGTGGGGCCGAGGACCGGCGCGGCACCGGCGACGATCTCCGGGCGGTCGCAGCCGCCGAGGGCGCGTTCGTCTGGGTCGAGCTCGACGCGCCGACCCCCGAACTCCTCGCGACCGCACTCGACGCCCTCGGCCTCGACCGCTTCAGCACCGACCCCGCGCACACGACCCACCGCCGCCCGAAGGTCGAGACCGTCGACGGCGCCGTGTTCGTCCTCGTCAAGACCGTCTGGTACATCGAGGCGACCCGGCAGGTCGAGACCGGGGACCTCGCCTGCTACACCGACGGCCGCTCGCTGGTCACCGTGCGCCGCGGCGTGGTCGATCCCGTTCCGGCCGTTCGCCACCGCCTCGCCGCCGATCCCGACTTCCGTGCCCAGGGCCTCTCCGGCGTCGTCCACGCACTCTTCGACGCGATCGTGGAGCAGTACGACGGCGCGGTCGAGGACCTCGCCGACGACGTGAGCGATCTCGAGCGCGCGATCTTCTCCGGTGAGCGCGTGGACCGCAACCAGGAGATCTACTTCCTCATCCGCGAGACGCTGGAGTTCCAGAACGCGGTGAGTCCGCTCGTGCCCTTCGCGCGCTCGCTCAAGCAGCGGCACGGCGGTGCGGGCGTCCTGCAGCACCAGGGCTTCGGCGCGGTCGCCGCGCACCTCATCCGCGTGGACGCCGCGATCGAGACGTGCATGAGCCTGCTGACGACCGTGCTCACCGCCCACCAGGGACAGATCGGCACCTGGCAGAACGAGGACACGAAGAAGATCTCGGCGTGGGCGGCGATCGCCATCGCGCCCACCATCATCGCGGGGATCTACGGGATGAACTTCGATGACATGCCCGAGCTCCACTGGGCGGTCGGGTACCCGCTCTCGCTGGTGCTGATGGTCGTGGTCTGCGTGCTGCTGTACCGCGGCTTCCGGCGCAACGGCTGGCTCTGAGGCCAAGCCGCCCAACGTCATCGGTACTTCGTTCCGCAATGGGACGAGAATGGGACGAGTGAGGGGCGGTGCCGCCGCGTCCGCTCTCGACTCGCGAGTGCCGCCGCGAAGGTCCCGCCCCTCTGGCCCTGCCTGCCTTCGCAGACCACTGTAGCGGGGCCGCGCAACGCGAAAGTGTTGAGGCGGTCGTCGCTCTGCGTGGCAATAGAACGCTCCCATTTCAGACCTACCGGGCCATTGAAATTTTTCGATGTAAATCCTTGACTTCAATCCGCGTTCCCGTAAAAATAAAGATACCTATCAGTTAAGTCTCTTTACTTTTGGGAGGAACATTGAGGCGACTGAAAACAAGACGGATGATCGCAGCGCTCACCGCGGCCCTGGCCGTGATGACCGCCGGCGCGATCTACATCGTCGCCAACCCCTTCTCGGCCTCCGCCGCGATCGCCTGCTCGCCCGCCTGGTCCGCTTCGAAGGTCTACGTCGGCGGCGACACCGCCAGCCACAACGGCACCGAGTACCGCGCCAAGTGGTGGACGACCAACGAGACCCCCGGCACCACCGGCGAATGGGGCGTCTGGGAGTCCAAGGGCCCCTGCGGCGGCGACACGAACCCCACCCAGACCCAGACCCCCACCGGCGAACCCACCGAGACCCCCACCGGCAACCCCGGCGGCGGCGGCAAGATCAACGCGGCCTACTTCACCGAGTGGGGCGTGTACGGACGCAACTACCACGTCAAGAACATCGTCTCCTCCGGCTCGGCCGAGGACCTCACCCACATCGTGTACGCGTTCGGCAACGTCAAGAACGGCCAGTGCACGATGGACGACTCGTACGCGGCGATCGACAAGGCCTACACGGCCGACCAGTCGGTCGACGGCAAGGCCGACACCTGGGACCAGCCCCTCCGCGGCAACTTCAACCAGCTCAAGAAGCTCAAGCAGATGTACCCGGACCTGCAGATCCTCTGGTCCTTCGGCGGCTGGACGTACTCCGGCGGGTTCGGCCAGGCCGCGCAGAACCCGGCGGCGTTCGCCGAGTCCTGCTACAACCTGCTGCACGACCCGCGCTGGAACGGCGTGTTCGACGGCATCGACATCGACTGGGAGTACCCGAACTCCTGCGGCCTGACCTGCGACACCAGCGGCACGAACGCGTACCCGAACCTCATGAGCGCCTTGCGGACCAAGTTCGGGAACGAACTGGTCACCTCTGCGATCACCGGCGACGGCACCGCGGGCGGCAAGATCGACCTCGGCGGCTACGGCAAGGCCGCGCAGTACGTCGACTTCTACATGGTCATGACCTACGACTACTTCGGCGCCTGGGACAAGGACGGCCCCACCGCACCGAACGCGCCGCTCAACAGCTACAGCGGCCAGCCGATCGCGGGCTTCGACGGCGCCACCGC
Source organism: Glycomyces sp. NPDC021274 (assembly GCF_040641195.1). Classification (NCBI taxonomy): domain Bacteria; kingdom Bacillati; phylum Actinomycetota; class Actinomycetes; order Glycomycetales; family Glycomycetaceae; genus Glycomyces; species Glycomyces sp. NPDC021274. Next base: position 538,281 of record NZ_JBFADC010000001.1, on the reverse strand, counting down.
CATCGCCAAGCTCAAATCGCTCGGCATCCCCTCCGAGAAGCTGCTGCTCGGCTTCGGCTACTACGGCAGAGGCTGGACCGGCGTCACGCAGTCGACGCCGGGAGGCACGGCTACCGGCCCGGCCCCGGGCACCTACGAAGCCGGCATCGAGGACTACAAGGTCCTCGTGAACGAATGCCCCGCAACGGGAACCGTCGCCGGCACCGCTTACGCCTACTGCAACGGCGAATGGTGGAGCTACGACACCCCGGCCACGATCGCGACGAAGACGGCCTGGGCCAACAGCCAGGGCCTCGGCGGCGCCTTCGCCTGGGAGCTCTCCGGCGACACCAGCAACGGCCAACTCGTCAGCGCCATCGCCGCCGGCCTCGACTGACTCCATTATCTGACCCACCAGGTCGGCGGGACCGCGAGGTCCCGCCGACCGCTTCCGTGCTCAGGCGACGATCATCAGCCACAGCACCGCAATGCTCAACGCCAGGAACAGCAGCGGGCCGTAGAAGTTGTGGAAGACCCGATTGCGGATATGGAGTGCCGTCGCCAGGACGAAGAACACCACGAGCCCCACGCCTGCGGCAATTCCCAAAGGCCGCCAGAACAACCCGACCGCGAGCCCGACCGCGGCCGCGCCCTTGACGAAGCCGAGGAACGGCAGCATCGAGTCGGGCACCCCGACCGCATGCGAATTGGCCTTCACCCAATCGGCCTTCATGAAGTTCGCGACGGACTCGACCGCATTGAACAGGATGTTGACGAGCGTGACGGCGACGAGCGCGATGACCATGGCGGCGGCTTCCCAACGTAGTGCGGCTCCCGTTCTGCCTCCAGCCGCAGCGCGCCCGAGGGCGGTCGATGAATCGACTCGGCCGATTGTAATCTGGCCGACTTCCACGGTACCGTGGAAGTATGTCAGCACTGTACGACGAGATGCCGTTCTCGGAGTTCCTCCATCAGCCCGCCGCCACCGCCGCCCGTCTCGATGCCGTTCGGGCAATCCTGCTGCGCCGACGCGGGGCAGACGACCTCGCACTCGTCCGAGCCGATCAGACGGATCGGGACGCGACGGTCATCGACTTCACATCGCGGCTGCTGGCCGGACTCGCGAGGGCCGGTGAGTCCGACGCGATCCGGCGGGTACTGCCGGAGGCGTTGCCGTGGTCGACGTTCCTGCCGGAAGCGGACCGCGACCAGCTGCTCGCCGAGCTCATCGAGGTCGCCCAGGGCTCGGCCTCGCTGCGCAATCTCGGGCCGATAGCCGTGCTGCTCGAACAATGGCGGCACTCAGCGGAGATCCACTCCGACATGGAGCTTTACAAGCAGGTGACTGCCGATCCCGGCAGCGATTTCGGCCGCATCGCGAAGCCGAAGGAGTCGGCTTGAGCCCGAAACGAGGAGACCGCATCGCCCCGCCTCCGACCGAGCACGAGTACGACCTTCGATTTGCCGACGCCGCTGCGGTAAAGGGTTGGGAGGATCTGGAGCGGCAGGTGAGCGCCAACCTGCGCCGCGCGTGGGACGTGCTCCGCACGGATCCGCGCTCCAAGACGAACCCGACGAGACAGCACAGGCTCAAGGGCGAGCTCGGAACGGGAACCTGCAAAGGGGTCGTTTGCGAGCGCTGGCAGTACGAGGTCACCGGCGGCGGCAGGCTGTGGTACCTCATCGACGACGACTCCCGCACGGTCTGGCTCGTCTTCGCCGGAACCGGCCACCCGAAGCTCACCGATTGACCTCGCGAACCATGCGGCCGACCAGCGCTCTGGCGCTTCGCCAGGGCGAGGTCGGGGACCCACAACTCGACGTGGTGCAGTGGCCGTGGGCCGGAGTTATCACAGCCGCAACGCCATCGCGCAGCGCCCGCTAGGGGAGGGGGAACCGCGGACCGGCCTTAACCCCCCGGTCGGGCCGGTCCGCGGTTCCCGGTTCGTGTGCCCTATTTGACGAGCTTTGCGGGCAGGGTCGCCCAGTACATCGGGTATTCGAGCGGGCCGCGTTTGAGGAACCGCTTCCAGATCGGGGCGAAGATCAGCATGGTGACGACGAAGACCGCCCACATGCGCCAGCCGGTCGCGTAGCCGACCCCGTTGGCGGGGTGGTCGACGAGGTACCAGACGGCCGCGATGTGCGCGACGTACGCGGTGAGCGACATGGAGCCGACCGCGATGAGCGGCGCGAACCAGAAGCGCAGCTTGGCGAAGCGGCCCAGCAGGAACACGAGCCCGGCGATCACGGTGCATGCGACGCCGATGTTCCCGGCCAGCTCGAGCGGCATGTTCGAGTGCGGGCTCGCCGACACCAGGCTCGTCCAGTCGAAGCCGCCCCCGCCGCCGCCCGTGGTCTTGTCGACGGGCGCGAGCTCCCAGATCGAGGCGTGCTCGGCGTCGAACGCCTTCCACTCCTCCTTGCCCCAGTTCGCGGAGTCCGTGCCCTCCAGCGCCTTCGACATGGCCTGGTCGAACTGCTTCCAGCTCGCGTCGGCGACCGAGGAGTCGGCCGCGGTCCCGGCCGAGGGCAGGGCCTTCCCGATGAGCCACGCGCCGCCGTAGCCGAGAAGGGCCAGCGCCGGGCCGATGATCAAGAGCCGCACCTGGATCGCGAGCCTGGTGAGGTCGAGCTTGCCGATCGCCATGCCCGCGAACACGTACGCCATCCACGCGAGCCCGGGGTACGTCCCGTTGAACAGCAGCGCGGTGAGGCCTTCGCCGCTCCACATCGCGAGCGGGTCCTTCGCGTCGAACGCGTCCATCCAGCCGGTGTCCACGGTCCACAGCCACTGGATGAGGACCGGACCGCCGATGCCGACGACGACGGCGATGATCGCGAGCGTGCGCGCCCGCAGTTTGATGAACGGCAGCGCGAGCAGGAAGAACAGGCCGTAGTACGCCAGGATCACCACGATCGAAGTGCCGAGCGAGACCAGCCAGGAGCCGAGCGCCAGGAGCAGCACCGAGCGGATGGCGATCCGCACCACGGTCTGCCGCATCGGCCTGCCGGTCTTGGGGCGGCTGCCGCCCGCGAGGAGGACGAGCGAGAGTCCGGCGAGGGTCGCGAACAGCGCCGAGGAGCGCCCGTGGGGAATCTCCATGAGGAAGCTCTTCCACGTGCCCGTCTCGTTGGGAAAGGGCCCCACATGCGCGTAGTACATGCCGAACACGGCCAGGGCGCGGGCGGCGTCGATGCCGAGGAGGCGGCCCAGGGACGCGTCCCGGGCGGGCGGGGCCTCCGGTTCGGCCGCGAGTTCGCGCGGCTTGAAGTCGATGACATTGCTCATGACGCCAGCGTGCGGTGGCGCGGGGCCGCTTCCCATCCGGCGATGCGCGGTCGTCGACCCGCCGCCGGGCGGCAACCGATCCGCCGTCCGGCCGGAACGCCCCCGCCGATCGGCGGGTCTTGCCCACACCTGCCGCGTCAGGTGCGGCGGGGAGTGGCGTGGACGTGCTACCAATCGTCAGGAACACCGTTACGAGGAGGCCGCACGCATGATCCGGGTACTGGTGGTCGACGACGAGGCGCTCATCCGGACCGGCTTCCAGCACATCCTCAACGCCGCCGGCGACATCGAGGTGGTGGGGGCGGTCTCGGGCCGCCAGGCGCTGGCCGAGGTCGGGCGGCTGCACCCGGACATCGTGCTGCTCGACATCCGCATGCCGGACGTGGACGGCCTCACGGTGCTCGAACGCCTCCGCGCGCTGCCCCGGCCGCCGGTCGTCGCGATGCTCACGACCTTCGACACGGACGAGTACGTGGCCGCCGCGCTGCGCATGGGCGCGGCCGGGTTCCTCCTCAAGGACACCGACCCCGAGCACCTCGCACTGCAGGTGCGCACGCTCGCGGCCGACGGTGTGGTCCTCTCCCCGAAGGTCACCTCCACGGTCGTCGACGGCTACCTGGCCGGGCGCGCCCCGGCGGGCGGCCTCGTCGAGCGCCTGAGCGCCCGCGAACGCGAGATCCTGGTCCTGCTCGCCGACGGCCTCTCGAACGGCGAGATCGCCGCCAGGCTGTACCTGGGTGTGGGCACCGTGAAGGACCACGTGAGCGCGATCCTCACCAAGCTCCAGGTCTCCGGGCGGGTCCAGGCCGCGCTGGCGGCCGAGCGCGCCGGTCTCCTGCGGGACCGCCGGTGAACCGGCTGCGGCGCTGGTGGCGCCCGTGGCTGACCGATGCGGTGCTCGTCGCGGTGAGCGCCCTCGACGTCTGGTTCGTCTTCTTGTGGGTCGAGCGGACCTGGGACGTGTGGCTCGTGGGCGCGGGCGTCCTCGCGCTGCTGCTGCGCCGCCGGTGGCCCATGGCGGTGTTCCTCGCGACGCTGCCGGTCGGTCTGTTCATCGGGCCGGCCGCGGCCCCGCTCATCGCCCTGTTCACGCTCGCGACCAGCACGCACCGGCGCCGGCTGCTCGTCGTCGCAACCGCGGTCCTGGCGACCTGCATGATCTGGCCGGTCGGGGAGGGCTCGGAGTACCCGCTGGACTCTTGGATCCTCGCGGACGCGGCGTACGCGCTGGCCCCGGCAGCCGCGGCGGCGTTCCTCGGCCAGTTCGTGCAGGTCCGCCGGGAGCTCTCGGCGCGGCTGGTGGAGATCACCGAGGCGCGCGAGCACGAGCAGCTGATGGCGACGCAGAAGGTGCTCTCCGAAGAGCGCGCGCAGCTCGCCCGCGAGATGCACGATGTGGTGTCGCACCAGGTCAGCCTGATCGCGGTCCGGGCCGGAGCGCTCCAAGTGAGTACTGCCGACGCGGAGGCGAAGGAGGCGGCCGGGACGATCCGCATGCTGAGCGTGCGCACTCTGGACGAGTTGCGGCACATGGTGAACGTGCTCCGCGCGGGCGGCTCGGGCCCCACGGACCTCGCCCCGCAGCCCACGCTCGCGCAGCTCGCGGACCTCGTCGCCGGCAGCGGCATCGAGGCCGGCCTGCGCATCGGCCCGCACCCGGACCTCGACCCGCCCGTCGAGCGGGCGATCTACCGCACGGTGCAGGAGTCGCTGACGAACGTCCGCAAGCACGCCCCGGGCGCGAGCGCGGAAGTCGTGCTCGTCCACGAGAACGGCGGCGTCACCCTGACGGTCACCAGCACCGCGCCCACCCGGACCACGGTGCCGCTGCCGAGCTCCCGGCACGGCCTCCTCGGCCTCCACCAGCGCGCAACGCTCCTCGGCGGCACGCTGACCTGGGCCGCGACCCCTGACGGCGGCTGGTGCAACACGCTCACGCTCCCCGCCTGACGGTTTCCGGGCGTCCCGCCGCGGGTACCTCCCGCGGATGTCGACGCAGACGATGCAGATCAACGGCCATGACCTCAAGCTCTCCAAGGTCGAGAAGGAGCTGTTCCCGGACGACCACGTGAGCAAGGGCGACATGGTCGGGCACTACCGTGCGGTCGCGGCGGCGATGCTCCCGCACCTGGCCGATCGGCCGCTGACGCTGCGGCGCTTCCCCGACGGCATCGGCGCGGGCGGGTTCTTCCAGAAGCACGCCTCCGACTACTTCCCGGACTGGATCCGGACCGAGACGATGCACGCGGAGGAGGGCACGGTCGACTACGTCGTGTGCGCCGACGAGGCGAGCCTGGTCTACCTGGCGAACCAGGCCGCCATCGAGTTCCACGTCTGGCTATCTACAGTGGATAAACCGGATCATCCCGACCGGCTCGTCATCGACCTCGACCCGCCCGAGGGCACCGCGGTCGCGACCCTGCGCGAGGTCGCCCGCCGGGCCCGCGACCTCTACGCCGAGGTCGGTCTGACGCCGTTCGTGCAGGCCACCGGCGGGCGCGGCTTCCACGTGGCCGCCCCGCTCGACCGCTCCGCCGACTTCGACACCGTGCGCGAGTTCGCCGCCGACCTCGCCGACCGCCTCGCGGCCGCCGACCCCGACCGCCTCACCACCGCCCAGCGCAAGGCGCAGCGCGGCGACCGGATCTTCCTGGACACCAACCGCAACGCCTACGGCCAGACGTTCGTCTGCCCGTACTCGCTCCGCGCCCGCCCCGGCGCGCCCGTCGCCACGCCGCTGGACTGGGGCGAGCTCGGCCGCGCGACCCCGAACGGCCAGAGCCCCGCGTCCATGCGCCGGCGCCTCGCCCGCAAGACCGACCCGTGGGCCGACATCGACGCGCACGCCGCCTCCGCGCACGACGCCCGCGAACGCCTCCTCACCCTGGCGGACTAGCACCCTCGTGCGAGGCGACTCGAGCGGGCGCGCACTAGGATCGAGCGATCACCCTCCCGTTGACCTCCGAGGACGCCACGTGAAGACCACCCTGGAAACCGACGCTCCGGCTCGCAAGCGGCGCTGGCTGCGCCCGGTCGTCATCACGCTCGCCGCGCTGCTCGTGCTCGCCCTCGGCGGGCTCGGCGCGGCCGGCTGGTACTTCTCCGGCGAGGTCATCAACGTCTCGCACGAGGAGGACCCGTACGGGCTCGAGGTCGTCGCCGCCGACGGCGCCACGGTGACCCTCCCGCTCACCGAGGCCTCCGCGCGGCCCGGCACCTGGGGGCTCCAGTGGGCTGACGGCCAAGCGGTGCTCGGCGACGTCCTCGCCAGCGACGACGCGACGGTGACCCGCGCGGTCGACGCGGTCCTCTTCGGCGACCTCGCCGCGGGCACGCGGGCCCGCATCGACAAGTGGACCTTCCGCGACGACCCCGCCACCGGTCTCGGCCTCGAATTCGAGGACGTCGCGGTCCCGGCCGACCTGGGCGACATGCCCGCCTGGCACGTGCCGAGCGACCCCGCCTCGCCCAACGCCGGCACCTGGGTCATCACCGTCCACGGCCGCAACGCCGCCCCGGCCGAGACCCTGCGCGGCGTCGGGCTCTACGCCGCCGAAGGCTACCCCGTCCTCGCCGTCACCTACCGCAACGACGAAGGCGCGCCCAAGGCCCCCAACGGGATGCACGCGCTCGGCGCGCACGAGAGCGAGGACGTGATCGCCGCCGTCGACTACGCGCTCGCCAACGGCGCGGAGTCCGTGATCCTGCACGGCTGGTCCATGGGCGGCGCGGTCGTCGCCACCGCCTACCGCCACCTCGACGATCCCGGCGTGGTCAAGGGCCTCGTCTTCGACTCGCCCGTCATGGACTGGAACTCGACCCTCGACATGCAGGCCGCCGACCGCGACGTCATCCCCCCGATCACCTGGGCCGCCAAGCGCATCGTCGAATTCCGCGCCGACATCGACTTCGACGACCTCGACCAGCGCAACTTCGCGGACGACTTCGACCTGCCGGTCCTGCTCTACGTGGACACCGCCGACGCCACGGTCGATCACACCGCGACCCTCGACTTCGCCGAGATGCTCGACCCCGCGCAGACCACCGTCATGGAGACCGCCTCGGGCCACACCGCGTCCTGGAACGAGGACCCGGCCGCGTACGCCGCGACCCTCGAGTCCTATCTGGCGGGTCTCTGACCGGCCCGAAAATCCGCCGTTGACCTGTGCATCCCCTACTTCGCGCGCGGGAGGAAATGTCGTACCCCCCGTCTAGAGTCGTACCTAGAGCACGACGAACGGAGTGGATGCATGAACATCACCCCAAGCCCGCGCACTGCGCACCGCTACCCCCGCGGTCTCACCAACCGCGACCTCGCCCTCATGGTGCTGGAGGAGGCCGACCGCGCCGACACCGCCGAATCGCACCTCGAGGTCTTGGCGCCCGCCGCCGAGTCCTGGCACCGCCTCGCCTCCGCGCGCGGCACGTTCTCCGCCGCCGACGCGGCGAAGATCCTATCCCGGGACCCGGCCATCGACCTCGGCCAGAACCGTCTGTTCAGGACACTCGGCGATCTCCACTGGGCGTACCGGCAACGGCGCGACCACGCCTGGCGCGCCCGCCAGTCCGCCGTCGACGCCGGCTGGCTCACCGAGATCCCGCAGTCCCACCACCACCCGCGCACCGGCGAGCTCCTCCTGGACGCACCGCAGCTGCGCATCACCCTCAAGGGCCTCTCCGAGCTGCGGCAGCGCCTCGGCACGTCGGCGGCGCTGCCGCTCAAACGCGACAACGACCGGGCCCGCCCGGACGACAACCGTCCGTAGCGGCACGTGGGCCCGATCGCCCCGCACGGCGATCGGGCCCCGGCCCTGCAACGCCCCCTGCAAGACTGGCGTGGTGAACCCTCCCCGCGTCATCGCCACGGATCTGGACGGCACCCTCCTGGCCACCGGCCGCGTCCTCACCGAACGCTCCCGCCTCGCCCTGCAAGCCGCCCGAACCCAGGGGATCGCCGTCCTCGCGGTCACCGCCCGCCCGCCACGGGTCTTCGACGAGTGGCCCGAACTCGCCGCCTGCCTCGACGCGGCGATCTGCGCGAACGGGGCGGTCGTCTACGACCTCACGCGCCGCGAGATCGGGACCGCCCGCACGCTCGACGGCGAAACCGCTGCGGCCGTGGCGAAGACGCTCCGCGCCGCACTCCCGGGAGCCAAAGTCGCGGTCGAGACCGGCTTCGCAGTGGTCGCCGAGCCGGGATACCGCAAAGTGGACACCGTCGGCGACGTGCGCCGCTTCGTCGACACCTTCGACGAGGTCTTCACCGCCGCCGACCAGATCGTCAAGCTCCTCGTGCACGACCCCGACAGGCGCGCGGAGGCGATGCTCGCCGCCGCCCGCACCATCGCGCTCCCCGGCGTCCACCTCTCCCACTCGGGAGGCGAAGGCCTCCTGGAGATCACCGCCGCCGACGTCTCGAAGTCCACCGCGCTCGCCGCCTGGTGCGCCGCATACGGCCTCGGTCCGGCCGATGTGGCCGCGTTCGGGGACATGCCCAACGACGTCCCGATGCTGCGCTGGGCCGGCCGCTCCTACGCCGTCGCCGGCGCCCATCCCGAGGCGGCCGCGGCCGCCACGGACCGCTGCGGATCGAATGACGACGACGGCGTCGCCCGCGTGATCGAGACCTTCCTCACCGCTCCGTAGCGGTGCCGCCGACGCGCGCATTCGGGCCCCTGAGTCATGACCTTCGGCACCAATCTGCGCAAAATCCCGGGACATTGACGGACAAACAGTCAAATGCGAGAAGAATTTCCGCGCGGGCCCGGTGCAATCAGGCGGGAGTGCTGTAGTGTCCAGGGGTCACCTCGATTCACAGCAATGCGAATCGAAGTGGTGAAGCGCCAGCAATGGCGGCAATATCAGACCGCATGGCGGTGGAGCACTTCGGGCGTCAGAACCCGCACTGCAAACCGTCGGTCTGAGCATCAACACCAAGGATATTTAAGCATGGCGCAAGGCACCGTTAAGTGGTTCAACTCGGAGAAGGGCTTCGGCTTCATCGCTCCGGAGGGCGACGGCCCCGACATCTTCGTTCACTTCTCCGCGATCACCGGCAACGGCTACAAGTCGCTCGAAGAGAACCAGCGCGTCGAGTTCGACATCGAGCAGGGCAACAAGGGTCCGCAGGCCGCTAACCTGCGCGCGCTCTAGCCTCCACAGCTCTTAAACACGAAGCCGCTGCCCTTCTTTGAAGGACAGCGGCTTTCATGGTGTCCGGGGCCGGTCGGGCACGCTGATGACGATGTTGCCGCGCGCGTGGTGGCCGAGCATGTGCGCCACGGCCTGCGCCGTCTCCTCGAGCGGGTACACGCGGTCGATCACCGCCTTGATCGCCCCTGATTCCAGCAGTTCGCCTACGGCCGCAAGGTTCTCGCGGTTCGCTTCCGAGGGGGAGAAGCGCACGTCGACCCGGCGCAGCGATCCCAGGAGCCTCGCGCGGGCCATGCGCCCGAGCCCGGCGAGCAGGCCGCCGCCGTTCCCGACGCTGTTGGGGATGAGCACCCCTCCCGGGGCCAGCGCACGGGCGGTGCGGCTCGGGGGGTGGTTCAGGACGTTGTCGAGGATGACGTCGTAGCGTTCGCTCCCTTCGGTGAAATCGACTCGGGTGTAGTCGATGACGTGGTGCGCACCGAGCTCGCGCACCATCGCAGCGTTCGCGGTCCCGCAGACGCCGGTGACCTCGGCGCCGAAGTGCGCGGCGAGCTGGACCGCGAAGGTCCCCACGCCGCCGGAAGCGCCGTTCACGAGCACCTTCATGCCTTTGCGGACGTTCACGGTGTCCCGCATGGCGCACAGCGCGGTCACGCCCGACATGACCGCGGCCGCCGCCTCCTCGAACCTCACACCGGCCGGGATCGGCGCGAGCTGATCGGCCGGTACGACGGCGTACTCGGCGAACGCCCCGGCCGTCACGAACCGGCTCGTCCACAGTGATCCGAACGCCCGGTCGCCGACGCCGAAATCCGCGACCTCCCCGCCGACCTCCTCCACGACGCCCGCGACATCGGTGCCGCGCACGACGTTCGCAGCACGCTGCACGCGGCCTTGGAGCCGCAGCACGTACGGCACGCCGGTGACCGCGATCCAGTCCGGGGTGTTGACGCTGCTGGCGCGCACGCGGACGAGCACCTCGCCCGGGCCCGGCGCCGGCCGGTCGATCTCCTTGAGCTCGAGCACTTCCGCGGGCGGTCCGTAGCGTTCTTGGACGACGGCTCTCATGGCGACTCCTTCGCAGTCTTACGTTGTAAGTCACCATAGACTTACCTTGTAAGGCTGTCAAGCGCGGTGCGGTGCCCACCAGTGTGAACAGGGAGAAAACCGGCCTTAGACGGCGGTGCGCAACCGCTCCAGGCCGTCCAGGATCAGGTCCAGGCCGAACTCGAACTCGGCCTGGTAATCGCACCAGCCGAGCACCGCGCCGCCGTGCGACGCGTCCGCGATCATCGCCACCAGGTGCGGCACCTGCTCGGCCATCGCCGCGAGCGCCTCCTCGGGGGCCTCCATCCCGTCGGGCTGGAACAGCTCCTGCGAGAACCCCAGCGCCCGGCTCCCCAAGGCGTGCAAGGCGCGATGGCCCAGCTCGTAGCTGAACCCGCCGCGCCGCATCAGTCCGAGCACCCCGTCGAAGTACCGCGCCACCGCCAGGCTCGTGCCGGTCCGCGTCTCGAACACGTGCGGCGCCCACGGGTGGCGCACCAGCACCTCGCGGGCCGCGAGCACCCGCATCCGCATCGCCGTCCGCCAGTCGTCCCCGGGCTCCGGCGCGTCGAGACCGGCCACGGCCTGCTCGATCTCGGCCATGACGACCTCGACCAGCCCGTCGAGCACCGCTTCCTTATTGGCCACATGGTGGTACAGCGACATCGCCTCGACCCCGAGCGCCTCGGCGAGGCTGCGCATCGTCAGCGCCGCCAGGCCGCGCTCGTCGGCGATCGCCACCGCCCGCCGCAGCACCCGCTCCCGGCTCAACCCGACCTGCGGCCCCGCCGCGCGCTTGCCCGCCATAGCCCCACTCCTTCCCGCCGAACGTACCGTACAACGTAAGTCCCCGATGCGGTCGGCGACCGCGGGCGCGCACCCGGGCACTGTGCAACGATGACCCGGCACCGCGCTGGACCTCGAACCTGGAGCACCGCATGGACACCCCGACGTCGCTTCCCTCCGCGGCCGAACTGCTCGCCATCGCCGACACCCTGCCTGTGGGCGACCGCACCCGGCTGCTCTGGCGCCTCAACACCCACCGCCGCGACCCCGCCCTCCCCGGCCTGCTCGCGGATCTGACCGCCCACAGCCTGTTCGGCGCCCGCCTGTCACTCACCTTCGCCCGTTTCACCGACGCGGTCGACCATCTCCAGGCCCTGCTCGACCACCCCGACGCCGGCATCGCCGGACCCGCGTTCACCGTCGCCGCCGATCACGGCCGCCTCGCGTCCGCGATCGAAGCTGCGCTGCCCGGCCAGTCCAAGGCGGTCCGCCTCACCGCCTACGGCGCGCTGCGCAAGCACCGCGACGAGGACCTGGCCGACCGCCTGCTGCCCGTCATCAACGACCGCTACGGCCCCCGAGAGGCCGCGAAGCTGCTCTCGGCGTGCTCACCTGCGACCGTCGCCGCCGAACTCGCCGTCCTCGCACCGCACGTCGACTCCTGGTCCACGTTCGCCAAGCACCACAACGAGGAGTTCACCGCCTACGCCGCGGCCGCGCTCGCCGAGCGCTCGCCCGCGCAATGGGCCGACTGGTGGCGCCGCCACCTGACCGCCCTGAGCGACGCGATCAAGCAGGCGCCCGCGGCCTGGCTCGACCTCCTCGAACGGCACCCGGCGCCCGCGGTGACCGACCGGATCGTCCTCTCCTGCATGACGACCCTGCTCGCCGCCGACCCCGAACGCACCTGGGCCCACCTGCTCGCCCCAGGGCGCGAGTCACTGCTCAACGCCGTCGTCAGGACGCCCGCGCTCATCCGGCGGATCGCCGCCGAACCCCCGGCCCGGATCGCCGCCCTGCTGCGCCAGAGCGGCGACGCCTCCGCAACGCCCCGGCTGCTGCGCCGCACCCCGCCCTCACGGCGCCTCGAACTCATCGCCGCCGTCCGCGCCGCCGGCCTCCACCTCGACGACGAGACCGTCCTCGACCTCCTGCCGCACCCCGCCCGAACCGAGGCCGCCCGGCGGCTCCTCGGCGAGCGGCGCGTCTCGGGCGACGCCGCCCGCCGCGAGCGCGTCCGCGCCCACCTGCCCCTCGACGAGATCCGCGACGACCTCGCCGCCGCCACCCGCCGCTCCGACGCCGACGCGCGCGCCCGCGCCTACGGGCACCTCGTCCAAGCTGCGGCGATGCGCCGCGATCCCGCGGCCGTCGCCGACCTGTTCGCGCTCCTCACCCGCGCCGCCAAGGACCAGGGCGTCATCCACGAGCGGATCCTCCTGGGCCTCAAAGCGATCCGCCCGCGGGACTGGACCCCGGACGCACTCGCGGCGCTCGATGCGTTCAGCGACGCCTGCCTCGCCTCCCCGGCGCGATCGACGGGCACCGTCGCCGAACTGCTCAACCTGACCGGCCACCTCATCCTCGCCGGCCTGAGCGCGAAACGCCCCGAACTCATCGCCCACGGGGAGTGCCGACTCGACCGCCTCAGTACCGAGACGCCGGGATGGGGACTCACCAACCTGCTCCGCAGGCTTCCGCGCCGCATCGCCGTCGCGCTGGCCCAGCGCGTCGCACCCGCGCTCGCAGTGCAAGCGGACGTGCACGAATACGGCACGGCACTGGCCCTCGCCGGCGCCCTCGGCCGCCGCCTCGGCGACGCCCCGGCACTCGAACCGATCCTCCGCCGCGCCTTGCAATCCCGCACCGCCTCCCACGTCAATCAGGCGATGATCCTCCTGACCGGCATCAATCGCGGCCGCCACGACCGGCTCGCCGAGCTCGCCGCGGACCACCCGTCCCGGCCCGAGCTCTTCGCCGCCCTCGCCGTCGACCGCTGCGACCTCCTCCCCGCCTGGCTCGCGGCGATCGGCGAACCCTCCCCGGCCGCGCTCCAGCAGCTGCTCCGGCGCTGGAACCCGCAGCTGCTCGGCCAGTGGCCGCCCGCCGTCCAAGCCGCCTACCAGGAGGCGCTGCGCCGAATCGCCGCCGACGACCGCCGCAAGGACCACGCACGCGTCGACGCGCTCCGGGTGCTCGCGCAAGTGCCGGGGCTACCGCTCGCGACGCTGGCGCCCTTCCTCAGCGGCGACAACGCGCAGCTGCGGGCCGTCGCCGTCTCCGCGCTGCACCGCGTCACCCCGGTGGACGACGCCTGGGAGACCCTGCCGGCCCACCTCGACGGGGACGACGCGGCCGTGGCCGCCGCCCTCATGGAGCGGCTCGCCCAGATCTCCCGGCCCGAGGCGATCGCCGCCTCCGCGGCGCGGCTCCTGAACGCGCCGAAGGTCACCGCCCGCAAGCAGGCCGTCCGCGTCCTGTCCCGCTACCGCGTCCCGGGCGGTGACGACCTCCTCCGGCAGCTGTGGGCCGACGCCGCCCTGCACCCGAGCGTCCGCGAAGCCGCCGCAGCGGTGGCGGCCGACCGCCTCGCCGAGCCGTGGGCGCAGGCCCTCGTCGAGGACACGGCCCGCTTCGGCCCGGACGTCAGGGCCTCGGTGCTCGCCCTCGGCCCCGACCAGGTGCCGGCCCCGTTCAGTACCCGCTACATCGAACTGCTCACCACGGCCGCGGCCGACGACGACCCGCGCCTGCAAGTGGCCGGCTCGGACGGCCTCGCCCGCTGGGCCGGCCACGCCAAGGAAGCCGCAGACGCACTGGTCGACTTCGCCGCGGACCTGGACTCGGGCGATGTCTGGGCCGCCGCCATGAACGCGCTCTGCGCGATCGCCGCCGCCGGAGGCGACGTCGAACCGCTGCTGCGCACCGTCGGCCTCCTCGACGCGCAAGCGGAGGAGCAGCCCAACGCCGAGAAGGACCGCGACCTCCCGGTCCGCCAGCGCTTCGAGCGCATCGTCACCAGCCTCGCCCCCGAGTACGACCGGCCGCTGATCCCGGCCGCGGTGGCCGCGGCGGTCGCCGACCGCCTTCCCCACGACCTCGGCACTCGGCTCCTGGCCCGGACCCTCGACTGGAACCCGGCCCCGGAGGCGTTGCGCGCGTTGACCGCCCGCATCCAGGACCCGGTCGAGGCCAAGCTCATCGGCGACGCCATCGACCAGCGGATGCTCTACGAGGTCGTCCCGGACGCCCTCCCGTTCGTCACCGCCCTGGTCGACCTCGACGACCGCTACGCGGCCGTCATCGCCGCCACCGCCATCGAAAGCGCCGCGTCCGAAAGCGAATGGTCCGACCCCTGGCGCGAGCTCCTTCGCCGCCTCCGCGCCCATCCGTCCACAATGGTCCGAACGCTCGCGCTCAGTGTGTACACCAGCGCGGAGTACGTCGGCGCCTCCTGGCACGCCTGACGCGAGCCTCCTCGACGACGGCGCTGGGGAGGCGGCCCGGGATCGCGGTGTCGGTGACCGGCCGTCAGGGCGATGCGGCGGTGACGAGCCAGACCGCACCGGGAAACCGCAGGACGCCGTCCACGAGGTGACGGCGCAGTTCCGCGCGGACCTCGTCCAGAACGGACTCCCAGCCCTCGGCGCCGAGACGCGGCTCGAGCTGCTCCTGGGCGAGGCGGCCGGTGCCGCCGGCCGTGATCATCGCGAGCCGCTCCTCGACGCCGTCGGTGCCGTCGAAACCGAAGTCGAACACGAAGTCGAACGGGTCGATCCGCACCCGGTCCCACCCCGCCCCGGCGAGCACCGCGGCGAGGCGGTCGCGCTCGGCGAACGCGGTGGGGCCGGGCGCTCCCGGCTCGACCGGCTCCGGCTGCGGGTAGAGCCGGTCCGCCAGGACCGTCGTGCCGAGGCTGAACACCGGGTTCTCGGCTTCGCTTCGCCAGCAGGCGAACACGAGCCGCGCCCCGGGGGCGGCCGCGCTGCGGACGTTCGCGAACGCGGCCACCGGGTCCTCGAAGAACATGACGCCGAACCGGGAGACGACCCGGTCGAACGGCGCGCCCGGCACCGCGTCGAGCAGGTCGGTCGTCTGCGCGTCGGCGACGAGCACGGTCGCCTCCGGGACGCGCCGGCGCGCCGCTTCGGCCATGCCCTCGGCGACGTCCACGCCGACCACAGCGGCCCCTGCGGCGGCGCACGCGGCGAGGAGTGTCCCGCTCCCGCAGCCCACGTCGAGCACCCGGTGCCCGGCCGCCGGCTCGGCCCGTTCGAGGATCGCCGCGGTCACCGGCGCGAACACCGCATCGAAGACCGCCTCGTTCGCCACCCACCCGCCGGCCGCTTCGGACCAGCGCTGCCGCATCGATTCGTTCGTCACGGCGTCGGCCCGCCCCACATCGCTTCGGTCAAGACCTGGCCTTCTTCTTGACCTCTTCGGCCAAGCGGGCCTTGTTCATCTCGGACGCGCCGCTCACGTTCATGTTGCGCGCCTGCATCTCGAGCTCCTTGCGGCTCGCCATCCCGGGCTGGTCGCCCAGGTGCGCGGCCCGGGAGGCGGCGAACGCGGTGCCCAGCTCCAGGCGGCGCGTGTCGTCGAGGCCGGTCTGCATGCCCGGCAGCACGTTCGACTCCTCCTCCTCGACGTGGTGGGTCACGGCGTCGACCAGCTCCTGCAGCACCGTGTCGAACTCGGGGGACTGCGGGTCGGCCTCGTTCAGGCGCACCAGGATCTCCTCCGCCTGCTCGTGCTCCTCCTGCGAGTGCGCGACCTCCTCGGTCTCGCCCGCCTCGTCCCTGGCGACCGGGTAGACCTCGGCCTCCTCCGCGCGGCTGTGCGCCGTCAACAGGGCCGAGAGCACCGGCAGCACCAGCGGCCGCTTCTCTGGGAACTCCTTGAGCTCGCCGAACAGCCGCTCCACCTCGCGGTGGTCGGCCATGATCAGATCCACAACATCGCTCACGACATCGCCTCCTCTTGCTTCGCTGATCCGGGCCACATCGCGACCCGGACGTTTCACGCACCCCGCCCGACCAGGCCGGATGCCCGGAAACCACGGTACGGGTTCTGCGCCTGGGCCGCGGCGGTATCCGCCGGTTGTGGACGACGAAGCGGCGCGGGGGCACCGCCGCACGGCACTGCGCGCCAACGGCCGTGGCGGCGGTGGAACGCGTGAGGCAGAATTCCCGTCGTGCTCCATGTCCGCGTCATCACCCCGGTCGCACTGACCGATGCAGTCGTCCGCATCGCCGTGGAATGCACCGCGGTCGCGAACGTGGTCCGCCTACCCGGCGCGGCGGTCGACCCGGCGGGCGACTGCGTCGAGTTCGACCTGGCCCGCGAAGGCGCGAACGAAGTACTCGCCGACCTTCGGGACCTGGGGCTCAAGGAATCAGGCGGCATCACCGTCGAGGAGATCGACCTGTCGATCTCGGCCGCCGCCGACCAGGCGAAAGAGGCCGCCCCCGGGCACTCCGAGGACGCCGTCATCTGGGAGGAACTGGCCTCCCGCACCGCCGCCGAGACCCGCCTGACCTGGTCGTACCTCGTATTCCTGGCGCTGGCGGTCCAGATCGCGGCGATCGGCGCACTGCTGGACCAGCCGATCCTCATCGTCGGCGCCATGGTCCTCGGCCCCGACTTCGGCCCGGTCGCGGCGTGCTGCTTCGGCGTCATCCGACGCGACCTGACGCAGATCGGGCGGGCCGCGCGCACCCTCGTGGTCGGCTTCGCCATGGCGATCGCAGTCACCTTGGCGTGCGCGCTGGTGAGCCGCCTGGTCGGATGGATCGAACCGTCCATGCTCGACAACCGGCCGCTGACGAGCTTCATCGTCCACCCCGACCGGTGGTCGTTCATCGTGGCGGTGCTCGCCGGCGTCGCGGGGATCCTGTCGATGACCGCACGCAAGTCCCAGGCCCTGGTCGGCGTGTTCATCTCGGTCACGACGGTCCCCGCGGCCGGCAACATCGCCGTCGCGATCGCCCTGGCCCACTGGAACGAGGTCGGCTCGTCGCTCATCCAGCTCGGCGTCAACCTCGCCGGCCTGGTCGTCGCCGGCATCGGAACGCTCCTCGTGCAGCGGGCACTGTGGAGCCGCTTCGACCTGCGCCTCATGGCCCCCAACCTCGTCAAGGCATCGAGAGAGCCCGCGACGATCGACCGCTGACCCCGGACGGCCCGCCGGGGCAGCACTAACATCCGTGGGTGTGGAGTCCATCGATGTGCTGATCCCGACCGCAGGACAGGCCGACAGCGCCGGCCTGCTCAAGGTCGACGCCGACGAGCTCGCCCGGTACGTGTCCGACAAGGCGCACCCGTGGTGGCGACGCAGGCCCTGCGTGTTCGCGCTCGCAGGACGCGTTCCGTCAGCGCTCGCACCCGAGTTGATGGAGCGCATCCGCGATCCCGATGACGTCACCGAGGTGCGCATCGCCCTCCTCGACCTCCTCGGGGATCGACAGGAGCTGCTGCCATGGCTGCGGCACGAGGACCGCAAGGCCGAGAAGTCGTACCGGATGCCCGAGGCGATCCTGAAAGGCCGCGGTGTGCTCGGCGATCGAACGGCCGCACCCGAATTGGTGACGCTTGCGAACGATCCGTGGCCGCATCGCCGAGCGGTCGCAGAGGTCGGGCTGAACGCGCTCGTGGCGCGGTACGGGAGGGACGCCGTCCTCGCTGACCTCGGTGACGAACGGCCCGAAGACCGCGCGTTCCGCGTGCGCCTGCGGCATCGTGGCGGGGGCGATGTGACCGAAGCGTTCGCGGACCTCGATGTCGGCGTCGCGCACCTCGCCTATTCCCTCGTCGACGACGCGGAGCAGGTCCGCGCCTATCTCGAACGAGCGCCGACGACCGAGGCGAAGCTGTGGGCCGCGTGCGCGCTGCACCGCCTCGGCGGCGGCCTCCCCGAGATTCGGGCGGTCTACGACTCGATGGGACGGCCTCGTGTCGAAGTCAGCGGCATCGACGAGGAGGTCCGCAGCGCGATCGTGCGCGAGTACGTGCCCTACAGCAAGGCACGGACCGACCCGCGTTGGCGCCTCGAAGCGATCTGCGTCGAGCCGGTGCTGCCCCCTGACGAGGACGACCAACTTCGACGCGCGACGACCGCGCTCGCGTCGGCGGACCTCGAACCGGAGCCGCCGGTCTCGTGCGGCGAGGAGGCCGGCCAAGGCGGCGGCACGTACCACTTGATCGGGCATCGGGGCGGGAGCGTCTGGGTCAGCACCCTCGGTCGATTCGTCACCGGCGACGACGAGAATGCGGTCGCGCGCGGCGCACTCGAAGCGGCCGGCTTCCGCTGGATCGATTCGGACCTCGGCTCGATCACCGTTACCGGGCTCTGCGTCTACTACTTCGGTGATCGAGCGCCGCTTGACGTTCGCACCCTGCTCTTCTACTGGCAGGACTGACGGGCGCCTTCAGGCGGCAGTGTTTGAGCAATTGCCGTTGCGGCACAAGGAAGGACTGGTCATACTGGCGCGATGGCACTCGCGTACGACCCTCGTTCCGTCGACGGGGAGACCCTGGATGCGCTGCTCTACGATCACCTCAACACCTGGGGCGCCAGCGAAGCCTTCTATCTCGACTTCGTCATGGGCGCTGCGAACGTGCTCGACGTCGGTTGCGGCACCGGAACGATCCTGCGCCGCGCCCGCGCCGAAGGGCACACCGGGCGTCTGTGCGGCCTCGACCCCGACCCGGCCATGCTCGATCAGGCCCGCGAGTCCGATGCCGCCGAATGGCGGCTCGCTCCGGCCGCCGAAGCGCCATGGAAGGGCGAATTCGACCTGGCGATCATGAGCGGCAATGCCTTTCAGTGCCTGCTCGACGACGAGACGACACGCGCCTCACTCGCTGCGATCCGTCGCGCCCTCGTCGACGACGGGCGCTTCGTCTTCGACACCCGCAACCCGGTCGCGGAGGCATGGCGCACCTGGAACCCCGAGCTTCCCTTCGCGATCGTGGACCCGCTCGGAGAACCCATGCGCATCTACCAGGAAGCCGGCGAACCCGACGAGCACGGCGTCGTCGCGCTCAAAGCGATGTTCGAGGCCGCGTACTGGGAGCAGCCGCTCGTGGCCTCCTGCAGCTTGCGATTCATCGGCCCTGAAGCCCTGGACCGCCATCTCGCCGCGGCGGGCTTCACTGTCGAGCAGCGCTTCGGCACCTGGAACGAGGATCCCTTCGACCCCGAGACCGCTCCCTCGATCATCACCACCGCACGAGCGGTAAAGCGCGCCGCGGGCCATCGCGCAACAGCTCGGTCGTAGCGGTCGCAACTCTAGGCCGCGGATCCGTCTCAGGACGGATTTAGAGCGAATCCAGAGCGTGCCCGGTCACTCTGTCTCCCAACGAGACCGCACCTTCGCCTTTGGGCGGAGGCCGATCCAGGGAGACGCCCATGACCGATCCGCAACGGTCCCTTGAAAACCTCGCCAATGTCGTCGACCAGGCCGCCGGCATGGCGCAGCGCGCCGGCCAAGGCGCGAACGTCCCGCCGGTCGCCGTGGAAGGGTTCGACGGGGGCGTTCGCGTCATCGCCGCCCCGCCCGGCTTCATCAAGGTCGAGCTCCGCGATCCACGCGTCCTCCAGCGCGGCGCCGACGCTGTCGGCCGGGAGATCGGCCGTGCCGCGAACGAGGCACTGCACCGCCTGCGCCACTCGATGACGACCGCCGCCCCGGTCGAACCTGCGACCGTCGCCGAGGAGTTCGCGCGCGTCAGCACCCAAGGCAGGCAGGCATTCCAGCAGGTGCTCGACTCGGTCATGAGCCTCCAGCACCCCTCGGCGCGGTGACGCCGTGACCGTCGCAAACGACCCCGACACGCTCGAGGGCCAAGGGCAGCGGCTCATGGAACTCGGCGAAGCGGTCGCCGCCTCCGTCGACAAGCTCAGCGACAAAGCCGAAAGCGTGCACGGCTGCTTCGGGAACGGGGAGATCGGCCGGCTCATGGAGGAGCACCATGGCGAAGTTCTCGAAACCGCCCTGGACGTGCTCTACGTGGCCGCCTACGAAGTCCAGTCCGCCGGAGGCGACCTGAAGGACTTCGCGCAGCAGTGGCGCGACGCCGACGACGCCGCCAAGCGCGACTTCGGTCGCATCGGCGACGAGACGGGCGGCGGCTGATGACCATCACCCTGCCCGAGGGCCTGCGCGGCCTCCTCAGTGAACTCGGGTTCGAGTTCCCCACCGCCGACGAGGACAAGATCGCCGAACTCGGCAGCGCCTGGTCGAGCCTCGGCCTCGAACTCTCACTCCACGCCGTACAGGTCGACCTCAGCGCGGCAGGAGTCTGGAGCGCGAACAGCGGCAAGGACATCGATGCGTTCAAGACCTGGTGGGAGGGCGAGGACAACCCGCCGAAATCCCTTCCCGAAGGTGCCACCGCCGCCGCCATGACCGGCTCGGCGCTGCAGATCTGCGCGAACATCGTCATCGGGTTGAAGCTGTACATCATCGCGGAACTCGTGGCCACCGCGTACGCGATCGCGGCCGCCATCGCCGCGGCGGTCGCGAGCGGCGGCCTCGGCGGCGTGGCCGTAGTCGCCATCAAGCAGGCCGCGAAAGAGGCCATCGGCTGGGCGATCGAAGCGGCCCTGACCCAGATCCTGGAGGGCTGATGAGCGGCAAGCACAACGGCCTCATCAAGAAGGCGCTCGACTACCTCAAAGAGAAGAAGACCCGCAAGGGGCAGGCGCACCGCATGAACGGCCGGTCGCTCCGGCACCAGATGCGCGGCGAGGTCAAGACCTACAACGTCGCGAGGAGGAACCAGCCGCCCGACTTCCAGAAGCGCGGCACCGGGTACCACCACCGGCCCGGCGGCCACGACCTCCCCGGCCGCCGCACGACCATCACCAAGCGGCACCCCAACGGTGTCTACGAGGGCACTCCGGAATTCCAGAACAGCAAGCCGCCGCCCACCTGGGTGCCGAAGAACGGCAACGGCAAGTCCGCGTTCTTCCCCGACACCTGGGGGCCTCGGAAGATCGACGACGCGACCTCCTCAGCGTTCAAGAACGGGACGAAGAACGACGACGGCACGTGGAGCGGGGAGTACGACGGCGTCAAGATCAACGGGTTCTGGGACCCGGCGACCGGCAAGATCGGCCACGGATTCCCAGCCTGGGTCGATGAACAATAGCGAAGTAGGGTGACGACATGGACTTCTATACGAAGCGCGAAGGCGGGATCGGCTACACCGGCCACCGGCCCGACCACGACCGGGAGCTCGGCACCTGGTTGAGCTTCGACCTGGGCCGCAACTACTTCGGGTGTCTCAACGCACTCATGTCCATAGCGGACGTCGAATCGGGCGAGAAGCGGCGCGAGCACTTCGAGGGCGAAGGCTACGACGTCGAGTTCGCCCCCGAGAACGTCACGGTCGCGCACCGGTACCTCGCGGACCGCGCCACCGCCTACGACTTCGCGGAGGCGAAGGACGCGATCGAGTCCCTCTGGCGGTACATCGTCACCGTCCCCGGCAACCCGGACGCGATCCGCGTGTACCGGCCCGACCTGCCCGAACACCTCGCCGACCTCGTGCTCTGGGAAACGCAGTGGCGGCGCACGCACCCCTACCGCGGACGCATCGAAGGCATCCCCGCCGACGGCCCCGCATAATCCGACCGCAAGCCGCCCCCCGGACGGCCGCGCGCTCGGAAGCGGCTTCGCCGCCGGCCGGGTTTGCACTGGTCAGGTTGCCGTCCCGGTCCAGTGAGCGGTGAGAGAGGGAGCGAATACCTGGCGGCGTTTTGCGGCGGTAGTGCTGTACCCTGGCTGAGGCCGCTTCGGCGGTGTTCGGGACGTGGCGCAGCTTGGTAGCGCACCCGCTTTGGGAGTGGGGGGTCGCAGGTTCAAATCCTGTCGTCCCGACTTGTGACCGCGTGTGAACGCGTGTGACCGGTTGTGAATAGATGTGAACGGCGGTGGCCGGGCAGCATTGGAAGGTTCTGTCCGGTCAGCGCCGTTTGGTCTTCGGAAGTGAGCCTGGTCGACGCCTTCGCCGTCGACGGTCCGCGTACGCGGTGGCCCGGAACCGTGAGGGCGCCCGCGAGCATCCTGATCGAGCTGGAACGGATTGTCGGTGGGGCCTGCGAGGATGGCGTGATGACAGCGAGATTCGAGCACACTGATGCCTTTCGCGGCGCGGTCTTCCAGTCCGTCGACCTGTCGGGGGCGGTGTTCCGCGACTGCGATCTGAGTCAGGTCCGCATCACCGGTTCGGCGATCCCTGAACTGCGCGTCTCGGGCCACGCCGGCGAGATCGATCGATTCGTGGTCAACGACGTCGACGTCACCGACTTCGTGCGAGAGGAACTCGACCGGCGTCATCCCGAACGGGTGCCGCTGCGGGCGGCGCGGGCGCCGGAGGATTTCCGATCGATGTGGATGATCTTGGAGCGACTCTGGGAGGAGGCGATCGCCCGCGCCGAGCGGCTGCCGGAGGCGGTTCGAAATGAGCGGGTGGACGGTGAGTGGTCCTTCGCCGAGACGCTGCGCCACCTGATCTTCGCCACCGACATCTGGGTGGGGCGCATGGCAAGGGGCGAGGTCCGGCCGTTCCATCGGATCGGGCTGCCGACGGGCGACTATCCGACCGACGCGGCCCGCGAGATCGGCCTCGACCCCGATGCGCGGCCATCCTGGGGCGAGATCGTGGAGGTCCGCGCCGGTCGGGCGGCGATGATGCGCGACGCGGTCGAGGGGCTGACCGACACGGAGTCCGAACGGCTTGTCACCGCCGAACCGGCCCCGACCTGGGGAGTGAAGACCCTGCCGGTCGGCAGGTGCCTTCGGGTGGTGCTCAACGAGCACTGCGAGCACCGCCGCTTTGCCCTGCGCGACTTGGCGATCCTCGAATCCCGCTGACCGCGCCCGCCTTCCTGACCGCGACATGGCTCGTGGTCATCGGGTTGCTGATCGTTTCGATCCGATGTGCCAAGACCGTGTCCGAAGCGGGCGGGCTTTCCGTCCGGGACGGACTTCGATGAGGTACTCGGCTCCCGCGCCCGAGCGCCAAGAAGGGCCCGAAGTCCCGTCATCGCTTGGCAGCGGGCCCGACAGGCGCCCGAGCAAGCCGTCTACCTGCGGTGGCGTGTTCAGAGTGGCGAGTATTAGCTCGACGCAAAATTGGTGGTCAGGTGGGCCTTCTCAAGGTGGAAGGCTTGCCTGACCAGCTTTCGCTGGTCTCGGTGAACCAGGACCCCTCGGCACGATCGTCTTCAATACCCCCTTGCGCGTCCGGGACTCGCACCTTTCCCTGTCAGCGGCCGGGGTGGAGGCCGAGCCAGCCGGGTGAGGGTGCGCCTTCGACTTCGCCGATGTAGAGCGTGATCTGCTGGCGGAAGCGCTCGACGGCGGCCCGGTCGTCCATGAACTCGGCGAAGCCGTCGAGGTTCGCGTTCGGGTACTCCCAGATCGGGCGGTAGCCCTCGTGCGGTGCGACGTCGGTGCGGACCGACCACATGTAGAAGTCGGCCTGGGTCTGCTTCGCGAGCCACCAGTTGAGGTAGAGCTTGGCGGCGGCCGGGTGCGGGGCGTCGGCGAAGATCGCGGCGCGCTGGGCCCAGGCCATGAACGGGTCGCTCTCGGGCAGGACGAAGCGGGTCTTCACTCCTTCGGCGGGCGTGAGCATCCCGTCCGTGCCCAGCGCGATCACCGCAGCGCCGGCCTCGACCTGGTCGGCCGGCTCCTGCGTTCCGCGCACCCAGGCGACGTTCTGCTCCAGGAACGCGGCGAGCCACTCCCACCCGTACTGGTCGACGATGAGCTTGTAGAGGTAGAGCACCGCGTCGTCATCGTTGGGGTAGGTCGAGACGATACGGCCCTGCCACTGCTCGTCGAGCAGGTCCGCGGCGGTGGTGGGCGGCCGCGAGCCGACTTCGTCGGCGTTGTAGATGGTGGAGAAGGCGTCGACGAAGATGCCGGTCCAGGCGCCGTGCCGGTCCTTGAAGTCCTTGTGGACCTTGGAGAACCCTGCGGGCTTGTAGTGCAGCAGGACGCCCTCGTCCTTCCAGCGTTCGAAGTCCTGGAGGGTCTGGAGCTGGGCGACGTCGGGGACGAGCGTGCCGGTCGCGAGCTGCTGGTCGATGCGCGCGTCGTGGAACTTGCTGTAGTCCACGACCATGGTGGCGGTGACGCCGGGGAACGCGGCTTCGAACGCCGCCTTGTTGCCGTCCTGCTGCTGAGCGGTGTCGCCGCCGGCGTAGACGGTGAGGCTGCCGCCCTCGGCGAGGGCTTCCTGGTGGAGCTCTTCGAGGCTCCTGGTCTCCTCGCGGGGGGACGATCCCGGCGCGGCATGCGCGGGGGTGCTGCCCATGGCGATCCCCGCTGCCGCGAGCGTGCCGCCGGTGAGCAGGTGACGTCGACCGAGTTTCATGACCGCTTCTCCTTCATGCTGTCGCGTGCCTTGACAGGGCCTGACATTAGCTGCCGCGGCAGCAGTATTCAAGGCGTGTTTCGTTGCAAATGATCCATATCATGCATGATTGACGAGGGACTGGTTGATCTGGTTTGCTGTATAGTCAGCTTTATGGTTGATGAAACGGGCTCAGAGAACCGCGTCGACGACGAGGCCGTCGTCCTGTTCGGCGACCTCCTGCGACTGATGGGCGTGGTCGACGCCAGGTCCGATCGGGTCATCGAGGCGGCCTCCGGTCTCGCCGGGAACGAGTTCGAGGTCCTGCTGCGGCTGGCCCGGCATCCGGACGGCCGGACCACCAATGCCCGCCTCGCCGAAGACCTCTCCTTCACCTCCGGCGGCTTGACCCGCTTGATCGCACGGATGGAGGAGTCCGGTCTGCTGCAGCGCGAACCGCATCCCGATGATCGCCGGGCGTCCCTGCTCGAGCCCACCGCGAAGGGCCGAGAGCTGCTGCACCGGGCGCTGGAGGCGCACGTCCCGCAGATCACCGCGGACCTGCTCGACCCGCTCACTCCCGTTGAACGGCTGATCCTGCGGGAGCTGGTGACGAAGTTGCTGGACCGGTCGTCCCGCGGGCCGGTACGCGGCTCCTCGGCGTAGCGAGTCGTGTCAGGCAACTGGACGAGCGACATCTGGTCCAGCGGACGGCGTTGCACTGCGGGCTAGAAGATGTCCCAGTGTCCCTGCACGGCTTCGGATTCGAGGGCGACCTTGATGACCGCCGCACGACCGGCGTGGACCACGAGGCCGTCGGTGGTCTGCTCCCATTCGACGGGACCGGATCCGCCAAGGAGCGAGACGTGCTTGATCGCGCGGGTGAGGGGCCCGGCCCCGCTCCCGAAGGATCGGATGCGCAGGACGCCGTCGTCCGGTTCGCCCAGCGGCACGGCGTACAAGTAGTAGTGACACTCGAATCACCAAGAGCCCCGCTGCCGTTCGGCGCGGGGTCCTTTGGCGCGAGAGATCGTGCCTGACTGTTTCCGTCTCGCATAGGTGGTTCCCAGCGAGGCCCCCGCCTAAGTCAAGGCAGCCGGGGGATTGAGCGGCCTCCCGTGTGCATGAAGCGCGCCCGGCCTGCTTCGTCCGAGTCCAGGAACTCGGTGTAGCCGCCGATGGTCTCGCCGGGGCCGACCGAGGCGAAGAGGTCGCCTTCGACTCGGCGGATTTCGGACGTGAAGGGGCCCGGCGGGATTCCCGCTTTCGCGAACCTTTCGGCGCCCTCGCACGTGGCCGTGTAAGAGAGCTCCAGACGGCCGTCATCACCGATCGACACCGTCGAGAGCTGGTTGCGCGTGCCGTAGTCGCCGATGTACCGGGCGGCATCCGCACCGGGGCCGCCCGAGTCCGGAGCGGGGGTAGACGGGGCTGTCGAGACACCCGCGGCGGCTTGGATCCAGGGGTCGACGAGGTCTCGGAAGAGACCGTTGAAGTCGCCGCCGTTGGTCAAGAGCGCGATCGACACGCCTTGAGCGGGGAGCAGCATCAGGAGCGAGGCGATGCCGAACGTGCCGCCGGCGTGGCCGACGATCGTGCCGCCGTGGCCGAGCTCCCAGACCAGGCCGATATGCCTCGGGTCGGGGCCGGAAGCGGGGATGCCGGTCTCCGGGCTGCGCATCGCCTTCGCGGAGGCCTCCGTCAGCACGCGTGTCCCGTCCGGGGCCAGGCCGTCCGCGAGATGCATGCGGCCGAATGCGAGGAGGGCCCGGGCGGACATGGCCAGATGGCTTCCCGCCGGCGCGTTGGACTCGGGGAAGGTCGCCCAGACCGGCAGCGGCCGCATGCCCCGGTCTCCCTGGGGCAGGTGACCCATGGCCGTGCTGAAGCCGAGCGCTTCGTCGGCGTTGAACGCGATCTCCTCGAGGCCGAGCGGGACGGCCAGGTACGAGCGGACCGCGGCGGCGAACGGCATCCGACGCTTGATCTCGACGATCCTGCCGAGCACCGCCATGCCTGCGCTGCAGTAGGAGTAGCGGGTACCCGGAGCCTCGGACTGCGGCAGTTCGGGGACGCAGTCCTCGACGAGGCGCTGCAGGGCGTCGTCGCCGGTGGTCGTCGCCTTCCAGAGATCGCCCTCGAAGCCGCCGGTATGCGTGAGGAGGTGCCGGATCGTGATCGACGCGCTCGAGTCGGGGTCGGCGGTGCGGAATTCGGGGAGGTGTGCCCGCACGGAATCGTCGAGGGCCACCAGGCCCTCGTCGAACAACTGCATGATCAGGGTCGCGGTCCAGACCTTGGTGATTGATTGGATCTGGAACACCGAGTCCGGGGCGACCGGGACACGGGTCCGCGTGTTCACGACGCCGGACGCGGCTTCCACCACCGCATCGCCGACACCGACGGCGACCGAAGCACCCGGGACGCCGTGCTCGAGCACCAGCCGAGGCAGGTTGAAGTGGAGATCATCGCGAACCTGACCGATCGAAACCATGACGCTCCTCAGCGCAGGAACGGGGCTGGGAAGACCCCCGGGGAATGTCAAGTCTGACACCGGTGCGCCAGCGATGGAAGGTCATCGGTCACGGCTGCAGGCTTACGGCCGTTCGAGGTCGGGCACGCCGAGGGCGGATCAGTTCTCGACGAGCAGTGCTTCTCTGCGGGTTTGCAGGTGGACGAGTCTGCGCTCGGCTTCCGCGTCCCGTTCGCGCAGGTATCGGATCGTCGATTGGACCGAGTCGCGGATGGCGCTGAACTGGTGGGTGGCGTCGCGGATCTGTCCGTTGCGCACTGCGTCGGTCAGGATGTTGTCGAACAGGACGTCGGTCAGCCAGTTGTTCGGGATCGCGGGGGCGCGGTGGCGCTGCTCGACGCCGACGTCGGTCAGTTCGCGGCTGAACGCGTCGAGCGCATGCTGCGCGTAGGCGACGGCGCGGCCCGCTGAGTCGAGCTTGTCGTACTTGTACTGGCTGACCAGCTCGCCGCCGCCGAGGAGGTCCCAGCCGGAGGCGCTGCCGGCGCTGCTGAGCAGGCGCCTGATCTCGTTGACCCGTTCCAGCGCCTGCCGCCCGGCGTTGCAGGCCTCATTGAGTTCGCGCCGCTCGGCGCGCAGGTCGGCCGTCTGGTCCGCGATCTCCTCAAGTTCGCCGCCCGCGGGCAGGCCGAGCGTGAGCACGGCCCGTTCCTTGTCCGCCAGCAGTTCGCGGTACCGCTCCTCCGCGGTCGCGAATTCGGCTCCGGCGGTCTCGAGCGACGCCCGGTCCTGGACGAGCCAGCGGACCCGGGCCCGCTCCTGCTCCACTCGGATCTGCGCTGCCGCCGCCTCGGCCCGCTCGACGTCGAGCCGCTCCTCCCGGGAGTTGAGGATCGTGGCCCACAATGCTTTGAAGGACACCCGCTCCAGTTCGTCGACGTCCTTCTGCTCGACGGCCGCTCGCTCTTCGGCGAGCCGCAGCGCCGCTTCGGCGGACGCCACCTGCTGCTCGGTCCGGGCCAGCACCTGCTCGTGGTGCCGCTTGCGGTGCAGCAGCTCTCTCGCTTCGGCCAGTTCCTGATTCAACCGTTCGATCGCTTCGGGCATGGTCTCGATGGTATCGACGCGACCGTCCCCACGGGGTCCGGCGAATGCCGCCCGAACCGGCACTCCACTTCCTGAACATGCGCGCGGGCCGGTCCGCGTGGGAACCGTCGTTCAGCAGATGATGCGGTCCGTGGGCATCTGACAGGATGGGAGCGCGGCACCTATGGGCGCCTTGGCGTTCGCCGCGGCATCAACCTCGGAGCGCCGGCCATTGTGTGCGGTCGGCGGTCCGCACCCCCTATGGAGGTCCTGTCATGCACCGTTCCCGCACCACTGCCCGATTGCGCGTCATCAACACGGCCCTGAAGCCCATGACCCGAGGCGCGAGAGACCCCGAGCGGGCTTGGGCGAAAGCCGTCCAGGAAGCGCAGGACGCGGCCGGACTGCACGCCGACGCGGACGACCAGGCGTGGATCGCCGACTTCCGGTACTTGATCTCGTGCGCCGCGCGCGTCCCCGGGCTGGCCCCGGTCGGTTGGATGACGTCGATCCTCGATGCGAAGGCGCGCTTGGTGAACCGGCTGCGCATCCGGGAGCTGCACCGCCGCAACCCCGAGATCGGCAGGGAGCGGATCACAGAGCCGATCTTCGTCGTCGGCCTGCCGCGGACGGCGACCACGCTCGCGCACCAGATCCTCGCGGCCGCACCCGAATGCCGCGGGCCCCTCCTGTGGGAGATGGTCCACACCGACCTCGAACTGCCCGTGGAGGACACGGCGCGGATCGTCCGGGCCGCGAAGAAGCAGTTCCAGGCGACGAAGTACGCCCCCGACTTCGGGCACGTGCATCCGGTCGACCCGGAGCGGCCCGAGGAGTCCATGTTCCTGCTCCCGCACGGGCTCTACCACGTGCTGTTCCACGCGCCCATGCCCGACTACCAGGAATGGTTCGCCGCCCGCGACACCACCCCGGACTACGAGTACCTGCGGATGGCCCTGCAGGTGCTCCAGTACGGGCGGGAGCGCAAGCGCTGGGTCCTGAAGTACCCCATGGACCTCGGCCAGCTGCCGACCATCCGGGAGGTCTTCCCCGGAGCGCGGATCGTCTGGACGCACCGCGACCCGGCCACCGTCATCGGCTCGACCTGCTCGCTCGCCGACCTGTGCCAGTCTCTGTTCGTGACCAGGCCCGACCGGGAGGCGATCGGGAACCTCGTGCTCGACGTGCTGCCGCAGACCGTCGCCGCCGGCCGCGCGTTCCGGCAGCGGCGCTTGGGCGACGTCATCGACGTGCCGTACTTCCAGCTGGTCTCCGACCCGACCCGGGTGATCCCCGAACTGTACGACCGGCTCGGCCTCACATGGACGCAGCAGGACGGCGAACGCCTCACCGGGGTCCTCCGCAACCCGGCCCGCGACCGCAAGCACGAGTACTCCCTGCGGGACTACGGGCTGACCCCCGAACGCGTCGAAGACGCGTTCAAGGACTACCTGCCGTGGATGAACACGTTGAACTTCAGCCGCATCGGGAAGTAGCGGGCGACGCGGCCGGCCCGGGACTCCGCGACGCGGTCCCGGGCCGGCCGCGAGCGGTCAGGTGGCTCGGCGACGCCTCGAGAGCAGTGCAGGCGCGGGAACCGGATTCGGGTTGTGATTCGGACACCTACGCTGAGCGGTGATGTCCCGATGCCGCTATCCTCGTCCGCATGGACGATTCTCCCAGTCATAAACCCTGGCTCACCTCGGAGCGGCCGCCGCCGGTCTCCGCTACGCCGCAGCGAGGTGAGCGTTGAACACCGAAGTCTGGGGCATCCTCGCGGGTGTCATCCTGACGGTAGGCACCGGCCTGTTCGTCGCCTCCGAGTTCGCCCTGGTCAACCTCGACCGGCCTGAACTGGAGCGCCGGCGCGACCAGGGCGAGAAGGGCCTGCAGCCCACGATCAAGGCCCTCAAAGTCACCTCCACCCACCTCTCCTCTGCCCAGCTGGGCATCACCCTCACCACCCTGCTCGCGGGCTACACGTTCGAGCCGGCGATCAGTTCGCTGCTGCGCGACCCGCTCCTCGGCCTCGGCATCGCCGAGACCGCGGTGCCCGCGGTCGGCGCGATCGTCTCGATCACCGTGGCGACGCTGTTCTCGATGATCCTCGGCGAGCTGGTCCCCAAGAACTTCGCGCTGGCGGTGCCGCTGGCGACCGCGAAGCTCGTGGTGCCGTTCCAGATCGGGTTCACCTTCGTGTTCAAACCGATCATCGTGCTGTTCAACGGCACCGCGAACCGCACGATCCGCGCGATGGGCATCGAGCCGAAGGAGGAGCTCTCCGGGGCCCGCAGCGCCGAGGAGCTCAGCTTCCTGATCCGGCGCTCGGCCACCGAGGGCTCGCTCGACCGCGACGACGCGGCGATCCTGCACAGGACGCTCACGTTCTCGACGCACACCGCCGAAGAGGTCATGACCCCGCGCGTGCGGACGACGACGCTGGAGCGGGACGCGACCGCCGCAGACGTGATCGCCGAAGCGGCCCGGACCGGCCATTCCCGGTTCCCGGTCCTCGGTGAGGACGTCGACGACGTGGTCGGCGTGGTCCACGTGAAGTCCGCGTACGGCGTCGAGTTCGACCGGCGCGGATCGGTTCCGGTGACGGAGCTGATGTCCGAGCCGCTGAAGGTCCCCGAGGCCGCCGGTGTCGGGTCGCTGCTCGGCACGCTGCGCGGGCGGGGCTTCCAGATCGCGGTCGTCATCGACGAGCACGGCGGGACCGCCGGCATCGTCACCCTCGAAGACCTCGTGGAGGAACTGCTCGGCGAGGTCCAGGACGAGCACGACAAGATCCAGCGGCAGGTCCTCAAGCAGGCCGACTCGATCCTCATCGCGGGCTCGCTGCGCCCCGACGAACTGTGGGAGCGCGCGGGCGTGCGCATCCCCGAAGGCGAGGACTACGAGACCGTCGCGGGCTACGTCCTCGACGCGCTCGAGCGGATCCCCGCTCCCGGCGAGGAGGTCCGCATCGACCGCGGCCGGCTCCGGGTGGACCGGCTCACCGGTTCGCGCATCGAGCGCCTGCGCTACCTGCCCGACGACAAGGCCACCGACCCGGCCTTCGGCGGGACGCGTGAGCGCATCATGGAGACGTTCGAGCAGGAGGCCGGTCGATGAGCGAGTACGTTCCCGGACTGGTCTGGCTGGTGGTCCTCCTGGCCGCCAACGCCTTCTTCGTCGGCGCGGAGTTCGCCGTCATCTCGGCGCGCCGCTCGCAGATCGAGCCGCGCGCCGCCGAGGGCAGCCGCGCCGCGAAGACGACCCTGTGGGCCATGGAGCACGCGACGCTGATGCTGGCCACGAGCCAGCTGGGCATCACCGTGTGCTCGCTGGTGATCCTCAACGTCTCCGAACCGGCCATCCACCACCTGCTCGAGTACCCGCTGGGCTGGACCGGGCTGACCCCGGCCGCCGTCACGGGGATCGCGTTCGCGGTGGCGCTGCTGCTGGTGACGTTCCTCCATGTCGTCTTCGGCGAGATGATCCCGAAGAACCTGGCGTTCTCCGTCCCCGACCGGGCGGCGCTGATCCTGGCGCCGCCGCTGGTGTTCGTCTCCCGCGTCGTGCGCCCGATCATCTGGTCGCTGAACGCGATCGCGAACGGCGCACTGCGGCTGTTCCGGGTCGAGCCGAAGGACGAGGCCCAGAGCGCCTACACGATCGACGAGGTCGCCACCATCGTCGAGGCGTCCCAGCGCGAGGGCACCCTCGTGGACGACTCGGGGACGCTGACGGCCGCGTTCGAGTTCACCGAGAAGACCGTGGCCGACGTCGAGGTCCCCTTGGACGAGATCGTGACGCTGCCGCCCCGGCCGACGCCGCGCGACGTGCAGATCGCGGTCTCCGCGAACGGGTTCTCCCGTTACGTCATCGAGGACCCCGACGGGACGCCGCGCGCGTACCTGCACCTCAAGGACGTGCTCGACCTGACCGGACCCGACGAGCTCGACGCGCCGATCCCCGCTGAGCGGCTGCGCGACCTGCCCGTGGTGGCCGGGGCCGCCGAGCTCGAGGACGGCCTGGCGCAGATCCGCGCCGAGGGCGCCCACGTGGCCCGCGTGACGGGCGCGGACGGTTCGGCCACGGGCGTGCTGTTCCTGGAGGACATCGTCGAGGAGCTCATCGGCGAGGTCCAGGACGCCGCCAGCGCCTGACCCTGACACGCGCGCGGGGCCCTGGCCTGGACATTCGTCCAGGCGCAGGGCCCCGAATCGTTGCGTGCGGAACTCCGGGCCTCACGCCGCTGCGCGGCCGCCCACGAGCACCGTCGCGGGGTGGCCGTTCACCAGGATCTCGTGCACCGAGCCGACGGCGAGGCGGTTGGCGGTCAGGGCCTTCTGGGCCTCTTCGGCCGCCATGCGCGCGATGAGGATCACGAAACGCCCGCTGCCCGGCTCGAGCACCCGGTCGAACGACCGCGCCATGGCGTCGAGGAACTCGGGCAGCGCCAGCGGCAGTTCCTCGTACTCGCCCCACGGCGGATCGGTGACGATCACGTCCACTTCATGGTCCTGGAAGGACGCGAGCGCCAATGCGTCATCGGCGAGGAATTCGACCGCGCCGCCATCGCGGATCGCAGCCGGGAAATCGTCGCGCAGCCGCGCCAGATCGGCATCCGAATAGACGATGCGCTTCGCCGGGAACGACATCCGCGCATTCGTGAACGAGCCCGAACCCGCGAACGGATCGAGGAACACGTCATCGGGCCGCGGCTTCGACGCCGCGATGAGCAGTGACGACAACTCGTGCGAGATCGCACCCGCCGCCTTCTCCGCGCGCTTGCTCCGGATATGGCGCCGGCACAGCATCAGGTACTCGAAGTCGGTCCTCCCGACCACCCAGTACTCCTCGCCGGAGCCGCGCCCGACCATGCGCTGGCCCGATGCGTCACTGATCTCCGTCTCGAGTGCGCGCTTGGCCCGCGGACTGACCGGAATGAGCGCACCGTCCACATGGAACATCACCCGGAACGTGTCCGCGTGGCTGGCGAGCCCGTCATCGCGGAGGCTGTCCGCCAGTTCCAAGACGCCCGCATCGATGTCGCGCCGAACGACATCGGCGATCACCGTGAACGAGTTCTTCACGAACGGCATCTGCACCACTTGCGCATACGGCGTGTCCGACTCGAAGATCAGCGAACTGTCGTCGGCGTAGACGATCTCCGGCCGGTCGACGTACGAACCGATCGACTCGGCGACCAATTCGCCGGTCCCGGCAGGAAACTGAACAAAATAGCGCACGCACGGAACTATACCGGCGGGCGCGGCGCCGAGGACGCGCTCGAGGAGCAGGTGGGCCAGCGCCCCGAGATCGACTGCGGCGAAGAGGACATCGAAGTCGTCGAGGGGGAGTCGGTCACCTGCCTGCTCACCGATCCCTCGACCGGCTCGGAGATCGACACCACCGTGACCTTCGAGACCGTCGACGGCACCGAGTACTCCCTCGACGTGCAGGTCGCGGACACCGTGAACTGACCGAGGCCGTTGGCCGCGTCCCGGCACGCCTCCCTAGACTTGCCCCGCGAGATACGCGACGAATGATGTTTTTTGGGGGACCGATGGAGCAGCGCGCTTTCGGCAGGAGCGGCCAGCGGGTGTCGGTGGTCGGGCTCGGCACCTGGCAGCTGGGGGCCGACTGGGGCGAGGTGCGGGAAGCCGACGCGCTCGCCGTCCTCGACGCGGCCGTCGAAGCGGGCGTGACCTTCTTCGACACCGCCGACGTGTACGGCGACGGGCGCTCGGAGCAGCTCATCGGGCGCTTCCTCAAGGAACGGCCGGACGCCGGGGTCCTGGTGGCCACCAAGATGGGCCGCCGCGTCGACCTCGACCCCGCGCTCTACACCCTCGACAACTTCCGGGCCTGGACCGACCGGTCGCGCGCCAACCTCGGCGTCGACCGGCTCGACTTGGTCCAGCTCCACTGCCCGCCCACGGCCGTGTACGCCTCGGACGCGGTCTTCGACGCGCTCGACACCCTCGTGGAAGAGGACCGGATCGCGGCCTACGGGGTGAGCGTCGAAACCTGCGACGAGGCCCTGACCGCGATCGCGCGGCCGGGCACCGCGAGCGTGCAGATCATCCTGAACCCGTTCCGGCTCAAGCCCCTTGAAGCGGTCCTGCCCGCAGCGGCGGCGGCCGGCGTCGGGATCATCGCGCGCGTGCCGCTCGCGTCGGGCCTCCTCTCGGGCAAGTACACGCGGGAGACCGTGTTCGCCGCGAACGACCACCGCACCTACAACCAGCACGGCGAGGCCTTCGACCAGGGCGAGACCTTCTCCGGGGTCGACTACGCGACTGGCGTCGAAGCCGCCGCCGAGTTCGCGGACCTTGCGCCGGAAGGCGCGACCGCGGCGCAGACCGCCCTGCGCTGGCTCATCCAGCAGCCGGGCGTTTCCACCGTGATCCCCGGTGCGCGGAATCCCGAGCAGGCCAAGGCGAACGCCGCCGCGGCCGACCTCGCGGCGCTGCCGGAGTCGACACTGGCCGCCGTGCGCGAGCTGTACGACGCGAAGATCCGCGCGCAGGTCCACCACCGCTGGTAGCCGTGTCCGGTGCCTCTCCGGAGGCACCGGACATTTGCGGTTGTCGATATTGGTGGATCGATATCGTTGACTTTCGAGGGATGTCTGCATACGCTGACTGCAGGATTGTTATCGATCACAACATGTGGTCTCCCCCTCGAGGAGTTCGCCATGCAGTTCCCGCCGATCAGTCGTCGCCGGCTCTTCCAGGCCGCCGGGGTCGCCGCCGCGTCCAGCGCCGGCGTCGGGTTCGCCGCCGGCGCGGCCCAGGCCGCCGACACCCCCGGCGTCCGGTACGTCAACCCGCTCATCCAGCAGCGCGCCGACCCGCACATCTGGCGCCACACCGACGGGTACTACTACTTCACCGCCAGCGTCCCGGCTTACGACCGCATCATCATGCGCCGCGCGACCACCCTCCAGGGCCTCGCGACCGCCGCCGAGGCCACCATCTGGACCAAGCACGCCAGCGGCGAGATGGGCGCGCACATCTGGGCGCCGGAGATCCACCACGTGAACGGCAAGTGGTACATCTACTTCGCCGCCGGGCGCACCGACGACGTGTGGGCGATCCGCATGTACGTGCTCGAGAACGCGAGCGCGAACCCGATGAGCGGCACCTGGACCGAGAAGGGCCGCATCGTCACGCCGCGCGACTCGTTCTCGCTCGACGCGACCACGTTCACCCAGGGCTCGACCCGCTTCCTCTGCTGGGCGCAGAGCGACCCCGAACTGGGCTCGGGCACCAGCCTGTACCTGGCCGCGATGACCAACCCGTGGACCATCACCGGCACGCCGGTGCGCATCAGCAAGCCGACGCTCGCGTGGGAGACCATCGGGCACAAGGTGAACGAGGGCCCAGCCGTCATCGCCCGCAACGGGCGGATCTTCATGACGTTCTCCGCCAGCGCCACGGACGCGAACTACGCGGTCGGGCTCCTCACCGCCTCCTCGGGCGCGAACCTGCTCAGCGCCTCCTCGTGGACCAAGAACTCGCAGCCGGTGCTGCGCAGCAGCGACGCGACGAGCCAGTACGGCCCGGGCCACAACTGCTGGACCGTCTCCGAGGACGGGCAGAGCGACATCCTCGTCTACCACGCCCGGCCCTACAAGGCCATCAGCGGCGACCCGCTCTACGATCCCAACCGGCACACCAGGATCCAGAAGGTCTACTGGCGCTCGGACGGCACGCCGGACTTCGGCATCCCGGTCGCGGCGGGCGCGACCCCGTACCGCTTCGCGCTGCACGGCCAGGCCGGGGCGTACCTGAACCACTACGACTACCGGGTCCGGGCGGGCACCTCAGTGGCGATGCTCGCCGACTCGCAGTTCCGGATCGTGCCGGGCCGCACCGGTTCGGGGACCGTGTCGCTGGAGTCGGCGAACTTCCCTGGCAGGTACCTGCGGCACCGCAACTACGAGCTGTGGGTCGAGGCCGACGACGGCTCCGCGGTGTTCAAGGCGGACGCGAGCTTCCACCAGCGCGACGGCCTGGCCGACGCCGCCGCGGAGTCGTTCGAGTCGTACAACTTCCCGGGCCGGTTCATCCGCGCCTCGGGCGGTCTGGCCAACATCCTGCCGGCGACCACCGCGCAGGAGCGTTCGGCCGCCACGTTCCGGCTCACCTGACGGCGGCGCGATCGGGCGAACGACCGGTCGGGCCCTCCTCGCGGGAGTCGGCCCGGCCGCGGTCGAGCGCCAGGAGCACGCCGACCGCGGCGACCGCGAGGCCGATCCAGGAGGTGAGCGCCAGACGGTCGCCGAACATCAGCCACGCCCACAGCATGGTCGTCGGCGGCGTCAGGTAGAGCAGGCTCGAGGCGGTCGTGGCGCCGCTGCGGCGGACCACGACCCAGTAGAGGCCGTATCCGCCGATCCCGGCGAGGACGACGGTCCAGATGACGCCCGCCCAGAAACCGGGGGCCGGTGACGGCGCGAGGTCGCCGCCGATGGCCGAGGCGAGGGTGAAGACGACTGCGGCGAACAGGAACTGGACCGCCAGCGCATCGATCGGGCCGAGCCCTTGCGGCTTGACGCGGCGTTCGATGACCGTGGCCGCGACCAGGCTGAGCACGGCCAGGAGCGGCAGCGTGAACGCCCAGAGTGGAGCCGTGCTGTTGAAGCCGTCCGCTGAGACGACGAGTGCGACGCCGGCGAAGCCGATGCCGAGGCCGACGATCTGCAGGCGGCGGATGGTCTCGTCGAGCAGCAGTGCGGCGGCCACGGCCATGACGATCGGCTGCATGCCCGCGATGAGGGAGACGACGCCGGGTGCGACGCCGAACTGCGCGGCGAGGGCGACGCCGCTGAGGTAGCCGACCTGCGCGAGCGTGCCGATGGCGAAGTGCGCGCCGAGGACGCGTCGGTCGCAGCGCACCCGCCGCAGTACCAGCCAGAGGAGTGAGGGCACGGCGAGCACGAGGAACCGCCAGGTGAGGAGGCTCAAGGCGGAGCCGTGGCGGGTGCCGAGCTCGATGCCGATGAAGCCGCCGCTCCATGCGACGACGAACGCGGCGGCGTAGATCCGGTCGATGGGGCGCACGGTCTCCTTCAATCCTTTGCCTGCGGGTCTCGGCAGGTGGCTACCCGGTCGGGGCGGGGCCCAATGGTCGGCGGAGCCCGGTTTCGCCGCACCGCCGCGAGGCGCACCGCGCAGTCGTCAGCGAACCGGTTCTCCAGGCTCTTGCCAAGTGGTGCTCATCCTCGGTACGGTGTGAGCGAACCGGTTCGCTGGAACGCATCCCTCCGGCGGCCTTCTCAATGACGAGAGTGAGGCGACATGAAGTCCCGCACACCCCTGTGGCGCACGGCGAGTGCCCTCGCCGCGATCGCCATAGTGCCCCTCGCGGCCGTGCCGGCCGCCGCGAATCCCCTGGACGAGCACCTGATCCTCTCCTATTCGTTCGAGGAGGGGCAGGTCGCGAACGGCATCGTGGACGACCTGTCGCCCTCGGGCCTCGACGGCACCGTCGTCAACCCCGCGCAGGCGCCTTCTGTGCCCGGCCGGGCCGACGGCACCGCCGCGCTCGACCTCACCGGCGGCGCGTCGAACTCGACCACCGCGCCCTATGTGGAGGTGCCGCACGGGCTCTTCGAGGGCCGCGACGCGATGACGATCGCCGCCTGGCTCCGCTGGGACGGCGGCGCCGACTTCCAGTGGGCGTACAACCTCGGCAAGGACAACGCCAGCGCCACCTTCCTGACCCCCTCCTACCAGGGCCCCGGCACCAACCGCTCCTCGATCAAGCCGGTGAACGGCGGCAGCGAGGTCGGCGTGGACGGCACCGGCAAGCTTCCGACGGGGGAGTGGGTCCAGGCGGTGACCGCCATCGACGGCGAGGCGATCGTCTACTACCTCAACGGTGTCGAAGTGGGCCGTACGAAGGCGCAGCTCGACCTCGACGCGGTCATGCACGACCCGAACGGCGCGACCTCCGGCTTCCTCGGCAAGGCGTTCTGGTCCGGGCACCCGTTCTTCGACGGCGCGATCGACGAGTTCCAGGTGTACGACCTCGCGCTCGACGCGGCGCAGGTCGCCGAGCTCTACGGCGGTGAGCTGCCCGTCATCGAAGGGCTGCAGCAGGACTCGTTCGAGGCCCGCACCGTGGTCGGCGAAGCGCCCGAACTGCCCGCCGCGGCCCCGGCCGCGTTCAGCGACGGCATCGGCCGCAACGTGGGCATCGACTGGGACGACATCCCGGCCGAGCAGTACGGCGAGCCCGGCACGTTCACCGTGTCCGGCAAGGTCATCGGACACGATCTCGCCGTATCGGCCACTGTGGAGGTGATCGAGAACGCCATCACCGTGGACCTCGGCAGTCCCACGGGCGATTTCCTCGGCGGGGCCTCCGGCACGCTGTACGGCCTGTACGACGAGGGCCTGCCGTCCGCGAACCTCATCGACGGCATCGACCTCACCACCGTGGCCACGAAGGCCCAGGACGGCCCGCAGCACCCGGGCGCGGACGCGCTCGAAGTGCTCGGCCCGCTGGTCGAGGCCTCCAACGGCGACGTGTACATCTACATGACCGACATCCACCGCGGCTTCCCGTACCAGTGGCCGGGCGACACCCCGGAGGAGAAACTCGACATCTACATGGAGAAGCTGAAGCTGCAGGCCGAGCAGGTCGCGACCCTTCCCGCCGAGCAGCAGTCCAATGTGGTGTTCATGCCGTACAACGAGCCCGAGGGCAACATGTTCGGCACCGGCCAGTGGAGCTACAACGGCACCAGCTGGCTCAACGACCCCGACGACTTCTTCGCGGCCTGGGACCGCGCCTACGCCGTGATCCACGACGTGCTGCCGGACGCCCGCATCGGCGGACCCAACACCAGCGTCCTGTACAACCAGGTCAAGGGCTTCATGGCGCACACCATCGCAGCGGGCACGGTCCCTGACACCGTGGTGTGGCACGAACTCTCCGACCCCGCCAAGATCCGCGCCAATGTGGACCGCTACCGCGCCTGGGAGACCGAGCTCTTCGCCGGTACTGAACTCGAGGGCACCGAGCTCCCGATCAACATCACCGAGTACGCCTTCAACTACCACACCTCCGTTCCGGGCCAGATGATCCAGTGGATCTCCGCGCTCGAGGACAAGAAGGTGTACGGCGACATCGCGTACTGGAACATCGACGGCAACCTCTCCGACTCCGCCGTGCAGGCCAACCGCGCCAACGGCCAGTGGTGGCTCCTCAACGCCTACAGCCAGATGAGCGGGACCACTGTGGAGGTCACGCCGCCGCACCCGGGCCAGAGCTACACGCTCCAAGGCGTCGCGACGCTCGACGAGGACCTGCGGCAGAGCCGCGTGCTCCTCGGCGGCGCGGGCGGCGACTACACGCTGCGGCTCGACAACGTCCCCACGAGCGTTTTCGGCGAGACCGTGCATGTGGCCGTGCGCGAGATCGGCTGGAGCGGCCAGATCGGCGACAGCGCCCAACCGGAGACGATCATGGAACTCGACGTGCCCGCCGCCGATGCGGCCGTGCACTTCGGCGCGGGCGACCTGCCCGAGCTCGACGCCGAGTCCTCCTACGAGGTCATCGTGACCCCGGGCGCCGACACGGGCGGCACCGCCGAGCCGCGCGCCGCCTGGGAGGCCACCTATGAGGCCGAGGACGCCGAGTTCCAGGGCACCGGCCTCAACGTCAACGGCCCCGAGGGCTCGCCCGCGAACGTCGCGAAGTTCTACACCTCCGGCGGCTACAACGTCGGCGGCATGCGCACCGGCACCGACAACGGGCTCCAGTTCACCGTGAACGTCCCCGAGGACGGCGAGTACGACCTCAGCGTCTTCGCCAGCTCGCTCAACACCGACCCGGAGGTGCAGGCCCAAGGCCCGACCAACATGTTCCTCAGCGTCGACGGCGCAGCGGAGCAGGAGGTCTTCCTGCCATTGGGCTACAAGTGGGTCGTGTGGGACCACGCTGACACCACAGTGGAGCTCACCGCCGGGGAGCACGTGATCACCCTGGCCACCGAGAGCCTCGACGGCAGCGGCACGATCAGCGGCGACGTGCTCATCGACAAGATCGACCTCTCGCTCCCGAACCCGGCGCACACGGCCGACGTGTACGAGGCCGAGTACGCCGAACTCGAAGGGGCGACCCCGGTCTACGGCGACGTCAGCGGCGCCGCGATCCCGAAGGGCGGCACCGCGACCTTCTGGGTCTACTCGCCCGCCGACGCCGCGGCGCTCCTCGACGTCGACACCCTCCGCAGCGGCAAAGTGCGGCTGGAGGTCAACGGCGAGAGCGTCACCACGGCCAAGGACGGCACCGTGAACGCGTTCCTCCTCGGCGGCGTCAACAAGATCGTCGTCGAGGGCGCCAAGCGGCTCCAGGTGGACCGCCTCACCGTCGTGCCGTCCGACGCGCTCGAATCGGTCGCCTACGAAGCCGAGGACGGTGTACTCGCCGGGACGGCCACCGCCACCGACCTGTCCCTCGCCTCCGGCGGGCAGGCCGTCACCGGCATCGGCGGGGAACCGGGCAAC
Organism: Glycomyces sp. NPDC021274; assembly: GCF_040641195.1. Taxonomy (NCBI): domain Bacteria; kingdom Bacillati; phylum Actinomycetota; class Actinomycetes; order Glycomycetales; family Glycomycetaceae; genus Glycomyces; species Glycomyces sp. NPDC021274. The sequence continues at coordinate 497,576 of NZ_JBFADC010000001.1, read as the reverse complement.
GGCAACACGCTCACCTTCGACGCCGTCGAGGTCCCCGAGGCCGGGACGTACGCGCTGACCTTCCGCTACTCCAATGAGGAGCAGTCGCCGGCGACGCACTACAACCCCGACCCGGTGGCCCGCTACGCGCTCGTCTCCGTCAACGGGGCCGAGCCGATCCGCGTGATCTTCCCGCACTCGTTCCACGAGAACAACTTCTGGGAGCTCACCGTAGTCGTCGAACTCGAGGAGGGGGTGAACGAGATCGGCGTCAGCGGCGAGGAGAAACCGCAGTTCGACGGGGTCAGCTACAGCTCCGACGCCTGGCCCGGCGTCCTGCTGCGCTCGCAGTACGCGCCGAACCTCGACCGGATCACCCTCACCCCGCTGTCCGACTGAATGACCGGCGGCGGCCGAGCCTCCCTCGGCCGCCGCCGACACCCCCGCCCCGACCAGGCGAGCCGATACACTCGCCCAGACAGACCAGCGAAGGAACGCAGTGAGAGGAGCCGGTGTGGCGACGATCGGCGACGTCGCGCGCGAGGCCGGCGTCTCGCGCAGCACCGTCTCGTCCGTCCTGACAGGGCGCAAGTTCGTGACCCCCCAGACCCGCGCCCGCATCGAAGCGGCCATCGCCAAGCTCGAGTACTCGGTCAACAGCGGCGCCCGCGCGCTCGCGACCTCCCGGACCATGACCTTCGGCGTCGTCGTCCGCTTCCACGAAGCCGAGTTCAGCCCAGCGCTCGCGACCTACCTCGTGGCCTTCTCGGACGCCGCGCGCGAACGCGGCTACGCGGTCATGCTCCTCACCGAACCCGATGGGGCCGAAGCGGTCCGGCGGGTCATCGCGGGCCGCCAGGTGGACGGCCTCATCCTCCTCAACGTGCTCGACGGCGACCCGCGCCTGGAGCCGATCAGCCGCTCCGGCTACCCGGCGGTGCTCGTGGGCAACCCCGAGGACCCGCGCGGCATCGACGCCGTCGACCTCGATTTCGCCGCCGCCGCGAACCTCCTCGTGGACCACCTCGCCGACGCCGGCCACCGGGACGCGATGTTCGTGCGCTGGCCCGAGGAGCTGTACGAGTCCGGCTCCACGTACGCGACCCGCTTCGAGCGGGCGGCGCTGCGCCGCGCGGCCGACCGGGGGCTGCGGCTCGTGCCCGTCCCGGTCCCCGTGGGGCCCGAGCAGGTGCGTGCGACGCTGCGCACCGCGCTGCGGGACCCGGCGCTGCCGAAGACCCTGCTCATCCACAACGACGCGGCCGTCGCCATGCTGCCGTTCGTCCTCGGCGACCTCCGCCTCGAGGTGCCCGGCGACCTGAGCGTGGTCTCGCTGCACTCGGCCGAGCTCGCGCGGCTGTACGTCCTCTCCTACACCGCGGTCGAATCCGACCCCGCGGCCGTGGCAGAAGCGGCCGTCGACGTGCTGTGCCAGCGGATCGAGGCGCCGGGCGCGCCTGCGCGGAAGCGGCTCATCGTGCCGCGGCTCGACGGCCGTTCGAGCGTCCTTCCCAACGCGTGAACCGGCCTTGACGCCGGGCCGAGCTCTTGGCAAGATCTGCAGCGAACCGGTTCGCTGACGTTCGTCGCGAACCGCCGACCCCCTGAAAGAGAGTGAACCGGATGAACACGTTCGCGACGTCGAAGGACGCCGTCATCTGGCGCGGCGACGGCGAGACCCTCCTCGTGCAGGCCTGGGGCCGCGACTCGCTGCGAGTGCGCAGCAACCCCGCCGGGGACGTGATCGACACCGACTTCGCGCTGCTCGAGCCCGAACCGGTCGACGTCGAGATCACCGTGGACGGCGACACCGCGACGATCGTCAACGGCGCGATCACCGTCGTGATGCGCGCGTGGGCCGGCTGGGACTGGCAGACCGAGTACGCGATCCACCGGTGCACCCTCGAGTTCCAAGACGCCGCAGGCCGCACGCTGCTGCGCGAGATCCCCGACGGCGGGGCGCTCAAGCTCACCGCCCGCGAGTTCCGGCCGCTGGCCGGCGGCTCCCACCGCCTCCGCGCCGCGTTCGAGCCGCCGGCGGGGGAGCAGCTGTACGGCATGGGCCAGTACCAGCAGGACATCCTCGACATCAAGGGCTCCACCTTCGAACTGGCGCACCGCAACTCGCAGGCGAGCGTGCCGTTCGTCCAGTCCAGCGCCGGATACGGGTTCTTCTGGCACAACCCCGCGATCGGCACGGCGACCTTCGCCGCCAACCGCACCGAGTGGATCGCCGAGTCCACGCAGCAGCTCGACTACTGGATCACCGCCGGCGACACTCCCGCGAAGATCAGCGCCGCCTACGCGAACGCCACCGGCCACGCGCCCGTCATGCCCGAATACGGGCTCGGGTACTGGCAGTGCAAGCTGCGGTACTGGAACCAGGAGCAGCTCCTCGAGGTCGCCCGCGAGCACCAGCGCCGCGGCCTGCCGCTCGACGTGATCGTCGCGGACTTCTTCCACTGGCCGAAGATGGGCGACTTCCGCTTCGAAGAGGAGTTCTGGCCCGACCCGGCCGCGATGGTGCAAGAGCTCCAGGAGATGGGCGTCGAGCTCATGGTCTCGGTCTGGCCGCAGGTCTCGACCGAGTCCGAGAACTTCGCCGCGTTCAAGAAGGAGAACCTCCTCGTCCGCACCGAGCGCGGCCACGGCGTCCAGATGAGCTTCCAGGGGCCGAGCATGTTCCTGGACACGACGAACCCCCGCACCCGCGAGCAGGCCTGGCAGATCCTCAAACGCAACTACCACGACCTGGGCATCAAAGTGTTCTGGCTCGACGAGGCCGAACCGGAGTACGGGGTCTACGACTTCGACAACTACCGCTACCACGCGGGCCCGAACCTCGAGGTCGGCAACGTCTACCCGCAGGCGTTCTCCCGCATGCTCTTCGAGGGCCAAAGGGCCGCAGGGCAAGAGGAGATCGTCAACCTGGTGCGCTGCGCCTGGGCCGGCAGCCAGCGCTACGGCGCGCTCGTGTGGTCGGGCGACATCCACTCCGACTGGGCCGACTTCCGCCGCCAGATCACCGCCGGCGTCCACATGGGCGTCGCCGGGATCCCCTGGTTCACCACCGACATCGGCGGCTTCGGGGGCGGGAACATCGAAGATCCGGGGTTCCGGGAGCTGTTGGTCCGCTGGTTCCAGTTCGGCGCGTTCTGCCCGGTCATGCGCATGCACGGCGACCGCCAGCCGAGCGAGCGGGTCCTGGCCGCCGACGGCTCGCCGCGCAACAACTCGGGCGCGCCGAACGAGCTGTGGAGCTTCGGCGAGGACGTCTACGCGATCCTGGTCCGCTACGTGCAGCTCCGCGAGGCCCTGCGCCCGTACACCCGCCGCCTCATGGACGAGGCCCACACCGCCGGGCAGCCGGTCATGCGCGGCATGTTCCACGAGTTCCCGCAGGACGCGGTCTGCTGGGACCTGGCCGACCAGTACATGTTCGGGCCCGACGTGCTCGTGGCCCCGGTGATCGAGCCGCAGGCGACGAGCCGCCGCGTCTACCTCCCCGCGGGCGCGTCCTGGACCGACCTCCACTCTGGAGCGGTGCACGAGGGCGGGCAGTGGATCGACGCCCCCGCGCCGATCGACGTGATCCCGGTATTCGCACGTGACGGCGCGCTGGCGGCACTGGTGGGTACTATCTGACCGGCTCGGCGGACCGTTCACTTGACAGGGCTCCAGAGCGAGGCGTAGGTTACGCCTGACAACGTAGTCAGCATTGATTCTGGAGCCCTATGACCGCCCATGCGACCTCCGACGATGCCCGGCGCCGACCGCCCGGCATGACCGATGTGGCGCGCTTGGCCGGGGTCTCGCAGAAGACCGTCTCCCGCGTCGTCAACAACGAGCGGTACGTCAGCGAAGCGCTGCGCGAGAAGGTCCTCCAGGCCGCCGCCGAACTCGGCTTCCGGCCCAACACCGCCGCCCGCGCCCTCATCACCGGCCGCTTCAAGCGCATCGGCGTCGTCTCGCTCGGCTCCGCCCTCTACGGCCCTGCCTCCATGCTCGTGGCACTGGAGCGCGCCACCCGCGCCGCCGGACTCTCCTTCATGGTCGCCAACACCCCTGAGGGCCAACCGGAGGCGATCCAGGACTCGATCGACTGGCTGCTCGCCCAAGGCGTGGACGGCGTCATCCTCTCCGAGCCCATCGACGAGGGCCAGCACCTGCGCCCCGACCCCGGCGTGCCGATCGTGAGCCTCGGCCAGGCCGCCGACCTCCCCGCCGAGCAGGTGGCCCTCGCCCGCGGCCGCACCGCCGCGTCCTGCCGCGAAGCCGTCGAGCACCTGCTCGACCTCGGCCACGAGCGGGTCTGGCACGTTGCCGGGCCGCTCGACTGGTGGGAGGCCCGCGAACGCCTCGAAGGCTGGGCCGAGGCCCACCGCGCCCGCGGCATCGAACCGCCCCCGCACCTGGAGGGCGACTGGACGCCCAGCGGCGGCTACACCGCCGGCCTCGCCCTGCCGCCCGAGGCCACGGCCGTGTTCTGCGCCAACGACGACACCGCGATCGGCCTCGCCGGGGCGCTGCACGAGGCCGGGCGCCGCGTCCCCGAGGACGTCTCGCTCGTCGGCTTCGACGACATCCCCGCCGCGGCCTACCTCTCACCCCCGCTGACCACCGTCCAGCAGGACTTCGAAGGCGATGCGACCCACGCCCTCGACGTCCTCATGCGGCTCCTGCCCGGCGCCGCCGGGCCGGAACCCGAGGCGAAGGCGGCCGCACCGCGCCGCCGACTCGTCGTCCGCTCCTCGACCGCACCGCCCCTCTCCACCGCGACACCCCTCTCCCAGCCGTAGCGCCATAGGACGAATCCTGATTCGCAATGGCGCGCAACAGGAAAGGACCGATCCGGATGATTCCCCGTTTCAGTCGCAGGACCGGCCTCGCGGCCGCGTTGGCGAGCCCGCTGGCGCTCGCGGCCTGCGGCAGGCACACTGTGGACCCGCCGAAGAGCGTGACACAGGCCGAGATCGACGCGGCGATGCAGACGCCGACCGAACTGAACTTCTGGACCTGGGTGCCGGGCATCGAGAAGGAGGTCGCGCTCTTCCAGAACGCCTACCCCGCGATCACCGTCGACGTCGTCAACGCCGGCCAGGGCAACCCGCACTACGCGAAGCTGCGCACCGCGCTGCGCGCCGGGAACGGCGCCCCCGACGTGGCCCAGCTCGAATACCAGATGATCCCGTCGTTCGTCATCACCGGCGACCTGCTCGACCTCGGCCCGTACGGCGCCTCCGAGATCGGCGACCAGTTCGTCGAGTTCGCGTGGTCGCAGGTCAGCGGCACCAACGGCGAGGTCTGGGCCATCCCGCAGGACACCGGCCCCATGGGCATGCTCTACCGCGAGGACATCTTCCAAGCGCACGGCATCGAAGTGCCCGCGACCTGGGACGACTTCGCCGCCGCCGCGCAGCGCCTGCACGCGGCCGACCCCGAGGTGTACCTGACGAACTTCGCGCCCTCCCAGGGCGCGTTCTTCGCCGCGATGCTCTGGCAGGCCGGCGCCGACCCGTTCGGCGGCTCCGAAGGCCCCGATCTCAACGTCGACCTCACCTCGCCCGAGGCCGAGCAGGTGGCCCGCTACTGGGGCGACCTGTCCGAACAGGACCTCATCGCGGTCGACGCCGACTTCAACGACCAGTGGTACCAGGCCCTCAACAAAGGCAAGTACGCCACCTGGATCGCCCCCGCCTGGGCCCCGACCTTCCTCCAGTCCGCCGCGGCCTCCACCGCCGGACTCTGGCGCGTCGCCCCGCTCCCGCAATGGGACGCGGACCGGCAGGTCTCCTCCAACTGGGGCGGCTCGACCTCCGCGGTCATGGCCACCACCCGCAACCCGATCGCCGCCGCCGTCTTCGCCCAGTTCATCAACACCGACCCGAAGTCGACCGAGACCATGGCGAACGAGCAGTTCCTCTACCCGCCCACCAAGGCGATCCTCGAGGACCCCGCCTTCACCGGCCAGCAGCTCGACTTCTACGGCGGCCAGGAAGTGAACGGCCTCTTCGCCGAGATCGGCACCACCGTCGCCCCCGACTTCCAGTGGGCCCCGTTCCAGGACAAGGTCTACGCCGACTTCACCGCCACCGTCGGCACGGCCGTGGCCGAGAAGACCGACGCCGTCGCCGCCATGGAGGCGTGGCAGCAGCGCACCGAAGAGTACGCGAAGTACCAGGGATTCACGGTGAGGAAGCCATGACCGCGACGACCGAGACCCGCACCCCCACCCGCAGGCAGCAGGGCACCCGCAGGCGCGTCCTCGCCGGATACATGTTCGTGGCCCCGTTCATGATCGTGTTCCTCCTGATGTTCCTCGTCCCGCTCCTCTACGCCGCCTACTTCAGCCTCTTCCGCGAGCAGCTCGTGGGCGGCAACGTCTTCGTCGGCCTCGAGAACTACACCCGCGCCTTCGGCGACGAGCAGCTGTGGACCGGCATCGGCCGCGTCTGCCTCTTCTTCGTCATCCAGGTGCCGATCATGCTCGTCGCCGCGCTCGCCTTCGCGCTCGCGCTCGACACCGGCCTCGTCCGACTCAAGCGGACCACCCGGCTCGGGATCTTCGTGCCCTACGCCGTGCCCGGCGTCATCGCGACCCTCATGTGGGGCTTCCTGTACGGACCCGACTTCGGGCCCTTCGCGCAGCTCGCCGAGAAGATCGGCATGAGCGCCCCCGACTTCCTCGGGCCCGACCTCATGCTCGGCTCGCTCGCCAACATCGTGTTCTGGGAGTTCACCGGCTACAACATGGTGATCCTCTTCGCGGCCCTGCGCTCGGTGCCCACCGACATCTACGAGGCCGCCGCCGTCGACGGCGCCGGGCAGTGGCGGATCGCCTGGAGCATCAAGATCCCGGCGCTCCGATCCGCGCTCGCCGTCTGCATGATCTTCTCCATCATCGGCAGCTTCCAGCTGTTCAACGAACCGCAGCTCATGCAGTCCTTGGCGCCCACCGTGATCGACGCCGCCTACACGCCCAACCTGTACGCCTACAACCTCGCGTTCGTCGGCCAGGAGTACAACTACGCCGCCGCCGTCTCATTCGTGCTCGGCCTGGTCATCCTCGTCGGCTCGTACGCGTTCATGTTCGCCACCAACCGCAGGAGCCGGCGATGACCACCACCGCAACCAAGCCGCGCCGCCGCAAGCCCCCGCGCAGCACCATCCTCACCATCGGGATGATCGCCGCCGCGGCCTACTTCCTCCTGCCGCTGTTCTGGCTCGTCGTCGCCTCCAGCAAGACCAGCCAGGACCTGTTCTCCACCTTCGGCCTCTGGTTCTCCGGCGACTTCCACCTCTTCGAGAACATCAAGCTCACGCTGACCCAGGACGACGGCGTCTTCCTCCGCTGGCTGTGGAACACGCTCCTGTACGCGGTCACCGCCGCGGGCGGCGGCGCGCTCCTGGCCGCCCTCGCCGGGTACGGGTTCTCCAAGTACCGCTTCAAAGGCAACCGCACCATGTTCCTGATCGTGCTCGGCGCGGTCATGGTCCCCACCACCGCGCTCGCGATCCCGACCTACCTGGTCTTCAGCGAGATCGGCCTGGCGGACACGCCCTGGGCGATCATCCTGCCCTCCCTGGTGAACCCGTTCGGACTCCTCCTCATGCGGGTCTATGTGGAGGCCGCGGTGCCCGACAGCCTCCTGGAGGCCGCCCGCATCGACGGCGCGAGCGAACTGCGGATCTTCTTCCAAGTGGTGCTGCGCCTCCTCGCGCCCGGCTTCGCCACGGTCCTGCTGTTCGCCCTGGTGCACACCTGGAACAACTACTTCCTGCCGCTGATCATGCTGAACGACCCTGAGCTGTACCCGATCACGGTGGGCCTGGCGCGCTGGCAGGGCCAGGCCGCGGCGGCGGGCGGCGCGAGCGGCGACCTGATCCCGCTGGTGATCACCGGTTCGCTGCTGTCGATCATCCCGCTGGTGATCGCCTTCCTGTTCCTGCAGCGGTACTGGCAGTCCGGTCTCGTCGCGGGCGCGGTGAAGCAGTGAACCAGTGATGAACCGAACTCGTTCAAATGTGAACTTCGCATAACGAATCCGTAAGCACCCCTTCCGGTTCCCGGCGCCGCCGCCCGCTCCACAGCGGGGGGCGGCTCGGCGTCCCTGCAGCTCAGTCACGCAGAGGACATCGAAACCCGTTGGTATGCATCCGATCACGTACATTCGGTGCGACCGGTGCCGAACATCGGGATTCGGGAAGGTGTGCTTATCATTGACGCCATCTCCGCTCCTCGCGCGCGCCAGCCGAGTCCCGCTCAGCGGGTGTGCGCCCCAGAGAGCGCTCACTGCCCCGGCACCGGGACCGAGCGCCGCTCACCAACGGATAGGCGACCTCATGGCCGAACGAGTAATCGACACCGAAGCGCTCGAGGAGTACCGCACCCTCGTCCGCGAGCAGCTGGACCACCTCGAATCCCTCATCCCCCGGATGGAGCACGGCCAGCGCCTCGGCCTCCTGCCCGCGTTCGGGCAGCTCGACGCCTCCGCGACCGCGCGCACCGGCTACCAGGCGTTCCATCAGACCACTTGGGACAATCTGCAGGACCTCCGCGAGGCGCTGCACGGGATGATCAAGACCCTCAACGACTCCGCCGACCTCGCCGAGGAGGCCGACTCGACCTCCGCGGACGAGATGGACGGCTATGCCGGCCTGCTCTAGCGCGCCGCGCCCCCAGCCCACACCTGAACCCTGAGGCAGAGAGCGAGTAGCCGCCAATGTCCGAAGAGGACCAATTCGAGCGCACCGACTACGGGAAGCTCAACGAAGGCCAGAGCAGCGCGGACTTCACGACCGCGCAGAACGATCTCAAAGTGGCCCCGCAGTGCAGCCATGACGCGTGCACCAACGCCGTCGAGGACCCGGCCGAGCCGGCCTGGGTGAAGCTCATGTCGGCGGTGCCCGTGGCGACCCAGATCGACAGCCTCAAGGCCTCGCGCGAGGGCACGATGATGCTCCCCGAGGGCAAGACGATCCAGAGCATGGTCGCCTCGATCCGGCCGCAGCCCGAGGCGGACTACGCGCTCGACACGATCCGCGACGAGTGGGTCGAGTTCCAGGAGGCGTTCGCGTCGATCGCGCCGAAGCTCAAGGAGGGCCTGGCGAGCCTCTCGGGCTTCTGGAAGGGCGACGACTTCGACGCCTTCGAGGAGCAGGCGGAGACCGTCCTCAAGAACTGCAAGACGGTGAGCGGCGACATCGCGGGCGAGGACGGCAACGGCGGCGTGGTCAAGCTGCTCGACGACAAGCAGGCCGAGATCTTCGAGCAGCAGGGCGGCACCTCGTGCGTCTACCCCGCGCCGAAGTTCTACATGCAGGGCACCAGCTGCGGCTCGCACCAGATCCACATTCGACCGCCGTTCTTCAAGAACTGCGAGATCCACAAGAACGACGAGATCGCGAAGGCGGTCGAGCTCGCGGGCTTCGACCCGACGGTGATCGACGAGGTCCAGGAGGGCCGCGAGACCACCTACAACCGGTGGATCGAGTACGTCAACGCCAACCCCGAGTACGAGGTGGACGGTCTCAAAGGCGAGGAGCTGGCCCGCAAGAAGGCCGACGAGTACGCCGACGAGCGCCTGATCTCCTTGGGCGCGAAGGGCTCCGACCAGCTTGAAGAGGAGGCCGCGCGGGTCAACGAAGAGGTGACCGAGCGGCACGCGAACGTCGAGGCCCATGTCCAGGAGATCGCGCCGGACGTGCGCAAGGGCGAGCAGACCACGTTCAACGACGGCGAGACCGACAAGTTCGACCCGCCGGAGCTCGACACGGGGGACGGCGGCGGCATGCCGGACCTCAATGGCGCGGGGATCGACGACCAGGCCCCGCCCGGGACCCTGCACTCGCTGGGCACCGGCCCGGACGCGAACGGCCTGAACGAGAACGGTCTCAACGGCAACGGGCTGGGCGGCAACGGCTTCAACGGCGGCGGGAACCCGCCCGGCGGCGTCAACGGCGCCGGCGACCTGAGCTCGCTGAACGACGAGAACCCGTTCAAGGCCACCGACCCCGACGACCTCACCGGGAGCGGCACGAACCTCCCCGCGGGCTACAACGGCGGCGGCGGCCTCGACTCCCTGGGCGGCAACGGTTTCGGCCCGAACGGCGGCGGCGCCCCGCCGGGCGATTACACGGGCGGCACGGGCCTCGAAGGGCTCGACGACAACCCCTGGAACTCGACCACCGACCCTGACGACGTCTCGGGCGGTCTCGCCGGCGGCGGACCGACCGGCCTGCCGCCCAGCAGTATCGGTGGCGGCAGCGGGCTCGGCCCTGGCAGCAGCCACCTTCCGCCCCCGATGGCGACCCCGGCGCCGAGCGGGACGCGCGGCATCACGCCGCCGCGCTCCTCGGGACCGCGCAAGCTGGACTCCGGCCGCGGCACGGGACTCAATCCGAACACGGGCGGCACCGGTCCCCGCAAGCTCGACTCGGGCCGCTCCTCGGGCGGCCTCACCGGCAAGGGCTTGGGCGGCACCAGCGGCGGCGGCGCGCCTCCGGGCTCCACGGGCGGCCGGGGCAGCGGCCTCGGCTCAGGGACCGGCGGCGGTCGCGGCCTGGGCGGCGGCATCGGCGCAGGCGGTGCGGGTGCCGGTGCGGCCGGCGCAGGGGCGGGCGGCCGCGGTGCGGCGGGCGCGGGCGGCATGATGGCCCCCGGCGTCGCGGGCGGCGGCCAGCGTCCGGGCGGTGACGACAAGGAGATGGAGCGCCAGTTCTGGATCGCCGAGGACGAGGACGTCTGGGGCGGCGGTCCCGAGGACGAGGAAGAAGACCCCTACGCGTAGCCCCTACCGCTGCAAGCCATTCCAACGCAACAGTAACCGCAAGAGAAGCCGGAGTCCCAATTGTTCAGTGAGGACAAGATCGCCGAGCAGCTGGCGGCCGCGCGCGCCGAGTTGAGCGCCGCCGCCCAGACCCAGGTCGGCCCGCCCGAACCCGTCACCGTGGAGAACGAGAAGGGCCGCATCCGCATCACCGTCGGCCCGGACGGGCGCCTCTCGGAGCTCATGGTGAGCGCCAGGGCGATCCGCGACGGCTCCGACGACCTCGGCCCCGAACTCATGCGGCTGGTCAACGAGGCGCTCGACAAGCACCGCGAGCACACGGTGACGGACGAGCCGGTGCCCGACCTCAACGCGATCAACGAGCGGTTCGCGGAGATGCAGGACCGCTCGCTGCGCAACTTCGCGGCGATGAGCCAGCAGATCAGCGAGACGATGGCCAAGCTGCAGAACCGGGCCTCCTGACCGTGGCCGGGCTCGACCTCACCCCGGAGCTGATGCACCGGTCGGCCGCGGACATGGACGCGGTCAAGGAGCAGATCCAGGCGCTCATCGACAAGTTCAACGGCAAGGTCGCCGAGTACGCGGACGCGTTCGGCGGCGACGAGATCGGCTCGCTGCTGGGCGTCGCCCACGAGGCCTGCACCGGGGCCCTCAACGAGTGCTTCACCACCAACATCGACGAGATCGCCCAGTTCGGCCTGAACATCCGGGAGATGGCCGACGGGCACGCGGCGAACGACGAGGAGATCGGCAAGATCTTCGACCAGCTGCTCGGCGAACTCGGCAAGTGACCGGCCCACCCCTCTACCGCTGCGGCGAAAGGCATTACGGACATGGGACTCGACCTGCCCCCTGAGGTCGCGGGGCTCTTCAGCGCCATCACCGGCTCGACCTGGCCCGAATCGGACGAGGAGTCGCTGTTCCGCCTGGCGGGGGAGTGGACCGCGATGGCCGACGAGCTCGAACCGCTCATCGCGCAGCTCGACCAGGCGGCGCGGACGCTGCCGGAGCACAACAGCGGCGCGGACATCGACGCCTTCCAGACCCGCTGGGACGGTGAGGAGGCGGCCGTGCGCAACCTCGCCGACGCCGGTGATCCGTCCAATGTGATCAACATCGGCCTCACCGTCGGCGCGGGCCTGGTGCTCGCCCTCAAGATCCAGATCATCGTGCAGCTCGTGATCCTGGCGATCCAGATCGCGCAGGCGATCGCGTTCGCGGCCGTGACCTTCGGGGCCTCGCTGGCGCAGATCCCGATCTTCAAGAAGATCGTGGGCACGATCATCGAGCAGCTGATGGACATGGCGGTCAACCGGGTCCTCAATGGCTAGGCGCACGCCCGGCGCCGGCGCGGCGGGCGCGCGGCTCGTCTCCGGGGTGCTGAGCAACCCGCGGACGTTCCCGCCGGGCGGCACCCTCCCCGGCGCGCGGGCGGTGCCCGCACCGACGCCGACCCCCACGCCCCCGCCGACGAGGCCGCCGTTCACCAAGGACGACGAGAAGGCCGTCCACTTCTACACCACGGACGCCTACCGCCCCTTGAACAACTACCTGCGCGACCCCTCCAGCGTCACCGACCCGGCGAAGCGGGCCGAGTTCGACCGCCAGGCCGACTGGATCTCGCAGGGCCTCTCGCACCTGCCGCCCGACCCCGGCACGACCTACCGGGGCACCGGCCGGGGCCCGTTCCTGGACCGGTACAGGGTGGGCGAGGTCGTCGAGGAGCCGGCGTTCTCCAGCTCGTCCAAGGACCCCGGCGTCGCCCAGGGATTCGCCGGTCCGAACGGCGCTATCTTTAAGATCGACGGCAAGAACGGCCGCTACATCGAGGACTACACGGATTTCCCGGGTGAGGAAGAGGTCGCCTTCGACCGGGGCACCCGCTACGAAGTGACGAACCGCGTCGAGCACGGCGGACGCCTGTTCATCGACATGAAGGAGCAGTGATGAGCGACCAGCCCCGCGAGCAGGGCGCCGAGGACGAGCCCCCCGCGTGGGTCCGCGACTTCCTCGAGCAGGAGCAGGCCTCCGAGCCCAAGGAGGTCGACCCGGACCGGGCCTGGAAGTACGCCCAGCCGCTCGGCTTCAACGAGGACGGGACGCCGGTCCACCGGCTCACCCGCGAGGAGCGCCGCCGGATCGAGGACATCCGCGAAGGCCGCGTCACCGTCGACCCGCCCGAGCAGGACTAGCCCCGCATGCCCAAGAAGACCAAGGGCGGGGGCGGCTCGGGGATCGTGGGCACGCTCGTCGACAGCAGCCGGAGCATGCGCCAGGCCCAGGGGCTCGGCCCCGGGCACCTCAAGCCGTTCACCGCCACCGACCACGGGGCCATCGGCAAGTACTCGACCGAGCGGTTCGACGAGATCAACAAGCACCTGCGGGACCCGTCCTTCGCCAAGTCGCAGCGGCAGCGGGACGAGCTCGACGCGGACGCCGCCAAGCTCTCCAGCGCCTTGGAGAAGCTGCCGGTCCACCCCGGGACGACCTACCGGGGCACCGCGGGCGGCCCGTTCCTGGACCGGTACAAGGTCGGCGACGTGGTGGAGGAGAAGGGCTTCCTCAGCACCTCGAAGGACGAGGGCGTGGCGGGCACCTTCTTCAAGGACAAGGGCGCCTTCTTCACGATCGACGGCGCGAGCGGGCGCAACATGACGAAGTACTCCAAGATGGAGTGGCAGCAGGAGGTCGTCTTCGACAAGAGCAGCCGCTTCAAGGTCACCGGTCGCGACGAGCGGGCGGACGGCTCCCACATCTCCTTGGAGGAGCTGGACTGACGCCGCCTACTGCGGCGGCACGATCTGGTCGACCGCCGCGGAGATGAGCGCCGCCGCGCGGTCCTCGCCGAACACGTCCGGGAGCGTCAGCCGCTCCAGGATGAGCCAGCTCAGCGCGAGGTAGAGCATCACGACGGTGTCCGCGTCCCCGGGCATGCCCGAGGCCAGGTGGAAGTCGATGTTCTCCTGCACGTTGTCGCGGATCTGCTTGGTGAGCACCTCGCGCAGCTCGGGGCGGCGCGTGGCCTCGAGCCGCAGCTCCAGCATCGCCAGGTACCCGGAGCGGAACTCGGTGATCCGCTCGACCATCTCGTGCATGAGGCGGTCGACGGACGCGCGGGTGCGCGGCAGCGCGAGCGCCTCGCCCACGATCGCGGGGCCGGGGTCGAGCCGCTGGAACACCCGCTGGCCCGCCTGCATCAGGAGCGCATCGCGGTTGGGGAAGTAGTTCGAGGCTGTGCCGATCGGCACACCCGCCTGCGTGTCGACGGCCCGGAACGTGAGCCCTCGCGCCCCTTGATCTGCGAGGACTTCGATGGCGGCGTCGATCAGGGCCGTGCGGCGCTCGGGATTCTCGCGCATTGGTCCGCTCCTTCGGTTGACACCACTTCATGTGTAGTGGTAAGTTCAAACCACTTCAACCATAGTACTTCAAACGGAGTGTGCATGCGCGAGCAGAACCGCGAACTGACCTACTACATCGGCACGTCACTCGACGGCTACATCGCCGGCCCGAACGACGAGGTCGAACCGCTCATGGCGTTCGCCGACGTCCACGAGGCCATCAAAGAGGAATGGCCCGAGACCGTCCCGACCCACATCCGCCCTGCGCTCGGCATCGCCGACGCGCCGAACACCCACTTCGACACCCTCCTCATGGGCAGGCGCACTTACGATCCCGGCCTCGCCGTGGGCGTCACGAGCCCGTACGCGCACCTCGAGCAGTACGTCTTCACCCGCAGCCTCGACGCCGGCACCGACAAGGACGTCAACTTCGTCGCCGGCGACCCGCTCGAGCTCGTGCGCGTACTCAAAGCGCGCGAAGGCAAGGGCATCTGGCTCTGCGGCGGCGCGAACCTCGCCTCGGCGCTGATGTCGGAGATCGACCAGATCATCGTCAAGCGCTACCCGGTGCTCTTCGGCGGCGGCATCCCGATGTTCGCCGGAGCCTTCGCGCCGGCGGCCTTTAGGCTCACGGGGAACCGCGCCTTCGATTCGGGCGCGGTGATCCAGACCTACCGAAAGGCGTAGCCCCCGTGCGACTCCTCCAACTCCTCGCGCTCCTCGCCTCCGTCCTCAGCGTCGGCCTCATGGCCGGGCTCTTCACCGGGTTCTCGTACGCGGTGATGCCCGGCCTGAAGGTCCTCGACGACCGCGGCTGGATCACCGCGATGCAGCAGATCAACAAGGTGATCCTCAACGGCTGGTTCATGACCGCGTTCCTCGGTTCGGTGCTCTTCACCGGCGCGGCCCTGGCCCTGAACTGGTTCTCCGGGGACCGCGCCGCGTCCCTGTGGATCCTGCTCGCCCTCGTGCTGGCCCTGGTCATGTTCATCGGGACCATCGCGGTGAACGTGCCGATGAACGACCGCCTCGAAGCCGCGGGCGACCCGGCCGCGATCGGCGACCCGGCCGCGCTGCGCGCGAGCATCGAGTCCCGTTGGATCGCCTGGAACACGGTGCGCGGCGTGGCGGCGCTCTGCTCGCTCCTGGCCCTCGCCTGGGCCCTGGTCGTCCACGGCCGCAGCTCCTGAGCGCGCACGACAGCCGAACAAGCCGCGCACGACAACGGGGCGACCATCGCTGGTCGCCCCGTCTTGCGTTGCGTCGCTTAGCAGCCGATGCTGCCGAAGCGGTCCTTCACCACGTTCACGACGGACGGGCGGGGGAGGGCCCCGTCCGGGCCGTCGGGCCACTGCGAGGCGGGGGTCTCGGCGCTCGCGCCGTCGATCTCGCCCGGGTGCTGCACGGCGACCAGGATGTGGCGGTCCTGGATGACCGGGCCGCAGGTCTCCGCGCCGATCGGCACGGTGAGGAACTGCTTGGTCAGGCCGCGGGTCGCGCCGGTGAGCGAGACGCCGAAGAGGCCGTCGTTGGTGCCGAGGGCGTTGCCGTCGGTGGAGATCCACAGGTTGCCCTGCGGGTCGAACGCGACGTTGTCCGGGCACGAGATGGGGCTGACCTTGTCCTTCGGGTAACCCGCGAAGTACGTGCTCGGGTCCTCGGGGTCGCCGCAGACGAGCAGCAGCTTCCAGCCGAACTTGACGGCCGCGACGTCGCCGTGCCGCTCCTCCAGCTCGAGCACGTGGCCGTGCTTGTTGCCGTTGCGCGGGTTGGCCTCGTCGGCCGCGGCCTTGCCGCTGGTGCCGCGCTGGGTGTTGTTGGTGAGGGCCGCGTAGACCTTGCCGGTCTTCGGGTTCACCTCGACGTCCTCGGGGCGGTCCATCTTGGTCGCGCCGACCTTGTCGCCCGCGAGGCGGGTGAACACGTAAACCTCTTCGGCGGTCATGCCGTCCACGAAGGACTTGTCGCCGCTGGCGAGCTTGATCCACTCGCCGGAGCCGTCGAACGCGCCGTCCTCGGGGAGCGCGCCGCTGCCGTCGAACTCCTCGGCCGGGCTGTCCCCGGTGAACTTCGCGACGTAGAGCGTGCCCTCGTCGAGGAGCTTGCGGTTGTGCTCGCGCGCGCTGCGGCTGGAGCCGGACTTCATCTTGTGCTTGGAGACGAACTTGTACATGTAGTCGAAGCGCTCGTCGTCGCCCATGTACACGACCACGCGGCCCTGGCGGTCCACGCGCGGTCCGGCGCCCTCGTGCTTGAAGCGGCCCAGGGCGGTGCGCTTGCGCGGGGTCCAGTCGGGGTCGTACGGGTCGAGCTCGACGATCCAGCCGAAGCGGTTGGGCTCGTTGGGCTCCTGGAGCACGTCGAAGCGCGGGTCGTACTGCTCCCACTTGCGCTCGCTGGCGTTGCCGCTGAGGCCGTAGCGCGCGAGGCGGGCCTTCGCGGTCGGGTCCGCGACCTGCCCGGCGTTCGCGAAGTACTGGTTGAAGTTCTCCTCGCCGGAGAGGATGGTGCCCCAGGGGGTGACGCCGCCGGCGCAGTTGTTCAGGGTGCCCAGCGCGAGCGCGCCCTCGGCGTCGGCGGTGGTCTTCAGCAGGTCGCTGCCGGCCGCGGGTCCGGAGAGGACGAACTCGGAGGTGGCGGTGATGCGGCGGTTGAGCTCGTGGCCCACGACCGGGGTGAGGTCGCCGGAGCGCTTGTCCTCCTTGAGGACCACGACGGAGAGGCCGTGCGAGGCCCAGCCGATCTCGACCTGCTCGCGCGTGGGCGCGGCCGAGTCGTAGCCGTAGTGCATCATCTCTTCGCTGGTGTACTCGTGGTTGGCCACGAGCACCTTGGTGCGCCGCTCGCCCGGGAGGTCGAGCAGGGCGAGGAAGTCGCAGTTGTAGCCGAACTGGCCGGCCGCGTCCTCGGGGGTCTGGCCCTCGGGGTCGAACTCGTTGACGTCGTCGAGGATCGGGTCGCCCCAGCGGATCACGACCTGCTGCTCGTACCCGTCGGGGATGACGACGGCGTCTTCGGTGTTCGGCGCGACGGCGTCGAAGCGCAGGCCGCGCGGCACCGAGCCCCAGAACGCGGAGGCCTGCGCCTCGCTCTCGGAGGCGTAGGCGGCGTTGCCGAGCGCCCCCGCGGCGCCGGCGCCCGCGGTCACGACGACACCGGCCTTGAACAGGGAGCGGCGCGAGACGGCCGAGGCGATGAGGTCGCCCATGTAGGGGTTGTCCGAGGTGTTCGGCACGGGGTGGCTGCAGGCGTCGCCGCAGCGGTAGAGGCAGGTCAGCTGCGACCGGCCGCCGATGTGGTCGGACAGCAGCGGCAGCTTGCGCCGCATGGCGGCGTCACGACGATTCATTTGGGACTCCTATGGCAGTACGTCCGGAACAGGATCGCCGATGCGCGGTTCGGGGCGGCGGATCGACGCGTTCCGATTCCGGAGGCTATGCGCCACGGGTACCCCGCTCGCCAACCGTAAGTGAACGGAAAATGAAGGAGCGCTCTCGGATTGCGCACCGGACTGCGCATCACCACCTGGTTTCGGAAACGTTTTCGGAGGGTCATCGGCGAGGGGGCGTTCCGCAGCATGAGACCCATGTACCGGTAAACGACGGCCCCGGGTAGCCTGACCGAAAACCTTTTCCGTCCCCTTCGTTCTCCTACCCCTGAAGGAACCGCCATGCCCGCTCCGCACCGGACCTCCCTCCACCTCGCCGACGTCGCGATCGCCGACGAGTTCTGGTCCCCGCGCCGCGAGACCGTGCGCACCCGCACCATCCCCCACCAGGAGACCCGCCTGCGCGAAGGCGGCCAGTTCGCGGCCCTGCTCCTGGAGCCCCGCAGCCACGACGGCGACGACCGCGAGCGCTTCCCCATCTTCTGGGAGTCCGACGTCGCCAAGTGGATCGAGGCCGCCAGCTACGTCCTCGCCACCGGAGACCACCCCGAACTCGATGCGGCCCTTGACAAGGCGATCGAGCTCCTCGCCGGAGCCCAACAGGAGGACGGCTACCTCAACAACTACTTCACCGCCGTCAAACCCGGGAAGCGCTTCACCGACCTGCGCGACGCGCACGAGCTCTACTGCGCCGGGCACCTCATCGAAGCCGGCGTCGCCCACTACGAGGCCACCGGCAAGACCACCCTCCTCGGCATCGTGCGCCGCTACGCCGACCTCATCGCACGCGAGTTCGGCCCCGGCGGCCTCTGCGAAGGCGGCTACGACGGCCACCAGGAGATCGAACTCGCCCTCGTCAAGCTCCACCGCGCCACCGGCGAACGCCGCTACCTCGACCTCGCGCTCCTCCTCACCGACAACCGCGGCCGGGCCCCGTTCTACTTCGACGCCGAAGCCGAGCGCCGCGGCGACACCGGCTACTTCGGCGGCCACTGGAGCCCCGGCGGCGCCTACGTCCGCACCAGCCGCCGCGACCGCGAGTACAACCAGTCCCACGCCCCCGTGCGCGAGCAGACCGAGGCCGTCGGCCACGCCGTCCGCGCCATGTACCAGTACAGCGCCATGGCCGACCTCGCCCTCGAACTCGGCGACCAGGGCCTGCGCGACGCCTGCGAACGCCTCTGGGACGACCTCGTCACCACCAAGCTCTACGTCACCGGCGGCATCGGCGCCGACCCCTCCATCGAGGGCTTCGGCAAGCCCTACGACCTCCCCGACCACACCGGCTACGCCGAGACCTGCGCCGCCATCGGCCTCGTCCTCTGGGCCCACCGCATGATGGTCCTCACCGGCGAGGCCGAGTACGTCGACGTCCTCGAACGCGCCCTCTACAACGGCGTCCTCTCCGGCGCCTCCGCCGACGGCACCAAGTACTTCTACGGCAACCCCCTCGCCAGCGACGGCACCGTCGAACGCAGCGACTGGTTCGACTGCGCCTGCTGCCCGCCCAACCTCGCCCGCCTCCTCACCTCCCTCGAGCAGTACGTGTACGTCGCCGACACCGACGGCCTCTACGTGAACCTCTACGTCACCGGCAGCGCCCGCCTCGCCCACGCCGGCCGGCGCGTCACCGTGACCCAGGAGAGCGACTACCCCTGGGACGGGAACATCACCCTCCGCATCACCGAAGCCGAAGCGCCCCTGCACATGGCGCTGCGCCTGCGCCTGCCCGCATGGGCTCCCGGAGCCGCAGTGCACGTCAACGGCGAACCCGCCGGCTACCGGACCGAACGCGGCTACGCGGTCGTCGAGCGGACCTGGACCCGGGGCGACCGCGTCGAACTCACGCTGCCGATGGCCCCCGTCCTGGTCCGCGCCGACCCCCGCGTCACCGCCGCCCACGGCAAGGTCGCGATCCAGCGCGGCCCGATCGTCCACTGCGTCGAGGAGATCGACAACGCCGCGCCCGTGCCGCGCCTCGTCATCGCCCGCGGCGGCGCACTGCGCACCGAGCACGCCGACGGACAGGACGCGGTCATCGCCGAAGGCCTCGTCGACGGCCCCGCCGCGGACGGCCTCTACAGCAGCCGGCCCACGGCGGCCGAGCCCACCGCCATCCGCACCGTCCCGTACTACGCCTGGGCGAACCGCGGCAAGGGCACCATGGCCGTGTGGATCCGCGAGGCCCCGTAGGTTTCCCGGCGATTGTCGGTGGCCTGTGGCAGCCTGGCCGCATGGCTTACGACGAGGCGCTGGCGGACCGGGTGCGCGAGATCATGGACAACCGGCCGTACGTGACGGAGAAGAAGATGTTCGGCGGGCTGGCGTGGCTCGCGCACGGCAACATGGCCGCCGCCGCGCTCGGCGACGGCGAGGCGATGGTCCGCGTCGACAGGGACGAGTACGAGGACCTGCTGCGCGAGCCCGGCGCGCAGGAGATGGTCATGAAGGGCAGCCCGATGCGGGGTTGGATCCGCCTCGACGCGGCGACCTGCTCCTCGCCGGACCTGCTGCGCCCTTGGATCGAGCGCGGTCTCGCCTACGCGGAGTCCTTGCCGCGCAAGTGATCAGCGTCCGGCGGCGAGTGGCAGCGGGAGCCGTTTGAGGCTGCCCGCCGTGTAGAGCGCGGCGGGCCGGCCGCCGTCGCGGGTGGTCGTCTCGCCGGTGGGCTCGAGGAACCCGTCGATGCGGGTGACCTTGCGGTGGAAGTTGCCGGGGTCCAGTTTGGTCTCCCAGACGATCTCGTAGACGCGGCGCAGTTCGGCGACGGTGAACTCGGTGTCGCAGAAGGCGGTCGCGTCGGTCGTGTACTCGAGCTGCCGCCGGGCGTGGGCGGCCGCGTGCTCGAGGATCTGGACGTGGTCGAACGCCAGGGGCTCCTTGAGCGCCCGGTCGACCGGCAGCCACTGGGTCGAGGCCGCGTCGCCGCCGGGGCGGTCGGGCCCGGGGTTCGGGACGAGGGCCGCGAAGGCGACGCTGATGACGCGCCGCCGCGGGTCCCGGTCGGGCAGCGAGTAGACGCCGATGTTGCTCAGGCGCGAGGCGGACTTGGGGACCCCGGTCTCCTCGAACAGCTCCCGGGCGGCCGCCTGCTCGACGGTCTCGTCGGCCTCGACGAACCCGCCCGGCAGCGCGAGCCGCCCCTGGAACGGCTCGTTGGCCCGCCTGATGAGGAGGACCGAGAGCGCGCCGTCGCGGATCGTCAGGATCGCCACGTCGGCGGCCACGAAGCTGCCCGGAATCGTGCTGTCGCTCAAGGTGGTCCCCTTATTGACGTCTTGACAATTACTGGCGCGGCGATATACGCTCGCTCTTGTTGTTGTATCAACAATAACTGATCCGAGCAAGGCCGCCGCGCCGATCAGGCCCCGTGCGGCCCCCGCCACCTCTTTGGAGGCGCCATGACCGACCTGCCGACCGCCGTCCTCTGCACCCCGATCGACCTCGAGCGCCGCGCAGTGCTCGACCTCCTCGCCGGGCACGAGTTCACCGACCGCGAACTCGACGGCCACCAGTACCGCGAGACCGAGTACGAAGGGCCCAAAGGGATCTGGCGGCTCGTCCTCGCCATGACCGGCCGCGGCAACGAGCGCGCCGCCGCCTCCGTCGAGCACGCCCTCGCCGCCTGGCGCCCCCAGATCCTCGTCCTCTGCGGCATCGCCGGGGGCCTGCGCGACGCCCGCATCGGCGACGTCGTCGCCGCCACCAAGGTCTACGGCTACGAGGTCGGCGAGGACACCGACGCCGGGACGCTCCCTCGCCCCGAGTCCCTCTCCACCTCGTTCCCGCTCCACCAGCGAGCCCAGCTCCTCGCGGAGGACGCGGCCTGGGCCGGGCCACTGGACGCCCGCCCGCGGGTCTTCCACCGCCCCATCGCCTCCGGATCCAAAGTGGTCACCGGCAACGCCTCGGCCGCCGCCGAGCACCTCCGGCGCCACAGCGGCGACGCCCAGGCCGTCGACACCGAGAGCTACGGCGCCATGGCCGCCGCCGACCGCCGCCGGACCGTCGACGCCACGGTCGTCCGCGGCATCTCCGATCTCCTGGGCGACAAGACGAAGGAGGCGGACAAGCTCCGCCAACCCCTCGCCGCCCGCAACGCCGCCGCGTTCGCCCTCGCCCTCATCGCCCACTCCAAGCCGAAGCACGCCGACATCCGCCGCCTCGCCGGCGGCGTCAGCAACACCTACATAGGAGCGGTCGGCAACGGCGCGAACGCCAACGTGGCCGCCATGGGCGACAACGCCCACGGCCGCATCGACATCGAATACCGGACGTGATCCCGCCCCGCCCCGCAGAGAAAGGCGACACCCCCCAATGTCGACACCGCCGACTCCCCAGCCGCCGCACCAGTCCGGGCCGATCCAGGCACTAGCGCCGCCCGACACCGTTCCGCCCGGACCGCCCCCGCAGCAGACCGCCGTACCGCCCCGCCAGCCCGCCCGCAAGAACTCCGCGACCCAGCACCTCTGCGCCGCCGCCTACCTCGACCGGTACTTTCGCAACGCGGTGCTGGACGAGGTGTACGACCGCCCCGACCGGGCCGTCGCCCCGAACCCCGGCACCGACGCGGTACCCATCCTGCGGCACATCAAGAGGGCCCGTTCAATCGACCTCGCCCAGCAGGGCATCCTCGCCGCGATCCTCCTGGTCCTGCTCTGCATGGGCTTCTGGATTTGGTTCTTCCTGGCCTTCGCGCTGTGCATCTGGGCGCTGATCGGCCTGCCCGTGCTCCTCGCGGAAGCCCGGTCGCCCATGCCGACGGGCACGATCTCGGCCGCCGTGGTCACCAAGGTCAACTGGGTGCGCGTCGGCGCCTTCGCGGTGGCGGTCCTGGTGGCCCTGCTCCTCTTCACCATGTACCTCAACTCACTCCTTGCCGAGTCGCTGCTGAGCGGGGTCAACGGCGGCCTCGCCGTGCAGGAGGACCGGCCCGGCAGCGCCTCGGTGGCCGCCGCAGACTCGGGCTCCTCCGGGCCGGGGGTGTTCGTCTTCTGCCTGTTCCTCATCGCCGCAGTTCCGGCGACCTGCGGCGCGTTGCGCGCCCACAGCCTCATGTCCATCCCTGAAGAGCTCGAACCGGCCGGGCCGGTCGACGCCCGGACCGGGTTCATCGGCATGGCGCAGCGCTCGCCCGTGGTCACGTACCACTCCAGCCGAGCACCGTTCGTCGGCGCCGGGATACCGCTCGCCACCTGGCAGCTGGCGATGACGCTGCGCCCGGCCGACGCGCCGGCCGGGGGAGGGACGGCGATGACGATCGATCCGGTCGGACTCGGCCGCACCGTCAAAGCCCGGATCGAGCAGCTCGGTGCGGACTCGCCGATCACGAGGCGGCTGCCGGGCCTCGCGCTGGGCGACCACGTCTACGTGTCCGGCAGGGACACCGCCACACCGGTGTTCCACGCCCACGAGCTGCTGCACTCGGGCTACCCCTTCGCGACCGTCGAGCAGGTCCAGGCCGATCCGACGACGCCGGTGCGGCACTACCTGCGGTGCACGATCGACTCGTGGGGCGGCGAGCTGATCACCACCGTGTTCCTCCACTGCGCTCTGCAGGGCGAGACGCTCTACGTCGAGTTCACCAGTTGCGTGCTCCCCCCGACGCCGGAGCGGTACCACGTGTTCGGCAGCGGCAGCTCCAAGGAGCGGGCGATGTTCCTCGCGGTCGTGCGCGGCATCGCCGCCCTGCCGTTCGAGTTGCTGCGCAGTCCGTTCGACATGATTCGCGAACTCGGGCGCAGCACCTCGGGTGCCACGAGGAGCGGCGTGAAGCTGGGCGCCGGCGACCACGGCGCGCTCGCGAGCGTGCGCGAGTTCGGCACGGACATCGTCGAGCAGAACTACTTCCAGTACCGCGACTCGGTCAAGTACATCGAGATCCTGGAACGCCAGATCCTCGACGCCCTCCTGGACTACCTGCGCGCGAACAATGTGGACGTCAGCGAGCTCGACGAGCGCGCCAACACCATCGTGAACAACGGCGTCATCAACTACGGCAAGCTCCAGACCGGCGCCTCGGGCGCCGGCTCGAGCGCCAACGTCGGTTCGGTCGGCGACGGCAGCCGGGGAACGGTGAACGGGTCCAAGTGATCGCGGCGCTCGCCGGTCCCGAACGGGTCCGCCGAGCGCCGCTCAGGGCGTCGTGTCGCGGGGCGGGTGGCACGCCTAACCCAACGCGACGGTCAGGTTCGCAGTGCCCTTCTCCTCCAACTTGAACGCGGCCTCGCGCCCTTCGGCCGCGATGCGGTAGTCGCCGAGGAAGCCGTTGAAGCGCAGGCGGCCTTCGTGGTCCGTGGCGAGGGTGGTGGCGGGGGTGCCCCACTCCTCGTTGACGAGGTGGTGCAGCCGGTCGTACGAGGGCTTGGGGGTGCCGTCGAGGCGCACGAAGCCGCCTGGGGCGCCGAGCCACATGCCCTTGTCGAACATGCCCCAGTAGGTGACCGCCTCGACCGAAGGATGCGCGAGCAGCGTCCGGTAGTGCCGCTCGATCTCGTCGGCCTGCCGGGCTTCGCCTTCGGGCGTCGAGGGCCAGGAGTCGACGACGTGGTCGTTCAGGTCCTCGATCTCGGGCGGCATGGGCTCGCCGGAGAGGATGGTGGTCTCGGTGAAGTGGATCGGCAGCCCGTAGCGGGAGAACCGGTCCAGGATCGCCTCGGTCTTCTCCTCGCCCCAGTAGCCCTGGTGCATGTGGCTCTGGAGGCCGAGCGCGTCGATCTTGACGCCCGCTTCGAGGACGCCCTCGATGAGGCATTCGTAGGCCGCGGACATGTCGAAGTCGTTGAGCAGCAGCACCGCGTTCGGCCCGGCCTCGCGGGCGGCGTCGAAGACCATGCGCACCATGGGGATGCGGCCGATGTCGCGGCAGATGCGGGTGATGCCGTTGTCGTACTTGTCGAAGATCGGCATGATGACGACCTCGTTGATGACGTCCCACATGTCGATGACGCCGGCGAAATCGCCGACCTCGCGCTTGATGCGCTCGACCTGGACGCGGGCGATCTCCTCGTTCTCGAGGTCGAGCAGCCATGGGGCGCTGACGGTGTGCCACGCGAGCGGGTGCCCCTTGACCGGGTGGCCGCGGTCGGCGAACCACTGCGCGGCCTTGCGGAGCGGCTCGGTGGCGGGCTTGCCGCGCTCGGGCTCGAAGCGGCCCCAGTAGAACGGCAGCGTGGCGAAGTTGAACAGGCCCTCCCACAGCTCGGCGTTCCGGGCGTCGGCCTCGGGGTCCGCGGAGGTGCCGTTGGCGTGGTCCATCAGCTCGAACCCGGTGCAGCCGAACAGGAACCGGTGCCGGGTCTGCTCGAGCCGGACCTCGCGCCCGGCGAGCGGCTCGCCGTCGAGGGTGATCGTGACGTGCGCGTCGGCGCTCCGGTGCTGCCTGATCCGATCGTCGCTGAAAGTTTCAGTCATTTTGGGGCTACTTTCCATGGAAGTTTCAACGCCATGTATTCCAGCAGTCCGGAGGCCCGGAGTCAAGGGGACTTTCTTAAAGGCTCGCGCACCGTGGGATCGTTACCAAAATATTCGGCAGCGCGGCAACCTCCGATACACGTGTGCGCGTTCTCAGTGCGGCAACGTCGTGTGACGCGGATCCCCCTGCTGCGCAGTGTGTCTGCGACACCTCACTCCGTAGTCGAACGGAGTGGGAGCCTTAGTCAAGAAAGGAACGCAATGTTGCGAAGTCGAATCGCCGCCGTCATGGCCGCGCTCGCCGTCTCACTCCTCGCCGTCCTGGGGATCGCCTCCCCGGCGGCGGCCGCCTCTGAGATCAACTACGCCGTGGACGCCGACTGGACCGGTTCCTGCACCGACCGCCGCTACACCCCGAACGTCGACGGCTGCTTCCAGTCCAACGGCGACGACCTGTGGGTCAAGGACAACATCGCCAACGGCTACGGCGTCAAGCTCCGCTGGTACGACCAGGACGGCACCCGCTCGGGGGAGTGCATCGACACCCTCGGGAAGGCCAAGGCCTGGACCTACTGCAACAAGGACTTCCCGGAGAACCACACGTTCAGGTGGTCCCTCTGCTGGGACTCCGCGAACGGATGGGACTGCACCATCTGGTACAGCAGCGAATCCTGATGTGATCCCGGCGCGCCGGTCCGCACTGCTCGGCGCGCCGCGCACCAGGGCCGGTCGATCCGCGAGGATCGACCGGCCCGAAAGCAGTGGCGCGGCGGCTTCCGTCCCGGAATACTGTGCCGATGCCCCGGGACACCGCTTATCACGGCGCGCTCGGCGACGCCTTCGCCGCACACGCCGCCACCGGCGCGTACAACGCCTACATCGACCGGCCCGCGATGCTCGACCTCGCCGGGGACGTCAGCGGGCAGCGGGTCCTCGACCTCGGCTGCGGCGCAGGCCTGTACGCGGAGGCGCTGCTCGAGCGCGGTGCGGCGGTCGTGGGCGTGGAAGGCAGCGCCGAACTGCTCGCCCACGCGAAGGAGCGGGCGGGGGAGCGGGCCGAGCTGCGCCGCCACGACCTGGAGCTGCCGCTCGACTTCGCCGCGGACGCCTCGTTCGACATGGTCCTGTGCGCGCTCGTCATCCACCATCTGCGCGACCGCGCCGGGCTGCTCGCCGAGGTCTTCCGCGTCCTTAAGCCCGGCGGGCGGTTCCTGGTCTCGACCACGCACCCGGCGGCCGACTGGAAGCACTTCGGCGACTCGTACTTCTCGGAGTCATGGGTCGACCTGCACGTACGCGACGGCGTGCCGCCGATCCACTTCCAGCGCATGACGGTCGAAGCGCTCCTGGGCGAACTGCTCGACGCGGGCTTCACCCTCGAGCGGCTCGTCGAGCCCCGCCCGGTCCCCGAACTCGAGGCGATCGACCCTGAGGCGTTCGCGAAGCTGAGCGTGCGCCCGTCGTTCCTCGCGGTGCGGCTGCGCCGTCGCTAGACCCGCTCGCCGTCCCTAGACCGCTGTGCCGTCTGCGGGCCGTCTTAGTCCGCGAGCCCCGCGTCGTTGACCAGCAGCGCCAGCTGCACCCGGTTGTTGAGCCCCAGCTTGCTCAGCGCGGCCGAGACGTGCGTCTTCACCGTGGGCACGCTCAGGTGCAGCGCCGCCGCGATCTCCGCGTTCGAGCTGCCCCGGCCGACCTCCACGGCGACCTCGGTCTCGCGGTTGTTCAACGCGCCCAAGCGCTCCCGGGCCTCAGTGCGACGGTCCGCGGGAGCGCCGCCCGCGACGATGCCGATCAGCCGCCGCGTCACCTCGGGCGAGAGCACCGGCTCCCCGGCCGCGACGCGCCGCACCGCGGCCACGATCGCGGCCGGCGGCGTGTCCTTGAGCAGGAACCCGCCCGCCCCGGCGCGCAGCGCCCGCTGCACGTGCCCGTCCGCCTCGAACGCGGTGAGCACCAGGACCTCCGGCGCGTTCGGTGCGGCCCGCAGCCGCTCGGTCGCGGTCAGACCGTCCACACCGGGCATGTGCAGGTCCATGAGCACCACGTCCGGACGCAACCGCGCCACCAGCTCAGGCACCTCGGTGCCGCTGCCGGCCTCGCCGACCACGTCGAGGTCCCCGGCGCCGCCGAGGATCATCCGCAGTCCGGCGCGCACCAGGGGATCGTCGTCCACGACCAGGATCTTCACGGGCAGCTCACTCATGCGGTCCAGGGTAGCCACGCGTGCACCCGCCAGCCGCCGTCGGCCGTCGACCCGTACTCGAGCCGCCCGCCCGCAAGCGCGGCCCGCTCCTCGAGGCCGATGAGGCCGTGGCCGGATCCGGAGGCGGGCCCGCTGTCGCGGCCCGGCCCGTTGACGACGGTGACGCTGAGCCCGTCCTCGGCCCGTCCCTCCACAGTGATCATGACCGGTGCGTCCTCGGCGTGCTTGCGGGCGTTGGTGAGCGCCTCCTGCACGATCCGGTAGGCGGTGCGCCCGGAGCGCTCGGGCACGTCGCCGTCCACGTCCTCGGCCAGTTCGATCCGCATCGCGGGCCGGGCCTCCTCCACGAGCTCGCGCAGGTCCGACATGCGCGGCTGCGGCAGCTCGCCGATCGGGGCGCGCAGGATCGCGATGATCTCCCTGAGGTCACGCATCGCCAGCTGCGACTGCTCGCGCACGACCCCGGCCGCGCGGGCCAGCTCCTCGGGCGGGGCGTCGGGCCGGTACTCCATGCCGCCCGCGTGCAGGCTCAGCAGCGAGAGCCGGTGCCCGAGCATGTCGTGCAGCTCGCGCGCGAGCTCGTCGCGCGCCCGCTGGCGGGCCCGCTCGCGCTCGTCCTGCTCCGCCTGGGCCGCACGGGCTTCCAACTGCCGCCGGTAGCGGGAGAACAGGCCCCATCCGGCGACGGCGGCGTGCAGCGACACCCCCAAGGCGATCGACGCCCCCAGGCCCAGCTCCTCGGGCCTGAGCGTCATGTACACGGCCGCCGACGCCATCGACCCGGCGTACACCCACGCCGCGGTGCGCAGTGGCCGGCGCACGACCACCGCGTAGAGCATCACCAGCAGCGGGAACGCGATGGTCTCGGAGTACGTCGAGGCGAGGATGAGCGGCACGGCCGCCTGCGTCGGCCAGCGCCGCCGCATCCACAGCAGCGGCAGCGCCAGCAGCCCGGTGGCCATGTCGACGTCGAACAGCCAAGGGGGCGAGGGCATCTCAGAGGCCAAGCGCTCTCCGGCGATGAACAGGTAGGCGAACACGCCGATGGCGAACACGCCCAGGTCCACCGCCACACCGCGCGCGCCGCGTCTCGCTCTCTCGCCGCTCATGGGCCCGAACCTATCCGCCCCGCGCCCGCGCGGCGAGCACCGCCGCCCGATCCGATACTTTCGTCGGCCCGGAAGGTCCCTCGGTCGCGGCCCGGACCCGCGGCGCGATGCCTTGGACGGGCCTTTCGCGACCGAGAGCCGATGCGCCGGGCCCGCTCCGGCGCTTAGCGTCGAGGCATGGAAACCACCACCTCCCTCCATGCGCCGCAACGGGTCGGCCGGGTGCGGCTGCTCTTGGTGCTCGCGCTGCTCGTGTTCTCGCCGATCGCGGCCGAGAGCCTGGTCGGCTACGACGACACCACCGGGAACGTCCTCGCACTGCTGGCCGGCCTCATCGTCTTCATCCCGCTCTACGGGGCCCCGGCGGTGCTCCTGCGCGAGGCCGCGCGCCGCTTCGGGCTCGGCTGGGGCGGTGTGCTCGCGATCGCGGCGGCGCTCGGCGTCGTGCAGGCCGGGATCATCGACCAGTCGATGTTCTCCCAGGACTACCGCGGCATCGACTACTGGCAGGAGCTGGTCGGGCCGACCTGGATTCCCGGGTTCGGATTCGCGGCCTCGACCGCGCTGACGTTCGTGCTCGGGCACATGATCATGAGCTTCGCCGCCCCGATCGCGCTCGTCGAAGGGCTCGGCTCGCGGTCGGCCGACCGCCCGTGGCTGCGGCCGTTCGGGCTGGTCGTCACCATGCTGCTGTACCTGGCCGGGGCCTGGGTGGTCCTCGACTGGCACTACCGGACCGAGACCGACCACGCCTCGGCCGGCCAGCTCGCCGGTGCCGGCGCGGTGGCGGTGGTGCTCATCGCGCTCGCGTTCCTCTTCGGCCGCAGGAAGGCCGTCCGCGTCGAACGCCGCGTCCCTCCCTTGTGGGCGCTGATCGCGGCATCGGCGATCACGGTGTTCACGATCGGGCTGTCCGAGACCTGGGCCTGGGTCGCGGTCACCGCGGCCGTGTTGTGCGCCATGGGCTTCGGCATCGCCTACTTCGCGCGTTCGACCGCGTGGGGCCGCCGCCAGGTGACCGCGCTCGCGGTCGGCGCGCTGCTCTGCCAGGCGCTCACGGGGTTCCTGGCGACGCCGATCGGCGAGGTCGATCCGTTCGCGAAGTACGCGCACAACACGGCCGCCCTGCTCCTGGTCGCGGTCCTCGGCTGGTTGGCGCTGCGCCGCACCCGTTGAATCCGTTGCGGCAGGGCGCGGTGTGCGCGAGGCTGGGGGCATGCACGAGGCGCTCACCGACGGCACGGTCACGCTCCTCCCGCTCGGGCCCGGCGACTTCGCGGCCCATTACGCGGGGGAGGACGAGGAGCTGGTGCGCTGGCTCAGCGGCGATCCCGCCACCCCGGAGGGCCTGCGCGACTACCTGGACTGCTGCGCCCGCTGGTGGCGCGAGGGCGGGCCGTTCCACAACTTCGGCATCCGCGTGGGCCCGGAGTTCGCGCTCGCCGGGACCGTGGACGTCCAGACCGGCCAGTACTACCTGCGCGAGGGCCAGGCCAACCTGGCGTACGGGCTCTACGCGCAGTGGCGCGGCCGGGGCCTGGCGACCCGCGCGGTGGGCCTCGCCTGCTCGTACGCGGCCGCGATCGGCTGCACCGAGGCGGTGATCCGCTGCGAGCCGGCGAACCTCCGCTCGGCGGCGGTCGCCGCCCGGGCGGGCTTTGCATTCCTGCAGCGCCGCAGCGAACCCGATGGCCGGGTCCTCGACTGGTTCACGCTCGACCTGCGGCCCTGAACGCCGATCTGCGGCCTGTTCGGCGAATCCGGAAGGACGCTCTCCCGCGTTGTCGGGCGCTGCGTGCCGCACCCGGCGCTCACTTGCCTTCGATGGCCTTGTCGAGCAGTGAGGCGAGGCCGTCCAGATCGGGGGAGGCGTCCTGGCCGAGCTTGGGGTGCAGCTCATCGCGGAACGCGCGGCTGAACTGCGTGTAGCGCCGCACCTCGGGCCGCTGGCCCGGGCCCTCGCCGGTGAGCGCCGCGTACATCGCGGCGGCCTCGCTCCGGGGGCCGCCCACGGACTCGCAGTCGCTGCCCGCGGCCGGGATCCCGTTCCTGAGCTGGGCGATCGCGTCGAAGTACGGCTCCGGCCGGGTGGCCGCGAAGCCGCCGCGCTCGAACAGGAGCTGCTGGCTCGTCGGGCCGGTCAGGAACTCGATCAGCGCGCGGGAGACATTTTTGCGCTTGGAGTACGCGCTCACCGCGAGGCTCCCGCCGCCGAGCACCCCGCCGGGCATCGGCACGACGCCGACCTCGAACGCGACGGGCGAGGCCGCGGCCGCGAACGCCCCGCACTGCTCCAGTGTCCGGACCGCCTGCGGCCAGTGCCGCAGGAACGGGGTCCGGCCCGCCTGGAACGCGGCGAGCGACTCGTCCTCGTTGTGCTGCAGTGCCTCCGGCAGGATGAGGTACTTGCCCGGCTGCACCTCTTCGTGGAGGTCCCGGGCGAGGTCGCGGAGCAGGCCGTGTGCCTCGCGTCCGCCGAAGTCGATCATGCCGGTGCCGTCCTCGACCTCGATGCCGTTGGCCAGCAGGTACTCCCAGACGTTGACGGTGAAGCCCTCATAGGACGCCAGCTGCATGGCGATGCCGCCCTCGAAGGCGTTCTCCTCGGCGAGGATCCCCCCGATGGCGTCGGCCAGGTCGTCCCAGGTGCGCAGTCGCTCCGCGTCGGCGGGGGTGAGGATCCCGTTCGCGAGGTCGGTCTCGCCGCCCCGGCGGTAGTAGAGCATGCCCACGTTGGTGTTGAACGGCAGCGCGTACAGTTCGCCGTCGAATCGCCCGGCCTCCAAGGGCCGCTTGAGGAATCCGTCCGTGTCGGGGTCGTCGACGGCTTCGAGGCGGCCCGCCGCGGCGAACTCGGCGATCCACGGCACGTCGAGGTCCACGATGTCCACGTCCTGGTCCTCGGCCTGGAGCGCGGCGTGGATCGCGCTGTACTGCAGGTCGGCGATGGGCGGCAGCTCCACCATCTCCACGGGGTGCGCGCCGTGCCAGGCGTTCCACTGGTCGATGAGGAGCCGGCGCTGGCCGTTGGCGGTCGCGTCCCGGGAGGCCCAGAGCTGCAGCGGCCGGTCGCCGACCTCCTCCCACTCCCTGTCGGGGTCCCGCTCGCCGAGCAGGTAGGCGCCGCCGATCGCGCCGGCGGCGACGAACCCGCCGATCGCCTCGAGGACGGTGCGGCGGGCCATCTTGCGGCGCAGCTTCTTCTCAGGCATTGCCGCTCCACAACTGGTTGAACAGGCTGTCGAAGGTCACCGTGATCCGCTCCTCCTCGGCTTCCAGGCAGGTGACGCGCGAGTCCACGACGAGGTCGGTGAAGGCGGCTGACCGGCAGGAGACGTCGCCCACCGCGATCAGGTAGAGGCGCGCCTGCGACTCGGCGAGCGCCGCCCGCACTTGCTCCACTGTGGTCGATGAGGTGTCGGGGTCGTCCCCGTCGGTGAGCACCACCATCGCGTTGGCGCCCTCCGCATTGCCGGCGGCCTCGAGTTCCGCGACGCCGTCGACCACGGTCTGGTGCAGGTCGACGCCCGCACTGGTCTCGGTGGCGGCGAGCATCCCCGCCACGTCGCCGCCGGGGTCGGAGGTCATGCCGAACACGACGCCGTGCGAATCGCTGCCGGGGCCCGGGAACGTCCACAGTGCCGCCTGGTCCTCATCGTTGGCGCCGAGGTACTGCAGGGCGGTCGCGACGCCGTCGGTCGCGAGCTCGAAGCGGGTCCGCCCGCCGCTCACGGGCGCGTCCATGGTGGCCGAGTGGTCGATGGCGAGCAGCACGGTCGTGGGGGGCCGGTTCTGGCCGTACACGCCCCGCAGCGCGGTGAACTCGCCGGAGCTGATCGGATCGGCCTCGACCTCGAACGCCGTGTCAAACTGGTTGCCGCCCTCGATCGCGCCGCCGTCGTAGTGCTCGTTGCGCATGCCCATCTGCGTGGGGTTCCAGCCGTCGCTCCCGCCCGCGAGCCAGTCCTGGAGGTCCTCGGCGACGGCCGCGCGCTCCTCGTCCATGGGGTCGCCGCTCCAGTCGAGGCGCACGCCCTGGTAGTCGAGCGAGCCGAAGTGGCCGCCGTAGACCGGGGCGAGCCCGGAGCGGCCGCTCTCGGTGAGCGCGCAGTCGTCGCCCAGCGAGTGGCCCTCGTTGTAGCGGGCGAGCGCGACTTCGGTGGTGAGCACCGCCGCGTCGGGGTTCACCCCCTGGGCCAGCGTGAGGTCGCACAGCAGGTCGGTATCACTGGGGGACAAGGCGATGCCCGTGGCCGAAGCCGCATCGGCGAGCAGGTTCTCCATGCGTGCGCCGACGCCGCCGGGCTCGGCGTCAGGGCCGTACAGCGCCCGCAGGAACAGCAGGCCCGAGGTGGTCACGGCCGGGTCGGACCTGAGCACCGGGGTGTCGTGGCCCTCGCCGAGTTCGGCGATGAGGTCCGGCAGCGACCGGTCGGTGATCTGCGCGCCACCGTTGAAGCCCTGCTCGAGCACCGTGTCGGGCACGGCCAGCACCAGCGGGGTGCGGCCGATCGGCTCGGCGTCGTCGGTCTGGAAGACCTCGTAGGTGAGCTCGGAGGCGTCGAGCGCCTCGTACGCGAGGTCGACCTGGGTCTGCGATTCGGCGATCCAGAAATGCGGGCGCGGCCCCACATCGCGCAGCGAGGCGAACGGCCCGGACTCCTCGCCGCCCTCACCGGGCGACTCCCAGCCCTGCTCCATCGCCTGCTCGACCTGCGGCCACGGCGCGCTGTAGGCGGTCACGTTGGCCTTGCGGCACCGGTTCCCGTCCACGTTCGCGCGGTTGAACTCCGCGATGGCCTGCCCGAACCCGGCGGCGCCGTCCACCGGCGTCAGCACGGTGAGCTCGACAGGGTCGGCGCAGTCGACGAGCAGCTCCTGGTGCATCCGGTGCACCACCGGGCGCAGGATGTAGCCGAGCACCAGGAAGAACACGCTGACGCCGACGATCGCGGCGATCATCCGGCGCCGCTTCCCGTCGCTCGGATAGAGCAGGTCCCACAGCCAGGAGCCCGCCGCGAGCGCGATGCCGACGATGATGAGCGCGGTCCGCCAGGGCGGCGGGACCGCCCCGATGGCCAGTTCGAGGCAGAGCAGGAGCACGCCGATGCCGGTGATCGCGGGCGCGGCCCGCCGCAGTGCGTCGGTCACCGCCCGCGCGATGGCGCCCTCGTCGGGCGCGGCCTCGCCC
Source organism: Glycomyces sp. NPDC021274 (assembly GCF_040641195.1). Lineage (NCBI taxonomy): Bacteria > Bacillati > Actinomycetota > Actinomycetes > Glycomycetales > Glycomycetaceae > Glycomyces > Glycomyces sp. NPDC021274. The sequence continues at coordinate 464,162 of NZ_JBFADC010000001.1, read as the reverse complement.
TTCGCGTCGGAGGAGTCCTGTTGCGGTGCTTCAGAGGTCTCGTCGGGTTCGGTCCGGTCGGGTTCTGCTGCGGGCACTGGCGGCTCCGTTGCCGTGTCGTCCGAGGGTGGATCCGGAGAGGATGCAGAACAGTATGCCGCAACCGCGCTCCCATCGGGGACGGTCGATATGCGCACCTGTACCCCTGGCGCGCTCCCGACCCGGCAGAATCAAGGCATGATCACCATTCGCCCCATAGCGCTCAAGGACGCGGAGCCGATCGCGGCGCTGCGGCGCGACGGCCGCGACTACCTCGCGCCCTGGGAACCGGACCGCGGCGAGGCCGCGTTCACCACCGCGGGCGTGCGCACGGAGATCGAGGCCGCGTTCGCCCGCGCCGATGCGGGCATCGGGCTCACCTACGCGATCGAGGACGACGGCCGCGTCGTCGGCCAGATCTTCCTCAACTCGATCGTGCGCGGCCCCTACTTCCGCTCGTGCAGCGTCGGCTACTGGGTCGCGAAGGCCGCGGCCGGGCGCGGCGTGGCGACCGAGGCTGTGCGGCTCGCCAAGGGGATCGCGTTCGACGTCCTCGGCCTCCACCGGGTGCAGGCCGAAACCCTCATCGACAACCACGCCTCACAAAGGGTCTTGCAGCGCAACGGCTTCGAGCCGATCGGCATGGCCCCCGCCTACCTCAAGATCGCCGGGAGGTGGCAGGACCACCTGCTCTTCCAGGTCCTCAACCCGGAGGCGGACTGACGGCACCGTCCGCTGACAGCCCGCGTCGCCGAGAGTGCGAACTCACGGATCGGGAGCGCCGCGAAGGGCGCGCCTCCACGGCTCGGTAGCCTCGCCAATAGCACAGATGTACGGATGGCAAGCGCAGCAAGAATGCCGCATAAGCGGCATTTCCCCTGATTCCCGGTACCCGGGAGACCCGGCCCGTAGATTGCGGACTGTGGAGCGCTGACACGGAGGTGAGGACATGGACATCGCGCTGCTCGGCGTCGGCCATCTCGGCGAGGCGGTCCTCGCCGGGCTCATCGACTCCGGTCTGCCCCCCGCCCAGATCTGGGCCACCGCCCTCCCCGCCGAGCGCGCCGCCCGGCTCGCCGACGCGTACGGCGTCGAGGTCGGCACCGACAACCCGAGCGCCGTCGCCGAAGCCGACGTCGTGCTCATCGCCGTCCCGCCCGTCGCGGTCGGGCCCCTCCTCTCCGCGATCGGCCCCTCCCTCGAACCGGACGCGATCGTCGTCTCCCTCGCCGCCGGCGTCCCCCTCGCCAAGCTCACCGAGCGCCTCCCCGCCGGCATCACGGCCGTCCGCGCCATGACCAACATCGCCGCCCGCGCCCGCCGGGCGGCCACCGCGTTGGCCGCGCCCGAAGGCACCGACCTGACCGAGATCGAGGACCTGTTCGACCGCATCGGGGTCACCGTGATCGCCGACGAGTCCATGATGGATCTCATTACGGCCGTTGGCGGTTCGGGTCCCGCGTTCCTGTACTACCTCGCCGACTCGATGACGAACGCCGCGGTCGACGGCGGCATGGACCCGGTCGACGCCCGCGTCCTGGTCGACCAGATGCTCCTCGGCGCGTGCCTGCACCTGCAGGAGTCGGACGAGCCGCCCGCCGCGCTCATGGAGCGGATCGCCACGCCCGGCGGCACCACCGAGGCCGCGCTCGCCTCCCTCGACGAGTCGCATGTGGACGAGGCGATCAGGGCCGCCGTCGCCGCCGCGGCCGAGCGGGGCGGCGAGCTCCCCGGGGCCTGATACGCTCCGGCCCCGCCCGTTGGTTGTCCCGGTACACAAGCGACTTTCGTGAGAACTCCCTCGTTGCGCGACAAAGCGAGACCCGCCACGATGTGGGGATGAAACGTCTTCACCTCATGGTGACCGCAGCTGCTGCGGTCGTCGCCTCCCTCTTCCTCACCGCCCCGGCCAACGCGGCGAACGCGGCGAACGCCCAGGACACCGCACCGAGCGCCCCGGCGGCCGTCGCGGCGGACGACCCCTGGAACGGCCAGATCTTCCTCACCTTCGACGACGGCACTAACGGCATCTACACCGACCAGATCCTCGAGGTCCTCGAGCAGAACAACGCCAAGGCGACGTTCTTCATGATCGGCCAGAACGCCCAGCGCGACCCCGCCCGCGTCCGCGCGGTCCTGGCGGCCGGCCACACGCTCGGCAACCACACCTGGAACCACCCCGACATGACCACCCTGACCCGCGCGCAGATGGACGAGCAGATCGGCCGCTCCCAGACGCTCCTGGAGAGCTTCGGCGCCGAAGTGAACTGCTTCCGCCCGCCGTACGGGGCCCACAACACCACCGTGAACCAGGCGATCACCGCCGCCGGACTCCAGCGGCAGATGTGGAACGAGGACACCCGTGACTGGTCCCGTCCGGGCGTCGATGCGATCGTCGACGTCCTGCTCGGCGCCACCCCCGGCGACGTGGTGCTGATGCACGACGGCGGCGGCGACCGCTCGCAGACCGTGGAGGCGCTGGAGATCGCGCTGCCGCAGCTGGCCGCGAAGGGCTACAAGTTCGGCATCACCCCGAAGTGCAGCCCCGCTTAACGAACGATGCGGCCGCGCCCCCTCGCCCTGCAATCCAGGGCGAGGGGGCGCGGCCTACGAAGTACTACACCGCCGCACGCCTGCGGCGCAGGAGCAGCACCACGAGCGCCACCACTGCCAGCGCCACTCCGACCCACAGCATCAGCGTGTACGTGGCGCGGAGCCCGCTCGTGAAGGCGTCGTAGGTGATCGGCGCGAACGCCGCATCGCCGGCGTTCTCGATGAAGACCGGCCGCCCCTCGGCGACCGCCCACAGCGCCGCACCCGCCAGCACCGCGCCGAGCGCGCCCACCACGAGCACCCCCACCCAGCGGCGCGGCATGAGGATCAGCGCGATCAGCAAGAGGCCCAACGCGATCCACGGCAGCCAGGTGGCCGCCCAGTCCAACCGGTCGACCGTGCGCTGCAGCTCCGGCACCTGCTCGGAGTCGAGCAGCACGTACTCGGCCTCGACCGCCGGGATGTCCTCGGCGAGCGCCACATCGGCCTCGACCATGCGCTCCTTGACGATCTGCACGACCCTCCCCAGGTCGAGCGTGAGGGTGTTCCCCTCCGCCTGGATCGAGCCCGCGTTCTCGCCTTCGAGCGCCGAGACGAGCGAACTGTGCGCCTCGCGCACGGACGCGTCCCAGACCTCGAGGAACTGCGGGCTCGCCACGAACGTGTCGACCTCGTTCTGTATGTAGCCCTGCAGGGTCTCCACCGCCGAGGCCACCAGCGACTCCACCAGTGCCGGAGCCGCCTCGCTGCCGATCCACGCGTTCGCCTCCGCCGAGATCCGCTCGACGTCCAGCGCCTGCTCGATCTCCCTGGCGATCAGCGCCGCGATCCCGGCCTGCACCTGCTCGTCCTCGGCGATCACCGCGGTCCGCTCGGTGAACCGGTCGGTGTCGAGCAGCTCGAGCCGCGCATAGTAGGCCGCCACCGAACCGGTGACGGCCACGACGGCGAGCACGCACGCGAGGAGGGCCAGGACCCAGCGGACCACGTGGCGCACGCCCTTGCGCCGCTGCGGCTCGGGCTCGGCTGCGACCTCCTCAGCGGTGGTCGCCTCGCTCGTCTCCTCGCTCACGTCCGGCTCCTATCAGATCAGGTAGGGCGCTATCAGCGGGTAGATCAGGTCCATCCGCACGGCCTGGTTCGGGCACCCTCCGAAGTGGTGGAGGCCCACGACCCGGCCGGTCGAGCGGCTGATCACCGGCGACCCCGACGCCCCGCCCTCGGTGTCGCACAGGTACGCGAAGTCCGTGTCCTGGCCGCGCCCGCCGCTGCGCGCGTCGCCGACCAGGCAGTTCGCGCCGAGCCCGGCGGGCTCGGACGAGCTGGCGGACGCGATCCGCAGCGGCCCGCCGCCCGGGTGCTCGGGAATGTAGATCTTGTCGTGCAGCCCGACCGGGGCCGGGCTGACCTCCAGCGCGGGCAGGTGCGCGATCCAGGCCGGATCGGCCACGGTGAACAGCGTGAAGTCCAGCTCCCAGTCGGTCGCGAGGACCTCGGCCCCGCTTACCTTGACCGGGATCCGGGTCGCGCCGCCCGCGCACCTGATGCACTCGTACCCGAACTGCACCTCGGTCACACGCGCCTGAGCGCTTGAAGTGAAGCAGTGCTGGTTGGTGAGGAGCCGGTCCTCGGCGGCGATCCAGCCGGTGCAGTACGACTCGCCGCCGATGATGAGGCGCGCGACCGAACGGCTCGCACCGTACGCGACCGGGTCGGTCTCCTTGTAGCACACGGCGTTGCGCGAATCGTCCCGTCCGCAGACGCTCTCCGCCCGGGCCTCGCCCGGGCGGCTCGCGAGCTCGGTCTCGTTGAGCCCGCGCGAGTACTCGGCGACGCGCGCCGATGCGGCCGTGCCGTCCTCGGCGTCATGGAGCAGGACCTCCGCGGCGTCGCCCTCGACCGAGAGCGCCCACAGCCCGCCGTCCTCGACATCGGCGGCACCGTACTCATAGGACTCCGTGCCGTCCGGGCCGGCGACGGTGATCGCGTCCTGCGGGCCGAGCTCGACCTGGTCGACTCGGACCTTGATGAACGCCGCCCCCGCGTGTGCGACCGTCTGCGCCCGGCCTGCGGCGAGCGTGATGTCGGCGGGCTCGCGCTGGGCGATCTGGTCGGCCCGGTACTGCGGCGGTTCGGCGGTGGCGGCGTGCGGTGCCCAGACGACCGCGGCGGCGGCCGTGAGGGCGGTTGCGGCGGCTCGGGCGAGAGTGCGTCTGGCCTGCAAGTGGACCTCTTCTGTTCGTCGCGTCGGTGCGGTCGCGCCAGATCAGTTGTTGTAGTCGTTCTTGTACTCGTCCATGCGGTCCGTCCAGGTGTCCCAGCCGCCGACCGCCAGCGCCACGATGAACGCGACGACCGCGAGGATGGAGATCCAGCCGAGGATGATCGCCGTGGTGGCGAGGCCGCTGCCGGAGTTGTTGCGGGACTTGATCTGGCTCTTCGCGACGTAGCCGAGGATGAGCGCGAGGATGCCGAGCGGGCTGCACAGCCCGACGATGGAGAGCACGAACGCGCCGATGGCGAGCCCGTTCATCTCCCTGGGCATGTCGACCGGCGCGCCCGGTCCGTACTCCTGCGTCATGACGCCTCCAATGCAGACGGTGAGTGTGCGCAGTCTACGGAGGGGTTCAGGCGGTCTGAGGCGTTTTCGGGGGAATCAGGCGTGCTGCTTGAACCACGCCACGGTGGTGGCGATCGCCTGGTCGAGCGGGGTGACCCTGACGTGCTCGGGGAAGGAGGCGCGGAACGCGGTGTCGTCGACGATCCAGGCGCGGTCGCGCTGGTACCAGGTCTCGCCGAGGTCTTTGACGACCGGGTTGAACGCGCCGATGAGGCGCTGCATGCCGCGGCCGAGCGAAGCGCTCTTCGGCCTCCCGCCGGCGGCCTGCCAGACGAGCTCGAGGAACTCGGTGCCGGTGACGGGCGGCGCGACCGGCAGGTGCCACGCGTACCCGTCGGCCTTCGGGTGCTCGCCGAGGGTGGCGAGTCCGGCGGCGATGTCGGGCAGGTAGGCGACGGTGTGCGGCTCGTCCGGTTCGCCGACCCAGCGGGCGGTCTTCCCGGCGATGGCGGCGGCGAAGATCTGGGGTCCGAGGATGGTGTTCACGCCGCCGGGACCGAAGTAGTCGGAGGCGCGCCCGAGGCTCGCCCTGACCCGGCCCTCCTTGTGGGCGTTGAGGATCATCTCGGCGACCCGGGCGCGGGTCCGGCCCTTCGGGAACGCGGCGGCGTTCGGCAGGTCCTCGTGGAGGGCCGCTTCGACGGGCCCGTACATGTACAGGTTGTCGGCCATGACGAGCCGCGCCTCGGCCTTTTCGGCGGCGGTGAGGACGGTGTCGGTGAGGCCGACGAACTCCTCGGCCCACCGGGTGTACGGCGGCTGCGCGCACTGGTAGACCACGGCCGCGCCCGCGCAGGCCGCGACGGCGCCCTCGGCGGTGGTGATGTCCGCCCGGAAGCTGTGCGGTCCTTCGGCAGTGCGGCTGACGGCGCGCACGTCGTGGCCGCGGGCGGTGAGCTCGGCGACGAGGGACCGGCCGATGGCGCCGGTGGCGCCGAGGACGACGTGCAGGTCTGGCATGGGTGCTCCTCGATCCTCGCTGAGGGCTCAGTTATATCTCGCCGCCGAGTCCCCGCGTGCACGGAGTTCGCTTCGGGCGCACGGCCCCTGAGGCGCTCCGGCCCCGGCCGCGGGAATTATTCTTCGCGGCGGCGATGAATCCGGCGCGGCAGCGGCGTCTCTACGGGCATACACCGAACGACACCGACTGAGGAGAACCCCGACATGAGCACCGACGAGAACGCCAACTCCTACACCCTCACCGCCGAAGCCGCCGCCCCCATCGGCGCCGTCTGGGCCGCCTGGACCGAAGACGCCCCCTACGAGGTGTGGAGCTACTCGAAGCCGGGCTCGGTCTCGATCGACCCGACCCCGAACGGCCGCTACACCTCCACCGTCGTCACCCCCGACGGCCAGGAGTTCCCGATCACCGGCCGCTACATCGAGGTCGTGGAGAACGAACTGCTCGTGATGGGCATGGACACCCCCGGCGGCGGCGAAGAGGTCATGCGCCTCGACCTGGTCGACCTCGGCGGGGACCGCACCCGCCTCACCATCTCGCAGCACTGCGCCAGCAAGGAGGAGCACGACATGGCCAAGGAGGGCAGCCAGATGCTGCTCGACTCCTGCGTCGCCTTCCTCGAGAAAGCCTGATCCCCGCGGAGGCGCCGGGGCCGGCCCACCAGGAACCGGCCCCGACGCGCCCACGCACCTTGCGAGTCCCACCGCCCCGGCCGCACGAGCGGCCGGGGCCGAACCGTGCCGGGACGCCCGTGCGGCCTTCCCGCGGCCACCTGCGACGCTAACGGCCATGCAGCTCACCGCCGACCACCTCAACCGCGCCACCCTCGACCGGCAGTCCCTCCTGCGCCGCAAGCCGGACCGCGTCGTGGACGCCGTCCGCGCCGCCGTCGCCGTCCAGGCCCAGTCGCCCGCGTCCCCCTACATCGGACTGTGGAACCGCGTCGCGGATTTCGACCCGGCCGACCTCGACGTCGCCTTCACCGCGTACGACCTCGTGCGCGGCAACCCCGTCCGCATGACCCTGCACGCCGTCGCCGCCGCCGACTACCGGCCGTTCCGCGAAGCCACCGAACCGTCCCTCTACGCCGCGAAACTCGGCAGCCGTATCGTCGAAGCCGGCATCACCGCGGCCGAGGCCGCCCGGCACGCCGCCGACCTCCTCGCCTTCGCCACCGAGCCCCGCACGGCCCGCGACTGCGAAGCACTGCTCGCCGAACGGCTCGGCCCCGACACCGCGAAGGCCGCCTGGCCCGGCATCCGCCAGTACGCGCCGCTCCTGCGCGTCCCGCTCGGCGGCCCCTGGCAGTTCAACGAGAAGGTCGCCTACCTCGCCCCACCCGACCGACCCGCCCTCGGCGACCGGGACGCCGCCGACACCGCCCTCGCGGGCCTCATCCTGCGCTACCTCGCCGGGTTCGGCCCCGCCTCGATCCCCGACATCGCCCAGTTCGCGATGGTCCAGCGCGCCAGGGTCAAGCAGGCCGTCAAAGCCCTCGGCGACCGCCTCAACGAACACACCGGACCGAACGGCACCGGGCATGCCGGGGACGTGCTCTACGACCTCCCCGAAGCCGCGATTCCCGACCCCGAGACCCCCGCGCCGCCGCGCCTGATGGCCATGTGGGACAACGTCTTCCTCGCCCACCACGACCGCAGCCGCACCATCCCCGCCGACCTCCGCACCACCGTGATCCGCAGCAACGGCGACGTCCTCCCGATGATCCTCGTCGACGGCCGCGCCGCCGGCGTCTGGCGCACCACCCCCGCCGGCATCGAGGCGACCGCGTTCCGGCCCCTCACCGGCGACGACTGGACCGGGCTCGCCGCCGAAGCCGCAGCGCTCACTGCGTTCCTCGCCGACCGCGACCCCGACGCCTACTCCCGCTACCACCACTGGTGGCCGCGGCTCCCCGAAGGCGAGACCGTGCTGCTGGCGCCTCGGTTACGATTTCGGCCACGCCCCCGACCCCGCACCGGAAGGAGCCCGCCATGAGCGGCCGCGAGCACCACTACGAGATCACGATGCGCTGGACCGGCAACACCGGCGAAGGCACCGCGAACTACCGCGCCTACGGGCGCGACCACGACCTCGCCGCCGCCGGCAAGCCCGTGATCCAGGCCAGCGCCGACCCTGCGTTCCGCGGCCAGCCCGAGCGCTGGAACCCCGAGGAGCTGCTGGTGGCGAGCCTCGCCGACTGCCACATGCTCACGTACCTGTCGCTGTGCGCCCGCGAGCGCCTCGTCGTCACCGCCTACGAGGACACCGCGACCGGCACCATGGTCGAGGACGGGCACGGTGGGCGCTTCGCCGAGGTGACACTCGCCCCGGTCGTGACGATCGCCGACCCGCAGAAGGCCGACCGCGCGCTGGAGCTCCACCACGACGCGAACAAGGACTGCTTCATCGCGAACTCGGTGAACTTCCCGGTCCACCACCGCGCGACCATCCACATCGGATGAACGATCAGACCGGCGTGCAGGGCACCGTCGCCGGGATCTCGTAGCGCCCCTGCACGTCGGCCTGGAAGCTCGCGTCGACGCTGTCGCCCGCGTCGAGGGCCGCGTTGAGCAGGATGTCGCCGTAGCGCTCGCCCTCGATGTGGGCGAGCCCCCAGGTCGCGGTCACGCTCAGGTGCTCGATCCCGATCAGGACCTCCCACCCGTCGACCGGGTCGGTGCCGGTGTTGGCGATGGTCACGGTGACCGAGACCGACTCGTCCCACTCGTTGTCGAGCGTCAGCGAGGCCGTGCACTGCGGGCCGCTGAGGACCGCTTCCGTGGTCGCCGCCGGTTCGCTCGCGGCCGCGCTGCTCGACGCCGCTTCGGAGGGCGAGGCCGAGACGGTGGGGGAGGCCGGCGCCGGGGCGCTGCTCGCAGGGGTCTCGGCGACGGGCGCGGCGTCCTCGGTGGTGGTCGTCTCGTCGTCGAACCGGGCGAGGTCGGGGTCGTGGTCGTCGCGGAGCGCGCTGAACTGCCAGATCGCGGCGGCGGAGGCGAGGACGGCGACCGCGATGAGGACCAGCATGAGGCGGCCGTGAATGCGCCCGCGGCGCACGGCGCGGTTCATCCATGGGCGCATGGGGAACTCCTCCGGGCAGGATCGGGTTTGCGGGGTTTGCGGCCTATGGGCAGGGCGCGGGACTCTATTGTGTAGAGCCAGGGAGCAGAGTACCTGAGATGCGGTGTACGAGGCCCCGCGCGCAAACCTGAACCGCCTGGACCGCGCCGGTGGCCGGTGCGGTTTCGGGCCGAACCGAAGGGATGTCCATGCGTGCCGTCGTAGTCACCGATTTCGATACCGAGCCGAGGCTGGTCGAGCTTCCCGTTCCCGAACCGGGCCCCGGCGAAGTGCTCGTGCGCCTCGCCGCGGCCGGGGTGAACCCCTTCGACTGGAAGGTGGTCGAAGGCGCGATGCGGGGTTCGGTCGAGCACGTCTTCCCGCTCGTGCTCGGGTCGGACGGCGCCGGCACGGTGGAGCGGGTCGGCGAAGGCGCGGACTTCGCGCCCGGCGAGCGGGTCTTCGGCCAGTTCATGGACGTGCAGCACGGTCGCGGCTCCTACGCCGAGTACGCGGTCGCCAAGGCCGCCAAGCTCGCCCGGATGCCCGCGGGGCTCCCGTTCGACACCGCCGCCGCACTGCCGACCGCGGGCGCCGCGGCGCACGACTTCGTGGAGGGCACCGGGATCGGCCCCGGCTGCACGCTGCTCGTCAACGGCGCTTCGGGCGGTGTCGGCCAGGCGGCCGTGCAGCTCGCCGCCGCGCAAGGCGTGCGGGTCATCGGCACCACCGACCCCGACACCGCGGGGTACCTGCGCGAGCTCGGCGCGGCCGAGACCGTCGACTTCACTCAGGGGCCTGCTGCCGACCAGGTGCGCCGCGCCCACCCCGACGGGATCGACGCCATCGTGGACCTCATCTCCGGTCCCGGCGAGATCGAGCCGATCGCGGCGCTGCTCAAGCCGAACGGGGTGATCGTCTCCTCCAACGGCGCGGTCGACGACGAAGTGCTCGCCACGCTCGGCCTGCGCGGCGCGAACCTCTACGCGAACGCCCGGCCGGCGACGCTCAAGTCCCTCGCCGAGGCGGTCGAGCTGGGGCAGCTGCGGCTGCGCATCGACTTCGCAGTCCCGCTCGAGGAGGCCGCGGACGCCCTGGCGCGCTTGATGGCGGGCAAAGCCCGCGGCAAGACCGTGCTCCTCATCGAATAGCCCGAACCAGGGCGGGCCCGGCGCTGCTGCGCGGCCGGTACGCTCGATGACTATGTCGGACAACGCCGAACGCCTCGCCCGGCTCGCCCGCGCCTGGGACGAGGCCGCCGCCGGGTACGAGGAGTACTTCGTCCCGCGCTTCGCGCCCTGGGTCGCGCAAGCGGTCTCGGCCGCCATCGACGCGGACCTCCCGGAGGGCCCGGTCCTCGTGCCCTGCTGCGGGACCTTCCCCGAGCTCGACCTGCTCATCGAGCGCTGCCCCGGCCGCGAGATCGCCGGCATCGACCTCTCCCCGGGCATGATCGACCTCGCCCGCGAGCGCGCGGCGGACCGCCCGCTCGTCAAGGCGATCGTGGGCGACGCCCAGACGCTGGACCCGCACTGGTCCGGCCGGTGCGCCGCGGTCGTGTCCGTCTTCGGCCTCCAGCAGATCCCCGATCCCCTGGCGGCCGTCCGCTCCTGGCTCGACGCGCTGCGCCCGGGCGGGCGCCTCTCGATCGTCTTCTGGCCCGACACCACCGAGACCGAGGGCCCGTTCGCGCTGGCCGCCGAGGTGGTGCGGGCGAGCCTCCCGGCGTTCGACGACTCGCGCTGGGAGGACGAGCTCGCCGCGGCCGTGACGGACCACGGCGCGACCCTGGAACGGGACGAGCTGCCGGCCTTCCCGATGTCGCACGCGAGCGCCGCCGCGTACTTCGATGCGAGCGCCCGCTCCGGTCCGCTTCGCGCCCTGGCGATCTCGAGGGGCGACGCCTTCATGGACCGCCTCCGCGCGGCGTTCCTCGCGAAGGCCCCGGCGGGCGAATGGCACCACCGCCCGCACGCCCGCCTGGTGACCGCCCGCCGATGAGGGGCCCGGTCAGCCGGGGAGGCGGCCGTTGAAGGCGGTCTGGAAGTAGAGGTGCTGCTCCATGTGGGCCACATACCGCGGGTCGGCGGCCTCGATGGTGAAGCGGGCCTTCTCGCCGCCGGGTTCGCTCTCGATCGTGAAGGACGCGATGATCGCGGCGGCGCGGCGCAGGAACTCGTCGCCCTGCGGTTTGAGGACGAGGCAGTGGTACCCGTCGGCGCTGCGGTCGGAGCCGTCGAGGCGGCCGGCGTAGTGCTCGGCCGCTTTCACTCTGGGCTGCACGGGCTCCTTGGTGGCCGGGTCGAGGAGGTGGCCCTCGTCGTCGGTCCAGACCTGCTTGCCGAGGAAGAGTTCGAAGCACTCCTCGAACTCCTTGGCGGTGCTCAGGTCGAGGGCCATCGTGCCGAAGCCCTGGAACCAGGCGTCCATGAGCAGCTGCAGCCCGAACTCGGCCCCGCGCGGGAACCGGGTGCCGCGCCCGAGGCGGCTGGTGAGCTGGCCGTCGACCCTGGTTCCCTCACGGCCCCAGGTCAACACCTCGAAGATGGTCCTCATGGTCGCGAATCATATCCAGTAGGGGCAAATCCGTCATCCACCGCTACCGGTCGGTTACTCACGGGTAGCAAGGAGCGGGGAGGGCCGCAGCCCTCCCCGACGCCGCTGCGTTCTAGCCCCAGTTGTCGATGTGCACGTCGTGCGGGTAGGGCTCGCCCTTGCCGGACTCCAGGAGCCGCTTGAGGCTCATCATGAACACGCCCCACTTGGTGCTGCAGTGGTGCATGAACTCGATCGGCTCGGCCCACCCTTCGTGCTTGAACAGCACGAGCGTGTAGTCGCCGTCGCGGCGGATCTCGAAGCGGACCTTCGTGCCGATCCACTCGTCGGGGCCGCCCACGACCTCCCAGAGGACGCGTTCGCCCGGCACGAGCTCGACGACCCGCATGTCGAACCCGTCGTCCTTGAACCGGAACGAGATCACGCCGCCGACCTCGGTGCCGCCGGTGGTCTGCTCGGTCCACCAGCCGGCCAGCCCGTCCAGTGTGGTGAGTGCTTCGTAGGCCTGCTCGGGCGTCGTGTGCTCGGCGCCGATGCGGTGCAGGATGTCGACCATGTCCTTCTCCTTCTACTGATCGTTCGGTGTCTCTTGCTTCTGCTTCTCGATGGTCTCGGCGAGGCGCTTGATGCGCTGGAGCCGGGAGTCCCAGGAGGACCCGACCTCTTCGAGCTGGGCGACGGCGCGCGCCAGCTGGGTCTCGTCCACGCGGAAGTGCTTCTCGCGTCCGGCGGTCGCGGCGTGCACGAGGCCGACGCGGTCGAGGACGGCGAGGTGCTTGGCGACGGCCTGCCGGGTGACCGGCAGGTGCTCGCTCAGGCTGGTGGCCGTGCCGGTGCCCGCGCTGAGCAGCAGGTCGAGCATCCGGCGGCGGGTCGGGTCGCCGATCGCCGACCAGAGGTCGTCGTCGACCGCGGTGCTCATCGCCCGGCCCCGACCTTCTCCGCGTACGGCACCAGGCGCGGCAGGAAGTAGTCCCAGCCGCTCACGTGGTCGGCGTGCTCGGCCGCGACCTTGGCCTCGGCCCAGCCGCGTTCGCGGAAGCCGGTCTCGGTCATCTTCAGGAGCGTGCCGGTGCCGGCGGGCTCGAGTTCGAAGACGACGAGGTAGGAGTTGCCGCGGGCGGCCGCCTCGCCTTCGGCGTGGGTCCACCGGAACGAGAAGTGCCGCGGCGGCATCGCGTCGACCACGGTGACCCGCTGCCAGTCGATGTCGGCGTCGCCCTGTCTGAAGCCGATGCGGCCCTCGCCGTCGGAGCCGAACTCCGCCTCGTCGGACCACCACTCCTTGAGGTGCGCGGGACTGCTCACCACGTCGAAGACCACCTCGGGCGAGGCCTCGATGCGGATCTCCCGCTCGATCGATCCGAATTCCATGATCGCCACCTTTCGCAATGTTTGGTTGCACATAACGCTACCGCAATCGGCGAGTACGCGCAACCATTCGTTGCTTAAAGTTGGATCTGGGATCGAACCGCCAGGTCAGGGACGCTGCATGGCCGGGGCGGTCCAGCTGTCGAGCAGGCGCAGCGCCTCAGCGCTCTTCGAGCCGGGCTCGACGTTGTAGACGCACAGCGACTGGTCGGGGTCGTCGGGGAGCGCGAAGGCCTCGTAGGCGAACTCCAGCTCGCCGACCAGCGGGTGCGCGTAGCGCTTGGTCCCGTGCGTGCGCCGCAGCACCTCGTGGTCGTTCCACCAGGTGCTGAACTCGGGGCAGCCGAGGGTCAGCTCGCCCACGAGATCCGCGAGCTGCCGGTCCTCGGGGTGCCTCCCGGCCTCGTATCGCAGCACCGCCACGTTGTCGCGGGCCATGGTCTCCCAGTCCAGCACCAGCTCCCTCGCCTCCGGCGCGAGCAGGCTCCACCGGGCCATGTTCCGCTGCTTCGCGGGCATCGCGTCGAAATCGGCGATCACGGCCTTCGCCAGGCGGTTCGCGGCGAGCACGTCCATGCGCCTGCCGATGATGAACGCCGGCACCGACTCCAGGCTCTGCAAGGTCAGCAGCAGCCCCGGCCGCACCCGCTGCGCCGCGATCGGCCCGCGCCTGCGCGGTTTCCGGCGACCGGCCAGGTCAACGAGGTGGTCGCGCTCGGCCTGGTCGAGCCGCAGCGCCTCCGCCAGCGCCTCCAGGACCTCCGGCGAGGGGTTCGCGGCCCGGCCCTGCTCCAGGCGGGTGTAGTACTCGACGCTCATGTTCGCCAGCCGCGCCACCTCGTCGCGGCGCAGCCCGGGGACGCGCCGGACGCGCCCGTCGTCGGCCAGGCCCGCGTCCTGCGGGCTCACGCGGGCCCGCCTGGTGCGGAGGAAGTCCGAGATCTCAGCGCGTCGGTCCATGCCCTCAATCATGCTCGCGGTGCGGACGGCTTTCAGTGCCGAGGGTGGTACTGGCGGGGCCAGTCACGAGAGGGACTTTTTAGCACGGGTTTCCGGGCCCGACCGGTGCTGTAGTTGATCGCAGGACGAATCAACCGTCCTGAACGCCAAGCACACCGAAGGAATGACATGTCCACTGTGAACACTACTCTGCCGCTCGCGAACCGCGTCGCCGTCATCACCGGAGCCTCCAGCGGCATCGGCGAGGCCACCGCCGAACTCCTCGCCGACCGCGGCGCGACAGTAGCCCTCCTGGCCCGCCGCGCCGACCGCCTCAACGCCCTCGCCGCACGCATCGAGCAGCGCGGCGGCACCGCGCTCGCCCTCCCCGTCGACGTCACCGACGCCGACGCCCTCAAAGCCGCCGCCGAACGCGTCGCCACCGAACTCGGCACCGCCGACCTGCTGTTCAACAACGCCGGCGTCATGCTGCCCTCGCCCGTCAACGAGCCGCGCTTCGACCTGTGGCAGCGCCAGATCGACCTGAACATCACCGGCCTGATGAACGCCATCGGCGCCTTCACCCCGCAACTGATCAAGGCCGCCGCGGACAAGGGCGTCGCCGACCTGATCAACACCTCCTCGATCGCGGCGACCGGCGTCTTCCAGAACTTCGCCGTCTACACCGGATCGAAGGCGTTCGTCTCCCACGCCACCCGCAACCTGCGCGCCGAGCTCAGCCCCCAGCGGGTGCGCGTCGCCGCCATCCAGCCGGGCATCGTGATGACCGAACTGGGGGACCACGTCACCGACGAGGCCGCCCTCGCCTGGCTCGACGCCGAGCGCGCGGCCTACGAGGTGCTGGAGTCCGCCGACATCGCCGAGGCAGTGGCCTTCCTGGCGCAGCAGCCCGCCCGCGTCAACATCCCCGAACTCACCGTCATGCCCACCGGACAGGTCTAAACCACTCCCGGATTTCCAGACGATCGTTCGCGAACGCGGGTACGGCCCCCGGGACGCGTGGCACGATTGCCGTCGGAGCACAACGGCAGCAGGACGCCACGCGTCCCGGGAAGCACAGACAGCACGGAGGTTCGACATGGCCAAGCTCGGCAGGACCGACATTGAGATCCACCCCATCGTCCTGGGCACCAACACCTTCGGGTGGAACACCGAGGAGGCCGAGGCGCACGCCGTCCTCGACGCGTTCACCGCCGCCGGCGGCAACCTCATCGACACCGCCGACTCCTACTCGGCCTGGGCCCCGGGCAACTCCGGCGGCGAATCCGAGACCGTCATCGGCACCTGGCTCGCCAAGAACCGCCACAAGCACCTGCTCGTCGCCACCAAGGTCTCCCAGCACCCCCAGTTCAAAGGCCTGGCCGGACCCAACGTCAGGGCCGCCGCCGAAGCCTCCCTCAAACGCCTCGGCGTCGAAGCCATCGACATCTACTACGCCCACTTCGACGACCACGACACGCCGCTCGAAGAGACCGTCTCGGCCTTCAACGACCTCGTCACCGCCGGCAAGATCCGCCACATCGCGGTCTCCAACTACAGCCCCGAGCGGGTCCGCGAATGGCTCGACATCACCGAGCGGATCGGCGCGGCCCGGCCGGTCGCCTTGCAGCCCAAGTACAGCCTCGTCAGCCGCAGCACCTTCGAGCCCGGCCTGCGCGACATCGCCGTGGCCGAAGGCATCAGCGGCCTCCCGTACCACGCGCTCGCGTCCGGCTTCCTCACCGGCAAGTACCGCACCGAGGCCGACCTCAAGCAGAGCGTCCGCGGCGACGCGGCCGCCAAGCACCTCAACCCGTCCGGCCTCGCGATCATCGAGAAGCTCGACCGGATCGCCCAGGCCCGCGGCGTCGCGATCGCCTCGGTCGCGCTGGCGTGGACGCGCACCCGGCCCGGCATCGCCGCGCCGATCGCGGGCGCGCGCACGGTCGACCAGCTCGGCCCGCTCCTCGCCTCGGCCGAACTGGAGCTCACCCGCGACGAGTCGGACGAGCTCACGGCGCTCTCGGACGTCATCGGCGCGTAGGCGATCAGCCGAACGGGGCGGTCGGGGTCTTCCCCGGTCGCCCCGGCTTCTTCGGCGCTACTTCGGCGTGTCCGCCACTTCGATGTCGAAGTTGAAGGTGTCGCCTTCGATGCCGGTCACGGTCATCTTGACCTCGTACTCGTCGCCGTTCGCCGGGTCGTTCAGCGTGCAGTAGATCTCCCGGTCCACGTAGACGTGGTGGTCGAGTTCGCCGCAGTCGATGTCGGGCCGCGATCCGATCACGGGCTCCAGCGCGTCCTCGGCGGCCGTGGCGACCTTCTCGGCCTCGACCATCAGGCTCAGGTCGATAGATTCGGAAGGCGAAGCGGAGGGCGCCTCCGTGGGCGTGGCGCTCTCGACCGTCGCCGGCGCCTCCGCCGGCTCCTCGGACGACGGGTCCTGGTCCGTCTCCCCGGTGATGATGCTGCAGGCGGAGAGGCCCACGGCCATGACGGCGAAGGGAACGAGCGCGAGTCTGCGGATGGGCACAGTGTGGCCTTTCGTCGGGAGGATCGGAACGGGCCGGCTCGCGGCGGACTCGGCGACTCCCGAGTCCGGGCTGCGGCGGCGCCGAGACCCAGTCTGCGTCCGTGAAGTGCGATTGACGAGGCGGAAGACCGGCGGGAAAGCGGCGGGAACGCACTGAGGGCCGCCGCCCGCCGCAGCGCGGGCGCACGCCGCCTGCATCGCCCGCCCGCTGTTCGGACCTATCATGGCGATATGCCCGATCACGTGTCCGACGACCACAGCAGTCTCCGGCTGCTCCGGCAGGGGGCGATGATGACCCAGGAGGAGCTCGCCCTCAAATCGGGCGTCGGCACCCGCACCATCCGCGACATCGAATCGGGAAAGGTACGGCCGCAACCGAAGACCGTACGGCTGCTCGCGCAGGCACTGGGTCTGGCCGGGCACGAGCAGGCACTGCTGACCCGCGTGAGGGACCCCCTCACGGTGGTGCCCCGCGAACTGCCGAGGGCGCTCAGGGCGTTTGCCGGCCGCGGTGACCACCTGGACGCGATCACTGCCGCGGTCGACAACGGCGCCGCCGTTGTCGCCGTGTACGGCATGGCCGGCGTCGGCAAGACCTCCCTGGCGGTGCGGGCCGCCCACACCCTCGCGCCCCGCTACCCCGACGGGCAGCTGTTCATCGACCTCCACGGCTTCAGCCAGGCCGCCGGACCCCGCCCGGGCCTGCGGTCGGTGCTCGCCCGCGTGGTGCGCGGCCTCGACGTCGCCGAGCGGGCGCTGCCCGACGACATGGACGAGCTCACCGCCCGCTACCGCAGCGCCCTCGCCGACCGCCGCGTGCTCCTCGTGCTCGACAACGCAGTGAGCGCCGACCAGGTCGAGGCGCTGCTCCCGGGCACCTCCACGAGCCTCGTGCTGGCCACGAGCCGCCGCGACCTGTCCTCTGTGGCAAGCGCGCACCCGGTGCCGCTGGAGCCGCCGCCGATGCGCGAGGCCGTGGCGATGATCGGCGCCGCCCTCGCCGACCGGATCACCACGGACGAGGCCGTCGCGATCGCCGAACGCTGCGGGCGGCTCCCGCTGGCGATGGGTCTCGCCGCCGCCCGCCTGCACAGCCGTCCACTGTGGCAGGCCGAGGACCTGCTGGACCGCCTCGCCGACGAGGACCGGCTCCTCGACGAACTCGACATGGGCCACCGCGGCGTCGCCGCCGCCCTGCGCGCCTCCTACCTGGAACTCGACCCCGACCACCGCCGCCTGCTGCGGCGCCTCGGCCTCGTCCCCGGTGACGACGTGGACGCCCACGCCGCCGCCGCGCTGTGCGGCGGCGACCCCGAGCAGGCCACGGCCATGCTCGAAGCGCTGGTCGACGTCCACCTCGCCGAGACCCGGTCGTCCGGACGCTACCGCCTGCACGACCTGGTGCGCCGCTTCGCGACCCGCCTCGCCGCGCTCGAAGAGGCCAAGGCCGACCTCGACGAGGCCCTTCAGCGGATGCTCGGCGTCTACCTCCACTTCGCCTACCACGCGGCCGCCCGGCTCCACCCGAACAAGCGCCGGTTCACCGAAGGCGCCGCCGCCCACGACAAGGGCCTCCCCGGCTTCGCGGACCAGCCCGCCGCACTCTCGTGGTTCCAGACCGAACGCGGCAACCTCGAAGCCGCCGTGGTCGCCGCGGCCCGCGCCGACCGGCTCGACGAGGCCTGGCACCTCGCCACGGCCTTCAACGCGTTCTTCGTCCACGACCCCGACACCGACCTCGGCGGGCGCATGCGCGACAGCCCGCACACCGCGGTCAACCGCATCGCCCTCGACATCGCCCACCGCACCGGCGACACCCGCAAAGAGGCCTTCACCCTCGGCGACGCGGGACGCCAGCTCGTCGCGGCCGGCCGCCACCGGGAGGCGATCGACTACCTCCACCGCTCCGTCGCCCTCAAGCGCGACCTCGGTGAGTTCGGCGATGCCGCACTGACTTTGGCCAACATCGGCATCCTCTACCGCCGGTCCGGCCGGTTCGAGGAGTCGATCGAGGTGCACGAAGCGGCACTCGCGCAGGCGGAAGCGGCGGGGGACGCCGCGGCGGCGGCGCTCATCAGCACGAACATGGTCGTCCCGATGCTGCGGCTCGGGCGCTTCGCGGCGACCGAACGCCGCCTCGCTGCGGCCGAGCGGCGGCTGGACGCCGGCGACGAGCACAACCGGATCCGCATCGAGGTCTTCCGCGGCGTGCTCGTACGCGAACTCGGCGACCCGGCCAAAGCCGCGGACATGCACACTGCCTGCCTCCGGGCGTACCGCGGCGATGGGGCCACGGCCGACGTGACCGCGACCCTCATCGAACTGGGCGTCGACCTGCTCCGCGCGGACCGGGCGGGCGAGGCCGCGACCCGGCTCGAACGGGCGGTCGAGGACGCGGTGCGGCTCGCCGACCCGTCGCTGGAGCGCACCGCCCGCAACGACCTCGGCCGCGCGCTCGCCGCCTCGGACCGGCTCGATGCGGCGGTCGCCGAACACGAACACGCCGCGGCCCTCGCCACCTCCTATGAGGACACCTACGAACTGGGGCGGGCGCACCACGGCCTTGCCGATGCCGCAGCCCAGCGCCGCGACACTGCCGGAGAACTGCGCCATCTGCGTTGGGCCGCTGAGGCGTACGCGGAGTGCGGCGTGCCCGAGGCCACGGTGGTCGCCGAGCGGATGGATCAGGTCCGGCAGCGCTGAGCACGAGCGAGCACGCCGGGTCCCGACCGCATCGACCTGCTGCCGGGGCACGCTTCTACCGCCGACCCGCCGACCCGCCGACCCGCCGACCCGCCGACCCGCCGACCCGCCGACCCGCCGACCCGCCGACCCGCCGACCCGCCGACCCGCCGACCCGCCGGAGCCTCCGGACGCAAATGCCCGCCCGGCGCATGGCCGGGCGGGCACTGCTTCGAGGGTTAAGCGCAGGTCCAGGTGACCGCCTGGTGCATCTCCCTGCCGTTCTCGTAGCCGGAGACGGCCCAGCCCGCGATCAGGGTGCCGTCGGCGCTGATGGCTTCGGCGTTGTCGTAGTTGAGGTTGCGGGCCGGGTCGATCAGTCCGGGCAGCTCGACGACGGTGCCGTCGGTCGCCTGGTAGGCCGCGGTCGGGGTGTTCCAGACGTGGCCCACGACGGTCCCGTCGGGGGCGACCGCCACGGTTTCCTCGTACCAGCCGAGGTCGGTCATCTCGACGGTCCCCGTCTTCAGGTTCCAGCGGATGCCGGGCGCGTCGATGCCGGGGGCCTCGAGGGCGCCCGAGACCCAGTCGCCGTTGATCTCCATGGGGTACGCGTCGGCGTCGGCGAGTTTCACGCCGGGGGGCATCGGCAGCTTCTTGACGGTGCCGTCGGCAGACCAGATGTAAGGCTTGGTGTCGCCGCTGGTGTCACCGTCGAGGGTGACGTGCCCGATGACCCGGCCGTCGTTGGCGATCGCGGTGGCGGTGCCCCAGATGGCGTTCGTCGGCAGCGCCAGCCTGGTCGGGTTGGTGGCGCCCGCCCGCCAGACGGTCGGGCTCGGCAGGCCCGTGTTCGGATTGTTGGACTCGCCGGCGATGTCGCCCCGCTCGTTGATGCCGTATGCGTACCCTCGGCCGCCGAGCAGGCGGGTGAGTGCGCCGTCGCGCCAGACGTACGGCCGCGGGACGTCGTTGACGAACGCGAACCCGACGCCGACGCCCTTGGAGTTGACGTCCGCGATCTCCTGCCATTCGCCGGGCATCGGCACCTCGGTGACCTCGCCGTCGGCGTACAGCAGCGGCTGGTGGACGGAACCGGTCGCAGGGTCGCTGTAGTCGAACGGCTCGGCCTGGTAGGCGATGACCGAGCCGTCGCGGCTCATACCGGTGACCTTGGCGGACTGGAAGAGGTCCGCGGGGATCGGGAGGGTCTCCAGCGTGCAGGCCTGGGCAGTTGCAGGGCTGGTCTCGGTGGCCGAGGCGAACTGAGTCGTGAGCACGGTGGTCGCCGCGACCGCCGCGATGGCGGTGGCCGCCGCCAGTGCTCTGCGGGACTTGAAAGCTCGTGCCACGGTGAATGCCATGGTTACGGTGTCCTCCATAGGGGGTCGGTTGGGCGGTCCCGTCTGCGTGGTCCGCCGTCAGGGTCACTATGCATCCGGTCCGGGCGGTTTGCGAGGCGGAACACCGGCGGGATAGCGGCGGGATTGCCGCACTGGACCACTCGGCGGCGATCACGTTGCAGGTCACGTGGCATGGACCGTGGCGGCGGCGCTCGCCTTCTGGCGCTAGTCTGCCTGCCATGGCAGCACCGAAGATCCAGACGTTCGGCAACGGCACGCCTTATGTCCCCGCAGGCGGATGGGCGCTGATGTTCACCTGGCTGATCGACTTCGTGGTGTTCGTGCTCGGTTTCGCGGTCGCCTTCATCGTCTTCGTGGTCGCCGACCAGTCCCGGCCGGAGGCGCAGCAGATCTCCGCCGGGGGAGCTGTGATCATCGCGCTCGTCCTGCTGTTCGCCGTGCCGCTCGTGTACGGCCTCTGGTACCGGAACGGCCGCGCGCTCGGCGCCGTGTGCACCGGGACCCGGCTGGTGCGGACCCGCGACGGCGGCCGGATCGGCGCCAAAGGCCCGTGGGCGATGCTGGTGCGCACCATCCTGCTGCCGCTCCTGATCGCCGCGGTGGTGCTCGGCGGCGGCCTCGGCCCGGGCGGGGAGCTGCCGCGGACCAGCATCGACGTGGAGCGGACCCGCCGGCTGCACGCGGAGGGCTACCCGCTCACGCCGCGGGACGCCTCTCGGACCTGAACGTGCATCCGGACGCGGTCACTTGCGGCGGCAGGTGTCGTAGCCGCCGTCGTAGATCCGTCCCCAGGAGACCCGGGCCGACTTCATGAGCCCTTCGATCGAGTCGACGCCGTGCGCGCGCTGCTGTGCGACGAGGATGCCCGCCGCGGCGAGCGTGTCCGAGGCCGCCTCGTGGTGGCGGGCGAGGTTCACACCCGCGGCGGCGGCCACGTCGGGCAGCCGGTACGAGGGCATCGGCCAGGTCTGCTTGGCGATGACCATGGTGCAGGCGTAGCGCATCGCGGGCCAGGGAATGCCGGCCGCGCTGTTGGCGGCCCGGATGACCGAGGTGTCGAACGAGGCGTTGTGCGCCACCAGCGGGTCGTCCCCGACGAACTCGTCCAGCCGCGACCACACCTGGCGCCAGCCGGGCGCGCCGACCACATCGGAGGCCTGGATGCCGTGGATCTGGGTGTTGCGGTACTCGAACCGGCCGTGCCCGGCCGGGGGCCGGATGAGGGTCGCGAACCGGTCGACGACCTCCTCGCCCTTGACCCGGGCCACCGCCACCGAGCAGGCGCTCGCCCTGCTGCCGTTCGCGGTCTCGAAGTCGATCGCCACCCAAGAGTCCATGTGCCGCCCTTCCGCAAAGCGCCCGAAGATTAGCAGGAGCGCCGGTCCCGCGCCCCGCCCGCTCGGCGCCCGAACACACCGAAGGCCCTCGCCGCCGAATGGCGGCAAGGGCCTTCCTCCGCTTCGAGCGGATCCGTTCCCCGTCTTAGACGGCCGGGGCCTTCGCGTACACCTCGATCTCGCTGAGGATGATCCAGCCGACCGTGCCGCCGGACCCGGCGGTCATGGCGACGCGGACCGCCGAGGCCTCGGCGTTCACCTCCACGTCGATGATCGGCGCCTCACCGGTCGGCACGTCCACGACGCCGCCCGCGTTCTGCCAGTTGCCCTCCGCGTCCAGGTACTGCACCTGGAGCGTGTCGGCGTAGCTGTTGCGACCGCCGTCGCTCCAGAAGTGCGACACGACGCGAGTCACGTCGCGCACCTCCGGCAGCGTGACCGTGATGGTCTCCTCGGTGTTGAACGCGCCCGACTTCCAGTTCGACCAGCCCTTGTCCGTCAGGTTCCCGTTGCGCAGGGCCTCAGTCGAATAGCCCGGCTCCGTGTACGTCGCCGAGGTCGTCACACCGTCGTTCAGGGCCACGTTGACCTCGATCGGGTCGGTCACCTCGACCTCGATGAGCGCCGGGAGCTCCGTCCCGTCGATCAGCGTCGCGGTGCCCTCCAGGGTGACCGTGCCGTAGTCGTCGAACGCCCCTTCGGGCGCCTCCTCCCACACCACCGGCACCGAAGCCTCGGTGCCCCTGTCGCCCAAGGCGATCACCGTGCCCGGCAGGTCGGGCGTGAAGCCCGGGTACGTCTTCGCCGAAGCCGGAGCCGTCTCGCTGAACGTGTCGACGCTGACGACCGCCTTGGCGCGGAACGTGTTCCCGAGCGGGTCCGTCGCCGTGCCCTTCACCGTGACCGTGCCCGCCTTGTCCCACTTGGACTCGTTCGGCATCTTCCACGTCACCGGCAGCGCCCCGCGCTCGCCGTCCCGGTACACGCCCGGCACTGCCGCCGGGAGCTCCGGCACGAAGCCCGGCACCGTGTACGCCTGGATCTGCGCCGCTTCGAGCACCGTCTCATCGGTCACCGCCCAGCGCTGGTTGCTCGCCGCGGTCGGCGTGTACGTCTGCACCGGCGAACCGTCCGCCGTCGCCTCGCCCCACACGTCGAGCACCAGGCCCGTGGCCCGGTTCACCGGCACGTACGTGCCGTCGCCCGTCGTCGACAGGTACCACTGCGCCACCTCGGACGCATCGTCCTCGGCCTCCTCGAGCACCGCCAGGCCCTCATCGGACACCGCCAGGCGGGTTCCGGTGGCGGCGTTCACGATCGAGTACAGCTCGCGGTTCGAGTAGCCGTCGGTCAGCTGCTCGACCTCCCACAGCTGCGCGGCACTGGACGCGTCGTCGGTCTTGAGCACGATGCCCGTGCCGTCCTCGGAGGGCGCGAGCGACTTGCCGCTCTGCACGCCGTCGAACCGGTACACGTGGTCGTCCTGCACCATGGCCGCGTCGTCCTCGACGCCCGAGACGCCCTCGACGATGAACGTGGTCACGGACTTGCCCGGGACAGTGAGTTGGGCGGCGTCGCCGCGCACCCGCACCGGCTCGCCCTCGACGAGCGCACCGTCGGCGCTGGTGACCACCGGGGTCACCGTGGCCCAGCGCTTGACCGAGTCGAACTTGGACAGGTCGAGCGTCACCGAGACCGCGCCTTCGGCGTTGTTCGTGTAGACCACGCTCGCGCCCTTGCCGTCGGCCTTGACGGCCGCGGTGGTCGCAGTGTCGTCGGTGCCGATGATGAAGTCGCCCGGCTCGATGTAGTGCGTGAAGTTCCGGATCGTGTGGTACTTCGTGTTCGTCTCGATCTTGCAGGTCTCGAGGGTGTCCTCGGCCGTGCAGTCGAACGGCAGCTGGATCGAGCCCCAGCTGTGGCCGAGGTTCTTGTCCTCGATCGGCTGCCACAGCACCCACGCCGACGGCTCCAGCTCGCGCAGGTCGTCGGTGATGCGGGTGGCCATGCCCAGGCCGTTCTCCATGGAGACGTAGTCCTGGCCGTTGGTCCAGGCGCCGCCGACCTCGCTCATCCACAGCGGCTTGTCGCTGCCCTTGGCGAGGTCGCGCACTCCGGTGCGCCCGCCGGTGCCGTAGGTGTGGACGTTCATCTGCTCGACGTTCGCCCGGGACTCCTCGGTGTACGCGTTCCAGTTCGTGGTGAACCGGCCCGGGTTGGTCTCGTCCATCGCGGAGATCACGGTGTCCAGTTCGGACTCCGAGAGCTGCCCGGCGAGCGCGTTGATGACCAGCTGCTGCAGCTCGGGCCCGGCGTGCGCGCCCTCCTGGCCGCCGCCGGTCGGCTGCACGCCGTCCGTGCCGAGCTGGGTGCCCCAGTAGTTCGTGTTCGGCTCGTTGAGCGGGTCGACGGTGTCGAACTCGATGCCGTGCTCGGCCTCGACGTGCTCCATGACCTCGGTCAGGTAGGTCGCGAACTCGTCGACCGAGTCGGTGCGGATCTGGTCGGCGTTCGAGTCGAACCCGCCCGAGACGTAACCGGAGACGGTCTGGAAGTACGGCGGCGAGTTGGAGAAGGCCTCCCAGTGGGTGACGTCCTCCTTGATCTGGTCGATCCACCAGCGCTGATTCGCGTCGGCGTCCCAGTTCCAGTGCTCGGGGTTCTCGGGGTCCCACCAGTCCTTGTCCTCGTGGGTGGTCCCCTCGGGGGCGGCCCACCAGCCGGGGACGGCGGAGGCGCCGCCGCGCAGGTACTCGTTGTCGATGTTCGGGGCGTTGCCGCCGCCGATGTTGTACCTGGCGATGTTGAGGTTCAGGCCCTCGTCGCCGAAGACCATGTCCACCAGCTGGTCCCGGATCTCGTCCGGGTAGCCGCCCGTGGCGTTGGCGAACCAGACGAGGCTGGTGCCCCAGCCTTCGAACTCCTGGCCGCGGTAGGAGGGGTCGAGCGTGACGCGCACATCGGCCGCCTCGGACTCCTGGGCGCTGGCGCCCGCGGTGAGGAGCGGCAGGGCGGAGGCGGTGAGCACGGCGGCGAGGCCTACCGCACCGGCCGCGGCCAGTGGGCGCCTGCGCCTCGGTCGGGGAGATGACATCGTTGTCTCCTTCAAAGGGGGTGCAATCGAGTGACTTGAATATTGCACAAAATCGAACGCTTGTGAACACCCTTTGTCTAACGGATTGAAAAACCCTGACCTGGAATCGCTCCACCGCATCGAAAATGTCGCACCCATACGTCAGGGTTGATACCGGGGGCCCATCGATGTCCGATTTGCCGGGACGCTCCGTTCACCTTTAGCGCCCGCCCCGAGCTGCTGCACCGGCGGCGTGCCCTCCCGCCGGTCCCGATCGCTACGCCGGCGGCGTGCCTTCCGCTTCTTTCGGCACCCGCTTGACCGCCAGGATGCTCACGTCGTCGTCCATCCTCTCCGCGAAGCGGGCCGCGTCCTCCCACACGAACTCGACCAGTCTCCCCGGCGAGGCCGGCGTCACCAACCCGTTCAGGTGCTCTGCCAGGGGATAGAAGTTCCCGTCCGCGTCGCGCGCCTCGACCAGTCCGTCCGAATAGGCCAGCAGGGTGTCGTCGGGCCCGAACGCCACACAGGTCGCCGCCCCCGGCCGCGTCTGCTCCATCAGCCGCAGCCCCAGCACCGGCGCGGGCTTGAGGTCGAGCACCTCGACCCGGTCGGTGCGCAGGATGAGCGGCTGCGGATGCCCGCACGACAGCAGGCGCACCTCCTCGGCGTCCGCCGGGAACTCCGCCAGCAGCACCGAGGCGAACAGCTCCGGCACGTATCCGTGCGCCGCGTCGTCCAGGATGCGCCGCTCCAGCCGCCACGCGATCCCGGCCAGCTCCTCCTCGTCCAGGATCGCCTCGTGGAACACCGACAGCAGCATCGCGGCGGTGCTGACCGCCCCGAGCCCGTGCCCCTGCACGTCGCCGAGGATCAGCCGCGTCCCGAACGGGCTGGGCCGCACGTCGAACAGGTCGCCGCCGATCAGCGCTCCCCGCTGCGCCGAGTGGTAGAGCCCGGTGCACGCGAAGTCGCCGACCCGCTTGGAGAGGTCCGGCAGGATCGTCTCCTGCGCGGCCTGGGACACGCTGAGCATCGTCACCAGTCCGGCCTCGTAGCGCCGCCGGACCCATGAGATGCCGATGGCCGTGGCGAACACGATGGCGGCCATGCCGAGGTCGTCGCGGTCGAACAGCTGCGGGACCGGCAGTGGAGCGGCGACCACCGCGAGGGCGAGCAGGGCGATGACCGCCGTCCACAGCGGTCCGAGCACGAAGGCGGCGAGCACGGGGACGAGCGTCATCGCGATCCCGGCGTGGAGGGGGTCGGGCGTGAAGAGTTGGAACACGGCTGCCGCGCCCAGGGCCGCGAGCGGCAGCAGCCGGACCCACAGCGGGATCGCCGTGCCCGGTTGGAGTCGGATCGAGTCCGAGACCCGCAAGCCCATGGCCCGAGTTTAGGCCCGTTCAGGCCCTCACCTGCGGTTTCTGGGGGTTTCAGGGCGTTTTCAGGACGATGCCCTCAGGGCGTCCGGGCGCCGCGGGCGTCGTACGCGGCCTGCGCGATGAGGACCTGCGGCATCTCGTCGTAGAGGAGTTCCACGAGGGTGCTGAGGCCGGCCGCCATCCGGCTGCCGGAGGCCGTGAGGCGGTATTCGACGCGGGACGGGTAGCCGTCCGAGGCGAGGCGGTCCACGAAGCCGTCGCGCTCGAGTTGGCGCAGGCTCTGGGCGAGGGCCTTCTCGTTGATGCCCTCGATGGCGCGACGGATCTCGCTGAACCGCTTCGGGTCCTCGTGGAGGGCGATGAGAATGAGCGTGCCCCAGCGTCCGGTCAGATGGTCGAGGGTGGTGCGGGAGACGCAGCCTTTCGCGAGCACCTCGAAGTCGGGCACGGCTTCGTCGGGACGGGTGGTCATGGCGTGATGTTACCTCGGCTACAGTACTTTCGATCTGATTGTGCTTTCATTTGGTAAGTGCAATGGTAGACCCAATCGATACTTGAAGGAGCAACAAAATGATCGTCGTCACCGGTGCAACCGGCCAACTCGGCCGCCTCGTCGTCGAAGGCCTCCTCAATGAGGTCCCCGTGGAGCAGATCGCCGTCGTCGTGCGCGACGCCGCCAAGGCCGCCCGCTTCGGCGAGCTCGGCGTCGAGGTCCGCGTCGCCGACTACAGCGACCCGGCCACGCTCGCCGACGCCTTCCGCGAGGGCGAGAAGGTCCTGCTCATCTCGGGCAGCGAGGTCGGCCAGCGGGTGCCGCAGCACAAGGCGGTCATCGACGCGGCCAAGGACGCGAACGTCGCGCTGCTGGGCTACACCAGCATCCTCGGCGGCCCGGCCGCCGACATGGAGCTCGCCCGCGAGCACCAGATCACCGAGCGGTACCTGATCGACTCGGGCCTGCCGTACGTGCTGCTGCGCAACGGCTTCTACCACGAGGTCTACACCGAGGCTTTGGGTACGTCCATCGCCGGAGGCGGCGTCCTGACCAGCTCGGCCGAGGGCGCCAAGGTCGCCAGCGCCGCGCGCGCGGACTACGCGGCCGCCGCCGTCGCCGTGCTCACCGCCGACGGCCACGAGAACCGGGCGTACGAGCTCAGCGGCGACGAAGCCTGGACCTTCGAGGAGTTCGCCGCCGAGGCGTCGCGCCAGCTCGGCTCCGAGCTGCCGGTCAACCGGGTACCGGCCGGCACCCACCGCGAGATCCTGGTCGGCGTGGGCCTGCCCGACCCGGTCGCGGCGATCGTCGTGGGCATCGACGAGGGCATCTCGCGCGGCGTGCTGGCCGTGCAGACCGGCGACCTCGCGAAGCTCATCGGGCGTCCGACGACCCCGATCGCGCCCTCGATCACCGAGGGCCTCCAGGCCGCTCGGGCGTAAGGCGAAGCGAACGGCCCGCGGGGTTCCCGCGGGCCGTTTCGCATGCCCGGCGACCTGTCAGACCTCGATCTGGGAGCCCATGATGACGGTCCGCTCGCGCGGCAGCTTGAAGTGGTCGGCGGCGTCGGCGGTCATGTGGGCGGTGGCGATGAACAGGCGCTTGCGCCACGCGGCCATGGTCGCCGCAGGGCCGCAGCGCAGCTGGATCGTGGAGAGGAAGTACGTGGTGTCGCGCAGTTTCAGGCCGCGGCCGGGGGCCCGGCCCTTGGCGAGGCGGAGCGCGGCGGGCACGTCCTGCGGCTCCATGTAGCCGAACCGGGCGGTGACGTGGACGATGCCTTCGTCGGCCGGGCCGAGGTACCGCACGACCACGCGTTCGGCGTCGGGAATGCGCGGCACGGGCTCGGTCTCGACGGACATGACCACGATCGTCGCGTGGCGCACGTGGTTGCGTTCCATGTTGGCGCGCATGGCGAGCGGCGCGCTCACGGTGCCGCGGTTGAGGAACACGGCGGTCCCGGGCACCTGGGCGACCTTGGGTTCGCCCTGCTGGAGCCGGGCGAGGAAGTCGGCAAGGGGGCCTTCGCGGCGGGTGCGTTCGGCGGTGACGAGCTCGCGGCCGCGCTGCCAGGTGACCATCACGGTGAACGCGGTGATGCCGATGACGAGCGGCAGCCACGCGCCGTGCACGAGCTTCGTCGAGTTGGCGGCCAGGAACAGCAGGTCGAACGCGAGCATGAGGCCGCCGCCGGTGAAGACGAGCCAGCGCGGGGCGCGCCACTGGCTGCGGGCGACGTAGCAGTACAGCAGGGTGACGATGGTGATCGTGCCGATGACGGCCATGCCGTACGCGTACGCGAGTGCGGCGGAGCTGCGGAACGCGAACACGAGGGTGAGCACGGAGACCAAGAGCATCCAGTTGATCCAGGGCACGTAGATCTGGCCGATCTCGTGCTCGGAGGTGTGCGCGATGCGCAGGCGCGGCAGGTACCCGAGTTTCGAGGCCTGGGAGGCGACGGAGTACGCGCCGGTGATCACGGCCTGGGAGGCGATCACGGTCGCGGCGGTGGCGAGCACGGTGAGCGGGATGCGGCCCCATTCGGGGGCGAGGAGGAAGAACGGGCCGCTGACGTTGGCGGGGCTCTCGAGGATCATCGCGCCCTGCCCCATGTAGTTGAGCAGGAGCGCGGGGAAGACGAGGAAGATCCAGCCGGCGGTGATGTTCTTGCGTCCGAAGTGGCCCATGTCGGCGTAGAGCGCTTCGGCGCCGGTGAAGGTGAGGACGACGGCGGCGAGGGCGAAGAACCCGATGTGGAAGTGGTCGGTGAGGAACTCGGCGGCGTAGACGGGGGAGAGGGCGCGGAGGATCTCGGGGTGGCCGGCGATGCCGCCGATGCCGAGGACGGCGAGGGTGAGGAACCAGCCGATCATGACCGGCCCGAAGAGGCGGCCGATGGCGGCGGTGCCTTTGCGCTGGAAGCCGAAGAGCAGGACGATGATCACGGCGGTGATGGGGATGACCCAGACGTCGAAGCTCGGGTCGATCACCTTGAGGCCCTCGACGGCGGAGAGCACGGAGATCGCGGGGGTGATCATGCTGTCGCCGAGGAAGAGCGCGGCGCCGAAGATGCCGAGGGCGGCGAGGACGAGCATGGTCCTGCGGTCGCGGCGGGTGCCGTGGCGGCGGATGAGGGTGATGAGGGCCATGATGCCGCCTTCGCCGTCGTTGTCGGCGCGCATCGCGAGCATGACGTAGAAGATCGTCACGACGATCATCATGGACCAGAAGATGAGGGAGACCAGCCCGTAGACGTTGTTGTCGTTGATCGGCACGGGGTGGGGGTCGGCGGGGTTGAAGAGGGTCTGGAGGGCGTAGATCGGGCTGGTGCCGATGTCGCCGAAGACGACGCCGAGCGCGCCCACGGCGAGGGCGAGCCGCAGCGTGTTGCGCGGAGTGGCGGCGGGCGCGGGTTCCGGGCCGGACTCCGGCGGCCTCGCGTCGAATCGGGCGGTCACGACGACGGTCACTCCTTCCCGGGGACCGGGCGCCAGCGGTCCGGTCCGACCGGTGGACGATACCGCGCGGAGCGGGTTCCCGGCCCTCGACCGGGGTAATCCGGCGCGCGGTGTGACCTGCGGATCAGCCCCGGGCCGGGCCCGGCCCGGGGCGACCTGGCTAGCGGAAGGAGTCGGCGTGGTCGCGCGCCCAGGCGGCGAAGGTCCGCGCGGGCCGGCCGGTGACGTCGGCGACGGTGGTGAAGACCTTGCTGGCGAACTCGGGCGGGGCGGCCCGCCAGTCGAGCACGTAGTCGATGGCCTGCTCCTCGATGCCCATGGCGCGCATGCGTGCTTTCGCGCCCTCGCGGTCTTCGGCCTCGTACCGCACGTCCCGGCCGATCGCGTCGGCGATGGCCGCGACCTGCTGCGGCGCGGTGAGCACCTCGGGGCCGGTGAGGATGTAGGCCTGCCCGGCGTGGCCGTCCTCGGTGAGGGCGAGGGCGGCGACGTCGGCGATGTCGCGCACGTCGACGGGGGAGTGGCCGATCTCGCCGTAGGCCTCGCGCACGACGCCTTCGGTGCGGATCGTCTCGGCCCAGGTGAGCGCGTTCGACATGAACTCGCCGGGCCGCAGGTGCGTGTACTGGAGCTCGGAGTCCTCCACGGCCTCCTCCACGGGCCCCGCGTAGCCGTTCCAGAGGAGGGTCACGCGCTGCACGCCGGCTTTGACGGCGGCGGCGACGAGGTCGCGGCTGTTCGGGATCGTGGTGTTCCCGGGCCCGAACGTGGTGAGGAGGTGGAGCGCGGTGACGCATTCGAGGGCGGCTTCGAGGCTCGCGAGGTCGGTGAAGTCCCCGGCCCGCACGTCCACGCCCGCAGGGAGGTCCGCCGCGGCGGGGTCGCGGGTCAGGGCGCGTACGGGGTGGCCCCCGGCGTGCAGGAGCTGGACGAGGTGCCGGCCGACGTTCCCGGTCGCGCCGGTGATCAGGATGGTCATGGAGTGCCCTTTCGGTCCGCCGGGACCTGGGTCCGGTCCCTGGCCCGCCCAACGGTAGGGGCGCAGGGGCGCGCCGCCATCGGACCAGGGGCGTGGGCGCGGGTACGCCGCTGGTCCTAGGACCGCGAAGCGTTATGACCGCAGTCTCGCCGCCATACCCTCCAGAAAGGACTCGATCACCTCGGACACCCGGCTGTGACCTGGGGATTCGGTAGGCATCGACCAGGCACTGAGGACTGTCGCCTCGATTGCGAGTACGAATCTGCGCAACGGTTCGTTGTATAGACTGTGCGTGACCGCTCTGCCCATATCATTCAGGGAAGCCGCTGTGATCGAGTTCGAAACGGTGTCCAAGACCTACCCGGGCCATCCAGCGGCCGTCGCCGACTTCTCGCTGGTGATCCCCTCCCACACCACCACGGTGCTGGTCGGCTCCTCCGGATCGGGCAAGTCCACGCTCCTGCGCACCGTCAACCGCATGGTCGAGCCCACCTCGGGCCGCGTGCTCATCGACGACGAGGACGTCCGCGGGCGCGACCCCGTCGCCCTGCGCCGCTCCATCGGCTACGTGCTCCAGCACGGCGGCCTCCTCCCGCACCGCAGCGTCATCGACAACATCGCCACCGTGCCGGTCCTCAACGGCGTCCCCAAGCGCCAGGCCCGAACGGCCGCAAGCGAACTCCTCGAACGCGTCGGCCTCGACCCCAAGGTGGGCCGCCGCTACCCCGGCCAGCTCTCCGGCGGCCAGCAGCAGCGCGTGGGCGTCGCCCGCGCCCTCGCCGCCGACCCGAACATCCTGCTCATGGACGAGCCCTTCGGCGCCGTCGACCCGATCATGCGCCGCGAGCTCCAGGACGAGCTGCTGCGGCTCCAGTCCGAGCTCCACAAGACCATCGTCTTCGTCACCCACGACATCGACGAGGCCTTCCTCCTCGGCGACGAGGTCGTGGTCCTCCGCGAGGGCGGCGTCATCGCCCAGCGCGGCACGCCCGCCGAGATCCTCGGCGCGCCCGCCGACGACTTCGTGCGCGACTTCGTGGGCGCCGACCGCGCCGAACGCGAACTCCACATCACCGAGGTGGACGGCCGCACCATCGCCGTCGACGCTGCGGGGCGGCCCGTGGGGGTGCTCGCGCCTTGAACTGGCTCATGCTGAACTGGCCGCAGGTCCTCGAGCTCACCCGCGACCACCTGCTGCTCAGCGCCCCCGCGGTCCTGCTCAGCGTCCTGCTCGCCGTCCCCATCGGACGCCTCGCGCAGCAGCGCCCCCGCCTCGGCGGCCCGCTCCTCGGCGCGGCCAGCCTCCTCTACGCGATTCCGGCCCTGCCGCTGCTCATCATCATCCCCGTGATCTTCGGCGTCCCGCTGCGCTCGCCCGCGACCATGGTCATCGCCCTCACCGTCTACGGCCTGGCCCTGCTCGTGCGCACCGCCGCGGACGCGTTCGGCTCGGTGGACCCCCGCGTCCGCGAAGCCGCTGTCGCCGTAGGCCACTCGCCCCGCAGCGTGTTCTGGCGGGTCGACCTCCCGCTCGCCGTCCCGGTGCTGCTGGCGGGCGTCCGCGTCGTCGCCGTCTCCACGGTCAGCCTCGTGACCATCGGCGCCCTCATCGGCGTGCCCAGCCTCGGCACGCTCCTCACGGACGGCTTCCAGCGCGGCATTCCCGGGGAAGTCGCCACCGGCGTCATCGCCACCATGCTCCTCGCCCTCCTCTTCGACGCCGTCCTCGTCACCGCCGGCCGCATCCTCACCCCGTGGGCCGCCACCCGCCGCGAACGCCTGCTCCCGCAGGAGAAGACGACATGAACCTCTTCCTCGACGCACTCGCCTGGCTCGCCGACCCCGCGAACTGGACCGGCCCGGGCGGCGTGCCCACCCGCGTCCTCCAGCACCTCGCCATCACGTTCGCCGCGGTCACCGCCGCCGCGATCCTCGCCCTGCCCGCTGGCATCCTCATCGGACACACCCGCAGAGGGGCCGGGCTCGTCGGCGCGATCGCCGGCGCCGCCCGCGCGATCCCCACCCTCGGCCTCCTCACCCTCCTCGGCCTCGCCCTCGGCATCGGCCTCAAAGCGCCGCTCATCGCGCTCATCGTGCTGGCGATCCCGTCCGTCCTCGCGGGCGCATATGCGGGGGTCCAGAACGTCGACCCTGCCGTCACCGGCGCCGCCAAGGCCATCGGCATGAGCCCCGAGCAGGTCATCCGCCAAGTCGAGATCCCGCTCGCCGCACCGGTGATCATCGGCGGCCTGCGCGCGGCCACCCTCCAGGTCGTCGCCACCGCCACCCTCGCCGCCTACACCGCCGACTTCGGCCTCGGCCGCTACCTCTTCTCCGGCCTCAAATCCCGCGACTACGCCGAGATGCTCGCCGGAGCGCTCCTCGTCGCCGCCCTGGCCCTCCTGCTCGAACTCCTCCTCGCCGCCGCGCAACGGTCGGCGGCCAAGCGCATCGCCGCGCCCGCCCGAACCGAGGACGCGGTGCGCGCTCCCGAAAGTCCCCAAGAGAAGGAACGTGTATGAACACCCGCACCAAAGCCCTGGGCGCGGCCGCGCTCGCGGCCGTCCTGACCGCCGCGGCCTGCTCGTCCGGGGACCCGCTCTCCAGCGGCGAGTCGGACGGCGACACGATCGTGATCGGCTCGCAGGACTACTACTCCAGCGAGATCATCGCCGAGGTCTACGCCCAGTCCCTCGAGGACGCGGGCTTCACGGTGGAACGCCAGTTCCGCATCGGCCAGCGCGAGGCCTACCTGCCGGAGATCGAGGGCGGCTCGATCGACCTCTTCCCTGAGTACACCGGCCCGCTGCTGCAGTACTGGGTGCCCGACACTGAGGCGCGGCTGAGCGAGGACGTGTACGCCGCGCTGGCGGAGTCCACCCCTGACGGCCTGCGGGTGCTGGACCAGTCGCCCGCGACGGACCAGGACTCGTACACGGTGACGCAGGCGTTCGCCGACGAATGGTCGCTTGCCACAGTGGACGATCTGGCGAACGTCACGGTGCCCATGACCATGGGCGCGAACTCGGAGGCGGAGAACCGCCCGAACGGCCCGCAGGGCCTGCTCGACACGTACGGCGTCGAGGTCGGCTTCACGCCGATCGAGGACGGCGGCGGCCCGCTCACGGTGCAGGCGCTCAACGACGGCGACATCCAGCTCGCCATCATCTACACCGCCGACCCGTCGATCGCAGCGAACGACCTGGTGTCGTTGCAGGACACCAAGGGCCTGTTCCTCGCCTCGCACGTCGTGCCGCTCGCGAGCGACAACGTGAACGACGAGGCGGCGGCCGTCATCAACGCCGTGAGCGCGGCGATGACCCCGGAGGACCTGCTCGCCATGAACTCCCGCAGCGTGAACGAGGAGCTGCCGGCCGAGACCATCGCGAAGGACTGGCTCGCCGAGGCGAACATCGGCTAGCCGCTCTCGGCTAGCCGCGACATGACGCCGCCCCCGCCGTCTCGGCCGGGGGCGGCGTTTCGCGTTCAGGCCGAATGCGCGGCGGCGAACTTCCGTACGGCGGCGGCGAGCGCCTGCGGCCGGTCGACCGGGATGAGGGTCCCGCAGTCGTCGAGTTCCAGGAGTTCGGCGCCCGGGATGAGTGCGGCGAGGCGGCGGCCGTGCTCGGGCGGCATCATCTTGTCCTGCCGGCCCCACACGACGAGGGTGGGATTCGGGAAGTCCGCGAGTTTTCCTGCGGCTTCGAGCATCTCGGTCTTGCGGGTGCCCCGGAGGTATTTGACGAGGTCGGCGCGGACGGCGCTGTCGGTGCGCAGCGGCGCGAGCCAGCCGTCGGTGAGCTCGTGCGGCACGCCTTTCGCCGACATGACGGCGAAGCCGGTCCCGGGGATGCGGCGCAGCGGCCGCGGGGTGAGCGCCAGGGCGAGGAGGCGGATGCCGCCGGGGATCTTCGCGGCGGCGGCCATCATGGTGCCGCCTCCCTTGGGCGGGTAGTTGTCGAAGGCCTCGCATCCGGCGATGACCATGCGGCCCACGCGGTCGGGGCGTTCGGCGGCGAGCTGCTGGAGTCGCCCGGCGTCGTTCTCGACGAAGACCGTGTCGGGCGGGAGGCCGAGGGCGTCGGCGAACTCGCCGATGAGGTGCGCGGTGCTGAGCGGCGTGAGGTCGGTGTCCGGCTGCAGCGGGATCGTGTGGCTGCCGTAGGGGAGGGTCGGGGTGATGACGCGGTGGTCGGCGGCCAGGTCGGCGGCGACGGCGCGCCAGACCGTGGCGTTCTGCACGAGCCCGTGGAGGAGCAGGACTGCCGGGCCCGACCCGGTGTCCTCATAGGAGACGCTGCCGAGGGAGAGATCGATGTGGGGCATGTGGCCCTTCCGCTCGCTGGGTGTGGCGATCTGCCCGACCCTATCCCTGCGCGGTGGAGGGCGGGCCCGGCACCTCGATGCCGGGCCCGCGTCAGGCGTCTAGCGCTTCATGAGGGCGAAGATGCCCCAGCCGAGGTAGTCGCGCTGGTAGCGAACATGGTTCACGCGATCCACCTGCAGCTTGTGCCGCATCTCGTCGGCGAGCTCGTGGCCCGGGTGCTCGTCGAGCCAGGTGCGGATGTTCAGCCAGTGCGGGGCCGCGTACCGGTCCCAGCTGTCCGGGTCGGCCAGGACCATCTCGACGACGTCGTAGCCGAGCTCGTCGAAGTGGTCGATGAGGCCGGCGAGCGAGAAGAGGCTCGCTCTGCTCTCGATGTAGCAGCCCTTGACCGTGGCCTCGTCGGGCGGGTCCTGGCGCCAGTAGCACTCGCCGATGAGCATCAGGCCGCCCGGCCGGAGGCTCTGCTCGAGGAGCGCGACCGTGCCGGCGGTGCCGCCGCCGATCCAGGTGGCGCCGATGCAGGCGGCGATGTCGACCGGTTCGCTCGCGACGTACCCGGCGGCGTCGCCGTGCACGAACTCGCAGCGGTCGGCGACGCCGAGTTCGGCGGCGCGGGCCTTCGCGCTCGCGGTGAACGCGGTGCTGATGTCGACGCCGGTGCCGCGGAGCCCAAAGTCGCGGGCCCAGGTGCAGAGCATCTCGCCCGACCCGCTCGCGAGGTCGAG
This sequence comes from Glycomyces sp. NPDC021274, assembly GCF_040641195.1. Classification (NCBI taxonomy): domain Bacteria; kingdom Bacillati; phylum Actinomycetota; class Actinomycetes; order Glycomycetales; family Glycomycetaceae; genus Glycomyces; species Glycomyces sp. NPDC021274. The sequence goes on along the minus strand of NZ_JBFADC010000001.1, from coordinate 428,226 downwards.
CAGGCGCGAGCCGGGGGTGAGGCGCAGTGCCTCGCCCAGGTCGGCCAGCTTGCGGCTATCGACGGGGTTGTGGATGCGGTCGTTGCCCTCGGCGATGACGAATGAAAGTGGGAGATCCACTGTGGTCCTTTGCTTTCGATGATTCGTTGACGGTTTCGTGTAGCGGCCGGTCGGAGCCGGCCGCGTGCGCCTGGACCTTCAAAAAATCATCTCCAAAGTTCGTTCGCCTGCGAATGCCGCCGCAGCGTACGACACGAGTGGCCGTCATGTCCAGCGCATTCGGAGCCGCCTGATAGCGTTTTCGACATGAGCGAGCCGCTGCCGTCCGCCTTCCCGCTGCGCCTGCCCGAGATGCCGCTGCACGACCCGTACGTGGTCGCCGACGCCGAGTCCGGCCTGTACCACCTGTACACGGCCAACCAGGGCTTCACTTCGGGTGCGACCGGGCCGCTCTCCGATGCGGGGGTGGGCACCATGGTGTACCGGTCGCCGAACCTGCGCGAGTGGGCCGAGCCCGTGCCGGTCTTCCGCGTCGCCGAGGAGGCCGCGCCCTGGGCGGTGCACGGCGCGTGGGCTCCGGAGGTGCACCGCTGGAACGGCCGCTGGTACCTGTTCACGACGCTGCACGACACCGACGCCGTGCTGCCGGTGCCGGAGCCGGGGGAGTTCGGCACGCCGTTCCAGGTCCCGAACTACCGCCGTTCGACGATCGTCGCGGTTGCGGACTCGCTCACCGGCCCGTTCCGGATGCTCAAGCCCGACGCGCCGATCCTGCCGGCGGAGCTGATGACCCTCGACGGGACGCTCTTCGCCGACGACGACGGCCGTCCGTGGATGGTCTACGCGAACGAATGGCTCCAGCGCATCGACGGCACGATCGAGGCGTTCCCGTTGACCGATGAGCTGGACGCGGTGTCCGGCGACGCGGTGATGCTGTTCAAGGGTTCCGACGCCCCTTGGATCACCCGCGACATTCCGGCCGGGGTCCCGCACCAGCTCGCGCCGTACGTCACCGACGGCCCGCAGCTGGTCCGCGCCCCCGGTGGGGCGCTCGTCTGCCTGTGGTCGACGTACGAGAAGAACCGGCTCACCGCGGGCGGCGTGGACGGCGACTACGTCCAGACCTGGGCGGTGTCGCGCTCCGGCCGCCTCGAAGGCCCTTGGGAGCAGCGGGAACCGCTGGTCCGCGGCGACTCCGGCCACGGCATGCTGTTCACGGCCTTCACCGGTGAGCTCATGCTCGTCCTCCACCGCCCCTTCGCCGGGGCGCGCGGCAAGTTCTACGAGATGGCGTGGGACGGCGACGAGCTCAGCGTCGTGCGCCAGCGCACCGACCTCGACGGCGACTGAACCCCGCCAAATCAATCGCATCGAAACAGCGCATCGAAACATTGACATGTGGCAACCCCTTGCCTAAGCTCGGTGGACAAATCGCGTTTTCTTCGCATATCAACACTGCGTAACGACGCGGCGGCGAAGCGCAGAAGCGCAGGCGAAGCGGTCCGCCCCCTGGCGGGCGCGGACGCGACGCCCCCATCCGAGCGAGCGCTTGAAGGAGCGAACACCACATGTCCAGGACACGAACCAAGACTGCGGTCGTGGTCGGCGTGAGCGGCCTCGTGGCCGCGGCGACCACAATGGTCGCCATGACCACTGCGAACGCATACCCGACCAGCCCGGTGCAGGAGGGCGCGATCTACGTCGCGCCGGACGGCGCCGAAAGCGCGGCCGGGACCGAGGCGGATCCGACCACCATTACGGCCGCCATCGCCAAGGTCGAGCCGGGCGGCACGATCTTCATGCGCGGCGGCACCTACGAACATTCGGAAACGGTTGCCATCGAGCCGGGCAACGACGGCACCGCGAGCGATCGCACCGAGCTCTTCGCCTACCCGGGCGAGACCCCCGTCATGAACTTCTCCGCGCAGGAAGAGAACTCGGCGAACCGCGGCCTCGCCATCGGCGGCGACTTCTGGCACGTCCAGGGGATCGTCGTCGAGCACGCCGGCGACAACGGCATCCTCCTCGGCGGCAGCGACAACGTCATCGAGCGCGTGGTCACGCGCCACAACGCCGACTCGGGCCTCCAGCTCTCCCGGTACACAGCTGGGGCCCCCGAAGCGGAATGGCCCGCGAACAACCTCGTCGTCAGCGTCGAGTCCCACGACAATGTGGACTCCGACGGCGAGGACGCCGACGGGTTCGCCCCGAAGCTCACCGTCGGACCGGGCAACGTGTTCCGCTACACGGTGTCCCACAACAACATCGACGACGGGTACGACCTCTATACCAAGGGCGACACCGGCCCCATCGGCGCGGTGACCATCGAGGACTCCCTCGCCTACGAGAACGGCACCCTCTCCGACGGCTCGCAGGCCGGCGCGGGCGACCGCAACGGCTACAAGCTCGGCGGCGAGGACATCGGCGTCGACCACACCGTGACCGGCAGCATCGCGTACGACAACGGCAAGCACGGGTTCACCTACAACTCGAACCCCGGCGCGATCACCATGTCCGACAACGTGAGCATCGGCAACGCCGAGCGCAACTTCAACTTCGACGAGGGCTCGCACCGCTTCAGCGGCAACACCTCCTGCGACTCCGGCGACGAGGACCGGATCGTCGGCGCCGACGACGGCACGAACCAGTTCTGGGAGGGCGCGAACGGCTCCCGCTGCGCCGACTACGCCGGCGCGCTCGACTGGAGCTTCGCCGACGACGGCACCCTCGTGGTGACCTTCGGCGGGCAGCAGGTCATGGGCTAGCGCCACCGCATTCGACCGGCCCGCTCCCGCTCCGGGAGCGGGCCGTGACATCCCGTGTCGCCGGATTTAGGTTTTTCGGTGCAAACCCCTATAGTTGGACAGGTCAACGCGAACAAGGGGGTACACCATGGGTTTTGCGGACAAGTTCAATGAACTGAAGGACATGTTCTCAGGTGCCGTAGACGGCGCCAAGGAGAAGGCCGAGGAGATGATCGGCGGCGTCACGGACGCACCGGTCGACCAGCTCGGCGAGCAGGTCGGCGGCGCCGCCGGCGACCTGCAGGGCCAGGCGCAGGACGGTTTGGAGAACGCGCAGGGCCAGGTGCAGGAGGGCGTCGAAGGCGCCCAAGGCCAGGTGCAGGACCACGTCGACGGCGCTCAGGGGTCCGTAGAGGACTTCCGGAACCAGACCGGGCTCTAGCTTGCGAAACGCGAGGGGCGGGCGGGTCCACATCGGATCCGCCCGCCCCTCGCGCCGTGCTCGATTGAGCGCTCAGCGGGTGTTCAGGGCGCCGCACATGCGGGTGTAGTCGCCGAACGCGTCCTCAACGCCCTGGATCGACAGGCCGTAGCGGGACAGCGAGTACTCGTGGCGGCGGTCGCTCTGCGGGCGGGCCAGCACGTTCTCGAGGTTGCCCGCGTCCTTGTCCGTCCACTCGGCGTCGATCGACTTGTACAGCTTCGGCACCTCGTTCACCGGGTCCGAGCTGAGCCGGTGGTACGGCACGTCCACGATGGACTCGACCGGGAGCTTCAGGCGCGCCGCCCGACCCATCTCGATCGACTCGACCAGCAGGCTCAGCGCCACCTTCCCGATCGTCTCGAAGTCGAGGCGGCGCTGGTACAGCGACCACGACGTCTCCATCAGCGAGCACACCGAGCCCATGACCGTCGTCGGGTCGCGGTGCGTCCACACGAACGTCGCGTCAGGGAAGACCTTGCGGATCACGTCGAGTTCGTTGAGGTGCGCCGGGTACTTCAACATCCATCGCTTCGGCTCGCGCTGGTACTGCAGCACCTGCAGCGCCCGCTTCAGGTACCGGTAGTCGGCCGTGCAGTCCCGCTCGTCCAGCCACTGCCGGTACTTCGGCAGCGCCCCGCGCAGGAACAGGTGGAACCTGCCGTGCGGCAGGACCAGCATCGACTCCTCGGGCGAGTGCACCCGCATCGGGTGGATGACCTCCCACGACGGCGAGAACTTCACCATCATGCGCGTCCCGGACTCCAGGCTCCGGATGGTCTTGTCGGCCTCGGCCCGGTGCTGGGGGATGTCGGTGTGCATCATCTCCCACATCAGCGGGCCGCGGTGCGCATCGGAGGCGGCGAGGATCTTGTGCGCCAACGTGGTCGCCGTGCGCGGCAGGCCCACGACGAACACCGGGTTCACGATCTTCTCCTCGGCGATCTCCGGGTGCTCCAGGAGTCGCTGCCGGATGCGCAGGCGGTTCTGCAAGCGCGCCTTGGCATCCTCTATGCCCGACTGCCAGCCGAGCGGCGTCAGCGACTCCTCGGCGAGGCACTGCAGGTGGAAGCCCATCTCGGCGACGAACTCCTCGTCGCCGGCGGTCGACCACCCGGTCGACTTCTCGACGGCGGCGACAGTGCGCTGCCAGGTTTCTAGAGGCCGCTTGCGGCCCTTGAACGAAGGCCGCAGCATCGCATTCACGACGGCGGCGGTGACAGTGGTCCGGCTCATAGGGGGTTCCTTTCGGAGCACAAGGCCCGCAAGGTGACAGCTGGTCCGCACAGACTACCCCCGGTGTGACCGGGCTTACCGCGAAGCCGCCCCGACCGGATCTAATGGACGGACAGGCCGCCGTCCACGAACACCGCCTGACCGGTCACGTACGCGGACGCACCGCTCGCCAAGAACACCGCCGCACCCGCGAAATCCTCCGCCAGACCGTTGCGCCCGGTCATCGTGCGGGCCGCCAGCGCCGCCACCTGCTCCGGATCGGCGGCGAGCCGCTCGTTGAGCGGCGTCAGCACGAAACCCGGCACCAGCGTATTGACGGTGACCCCGTACGGCGACCACGCCTCGGCCTGCGACCGGGCGAGGGACTCCAACGCCCCCTTGGAGACCCCGTAGGCACCGCTCTGCACGAACGCGCGGTGCGCCTGCTGCGAGGTGACGTGGATGATCCGCCCGAACCCGCGCCCGGCCATGCCCGGCCCGAAGCGCCGGCCGAGCAGGAACGGCGCCTCGAGGTTCACGGCCATGGTCGCGTCCCAGACCGCTTCGTCGATCTCGCCCATCGGCGGGCGGAGGTTGATCCCGGCGCAGTTGACGAGGATGTCGGGTTCGCCGTAGACCTCGGCCGCCGCTTCGCCGGCGGCGCGGACGCCCTCGCGACTGCCCAGGTCGGCGCTCACCCAGGCCGCTTCGCAGCCCTGGCCGGTCAGTTCGGTCACTGTGGCGGCCAACGCCTCCCGTCCCCGCGCCACGATCACGACCTGCGCGCCCGCCCGCGCCAAGGCGCCGGCGATGGCCTTGCCGATGCCGGAGCTGCCGCCGGTCACCACGGCGACGCGCCCTTCCAGCGAGAACAGTTCGGTGAGGTATTCCTGTGCGCTCATGCCCGAACCCTAACCCCGGCCCGAGCCCCGGCCCGTTCAGTGGAGGGCGGCCGAGCCTGCGGGCGGGGGGCTTCGCCGGGATCCCTGGAAGTGCAACTGCTCAGTATCCTGTGGACATGTCTACGAGTTCCGGTACTGCTGCGACGATGCCCCTCGGCCGAAAACTCGCGATTGTGGCCCTTTGCGTGGGTGTGGCAGTTGCCGGGGTGCTCGTGTATTTCCTGGTTCGCGGGGAAACGGCCGCGACCTTCGAATTTCCCGGCGACCACCACGTGATCATCTATCTTGATCGCGACATCGATGATGACACCCTGGGGGAGATCGAATCTGCGCTCCAGGAACATCCGCTGACCGAGCAGGTCGAGTTCGAGTCCCAGGCGGACGCCTATGAGCGATTCAAGGACACCTTCGCAGACCAGCCCGACCTTGTGGACACGGTGGACGCCGATACGCTGCCGTCCGCCTTCCGCGTCAAACTGACCGACGGCGACCAGTCTGAAGCATTCATTCAAGAATTCGAGGAGGCGGACGGCGTGTACCAGATCAGTGACCTCATGGAGCTCTATCGGTACTACGAGCCGGCCTGCATTGCGTTCGAGGACGAGGGCATCAGTCCTGCCGAGGGTGACACCGAGTCGGTTCTCTTCGAGATAGAGCAGGCATGCCGCAGCTTCGCTTAGCTCGTCTGCTGACTTGCGGGCGGTTCGGTGCTAAGGCCCGCAGCCGGCTTCGCCGTCGTGGTAGACGTGCACGGCTGCCTCGGCGTCGAAGACCTCGGGAACGATCCAGAGGGACATGATCTCGGTCAGCGTGCCGCCGTTCTCGATCGCCTCCGTGATCGCCGAGCCCACGTCCGCCAGTGTGCGGGCATGGGCGGCGATGTCCGCGGGGACGAGGGGCTCGACTTGCAGCCCGTACAGCGTGAGGTCGGAGGCGCTGAGCTGCATCTGCTCTCCGGGGGCCTCGCTTGCGATGTCGGCCTCCATGCCGGAGAGGATCCCCGCTGCAGCGTCGAGCAGGGCCGAGAGCTCGGTGCAGGGCGCCCCTGCCTCCTCTGCCCCTGATGGGGACTCGGCCGGTGATTCGGTCGTCTCCGCGTCATCGCTGACACGCTCGAAGACGCTCCGGGTGCCTTGGTGCAGGTTCGTCGATATCGAGACTTCGTCTGCGGAACTGATGTGGATCGTCGTGAGGCCCCGCTCGGAGACGAAGTCGATGGCGTCGAGATGCCGGTCCCAGGTGCCCGGCAGTTCGGGGTAGTTCTCGTAGAACCCGTTCAGCGTGCCCGTGCCGTCTGAGCGCAGTACGAGCGTGGCTTCCCCGTCCTGTTCTTCGAACGTCCCCACGATGTCGGTGTCATCGACCGTCAGTGAGCAGGCCGCTGAGGCGGCCATGAGGAATGCGGCGAGCAGCGCGATCAGGGCCGTTGCGGCGGAACCTCGGCGTCGATACGTCGGACTGTTGCGCGCAGGGTCGGCTCGCATGTGCACCTCGGACTTTGGTCTCGTGGGATCGGATGTCCCGAAAAAGGGGGCAGGCAAGGGGTCTGGAACGGTCCTTCAAAACTAATCGGGGGAAAGCTGTTCCTTCAGGCGGGCGACCGGCGGGATTCCGGCAGGATCGGTTCCCGACCGCACCGCGGCGCGTCGTCGAGCGACCTCTCCTCCGACGCGGCACACCCTCCTAAAGGGATCGATTTCTTTCATATATGGACATCGCATGAAGAGCCGCTAAACCCTCCTCCTACCAGGCATTTCGACTGAGTGACCTCGCCGCTTTCCTGCCGACTTCCTGCCGGAGTTCTGCCTCGCGGTCCATCTCATCAGCGGGAAGAATCAGATTGGCGGTGCAACCGATGTTCGCATCGCGCCGCAATCCACGAAAACCCACTCAGGTTCCCCTGAATCGAAAGGTACGCAAATGCGACGATTCAAATTCCCGCCTGTGAAGCGGCTCATGGCCGTCATGGCCGCTTCGGCGGTCGGCTTCGTGGCCACCTTCGCCGTCGCCGCCGCACCGGCCGAGGCCGTCTGCTACGGCCGAGGCGACGGGGCAACGCTGACCCGTACGTACAACGGCCACGTGGTCGCGGTGGAACGCCAGGCGAGCGGTACCTGCGACGGTGACAACATCTACAACGGCCAGCTCCGCGACCCGTACACCGACGGCTACTCGGCCCGGGCGCGGTACAACGAGCAGGGCTACAACGCGATCGTGGCCTACGCGTCCAGCAACACCTGGGTCGACTACCGCTTCTACGACCAGGACGGCAACAGCTTCGCCGAGATCCAGATCTACTCGAGCCCTGCCTCGCGACCGAGCTACTACATCAACACCTGGGGCTACTAGCCACCGACCGCAAGTCGAGCGGGCGGGCGCACCTGCGCCCGCCCGCGCCCACGTGAGGAAGCGATCGTATGAGGACACACAGGAGCCTGGCGCTCGTCGGCGCAGCCGCGGTCCTGGTCGCCGGCGGCTGCTCCGGCGGTGCCAGTACCGACCGCGAGCCCACGGTGGTGGAAGAGTCCATCATCGACCGAATGGCAGAACCGTCCGACGACAGCGCTTCGGTCGAGGAGACCGAGGCGGCCCGGAACGAGTTCGTCTCGGCGTGCATGGCAGAGGAGGACCTGGAGTACCTGGGGCCTCCCGAGGCTCCGTCGATGATCGAATGGCTGGGCCTCACCGAGGAGCAGTTCGGGGCCGAATACGGGTTCGGCCATGCGACGACCATCGACGTCTTCATGGTCTACGAGGCGTTCGCCGCCGGTGAGTTCGAGGAGTACCAGACCGCGCTCGAGGCGCTCCCGGCCGCTGATCGCGAAAAGTACGTGACGCGCGAGCGCGAATGCCTCCAGCAGTCGTACGCCGAGTTCGGGTTCCCCCGGAACGGGACCGTGGTGCTGCCGAACGACTCCCCGATCCACGAGTACACCATGCACGCATCGGAGGCGACCGCCGGCGACTCGCGAATCACCGAGGTCACCGAGGCATGGTCAGCGTGCATGCTCGAGCAGGGATACGACTTCGCCGACCGCGACGAGATGGGGCTGCCGCTGCAGCAGGAGGCCGAAGCGTTCAAGTCCGCCTACGCCAGCCAGGGGCAGGCGCTGGTGGATGCCGGCAGCACCTGGGAAGCACTCGGTGCCGCGGACGTGCTCGACGCCGAGCAGCTCGCCGAACTGGAGGACCTGCAGCAGCGGGAACTGGCCGTCGCTGCGGCCCACCGGCAATGCATCGACGCGGGACACGACATCGAATCGGTCTACTCGGAGGTCTACGACGAGCACCTGGCGGATGCCGCGGGATCCTGAGCCGCGCCGTCCAGACCTCGGCCCTTCTGAGCGCTGATATCCACTGGCACAGGGGGTCCCGGACCCGCTAGGGTTGGGCCGCGCCTCCCGGTGCGAAGGCTGCGGATACTTCGTTTGGTAAATGATGCAGGTTCGATCCCTGCAAGTCCCGCTGCCGCTGTGAACTCGGGAGGGCACCAAGTTTTGCAGTGGAGTGCGCGGTCTGGGCGAGCCTCCCCGTCAAAGATCCAAGGTGTAGTCGCGACTACATTCAGCGTAATGCGGTGGGCCGCAGCCATTCTTGTAGCGTAGAATTGAAGACGCACTCGCGGGTTCGAATCCCGCCCGGACCTCGGTTCGGCAGCTCAGTTGGCAGAGCATCTGTGTTCACCGCCGTCGACTTGATCTCGGGCGCTTCACTATCCGGGCTCCTCCCGGTGCGGAAGGAGCTTTACAGTTGCCGAGCAAGTTCCCACCCCATCCATGTGAGCATTGTGGCGTCACCACATGCAACCGGCGATTCTGCAGCAACGCTTGTCATATCAAGGGCACTCAATCGGATCGATCAGCGAAGCTCCGTAAGCCTCGCCCGACCTGCCCACAGTGTGGTTTGAACACTGTCATGCGCGGAGCCAAGACATGTTCGCGAGAGTGCTCCGACGCATCTCGCAGGAGGCCCACTCCGCCCTGCCGACGTTGTGGATCGACCGATCGCCTCGGCAGACGTCGTCAGAACGTTTACTGCTCATGGCAGTGTTTCAACGAAGATCGCTACGAGCGCACCGGGTCATTCGCTCGGTGGCTTGAAGAATGGCGCTCCGGCGACGTCAGCGGCACCACCAGCGAGGGAAAACCTGACTGGAGGGTAAGGCAAGCTCTTGTTTACCTCCGCGGCCAGCGCTGCGAAGAGTGCGGGTGGGACCGCGTGAACCCTGTCAGCGGGCGCGTTCCTCTCCACGTGGACCACATTACCGGCGACCGATCCCAGAACCACCCGGATCAAGTTCGGCTGCTTTGCCCGAACTGTCATTCACTTACACCCAATTACCAGCACCTGAACAACCCGAAGGTCTCCCCCGTCCGCAAGTATGTAAGCAGGAGGTACAGAGAAACATGGCTAAGTTCAACCGATCCGGAGTAACGGCCGCTGTTGCCTCCCCCGATCGAATCGGAGAACGTCCCGAGCGGCTACACCCACGAAGGAGCGAATGGCTACGCACGATCGGTTGAATCTGAACTTTTCTTGCTCGCGGTCGCGAACATGGTCGGCGAGCAGACGATCTACGAGTCCGCTGACGGCCGCGACTCCCGCTACGTCGACCTTGTCCACGAGGTCGCCGTGGCCGACGCCGACTGGACCGCGCGGTTCCTCGCGTGGCTGCGCACCGGCGCCCACCTGCTGTCCGCTTCGCTCGTCGGCGGGCTCGAGGCCGCACGGGCACTCATCGCCGCAGGCATTCCCGGTGGCAGGCAGATCGTCGCGTCCGCACTGCAGCGCGCCGACGAACCCGGCGAAGCCCTCGCCTACTGGACCGGCGCCTACGGCCGGAAGATCCCCAAGGCCGTCAAGCGAGGCATCGCCGACGCGGCCCTGCGCCTGTATAACGAGCGCGCTGTCCTCAAATGGGACACCGCGTCGAAAGGCTTCCGCTTCGGCGACGTCGCCGCGGCCCTGTTCGGACTCGCGCTCGCACGCCGGTGCGCTGCAGCCGACCTCGTGTCGTTCTCCAGCGCCCATTACTACTACAACGACCCGCCCGGTCCCAAGACGAAGCAGTTCGAGCTCACCCGGGGCGGTTCGCTCCTGGCGGACCTCGGCAAGTGGAAGGACGGCGGCTGGTTCCTCGGCGGAGGCACCGACACCGCCGGAGCGGTCGCCAAGCACTACGCCGGCCACGACCGAGTCGTGATCCTCACCGATGAGCAGGCGAAGGACCACGGCCGCCTGGATGTGACGGCGGCGGTCCCGAAGGACCGGATGGTGTACACGTGGAACCTCGCCGGCTACGCGAAGGGACACGCGCCGTCCGGCACCGGGACGCGGCACACGTTCGGTGGCCTCAACGACTCTGCCTTCGCCATGATCGCGCTCTTGGAGTGCGGCCGGGACGCTGACTGGCCGTTCTGACCCTTGCCGATCCGCCCTTTTCGCTGCGTCAGTCCTTGCTCGGGCGGGCGGGCCGGGTAGGGGTGGAGTGAGGCCGGTCGGACTCCACCTTGTCCGACCGGCCTCGGAGGTAAGTCTAGAAGTCGAAGCGGCTGGGATTGGCGACCAACTCGCGGGCGTTTTTGAGAATCCAGGGGCACCACTCGTCGCCCTGCCATGCGCCCCGCCAGATCACGGGTGCCTGGGGGTCGTCGCCGAAGCGGCAGACCTCGTGCGGGCCAACGCCATCGTCGCAGTCGACCCGGTATCGGGCGGGCGTGCCCGGTGGCGTCTGCATGAAGATGACGAAGAACTCGACCGGGTACCGCCGGAACTTGCCCAGGCAGTGCTCGCCTTGGGGTTCGGGCGGGTCCTCGAAGGTCGTGTCAGCCACGGCAGAACCGGACCGTTGAGGCGTTGACCGTGTGGAAGGCCTTGAACGCGTTGTTCCTGGCCCACTCGCGCCACTCCGGGGTTGCGGAGCGCCACTCCTCGCTCCAGGTGGCGTGGAGGCTCCCGGAGTTGAGGCCGGAGACGACCAGGCAGACATCGGACTGGTTTCCCTTGGTGTGCACCTGGAACGAGTCGGGTGCGTCGGTGCTGGAGGCGCGGACGACGAAGACGCGGCGGCCGTCGCTGAACTGGCCCCGCTCCAGCGGGTCCGAGGCGGATTGGTCGTTGTCGGGCTTCGGGTTCGCGGCTCGGTTGTACATCGCGACCTCCAATGGAGAGAGTGTCAGATAGCCGACAGTGGCAGTGCCGAGGAGCCCACGAAGAGCCAAGCATTACTGCTGCGAGGCAGCGACTCCCCGGCATTCCCACCGCACGCGAGCCGGGAACGACCCGCGATGTAGCCACCTTAAGCGATGTTTTCCCTGGTCAATAGCCATGTCTCCCATGGTGTTACGGCGCTCCGAAACGGAGCTCCATGATGGGTATCCCGTTTCGGTGCACCGCAATGCAACCTCCATTACGGTGCACCGATATTGGGCCGAGTCGTGATGAATTCGGTTGGGGCGGTTCGTGCGATCATCGCTACAAACCGTTATTTACGCAGCGCAGGGAGCACTGGATGGCAGGCACGGTCTTGTACCAGAAGTTCGCTCGGGCCTACTTGACCGCCGAGGTCAACACCATTTCGCAGGATGCGGGCTGGACGCCGAACAAGTTCGCAAGGGTGATGAGCAAGAGCTCCACCACGATCCGAGCCTGGCTGGACGGGAGCCGCATTCCAGACAAGGGCAACCTGTCGCTCCTTTGCGACCAGGCGGAAGTCGAACCGGACCGCAAGAGGTTCATCCTGCATGTCAGTGACCAGCTCCTCAAGAACTCGGAGCTGATATCGGATCTCGAGGAGCGCAACCTCTACATCGTGGAAAGCGGCGAGCGAACCTACCCGGTCCATGTCAAGTGGAACCCGCTGTTGCTTTCGGCTGTGCTGCAGACCGAGCCGTATCACATGAAGGTACTGGCCGGGCCGATGGAGGATCCCGCGAACAAGGTCAAGAACTGGAAGCGAAAGGAGCGGCGGACCAGGAGGTTCTTCGGCCGATTCAAGGACAGCATCCCCCCGAGCGTGGAGTTCTACATCCCGGCCAGCGCGATCGCTGATCTTGACATGCTCGATCCTGAAGAGAAGTCCGCGCAGGTCGAGCGCTTGAAGTGGGCGGACTCGCTCCCCAGGTGCGAGGTAAGGGTCGTTCGACCTCCGCACTTCGCAAACTATGCGTTCGAAGCGTTCGAATCCGACGAGCAAACATATGCAGGGCCCAGCTTCGTGTACGTCGACAACCTGGACCAGAGTCGCCACGTGGTCGATGAGAACAAGCTCGCCTTGTATGATCAAGCCCGCAGATTCCTGCGATCGAACTCGCAAGGTATTGGAAGGTTCCTCGATGGTGGAGCACACCAGCTGGCGGAAGAGCACCCGGAGCAGCAACTCGGGGCAGACCGACTGCATTGAGTGCCGTCAGACCTGGCGGAAGAGCACGCGGAGCAGTGACTCCGGTCAGACCAACTGCGTTGAGGCCCGGAACACGGACTCCGGCTTCCAGGTTCGGGACTCGAAGCTCGGCCATGACTCCCCGGTCTTCGACCTGACCGCCTCGGACTTCACCGGCCTGCTGCGCGTCGCCGACCGCGACTGACCGGCCCGGCCGCCGCAAGCGCGGGCGTGCGGGCATCTGCCCGCACGCCCTTTTCCATCGCTATTGCAGGAAACTGCGGCACGTGGCCCAGGTGAGGGCCGCATCCGCGCTAGTTGAAGAAGGTGTCGACGCCGTAGAAGTGCCCGATCGCGATGTCCTGCCTGAAGTTCGGCGACCTCAGGAGGCGGGCGTTGGGTGCGTTGTCGATGAAGAGATTCTCGGTGAGCACCGCGGACATGTTCGCGCGGGTGAGCACAACGTAGTTCGTTTCCTTCGTCCCCCGATCGGTGATCGAGGCGGTTTGGCGCATCCAGGCGATGGTCCTGCGATGCACAGTGGAATTGAACCTCCGGGTGTGATCGGTCGCGTCCACTTCGCGGTGGCTCTCGAAACCGTTCCCGCCCCCGGCGTTGATGTGGATGCTCAGGAATACGTGCGCCCCCCAGGCGTTCGCGGCGTCCGCCCGGTCCTCGAGCCCCACGTAGACATCCGAGGTGCGGGACATCCGTGTCTGGTACCCGTGGTCGTCCAGAATGGCCCTGGTGCGCCTTGCGATGTCCAGGGTCAGGTCCTTCTCCAGGAGGCCGTTCGCCACTGCGCCGGGGTCGCGGCCTCCGTGGCCGGGGTCGAGGAAGATCTTGCGATTCGCGTTGAGGCTGACGTCCTGGGCCTGCGCAGCACTACCTGCGAAGGGCAGCGCCGCGAGACCCATGGTCCCTGCGATCAGAGCGGATCGCCGCGAAACATTCCGTTGTGGCATTTCTTCTGTCTCCGTTCAGGAGGGGACTCGAGCTCCGGGGTGGAGACCTCGTCGGCGGGTCCCACGAGTCACGTTCGACTCGCGGATCCGCCGCATGTCCATCTAGAACTCAGTAAAGCGGTGCGGAGCTGCATGGTCGAGGCGGAGAACCGGCGGAAGACCGGCGGGAGACGGGCGGGCATGCGGCCCGGCAGTGAGACCGACGAATCATTTCGCTTTCCATGCCGCCCGCCGGGGCCTACCGTGTCAGCATGACCGCAGCAACGGAAGTCGAGCCGGGTTCAGGTGGGAAGTCGCGGCGCGTGATGCCGTCGCGGCCGGTCCTCGTAGGGTTCGCGCTGGCGATCGTCTACGTCGTATGGGGATCGACCTACCTCGGCATCCGGATCATGGTCGAGGACATGCCGCCCATGATCGCGGCCGGCGGCCGATTTCTGTGCGCCGCAATCATTCTCGGTCTGATCTTGATGGCCCGCGGCGGTCTGGCGCGGCTCAGGCTGAGCCGCGCGGAAGTGCTGTCGTGCGCGCTGATCGGCCTGCTGCTGCCCGTCCTCGGCCAGGGCCTGGTGACGATCGCCGAGAGCGGCGGCGCACCCTCGGGCCTGGTCGCCCTGCTCATCGCGGCGGTACCCCTTTGGGTCCTGCTGTACCGGGTGCTTGCGGGCGAGCGGCCGAAGCGGACCACGGCACTGGGCGTGCTCATCGGTTTCATCGGACTCGCAGTGCTGCTCATCGGCAACGGCGTGGGCGGCGACTTCCCGTTCTGGGCCGTTGCGCTGGTGGTGTTCTCGGCCGCGTCGTGGGCGTTCGGGTCGTGGCTGCAGCCCCGGCTGAAGATGCCGCGAGACGCGTTCGTCGCGGCCGTCTACGAGATGGCGATCGGTGGGGCGCTGCTGCTGGTCGTGGGTCTGGCCTGGGGTGAAAGGTTCGCGCCGGCGGAGTATTCGGCGAGGTCGTGGACGGCTTGGGCCTACCTTGTAGTCTTCGGTTCAGTGGTCGCGTTCTCGGCGTACGTGTGGCTGCTGCAGGCCGCGAACATCTCGCTCGTCGCGACCTACGCATACGTGAATCCCCTGGTGGCGGTCGTTCTCGGCTGGCTGGTCCTGTCCGAGGCCGTGACGGCGCCGATCGTCGCTGGCGGCACGATCGTCATCGCCGCCGTGGTGCTCGTGGTGAGTACCGAACGGCCCCAACGGAAGCAATCGATCGCGAAGGAGCCCGACCATGGCTGACAACGAGACCGCGACGTTCGTGCTGATCCACGGCGGCGGCAGCACGAGCTGGGACTGGCACCTCGTCGCGTCGGTGCTGCGCGAGCACGGGCACGAGGTGATCGCCGTCGACCTGCCATTTGAGGACCCCGCGAACGGCGTCTCCGAGTACGCCGACGCGGTGATCGAAGCCTGCGGCGACCTGCCGAACCTGGTGATCGTCGCGCATTCTTGGGGCGGTCTCGTCGCCCCGATCGTCTGCTCCCGCATTGACACCGAGCTGCTCGTGTTCGTGACCGCGTTGGTGCCCTTGCCGGGTGAAGCGCCGAACGACTGGTGGAGTGCGAGCGGGTTCAGCGACCTGGAGGCGTCCGACCCCGAGGCCGACGCGTTCTACAACGGCGTTCCCGCCGACCTGGTCGAGGAGTGCAACGCGCGCGGCCGGGACCAGACGGGCGAGCGGGACGGCGAGCCGTCGCCGCTGAAGTCCTGGCCGGACGTTCCCACCCGGTTCCTGCTCTGCCGCGACGACCTGTTCCTCCCGCCCGCGTTCGTGCGCGGCATGGTGCGCGACCGCCTCGGCATCACACCCGACGAGATCGACGGCGGCCACATGGTCGCGCTCGCCAACCCTCGCGAACTGGCCGAACGGCTGCACGCGTACTGGACCGACCTGCCGCGTTGAAGCTCGCGTCTGAGACCCCCCGGTCCCGTCCTTGCGCCCGGCGAGGAGGGCTGATCGTCGGCAGCGCAACGGCATATATCCGTGCCGGCCGGTGAACGAGCTGCGATCGCGGGGGCTCGGAGTCCGCAGGCCCTTCCCTATGCGAACACCGCGCTGATGGACTCAGTGAGCGTCTTGTACTCGGGGATGGTCTCCTCCCGGAGCTCGCGCACGGCTGTCGCCCACGTCTCGCCGTCGCCGCCGTCGATCACGGTCTGGAACTCGTCGGCGCAGGTGACGGCCCGGTCCCACACGTTGTCGAGGAAGTCGCTCCACATCTGCTGGAGCGCGGTGTCGGGTATCTCGAAGTAGTCGTCGGCGTCGAGCACCGTCGCGGTCATGCGATCGCATGCCTCGGGGACGGCGTTGAGCTGGTCGAGGGTGCGTTCGTCCTCCGGGGTGGACACGTAGGCGGCGGTGGCATCGTCCATGATGGTGAGATCGTCGGCGAACCGCTCGAGCAGGTCGAGGCCGCCGCCGTCGAGCCAAGCGCGCACCTGCTCGGCCACGAGCTCGGGCGGCCGCTCGCCTTCGCGTTCGACCGAGCCTTCGAGGATCCCCGGATCGGCGGTGGACGTGAGCAGCATGTCCAGATAGTGCTGTTCGCGCCAACCGGTGAAGCACACCGCCAGTGCCAGTACCAGGGCGATCGCGACCGGGACGGCGGGGCGGTCGCGTCGTCCGCTTTGGTGGAAGTACAGCACGGGGCGCTGAGAGCGCCGCGCGAATCTATGGAGCGCAAAGCGGATCGCAGCGCCGGATGCGGCGGTGACCGCCGCGAGGACGAGCGCGCCGACCACCAGGAGATTGAACGACATCGAGAGCTCGGGCCAGGCGAAGCCGGTGCGCCAGCCGCAGTCGGTCTCGTACACGTTCATCGGGCCGAGGCAGCCGTCCGTCGCCGTCAACAGGAGGAATCCGGCGAAGCCGCCCCATATCGCGAGGTACACCGATACGAGCGTGTTGAGCAGGCGCAGCCGCGAGAGGCCCGTGTTCGCCGCGATCGCGGCGACGATCGCACCTGCGAACAGCGCCGCCATACTGGACCAGGAGTACATCGACCGCTCGATCGAGTAGAGGTCGGCGGCGTGAGTGAAGTCGAAGCGGCCCAGCACCAGTCGGATCGTCACGATCCCGGCGAGCCCCACGGCGGCGCCCGCGATCGCGGGTTTGAGGCCGGACGGCAGCGGCTCGAACCGCCGCCGCAGCGGGGGCACGATCCGCGGCACCGCTGCCGCCGCCCACATCAAGGTGATCATCGCGAACAGCAGCGGCCCTGCGGTCGCCATCAGCGCCGGGCTGACCAGGTAGAGGGCCTTGACCGCGAAGCCGTCGGCGTCGCCGCCGTTCGACTCGACGATGTCGCCCCATTGCGTGTAGAGGTAGTCGGTGTCGTAGAAGACGTACAGGCCGTTGAAGAAACCGGACCAGTACCGCCAGGCGACCAGCAGGATCGTCAGGACCGGCAGCGACAGGGCGACGATGACCGCCAGTCGCGGGGCGGAGACGCCCGCTCCCGTCCACTGCCGCGCGGTCTCGGAGAGCCACCATCCGAAGAGGACTGTCGTGGCGACGAGCGCGAGTGCGAACTCCGGGTGCGGGGGCAGGCGGGTGAACGAGAACAAACCGTCCACGAACGGGAGGCCGAGGACCATGCCGAGGCCGAACCAGAACCCGGCCGCGGCCCCGGTGCCCGGGGCGGCGTCGTTCAGCGTCACCGCCTGGGTGATGTAGACGCCGAGGATCGCGGACGCGGCGACGGCGCCGATGAGCGCGGCGGTCAGCAGCGCCGGGACCAGGGGCCAGGGGATCTCAGTGAACGCGAACTGGAGCCGGTAGAGCATGATCACGGTCGCGAGTCCGATGAGCGCCAGCGCGAACGGCCTGATCCGCCGGATCGACTCGGGCCGCTCCAATGAGGCGCGGCGCGTGTTCCAGTCCGGGTGCACGCGCCAGATGCTCAGGAGCCGCTCCCAGCGGCCCGGCTCGCCCTGCGCCGCCGTGGCGGGCCAGACGTCGGGGCGGGACCTGGCGGTCTGGTCGGCCCGTATCTCCCTGACCCGCAGGACCTCGGTGCGCGAGAGGTACACGAGCACGGCCAGGACGCCGGTGGCCGCGATGTTCTTGAGGTTGATGCCGATCAGGTTCGTCGCCCACGAGTAGTACCGGACCGAGTCGAGGAACAGGTCGGTGCGCAGGACCAGGTACGGGACGAGGACGAGCCACACGAACACGCGCCACATCGCGATCACGAGGAAGGTGATGGTGAGGTCGCGGTTCTTCAGGTGCGCGAGTTCGTGCAGGACCACTGCGTCGAACGTGTCCGGCTTGGCGCTCCTGGCGTCGAGGAGTCCGCGGTGCATCCGCATCCGCGGTCTTCGGTTGCTGCCGAACATGACCGCGCTCTCGGTCGCCGCGACGGGGTCGACCACCACGGTCAACTTGCGGACGTCGCCGAGCTCGAGCGCTTCCGCCAGCTCCTCGATGCGCTCCCGGGCGGCTTGGCCGCCGGGCACCAGTTCGAGCGGGACGTACCTGCCGCGCCGGGCCTTCCATTTCGGCATGGCCTTGAACAGCAGGAAGGTGGCGGCGAGCAGCAGGCCGATCCAGGCCGCCGCCAGCCACATCGACGGCGCCGGGTACTGCTCGAGGCAGGCCGCGATCGCGTCCGCGTTGCGGCTCCAGCTGTCCGCCGAGTTCGCGGTCGTGTCGATCTCGGCGTTGACGCCGGCGGCCCGGTAGCAGTTCTGCCGGGGGAGGTTGCCGCCGAGGAGGTTGCGCGCCTCCAGGATCGTGGCGCCGGTGCTGACGACCATGAGCGCAACGAGCTGGGCGAACCGAAGCGTCGTGGCGGTATCGACGGCCAGGCGCGGCCCGCTCATCGCTCCGGCGGCCCGGTCCGCTCGTCCTTCAGTTCCAGGCGTTGCAGGAGCGCCTCGGCGATCGCCGCGGCCTCCTCTTCGGACAGTCCGCGGCGGCGGGCCTCGACCTCGACCTGCCGTCGCAGGCGGGCTATGCGCCGGAGGTCCTGCCGCGGCACGCGGCGGTCGGCCTGCCGCTTCCCGAACCGGGACCGGACGCCTTTGGCGAGGCGATCGATGAGGGTGTCCGTACCGCGGGTCACCAAGTGCTCCACGACGACCCACACGATCGGGGTCGCGAGCAGCACGAGGTCGGTCGAGCCGAAGCCGAGCGGTTCGTTCCGGCCCCGGCGGCGGCGCATCGCGCGCGTCACGGTCCGGTCGTCGATGAGCCGCAGCCCTTCGACGTAGTCCAGTTCGCCGGGGGCGACCTCGGCGACGACGTCGCGCACGACCTCCCAGAGGGTGCCGTGGTCTTCAGCCATGTTGGGGTTCCCGTCCACTCAGAGCACATCGGCCGGTCGGCGCCGGCAGGCATCGGAACGTTCCATCGTATGAGATTCCGGCACGTCCGCCAGGTCCGTGTCGGAAAGCCGACAGGGCCCCTCGCGATGCGAGGGGCCCTGTCGAAGGTCGGACTACATGAGGCCGAGGGCGTAGGCGGTGGTGCCGAGCACGGTCATCGCGAGCGCCGAGCCGGGGTGCATCCAGATGGAGGCGCGGATGTCGTGCTTGCCCCAGACGAACCAGACGCCGGGGAGGAGGAAGAGGATCTTCGAGGGGACCGTCCAGATCGCCCAGAAGTGGTAGATCGCGAACAGGGCCGTGTTGAACAGCGGCGCCCAGCGGCCGAGCTGCGGGAGCCGGGGGAGGAGGAAGCCGCGGAAGTAGTACTCCTCGATCAGGGGCAGGAGGAAACCGGTGAAGGGCCCGCAGATCAGCATCGTGGTGACGATGACGTCCATGTCGTACGCGTCGAGGTAGGTCGTGCCGGAGCCGCCGGAGCCCTCGAAGGTGACCCAGGTGAAGAAGTTGTCGTACATGAAGGCGTCGAGCGGTGCGAGCGCGAGCGCCACGATGGCCATGTACAGCAGGAAGCCGATGCCGATCAGGGTGATCTTGCCGCGGGAGAACGGTTTGTCGCGGTAGCGGACCACGCCGCCGCGCATCGTGTAGCGGCCGGTCTGCTGCTTGCCCAGCCAGAACAGGCCGAACCAGAGCGGGAAGAGGACGATCGCGAGCCCGATGGCCCAGGCCGCGAAGATCGGGGCGCCGATGGCGCGGCTGATGGGGGCGCCGATGAAGGCGTAGGCGGCGACGATGAGGCCGCCGGGGACGAGGTGCAGGGCGATGGACAGCGGGATCGAGTGGCGGTCGGCGACGAGTTTCGCGACGATCTTCGCGACGAGGCCGGTGGTCTTGGGGGCTTCCGCGGGGGCGGTGTGCGTGGCGTTGATGTTCATGTCGTAGAGCTTCGCCGTCCGCGCTGTCGCCGCCCTGTCGTGACGCTGTCTCGCAACAGGGGCGGGTGACAGGTGCGAAATCCGTGGCACCGCATCTGCCGTCCACAAACCCCCACCCTCCCGAGAGGGGAAGGAAGTCTCCCGGCCAGATTCGCAGCCGGGTCCGACAGGAATCGGGGCCGAAAGGGCTTGCCCGCCCGGAGTTCACCCGATCGGGTAGCGCCCGGTCACCAGTGCTCGATGAGCGGCGCGTCGTGCTCGGTCCGGCCCCACTGCTGCGTGATGCGCTCGAGGCTGGCGCGGTGGGCGATGCCGTGGAGCGCCGCGATCTTGTCGCCGCGCGGGTCGAAGACCACGACGCCCACCACCCGGCCGTCGAGCACGGCGATCATGGCGGGAGCGCCGTTGACGATCTCGGCGTGGATCGACGGGGAGCCGCCCGCGTGCCTGCGCTTCGCCGGGGTCGGCTTGAACGCCGCCCGGAAGGTCGCGGCGATGCGCGCGGGCACCGTCTCGAACCACGGCTTGCCCCCGAAACCGGCGCCGTCGGACACGGCCGTGGCGTCGTCGGTCAGCATGGCCACCAGGCGCTCCGTACTGCCCGACGCCGCAGCGTCCATAAAGGCCTCCACGATGCGGCGGGCGGCCTCGCGGTCGACCTGGGCGGCGTTGCGCCCCACGGCGACATGCCGCCGCGCACGCAGCGCGTGCTGCTGGCTGGCCGACACGGAGATGTCGAGGATCTCGGCGATCTCGCTGTGGCTGTATGAGAATGCCTCGCGCAGCACGTAGACGGCGCGTTCGACCGGCGGGAGGCGCTCCAGCAGCATGAGCACCGCCACGGACACCGACTCGCGCTGCTCGAACGTCTCGGCCGGGCCCAGCATCGGGTCGCCCTCGAGGAGCGGTTCGGGCAGCCACGCGCCGACCGCCCGCTCGCGTCGCGCATGCGCCGACCGGAGCCGGTCGAGCGCGAGGTTGGTGACCACTTTGGTCAGCCACGCCTCGGGCACCTCGATGCGGTCGCGGTCGACGGCCTGCCAGCGCAGGAACGCGTCCTGCACGACGTCCTCGGCGTCCGCGGCAGAACCCAGCAGGCGGTACGCCAGCGAGGCCAGCCGGGACCGGCCGGCCTCGAAGCGTTCCACGGTGGCGGTGTCCATGAGCGCCACTCTAGGCGGCGACCGCCCTGGTCGACGTGGCGGCCGAGGCCGCCCGGTGGAGCCGCCGGGACGGCATCCCGAAGGTGGGGTGCGCCGAGCCGATCGCCGCGCCCTTGAGGATGTCGTTCTTCAGGCGTGCGGCCATGCGCCCGCACATCGCTCCGGGCTTCGACTGGGCGCTGCCGTCCACGAGCTGGAAGATCGCGTCCTTGCGTCCGAGGCTGATGTGGTTGCCCACGTAGCTGAGCGCGGGGATCTCGAGCTTGCGGCCGGTGTGCTCGTGGATGATCGAGGACACGGCCCGCTTCGTGGTCGGTCCTGCCGAGGCGCAGGACATCGGCAGCGGGCGGCCGTTCTCGGCGATGGTGAACACGGCGTCGCCCGCGGCGTAGACCTCCGGGTGGGAGACCGATCGCATGTGCTCGTCGACGGTGATCTGGCCGTTCTCCTGCACGGCGAGGCCGCTGGCGGCGGCGATCGGGTGGACGGCGAAGCCCGCGGTCCACACGGTCGCGTCGGCGGCGAACAGCCGGCCCGCCGAGGTGAACGCCCCTTGCTCGGTGACGCGTTCGATCGCGGTGTGCTCGTGGACGTCGATGCCGAACCGGTCGAAGGCCCGCATGAGGTGCGCGCGCGCCTTCGGGCCGAGCCAGCCGCCGAGTTCGCCGCGGGTGGCGAGGACGACCCGGAGTGTCGGGTGCGCTTCGGCGAGCTCGGTGGCGGCTTCGATCGCGGTGAGGTTGCCGCCGACGACCAGGAGGGTCCCGTCGCCGCCCAGTGCTTCGAGGCGCGACCGCAGTCGCAGGGCCGCGGGCCGAGAGGCGACGTGGTGGGCGTGCTCGCCGACTCCGGGGACGCCGTGGTCGGCGGCGGTGCTGCCGAGCGCGTAGAGCAGCGTGTCGTACTCGAGCAGTTCGGGGCCGTGCGCGTCGGTGACGGTGACCGTCCGGTTGTCGGGGTCGAGGGCGGTGACCCGGGCGACCCGCAGGCGGATGCCGGTGCCCGCGAACATCTTCGCGAGCGGGCGGTGCTTGAGGGTCTGGCCGGCGGCGAGCTGGTGGTTGCGCAGGCGCTCGACGAAGTCGGGTTCGGCGTTGACGACGGTGATCGCGAAGTCGTCGCTGTGGAGGTGGCGCGCGAGGTAGCCGGAGCCGAAGGATCCGGCGTAACCCGCGCCGAGGACGGTGATGCGGTGCTGCATGGTCTCGCTCCTGTCTGGTTCGCTTGACGCCCTTTGAACGGGGCGGCGGCAGAATCCATGACAGGAGCGGACTATGTCGTGCGTCACCGTCGGTGTCAGGCCCGGTCGCCGTGGGCCTCGACCGCGAGGTCCTGCCAGTCGGTCCAGGTCTTGAGCCGGTCGGCGTAGACGGCTTCGACGATCGGGCCGCCCTGGACGCCGAAGAACGTGCGCAGCGGCGGCTCCTCGGCGTCGGCCAGTGCGAGCATGGCGCGGCCCGCGGCGGCGGGGTCGCCGAACTCGAGGGTCTCGGCGAGCGCGGCGAAGCCCTCGCGCAGGGCCGCGTACTGCGGCGCGACCTGGGCGTGCACCGCCCCGGCCGCTCCCTCGGTCGCGTAGCCGCCGGGTTCGACGATGGTCACTTTGACGCCGAACTGGGCGACCTCTTGCGCGAGCGTTTCCACCAGGCCCTCGATGCCCCACTTGGAGGCGGCGTACGCGCCGCCGAGCGGCATCGCGGTGACGCCCGCGACCGAGGAGATCTGGATGAGGTGCCCGCTGCCCTGCTCGCGCAGGTGCGGCAGGGCCGCTTGGAGGACCCAGACCGAGCCGAAGAGGTTGGTCTCGATCTGGTCGCGCAGCTGCTGCTCGGTGATCTCCTCGACCGCGCCGAGCAGGCCGTACCCGGCGTTGCTGACGACGACGTCGATCCGTCCGAAGTGGGCGCGGGCCTCTGCGACGCTCGCGAACACGGCTTCTCGGTTGTGGACGTCGAGGGCGAGCGGCAGAACCGCCTTGCCGTACTTCTCTTGCAGCGCAGTGAGACTCGTCGTGTCGCGGGCTGTGGCGGCGACGTTGTCGCCGCGTGAGAGCGCCGCTTCCACGAAGGCGCGGCCGAGGCCCCGCGATGCACCGGTGACGAACCAGGTCTTGCTCATGACGGCTTCCGTTCCCTTTGGGTGGTGCTCGCGCGGGCGGGGCCGGCGGTGTTGCGCCGGCCCCGCCCGCGCGAGCGATGGCACCCCTATGACGAACGGGCCCAGGCGAATGTGACCGCCCGGGGCGCGCCGCCTAGCGGAACGCGGCGGCGCTGCGCTTCACCCAGTCCGCGAACGAGGCGGCCGGGCGGCCGAGGACGCGTTCCACATCGCCGCTGATCTCCAGCTCGGCCGCGTTCGGGTCGCCGATGATGTCGAGGGTGTCGTCGACGACATGGGCCGGCCAGAACTGGAGCAGTTGCGCGCGGGCCTCGGCCCGGCTCTGCTCGATGAATTCGACCGGTTCGCCGATCGCGGCCGCGATCGCCTCGGACTGGCCGCGGGGCGTGATGAGCGCGGGGCCCGTGAGGGTGTACGCCTTGCCTTGGTGGCCGTCGTCGGTGAGTGCGGCCGCGGCGACGTGCGCGATGTCGCGCGGGTCGATCACCGGAAGGCCCACGTCGCCGAACGGCGCGATGACGGTGCGCTCCTTGCGCACGGGCTCGGACCACAGCATTGCGTTGGAGGCGAAGCCGCCCGGTCGCAGGATCGTCCACTCCAGACCTGAGTTGCGCACGTCGTTCTCCATCGCCTGGAGCGCCTCGGTGGGGCGGGTGGCGACGCGCTGCGAGGAGATGAGCACGACGCTGGTGATCCCGGCGTCTTTGGCCGCGCTGAGGATCGGCGCGTGGTCGAGTTCGGGATCGATGGTGAGCAGGAAGAGCTTGTCGCCGCCTTCGAAGGCGGGCTTCAGGGAGGCGGTGTCGGCGAGGTCCGCCTTGCGGTGGACCACGCCGCCGCCGAACGCGGCGTCGCCGCGCGAGACGGTGGTGACCTTCTCGCCTGCGGCGGTGAGCGCCTCGACGAGCGGGCGGCCGATGTTCCCCGTGGCTCCGGTGACAACGATCATCTTGGGTTCCTTTCGGTTTCAGGTGTGGAACCCAAGGTAGGGGCAAGACTTACTTTCGGGAAGGGCCTACCTTCAGGTAAGCTCCTGGCATGCCGGGAGGAAACCAGATCATCGCATGGGCCCCGCCGGACGGTCGTGAGGTCTTTCACACCAACTGCCCCGCAAGGCAAGTGCTCGACCACATCACGAACCGCTGGGGCATCTGGGTCCTCCTCGGGCTGCACCGGGGGGAGTTGCGGTTCTTCGAGCTGCGCGACCGCATCGAGGGCATCAGCGAGAAGATGCTCTCGCAGACCCTGCGCCAGCTCGTGGCCGACAACCTGGTCTGGCGCCGCGTCGAGGCCACCGTCCCGCCGCAGGTCACCTACGGCCTCACCGAGTTCGGGGTCGGCACCGCCGACCACCTGGGCAACATGTTCGACTGGATCCGCGGCAACGCCGCGTCCATGATGGAGGCCTGCGCCGAAGATGAAGCGGGGACTGGAACCCCCGCTCGGCCCTGACGGTCACGGGCACTGACGACGCAACCGTTCCGGGCGTTTCGCTAGAACCGCAGCTCGGTCTTGACGATCCGGCCCGGCCGCTCGTCGGCGCGGGCCGCGACCGTGCCGTCCGGGGCCCACACGGCCGAGGCCCCCGCGACCTCCGGGTAGTCGCTGCCCGGCCCCGCGAAGCATGCCTGCACCACCCACATGCCGTAGCCGCGGGCGAGTTCCGGCATCCGCTTGTCACGCCTGACAAGCCCCTTCGGAGTGAAGAGCGAACCCGCGATGTACGCGTCGATGCCGCCGAGCCCTGCGCGCTTCGCGAACTCGGCGGTGGCCGGCGCGTGCTCGAACATCATCGTGTCGCGGCAGATCGCCAGGCCCAGCCGCCAGCCGTCCAGCTCCATGACGACGGGATCGGCCGCGGCCCGGAAGCGGCGGCACTCCTCCTCGTCCGGGTGCATCTTCCGGTAGGCCACTTCGACGCCGCCGGCGTCGATGCGCAGGGCCGCAATGAATTCCGCGTCGCCTTCCTTGATCGGCGCGCCAGCCAGGGCGACCGCACCGGACTCCGCGCACGCCGCCACGATCGCGTCCAGCGCCGGGTCATCAAGGGCCACAGGGGGAGCCGCGAGCGCGTACGAGGAGAGCGACAGCTCCGGGAAGACCACGAGCCGAGCGCCGGCCGCACGGACCGCCTCGGCGTGCGCGAGCGCGTTGAACGCGAGATCACCGGCCCGCAGTTGCGGCTGCGCGGCGGCGACGGACAGGGGCGCAGGGCGTTCGCTCATGTCCCGAGCGTATCCGGACCTCCCCAACGCGTGCACGCCTCGCGGCAGTACGCTGCAGCAACCGTTACTCGCTCGCGACCAGAGAGGGACCCTCGCATGTCATACCCCGAACCGAAGTACTTCGGCGACACCGGCGAGGCCACCGCCGTCGTCCGCCGCAACGACACGCCCGCCGACCTCCTCTTCGCGAACGGCTACGGCGAATACCTCGCCAAAGGCGCGGCCACCGGCGGCGAGTTCGGCCTCTACCGCTGGAACATGGGCCCCAAGAAGGGCGGCCCCGCCGCGCACTTCCACAAGACCATCTCGGAGTCCTTCTACATCCTCGAAGGCACCGTCACCATCTACAACGGCAACGAGTGGGCCCCGATGAAGAAGGGCGACTTCGTGTACGTGCCGCAGGGC
Organism: Glycomyces sp. NPDC021274; assembly: GCF_040641195.1. Lineage (NCBI taxonomy): Bacteria > Bacillati > Actinomycetota > Actinomycetes > Glycomycetales > Glycomycetaceae > Glycomyces > Glycomyces sp. NPDC021274. The sequence goes on along the minus strand of NZ_JBFADC010000001.1, from coordinate 402,368 downwards.
GGCCTCCACGGCTTCCGCAACGACACCGACGAACCCGCCTCGATGCTGCTGCTCTTCACCCCCGGCGCGGACCGCGAACCCTACTTCGAGGGTGTCGCCGCGGTCGGCGAGATGACCGAGGAGGAGCGCGCCGCGTTCTTCCTCGAGCACGACAACTACTGGGTCGAAGAAGCCTGACGGGAGCCGAGCGGCCCGGCCGCATCGGATGCCGACCCGCCGGGACGGCGCAACCCCTCAGCGGCCCTTCGCCTGCAGCAGCCCGCGCTCGTACCCGGCCGCGACGGCCGCGGCCCGGTCGTTGACCTCCAGCTTCGCGTACACGTGCATGAGGTGGGTCTTCACCGTCGCCTCGCTGATGAACAACGCCGCAGCCGCTTCCCTGTTGCTGCGGCCCTTCGCGATGAGCGCCAGCACTTCCAGCTCCCGCTCGCTCAGCGGACCGGTGCTCGGCGCGGGCCGGCGCACCTGCTCCATGAGGAGCGACGCCACCGAAGGCGCGAGCACCGTGCCGCCCTCGTGCGCAGTCCTGATGGCCCGCTGGAGCTCCGCCGGCGAGGCGTCCTTGAGCAGGTAGCCGCTCGCGCCCGCCTCGATCGCGGGCAGCACGTCGGAATCGGTGTCGTACGTGGTCAGCACCAGCACCTTCGCGGTGGCGCCACGCGCCGCCAGGTCCCGGATCGCGGTCACCCCGTCGGTGCCGGGCATCCGCAGGTCCATGAGCACCACGTCCGGGCGCAGCGCGAGCGCCCGGTCGACGGCCTCCCGGCCGTCGGCGGCCTCGCCCACCACCTCGATGTCCGCAGCGCGGTCGAACATGCCGCGCAGCCCGTCGCGCACCACCGGGTGGTCGTCGACGATGAGCACCCGCACCGGTTCAGGCGGCATCGGCCACCGCCTGCACCGCGGGGACGATCGCCGAGACCACGGTCCCCGACCCCGGCTCGGACTCGATCGAGAAGCTCCCGGCGAGACGGTCCACGCGCTGGCGCATCGCCGCCAGCCCGTACCCGTTCCCCTTGGCGGCCTTCGTCTTGCCCGGGTCGAAACCGGTCCCGTCGTCCCGCACGTCGAGCGCCAGCTGATCATCCATGTAGGAGAGCGTAATCCCGACCCGCCCGGCGCCGCTGTGCTTGGCGACGTTGGTGAGCGCCTCCTGGGTGACCCGCAGGAGCGTCACCTCGATCTCCGGATGCATCGGCTTGGCGTCCCCGGTCGTGGTCAGTTCCACCGGCACCGCGTTCGCCTCCGACCACTTGGCCGAGACCTCGGCGAGCGCTTCGGGCAGCTGCGCGGTGTCGAGCGTCGGCGGGCCGATCGCCTGCACGGTGCGGCGGGCTTCGGCCAGGCTCTCGCGGGCGAGGTCGGCGGCGCTGTCGAGGTGGCGGCGGCGCTGCGTCGCGTCGTCGGTGCCGTCGGCGGCGTGGAGCTGCGCGATGATCCCCGCCAGGCCCTGCGCGACCGTGTCGTGGATGTCCCGGGCCATGCGCTGGCGCTCGTCGAGAATGCCCGCTTCCCTTGCCTGCGTGAGCAGCTGCATGTGGAGTCCGGCGTTCTCCTGGAGTGCCGCCTCGCGCGCCAGGAGCGCCTCCTCGCGCTGCGTGCGCAGCTGCACCAGCTTCTCGTTGAGGAGGAAGCCGGAGCTGATCGCGAGCGTCTGGACGGCGACGACCACGATGAAGACCACGACGCCCTCAGGGTCGGGATCGGTGTGGTTGACGATGCTGGAGTTCACCACGATCGAGCTCGCGCCGATGCCGGCGACGAGCATCCCCATCGACTTGAGGTACCCGGCGTGGAAGAAGCCGGTGATCACGAAGATGAAGAACAGCATGTCGCGGAGCATCAGCGCCGCGCCGAACGCCAGCATCACGAACAGGTACACCGCGATCCGGAGCTCTGACGCCTCGGTCTTCGACGGGATCCTGGTGAAGGCGAGGTACACCCACAGGGCCACGGCCGCCGCGAGCCCGTACGTCGCGAGCTGGGACTCCCAAGGGTCCGGGCTGATCAGGGCGCTGAGGGCCGCGCTGAGCGCGAGCGTGGCGTACGGCATCCAGTCGAGGAGCCGGTGGTAGGTGCCCTCGATCTTCGAGTGCCGTTCGGACAACTCCTCGGGGGTCCGCTCCACCGGCTCCATGCTCACTACTCCCACTTGAAGATTCGGGCGGCGACCGCCCCGGCGGCGATCGCGGTGGCGGCCATGACCAGCAGGGGTACCACGGCGGGGGCCGTCCCGGTCCAGGCGTCGAGCAGCGACTGCACGCCCGGGGGCACGTAGTCGCCGGCGGTGGCGATCGCGTCCGGCAGCATGAACCGGGGGAGGTACACGCCGCCGAAGAACATCGTCGCCATGAACAGGATCGTCGACAGCCCGGTTGCGGACCTCGTCGTCGGCGCCACGGCCGCCACGAGCATACCGAGCGCGAAGACCGCGGTGATGCCGAGAACGAAGGCGATGGCGAAGCCCAACGCATGCTGGGGCAGCGGCACGTCGAACACGAGCTTCCCGGCCACGATGACGAGCAGGACCGAGGCGAGCGACGCCCCGATGTTGACGACCAGTTGCGCGAGCAGGAGTTTCGCGGGGTGGATCGGGGTGGTCCGCATGCGGCGCAGCACGCCGTGCTCGCGGTAGGTCGCGAGGACCGCCGGGAGGTTGGTGAGGCCGATGACGCCGACGGCCATGACGATCGTCGAGGGAGCGAAGTAGTCGATGAACCGCTGGCCGCCCATGTCCTCAGAGGGTTCGCGGAGCATCGGCACGGCGCCGAGCCCGAGCAGGACGACGGTGGGCAGCAGCAGGCCGATCGTGAACGACATGGGGTCGCGCAGGAACAGCCGGCTTTCGATCTGGATGAGCTTGCCGAGTGCGGACATCAGGTTCTCCTTGCGGGGCTTAGTTGTCGAGGGACTTGCCGGTGAGGGCCACGAACGCGTCGTCGAGGCTGACCTGCTCGACGCGCAGCTCGGCGGCCACGATGTGGTTGCGCGCCAGGACGGACGCGACGGCCTGGAGGAGGTTCTCGCCGCCGGTGACGACCACGTGCGAGCCGCTGCGCTCGACGCGCGCGACCTCCGGGAGGTCGAGCAGGAGCGCGTCCGGGAACGCGGCGGAGGGCCGGAACCGCACCCGCTGCTCCTCGCTGACCCGCGCGGTGAGCCCGGCCGGGGTGTCGAGGGCGACGATCTTCCCGGAGTCGACGACCGCGATGCGGTCGCAGAGCCGCTCGGCCTCGTCCATGAAGTGCGTGACCAGGATGATCGTGACCCCGGAGTCGCGCACCTGCTCGATGAGGTCCCACGTGTCGCGGCGCGCCTGCGGGTCGAGGCCGGTGGTGAGCTCGTCGAGCACCGCCACGCGCGGGTTGCCGACGAGCGCGAGCGCGATCGACAGGCGCTGCTGCTGCCCGCCGGAGAGCTTCCCGAACGGGGTCTTGCGCTTGCCGCCGAGGCCGAGCTTCTCGATCAGCCGGTCGGTGTCGGCCCGCTGCCGGTAGAACGAGCCGTACAGGTCGAGGGCCTCGCCGACACGGATGCGGTCGGGCAGGCGGCTCTCCTGCAGCTGGATGCCGAGCACCTGCTTGAGTTCGGCGCCGTCCCGTTCGGGGTCGAGGCCCATGACCTTGACGCTGCCGCCGTCGCGGGACCGCAGGCCCTCGACGCATTCCACGGTGGTGGTCTTGCCGGCGCCGTTGGGGCCGAGGATCCCGAAGATCTCGCCCTCGTCCACTTCGAACGAGATCCCGTCCACGGCACGGAAACTGCCGTAATCCTTGACCAGGTCCTCGACTTCGATGATCGCCATTTGGGGCCTCCCTGCTTGGTGTACGCCAACACTCGCAGGGACTGTGGGGCGCGGCATCGACCGCGCGGTTGGGGCACCGGTTGATCCCGCCGATCAACCGATCGGTTGATGGGGTCGCCGGTCGGCGGACGCGCGCCTCGCAAGGCTTTCTGAGGGCGGTTCAGGAGAGCGTGAAGCGCTGCGTCGCGTCCCCCGCGTCGCAGGAGTCGGTGGCGGTCGGCTCGCCCGAGCTGGAGGAGCGGCCTTCGAGGATGCCCACGCACAGGCCCGAGGCGCTGGTGGCGATCGTGTAGACCCCGCCGCCCTGCGGTTCGAGCTCCCAGAACTGGTGCTCGGTGAACTCGCACCCGTAGGCGGCCATGAGGTACCCCTCCTGGTCGGCCGGGGCGTCGGAGCCCATGCAGGCGCTCCAGTCCGGGAAGTGCAGGTTGAAGACGTACACGCCCTCGTCCCAGGCGACGACCTGGATCGTGGACGGGTTCGCCGCGCCGCAGTCGGCGAGCACGACGACCGTGCGGCCCTCGTTGCCCGGTTCGGGCCCGGTGCTCAGGCACAGGCCGCTGGCCTCCTGCTGCACCTGGTACCAGCCGTCGGCGGGGTAGCTCGGCGCGGGCGGGGCGGCCTCGGTCTCCTGCTCGGCGGTGTCCTGCGGCGGCTCCGCTTCGTCCTCTTCGGACGCAGCGGTCGTAGGCGACTCGGAGGGGCTGGGGCTCAAGGCGGGTGAGGCGGACGGGGCCGGGGTCGCGGCGACGGAGGTCGCCGGTTCGGTGGCCGCGGCGGGCCCGGGGTCGTCCGCGCCGCCGGCGGCCATGACCGCGGCGACGACGGCGATCGCCAGGACGAGGGCGACGACGGCGGCGACGCCGGCCATGGCCCGGCCGGTGCCCAGGCGTGCCCGGGCCTGCTCCCAGGCCTCGTGGAGTCGTGCGGGCAGGTCGGTGCCGGCCGAGTGCCGGGGGACGCGTGGATCACGTGGTGCCACGAGAGATTCCTTTATGGAGGGATGAGGGATTCGGTTCAGGGGACCAGCAGTGCGAACCGCTGGGTGTGGTCGTCCGGGTCGCACGGGGCGGTCGCGAGGGCCGCGCCCGCTTCGGCGGCCGCGTCCTCCAAGAGCCCCATGCAGAGGCCGGAGGCGACGACGGCGATGGTGTAGGAGTCGGCGCCCGCTCCGGTGAGCTGGAACCGCTGGAGGTCGGCGTCGGCGCAGTCGTACCCGGCGGTGAGGTAGCCGGCCTGGTCGGCGGGTTCGTCGACGCCCCAGCAGGCCTGCCAGTCGTCCGCGGTGAAGTCGAGGCCGACGGTGTACACGCCGCCGCCCTCGGGGGCGAACGCGAGGCTCGCCGGGTAGGTCGCGGTGCAGTCGCCGAGGACCATGACGCTGCGCTCGGGGTTGCCCGGTTCGGGGCCGTTGGTGATGCACAGTCCCGTGGCCTCCTGGCGGGCGAGGTACGCGCCGTCCGCCGGGAGGGTCGGCGCCGGGTCGCCTTCCGTTGCAGCAGAGGAGGACTCGGCCGCGGCGGGTGTTTCGGCCTCACCGCCGGAGGCGATGACGGCTGCGACGATCGCGATGAGGAGGACGACCGCGACGACGGCGGCCGTCGCGGCGACGGCCCTGTTGGCGCCGATCCGGTCGCGGAGTCCTTCGAGGCCGTGCTGGAGGCGGTCGGGCAGGTCGCGCCGGCCGGGGTGGTCGGCGGGCTTGCTGCGCGGATCGGTCTGCGTCACAGGGTTCGATTCCTCAGGGGAGGGGTAGGGGCGGGCAGCGGCCCGCCCCGGGGTCACTGGTCTTTGCGTTGGGCGTTGAATTCCCGCAGGTACATGTCGAGCTTGTCGCTGAGCTTGTCCTTGAAGAGGCGGTGGAGCTCCTCGGTCGCGAGGCGGTGGTCGAGGTTCTTGGCGACGCTGCCCTTGACGGGGGGTTCGTTGGCGGCGAGGAGGTCTTCCGCGGGGCGGAGCTTCCCGTTCTCGACGAGCCGCGGGTCGACGGCCTCGATGTCGGCGATGGTGATGCCGGACTTGGGGTCTTTGACGAGCTGCTGCATGACGGCGTGGTTGACCGCGAGGTCGTACTCCTCCTTGCTGCGGTCCCAGGTCTGGTCGAAGTCCTCGGGTTCGGGCATGACGCCCTTGTCCCAGATGAAGTCGTTGGCCTGGGCGACGCCCGGCGTCCACTTGAAGCTCTCGGTGATCTGCCGGATCGCCTGGTTGGCGAGGGTGCCGAGGGATTTGACGCCGGGGAGTTCGAGGATGAGCTCCTTGGCGGCGGCGGCTCCGGCGCGGGACCAGTTGGCGTGTTCGGTGGCGAGGGCGGTGGCGCGGTCGGCGTCGACCTGGGCTTCGGTGAAGACCTGGTTGAAGCCGTGGTCGAGCAGGCCCATGAGCATGCCCGACTCCGCGGCCTGGCTCTTGGCGGCCTCGGGGTCCGGCCACTGGTCGGCGTAGGCGGCTTCGGCGAGGACGTGCTTGTAGGCGGCCTTGCCGAACTCCTCGCCGGCGGCGCCGCTGCCCATGACGAGTTCGACGAAGTCGCGGCGGGTGTCCATCGACAGGTACATCTGCGAGGCGGGGTTGCCGAAGCTCGGCGTGCTGTCGCCGCCGTTGTTGGCGGCGCTGAAGTAGTCGAGGTATCCGGCGGCGGCCTTGCCCATGGACATGGCGATCGCGGGGTTGCCCTGCCCGATGGGGGCGTTCTCGAAGTTGCCGATCCTGCCGTAGGAGTCGGAGAAGAAGTCGTAGGCGGATTCGTTCCAGTCGCCTGAGGCCTTGCGGTCGGTCATCTCCGTGAAGAGGGCGTACGCGGATGCGGCGGCGCGGTCGCGCTCGGCCTTGTCGTTGGATCCGGCGTCGTCGCCGATCCAGTCGATGAGGCCGGACGCGGCGGCCCCGTCGTCCTTCCACTGGGGACCGAAGATGCCGCGGAGGACGTGCTCGGGGCTGTCCTTGCCGTGGTCGGGGTGCTGGAGGGCGCCGGTGAGCAAGGCGGCGTTGGCGTCGCGGTTGCGGGTGCTCACGCCGAGGATGTCGATGAGTTCGTCTTCGGCGCCGAGGCGGAACGAGGACTGTGCGTCGGCGACGGCGAGGGTCAGCGCCGCCGAGTACTCCTTGCCGCCTTCGAGGTCGTCGAGGCCGCGGCCCTGCATTGCGCCGAAGAACTTGCCGAGGCCGGTCAGCTCGGCGGCGGTCTCGCGGGAGTACGGGGGCTTCCCGCCCTTGCCGAAGAAGTGGTCCACAAGGGTCTTCATGCTGTCGGGCATGCGGGTCCCGCCGCCGCCGACGCGCGGGTCGGAGAGGGCGAGCATGCCGCCGCCCATGGCGGCGAGGATGAGCTGCTGGTCGGCCGCAGGGGTCTTGGAGCCTTCCAGGATGTCCGGGATGAGGTACAGGACGCCGGTCTGGACGGGGTTCTGCTCGGTCCACGGCTGGTCCATGCCCTTGAAGAACTGCTCGAGGAAGTCGAGCTCGTCGGCTTTGAGCGTCCCGCCGTTCTGCTGCTTGGCCTGCGCCTCGGCGGCGAGCGCGAGGATCGCTTCGAGCATCTTGCGCTTGTCGCCGGGGAGCGCTTCGTCCTCGTTGATGAAGTCGCGCAGCCATGCGGCGAAGTCCTCGCCGGCCTGGCCGGTGAGGGGCGGGACGCCGGCGGCCGCGCCGAAGGCGTTGAACAGGGCCCAGGTGGTGCCGCCTCCGGCGGCGAGGGCCTTGAGGTTCGCGGGGGTCGGGCCCTGCTGGAGCCGGGTCCCGGCGGTCTTGGCCTCGTCCTTGTACTTCTCGTACGCGGCGTTGACGATGCCCTGCATGGCGGCGAGCCGTTCGGCGCCGGCGTCGGCCATGGCGTTGTCCATGACCTTGGCGGCGACGTCGCTCGGCATGCCGCCGGTGACCCCGGCTGACGCGGCGGTGACGCCGAAGCCGCTGCTCACCGCCTCGTTCCACATGGTCGTGTAGTTCGCGGCGAGCTGCTGGTACGTGTCGGCGGCCTCGGCCCACTTCGCGGTGACGGCACTGCCCCACAGGGAGCCCTGCATGGCGGTGCGGGCCGCTTCGATCGACTCGGTGCCGCGGGTTTTGAGCTGCTCGGAGACGAGTTCGGTGAACTCGACGGCGGTGGTGTTCATGCGGGTCATGACCTCGCCGCCGAGGCCGATGATGGCGCCGGACTTGGCCTCGAGCTCGGTCGCGCCTTCGCGCAGGGACCCGACGTCCGCTTTGGACTCGGGGACGTTGAGGCTGGCCGCGGTGGGAATGCTCGGCATGGGGGTGCTCCTTCGCGCGGATTCAGACCAGGTTGATGCCGGGCGCGCTGGGCGCGGGCGCCGGGACGCTCTGCAGCCCGGCGTTGGCGGCGTCGGTGCCCACGCTGTCGCCCACGGTCAGGTGGGTGGTGGTGCCGACGCTCCGGCCGTGCTCGGCGGTCTTGGCGAGGTCGGTCGACCAGGTCGCGCCGAACTCGTCGTAGCCGGTGGCGACCTCGGGCTCCCCGGCGGCGGTCACGCACTTGTCGACGATGCTCAGCAGCTCGCCCTGCAGTGCGCCGAACGACTCGGCCGAGGCGATGGTCTGGCCGCCTTTGGCATTGGCCTCGTTCGGGTTCATGCCGATGCGATCCATGGGTCCTCCAGGGGGGTGCGGACGCTTGGTGCGGACAGCGTACCGAGCGCCAATGAGGATTGAAGGAACATCAGGTGAACTGTTCTCCTTGCACCCCAACGAAAGTGACGCCAGATACGGGTGTGGCGGGAAGTCCCCGCGAGTGTCCGGAGTGGTGATTCCAGGCCTTCACTTCGACTTCACCGCCGTGTCAACAAGAACCGATACGATCCCCCGCACGGGCCGTCCACAGCTCCTTAGGAGGCACCCCCATGGCCGGAATCGGCACGGAATTCGGGCTCACCACCGCCAACGCCCTCACCACCAGCGCCAACAACCACGGCATCTCCGTCGAGAGCCTCACCGGCGACCTCCAAGCGCTCATCAACGAGATGGAGGCCGACGTCGACGCCCAGCAGGGCGAGTCGCTCGCCGCCTTCCAGCGGGCCAAGGCCGCGTTCATCACCTCGTACAACGACATGGCCGCCAAGTACGGCATCAGCGGCCTCGCACAGGGCGCGACCAGCGACGACGGCTTCACCACCGACGACCAGAACGTCGGCGGCTACACCGGCGCCGAAGGCAACCTGCCCGGCATCAAGCCGATCACGATCCAGATCTAGAAGGGACCCTCCACTATGCCTGGTTCAGGATTCGAGCTGTACGGCAACGTCGGCAACCTGCAGGACCTCGCCGGCGTCCAGCACACCTACCGCGGCCGCTTCGAAGCCATCCTCGGCGAGATCAAGAGCCACGTCAGCACCGTCCAAGGCCAGTGGGTCGGCGCGGGCACCGACGGCTTCGGCACCTTCAACACCACCGCCGAAGGCGAGTTCGCCGAGATCCAGGCGGCCTTCAACAAGCTCGCCACCGCCACCGACGACTCCGCCACCAACTGGTCGGGCACCATGACCCGCATCAACTCCCGGTGGGGCGGGTGACCTCGGCGACCACCGAGACCCCCGCCGGCACCAACCCGGGCGCCGGCACCGACCTCGCCCCGATGGCCATGCGGCGCACCGGCCAGAGCGAACGCTACGTGCTCCAGGCCGCCGCCCTGCGCCGCCGCCAGCTCCGCGCCGCCGTCCTCTACGGCTCCGCGCGGAGCTGGCGCCAGCGCCAGCCGCTGTGGCCCGCCGCCCTCATCGGCGCGATCTGCGTGGCCCTCGTAGTCGCCGCATTCGCCGTCGCCAACGCCTTCGAACAGCAGCGCCAGCGCGACGCCGAAGCAGAGGCCGAACGCAACGCCCTGCACGCCCCGCCCGCCGCCGCCCTCCTCCACACCCCCTAGCCCCACCGAAAAGGCTCCCCTTGCCCGGTCGATACAGCACCGTTACCGTCGTCGGCCCCCGCGCCACCCGCGACCTCGCGCTCCCCGACGACCTCCCCGTCGCCGAACTCCTCCCGGAACTCCTGCGGCACACCGGACCCGAGGAACCCGACGAGGACGGCACCGGCTGGGCACTGTCCACCATCGACGGCACGACGTTCGCACCCGCCGACACCCTCGCCGCACGGGCGGTGCCCGACGGCGGCATGCTCCTCCTCCACGACGCCACCGCCGCCGCACTCCCCGACACCGTCGAAGACGTGCGCGACGCCGTCGAGGACGCCGTGGACGCCGCCGGCGCCCGCTGGGAACCCGGCACCGGCCGCCTCCTCGCCATCGGCACCGCCGGCCTCCTCGTCGCCGCCGCCGCGTTCAGCCCCGGCGCCGACACCGCGGTCCTCCTCACCGGCGGCCTCGTCTGCCTCCTCGCCGTGCTCATGGCCTGGTGGTCGGCCCGCCAGCACGACCTCATGACCCACCTCGCGCTCACCGGCGGCGTCCTCTGGGCCGGCCGCGTCGGCCACACCGCCGTCGACGTCCTCGCCCCCGACGGCGCCGCCCACCCCGCCACCCGCCTCCTCGGCGCCGGGATCGCCGCACTCCTCCTCATCGTCGCCGCCCGCGCCGGCGCCCGCCTCGCCACCGCCTACGCCGTCGCCCTCGCCGCCGCACTCGCCCTGACCGCCACGGCCTGGGCACTTTGGGCCCACATGGGACTCGACGCCGTCCGCGCCCAGACCCTCATCATCCTCATCGGACTCTTCGCGCTCGCCCTCGCGCCCCGCCTCGCCATGGCCTCCGCCGGACTCTTCGCCCTCGACCGCGACGTCCGCGCCGGCGACCCCACCACCGACGTGCACCTCGCACGCCGCCTCGAAGCCACCGACGCCCGCCTCACCGGCGCGGTCTGCGGCATCGCCGCCACCACCGCAGGGGCCGCCGTCCTCCTTGCCGCCCAAGCGGACACGTGGACCGCGCTCATGGGCACCGGCGCCGTCCTCGCCCTGCTGACCCGCTCGCGGATCTTCGACCTCGTCCGGCACGTCGCCCCGCTGCGCCTCGCCGGCATGGCCGCCCTCGCCTGGGCCGCCTGGCGGTGGACCGGCCAGTCCGAGCCGCTGCTCGCCTGGCTGCCGGCGCTGGCGGTGCTGGCCGGGCTCGCGTACGTGTCCGTGGCGTCGGTGTCGCGATCGGCGGTGTCGGCGGCGTGGTGGCGGCGGGTCGTGGCGGTCGCGGAGACGATCCTGGTGGCGGGCATGATCGTCCTGGCCGGGCACCTGGCGGGCCTGTACGCGATGGTCGCCGGGGTCTGACATGGGCACCGACGTCGTCCGCCGCCCCGCGCGGCGCCCCGCACCCGAGGTCTCCACCGAGCCGATCGCGCTCGCTTCGCCTCCGGCCCTCGGCGATCCGCCGTCGGCGGCGATGGGCGCGCCGATGCTGATGATGCCGCTCATGTCCGGTTCGGGCGCGATGATCATGGTCCTGTCGAACCTCGAGCGGCCCCTCTACGCGACAGCGGGCCTGCTCATGCTCGTCGCGAGCGTCGTGATGGGCGTCGTCCTGTTCGCCGCGATGCGCTCGGGGCCCAGGCGCAAGCTCCGGCAGGAGCGCGAACGGTACCTCGACTACCTCGAGGACGCCCGGCACACCATCAGGGAGGCGGTGAAGGCCCAGCGCGACCGCGCGGCCCGCCGCCACCCGCACCCGGGCCTGCTGCTCGGGCTCGCGTGCGACCCGAACCGGTGGTGGGAGCGCCGCGGCACCGACAAGGACCTGCTCACCGTCCGATGCGGACTCGCGGCGGTGCCGCTGAGCCGCGCCCTGTCCTTGAAGATCGACGAGCAGCACCCGCTCACCGTCTACGACCCGGTGTGCCAGTCGGGCGCGGAGGAGCTGGTGGAGCAGTACGCGCGCCTCGCCGACCAGCCGCTCACCCTCGACCTCGGCGAGGTCGGCGACACCGCGATCGTCGGCGAGTACGCCCGCACCCGGGCCGCCGCGCAGGCGATGCTCGCCCAGCTGGCGGTGCTCGTCGCCCCCGAGGACCTGCGGATGGCGGTCGTCGCCCACCCCCGCGTCGCTCCGGAGTGGACGGCGCTGGCGTGGCTGCCGCACCTCCTCGCGGACGCCGGGGACGGCGACGCGCCCGTCCCGCTCATCTGCCCGACCACGGCCGAGCTCGCCGAACTCCTCGCCGAGGACCTCGCGGTCCGCGCCGCGGAGCTGCGCCGCCGTCGCGGCGGCCCGCCCGGGCCCGGCTCGCGCCGCCTGCTCGTCATCGTCGACGGCGAGCACCAGGTCTCCCTGCCGGGCCTGATGAACGACTTCGAAGCGCCGCAACTGCTCGGCGTGCACCTGTGGACCCTCGTGGCCGAGCAGCGCCAGGAACCCGAGCACACGGCCGCGCGCCTTGAGGTGGACGCGGAGAGCATCACGATCACCCGTATCGCGCGCACTGAAGGCGGCATCACCGAGACCACGAGCACCGGCCGGCCCGACCGGCTCGACCCGGCCGACCTCGCGGCCATCGCGCGGGCGCTGAGCCCGTGGCGGCTCGCCCTCGACGACGTCTCCCGCGCCCTCTCGGGCGTGCACGGCCTCGCGGACATCCTCGGCGTCGCCGATCCGGCCGAAGTGGACTGGCGGCGGACGTGGGCGCCGCGCGAGGAGTCCGCGCTGCTGCGCGTCCCCTTCGCCGTCGACGCCGAGGGCCGACCCGTCGAACTCGACCTCAAGGAGTCCGCGCTCGGCGGCATGGGCCCGCACGGCCTCATCGTGGGCGCCACCGGCTCCGGCAAGTCCGAGGCCCTGCGCACCCTCGTCGCCGCGCTCGCGGTGCGCCACCCGCCCGAGCGGCTCGCACTGCTCACTGTGGACTTCAAGGGCGGTGCGACGTTCGCCGACTGCGACGCCCTGCCGCACAGCGCCGGGGCCATCACCAACCTCGCCGACGACCTCGGTCTCGTCGAACGCTTCGCCGAGGCGCTCTACGGGGAGATGAGCCGCCGCCAGCAGCTGCTCAAGGACGCCGGAAACCTCCCGAACGTCCACGCCTACGCCAAAGTGCGCCAGCAGCGGCCCGAGCTCGAGCCGCTGCCGCACCTGCTCGTCATCATCGACGAGTTCTCCGAACTGCTCACCGCCAAGCCCGACTTCTCGGACCTGTTCGTGGCCGTGGGCCGGATCGGGCGCTCCATCGGCGTGCACCTCCTGCTCGCCACGCAGCGGCTCGAATCCGCGCACCTGCGCGGGCTCGAATCCCACCTGTCCTACCGGATCGGCCTGCGCACCTTCTCCGAAGCCGAGAGCCGCGAGGCCATCGGCGTCCCCGACGCCTACCGGCTGCCGCCCGAACCCGGCTCCGGCTACCTCAAAGTCGACACCACGATCTTCACGAGGTTCAAGGCCGCCATGGTCTCCGGCCGGTACACGCCGCCCCGCGAAGAGGCCGAGCACACGTTGCCCGTGCTGCCGTGGCCCGTGCCGCCCGTCGTCAACATCCTCGAATCCCTTGCGGGCCAAGCGGCCGAGCGCGGCGCGGGGGAGCTGCCGGACGCCGAGCACAGCGTGCTGCGCGTCCTCGTCGCCTCCCTCGCGAGCGCCGCCGACACCGAGGGCATCGACCGCGTCCGCCCCGTCTGGCTCCCGCCCCTCCCTGAAGCGCTGCCGCTCAACCGGGTCGACACGGCCCCCGCCGCACCCGACGGCACCGTCACCGCCTTCCTCGGCCTCCTCGACCACCCCCGCGAGCAGCGCCAGGGCCCGCTGCAATGGGACCTCTCGGGCGCCGACGCCAACCTCGTCGTCCTCGGCGCACCCGGCTCCGGCAAGTCCACGCTCCTGCGCACCCTCGTCGCGAGCCTCGCCCTCCGCTACCCGCCGCACCTCGTGGCCGCCTACGTCATCGACTACGGCGGCGGCGCGCTCGGCGGCCTCACCGCGCTCCCGCACGTCGCCGTCACCGCCGGCCGGGCCGAACCCGAACTCGTCGCCCGCACCCTCGCCGAAGTCCGGTCGCTCCTGGACGCCCGCGAGAACCTGATGCGCCGCAACGGCATCGACTCGGCCGCAGGACTGCGCCGGGCCGCCGCCGAAGGCACTGTGGACGTCCCCGGCGACCTTGTCCTCGCCATCGACGGCTGGGGCGGCCTCACCGAAGCCAACGACGACGCGAACGACCTGCTCATGGAGATCGCCTCCCGCGGCCCCGCGCTCGGCGTCCATGTCGTCCTCACCGCCGTCAACTCCACGCAGGTGCGCTCCCGCCTCGCCGCGTCCTTCTCGGGCCGCATCGAACTGCGCCTCGCCGACGCCTTCGACTCCGGCATCGACCGCAAACTCATCGAAGACCTCCCCAAGGAGATCCCCGGCCGGGTCCTCACCGCAGCGAAGCGCTTCGGCCACATCGCCCTGCCCCGCATCGACGACCGCGACTCCACAGAGGACCTTGCCGAGGGGTTCGCGGACCTCGCCCGCGAAGCCCGCCGCCGGTGGCCCGGACCCGGCGTCGCCGCCGTCAAGGCCCTCCCGGTCGACGTCGGCCTGCACGAACTCGTCCCGACCGCCGCGGCTCCCACCGGCGACCCGTACGCGCTCGCGCCCGTCGTCGGCGTCGCCGAGAGCGACCTCGGCCCGGCCGCGATCGACTTCGCGGCCGACCCGCACCTCGTCGTATTCGGCGACACCCAGACCGGCAAGACCACGCTCCTGCGCGCCATCATGCGCCAGATCGTGCGCCGCCCCGGCACCGAAGCGGGCATCTTCCTCGTCGACTACCGCCGCTCCCACCTCGAAGAAGTCCCCGAGGACCACCTCATCACCTACTGCAACACGGCCGCCCACGCCGCCCAGAACGCCGCCGAACTCGCCGAAGCCCTCAAGAAGCGCCTCCCCGGGCCCGACGTCACCCCGCAGCAGCTGCGCGACCGCGACTGGTGGACCGGCCCCGAGGTCTTCGTCGTCGTCGACGACTACGACCTCGTCGTCACCACCGCCGGCAACCCCCTCGCGCCGCTGACCGAACTCGCCGCCCACGGCGCCGACCTCGGCCTCCACGTCATCCTCGCCCGCCGCACCGGCGGCGCCAGCCGCGCCGTCTACGAACCGCTCCTGCGCCAGCTGTGCGACATGTCCAGCCCCGGCCTCCTCTTCTCCGGCGACCGCCTCGAAGGCCGCCTCATCAACGGCACCGCCAGCCGCCAACTCCCACCCGGACGGGCCCTGCTCGCCCGTAGAGGCCAGACCCCCGACCTCGTGCAGATCGCCCGCCCCTGACCGGCGACAAAAGTGGTCAGCGAGGCTCCCGTCTCCACCGCCGATGAACCAAGCGCTCGTCACCCGCCAGGCGCCCCGATCCGCCGCTCTCGCCGAGCCCTTGCGGGCCGCCGTGACCGCCACCGGTGCCGCCGAACGCGAGGCCCGCCTCTGCGACGCCTACGAGGAGCCGACGCGCCGACACCACTCGCTCGGCCTGACCGAGCCGATCGACACCACTCGCCTCCGCTTCTTCGACTGCTTGCTCGACGTCATCGGCGCCGACCGGTTCGCCCTGGCACTGTTCGAGTCGATCACCGACGAACGCCTGCGGTCACTACCGCCGAGCGGGGCGGTCGACCGGTGCTCGGACAACACCGACCTCCTCGATCAGCCCCACGCCATCCGGGCCGCCGGCACAGCCCCGCGAATGCGCTTAGATGCCCAGGCACCTGCTGCTCGCGGGCTGAGACAAGCTCTCAGCCCACGCACCCAGCCGGTACAACAAGACTCCTCAACTGCCAGAACACGCATCGGCCCGCTGTGTTGGCGTTGAGTGGACGCCGCCGAAGCAACCACGATAAGGTCGCCCAGGACCCCACCGAGTCGAGGAGACCCCATGACCCGCACGGCAGTCATCAGCGGCGGCGGCACCGGCATCGGCTACGCGATCGCCGAACGACTCGCCGCCGGCGGCGACGACGTCATCCTCACCGGACGCCGCGAAGCAGTACTCGCCCAAGCCGCGGAAAAGCTCGGCGACCGAGCCTCCTTCGTGACCGCCGATCTCACCGAAGTCGAAGGCGCCGAACGCGTGGCGAAGCACGTCGCCGACCGTTCGGCGACTGTGGACGTCATCGTCGCCAACGCGGGCGGCAACATCGGCGTCCAAGCACCCGAACGCAAACCCGAGGGACTCGCCGGCGTCTCCTGGCTGTGGTCGGAGAACCTGCGGCTCAACGTCATGACCGCCGTCCACCTCGTCGAAGGGCTCAAACCGCTCCTCGCCGACCACGGCCGCATCCTCCTGTTCAGCTCCCTCGCCGCCTACCGCGGCAGCGGTTCGGGCAGCTACGCCGCCTCGAAGGCCGCCCTGCACCCGTACGCGATCGACCTCTCGGTCGAACTGGGCCCCAAGGGCATCACCGCGAACGTGATCGCCCCCGGGTACATCCAGGACACCGAGTTCTTCGGCGAAGGGATCAGCCCGCAGCGCCGCGCCAGGAACATCGACCTGACCCATACGAAGCACGCCGGCACCCCCGCCGACATCGCCGCCCTCGCGCACTGGCTCGCCGCGCCCGAGGCCGGGAACGTCACGGCCCAGATCATCCAGTCCAACGGCGGCGCCGTCGTCGGCCGCTGATGGCGTTCGCCTGGTTCATCGTCCGGCTCCTCGCAGTCACCGCGGGATTCGCCGCGCTGCACTACTACCTGTGGTGGCGACTCTGCCGCGACACCACCGAGGCCGGTTCGCGGTGGCGCCCGATCGGCGCGGCCGTCCTCGCCGTCCTCGCACTGTTCGGGCTCCTCGCCCGGTTCCTCACGCCATCGGACGCGCCGATGGCCGTCCAAGCCGCCGCGGGATATCCCGGCCTGATCTGGTTCGGCCTCTTCCTCTACCTCTTCGGCCTGCTCGTCGTCGGGGAGGCGCTCCGGTTCGCCCTCATCCGCCGCGCCCGCCGCGACATGACCGAGGCCGAGATCGCCGCCGACCGCGCAGACGGCTTCTGGCACCACCTCCGCTCGATCCTCGTCAGACTCCGGCTGTGGCCGCGATCCGCACTACCGCCCATCGACCCGACCTCGAAAGCGACGGCATCGGGACGCGTCGCCAAGACAGGCACCAGTAATACGTCACACGCCACCACCGAGGCCGGCGAGATCGCAGCCGCGACCCCCTTGCTGGCAGCGTCCGACGCCAACCCCGACGCCGAAACCAATAGCACATCACACACCACCACCCAGGCCGGTGAAATCGCAGCCGCGACCCCCGAGCCAACTGCGTCCGACGCGCACCCCCACGCCGACACCAGTAGCACGTCACACGCCACCCCCACAACCGGCGAAGCCGCAACCACCAAGGCCGGTAATGCATCACATGCCACCGGCCACCCACGACGACGCGTCATGTCGCGGGCGATCGGACTCAGCGCCTCGGCGCTGGCCGTCGCCACCGTCGGCCACGGCCTGTACGAGGGGTACCGGACCCCGCCGCTCAAACCGGTCACGGTGAACCTCGAGCGGCTCGCGTCCCGCTTCGACGGCTACCGGATCGCCGTCGTCGGCGACACCCACTTCTCGGCGATCCGCGGCCGCGGCTACTGCCAGCGCGTCGTCGACCAGATCAACCGCGCGCAAGCCGACCTCATCGCGTTCGTCGGCGACCTCGCCGGCAACGAGGCCGACCAGGTCCGCGACGCCACCGACCCCCTCGCCGGCCTCCAAGCGCGCGACGGCGCCTTCTTCGTCGCCGGCAATGCCGAGCACTACGTCGGGGCCGACGAGTGGTACGACCGCGTCGCGGAACTCGGCATGACCGGCCTGCCGAACACACGTGTCGAACTGCCCGGCTTCGACCTCGCGGGCGTCAACGACCTCATCGTGGAGCAGCGCCACCTCACCGACGAGACCGGCCCGGACTTCGAAGCGGCCCTTGGCGACCGCGACCCGTCGCGCCCCGTGATCCTGCTGGCCCACCAGCCGAACGCCGTCGACCGGATCGCCGACTACGGCGTGGACCTCCAGCTCTCCGGCCACACCCACGGCGGGCAGATGTGGCCCGTCCACTACGCCTCGCTCATCCGCAGCGGCCAGCTCAGCGGCCTCGAGCGGCACGGGGACACGCAGGTGTACGTCACCAACGGCGCCGGCACGAACGGCCCGCCGATCCGGGTGGGCGCCGACGCCGACATCACGGTCATGACCCTCCGCGCATCAAGCTGACCGGCAACGACACGGCCGGGCACGCAATGCGCACCCGGCCGCCGGCACCGTCCTACAGTGCCGGATCCGCCTCACAGGTATAGAGCGGCATCCCGGCCCCGGTGAGGAAGCCGACCACCGTGTCCACGTACAGCTCCGGCTGATCGAACTCGATCGCGTGCCCGGCGTCCGGGAAGTACACCAGGTCGGCCCCGAAGACCTCCCGGTACTCGCGCGTGATCTCCCAACGCTTGTAATCGCACTCCCCGCGCAGCACCAGCACCGGCACCTCCAGTCCCGTGAGGGCCGGACGGGGATCGGACGTCGTCGCCTGGTCCATCGCGATGAGCTGGTTCGCGTAGAAGCCCGGCACCGACTCCGGGATCGCCATCGGCTGATAGGGATCGCAGTTCGCCGCCGGGCCCACGATGGCCAGCAGCCGCGCGAACACCGCGTCGATCTCCGCATCCGGCACCAGCGCCCGGGGCCGCGGCCGGGTTCTCCTCCATCAGCAGCGACCAGGTCAGAAGCCGAACGCCGCCTTCGGATTCCAGCGCCGCCATCGCACGCGACTGCTCCGGCGTGAGCAGGTTCCACAAGTCGCGTTTCTCCCGGCCCTCCCACTCGGGCGCCCACAGCGCCCCAGGCGAAGTGAACACGAGCTGCTCGACCCGCGACGGGTACTCGGCCGCATACGCCGCCCCGAGCGTGGCCCCGCATGATCCGCGTGGTGATCGCCGATGACGACGAGCTGAGGCGCGTCGGCCTGCGGATGTGCGACGCGCTGCTGGGGCCGTCGGTGACCCGCCGCCTGCTCGGCGAGTTCGCCCGGAACGCGCCCGTCAGCGAGGCCACGGTCAAGACCCATGTGCAGCGGGTGCTCGCGAAGCTCGAGCTCCGCGACCGCATCCACGCGGCGGTCTTCGCCTTCGAGCACGGCCTGGTGCGCCCGGGCGCAACCGACTGAGAGAACCCGGTCAAGAGCCCGCGCTTGAACTCCGGTCGCGTCAAGGGGCCCGTCCTCGGACTCCGGTCCGGCCACGGTCCCGTGCATGGACCCGGTCCGGCCACCGGTCCGTGGTCGGACCCCGATCGCCAGCGTCGGCGGCATCACGTCCGGCCGGGAGGCGCGCGCCGGGCATGTAGACCGGAAAGTGCCGGCCCCTGGCCGCCGACCGCGCTGGCTTGTATCCCGCCCCGGCTCGCTCTCCGCCCGGCCCACATCCATCCTGCGGTTCGCACCGCCGCGTGCCCGCTCAGACCTGCTGCCCGATCCGCCCCGCCTCGGCTCATCCCCCGCTCCGACAAGGCCGCGCCAGGACCACTTCCCGGTCCAGGATCGCCTCCCGGTCAGCGCCTCGCCATCCGGCCCCGGGGAAGTGCCGGTGGCCGCCCGAACTTGGGAAAGTTGTCGGTGGGGGCCGCTATGGTCGGGCGATGGACATCATCCTCATCCCCGGTTTCTGGCTCGACGCCTCCTCGTGGAGCGAGATCACGCCCGCGCTCGAGAAAGTCGGACACCGCACGCACCCACTCACCTTGCCCGGCATGGAGTCTCGCGACGCCGACCGCAGCGGCATCGGCCTTCGCGACCACATCGACGCGGTGGTCGCCGCCGTCGACGCGATCGAGGGCCCGGTCGTGCTCGTGGGCCACTCAGGAGGCGGCGCGGTCGCGCACGCGGTCGCCGACGCCCGGCCCGATCGCATCGCGCGAGTCGTTTACGTGGACTCGGCGCCCCTTGGCCCCGGCGGCGTCATCAACGACGAGCTGCCGGTCATGGACGGCGAGATCCCGCTGCCCGACTGGAATGTATTCGAGGACGAGGACCTGGTCGACCTCGACGACGAACTGCGCGAGGCCTTCCGCGCCAAGGCGATCCCGACCCCGCAGGGCGTCGCCTTCGACAAGCAGGTGCTCGGCGACGAGCGCCGTTTCGATGTGCCGATCACGCTCATCTGCTGCGAATTCGGCAGCGCCATGGTGCTCGCGTGGATCGAGCAGGGCGTGCCGTTCGTGAGGGAGATCGCCGCGGTCAAGGACGTCTCCTACATCGACCTGCCCACCGGCCACTGGCCCCAGATCACCAAACCCGCCGAGCTGGCTGACGCCCTCGTCTCGGCGGTCGGGCGCGCCTGACCCGGTAGACGAGGGTGCTCCGAGGCTATCGGTCGCGCCTCACCCGCAACGACGGTGATGTCGCTTCGTGGCCAGACGTGAAGCGACATCGCGGCTTACATTGTGGGCATGACGAATCAGACCGCCGCCCGCTTCCGCTCGCTCCACACCACTCCGGCCCTGCGCCTTCCGAACTGCTGGGACGCCGCCAGCGCCGCGGTCATCGCCGCTGCGGGTGCACCCGCGATCGCCACGACGAGCGCCGG
Organism: Glycomyces sp. NPDC021274; assembly: GCF_040641195.1. Taxonomy (NCBI): domain Bacteria; kingdom Bacillati; phylum Actinomycetota; class Actinomycetes; order Glycomycetales; family Glycomycetaceae; genus Glycomyces; species Glycomyces sp. NPDC021274. The sequence continues at coordinate 382,081 of NZ_JBFADC010000001.1, read as the reverse complement.
GATCGCGTGGAGTCTCGGCCGGCCCGACGGCGACGCGCTCGACCGCGACGCGGCCGTGGAGGCGATCGCGAGGATCGTGCGGGTCGTGGACGTGCCGGTGACCGCCGACATCGAGTCCGGTTTCGGCGCAACCCCGAAGGAGGTTGCCGTGACGCTCACGGCGGTGGCCGAGGCGGGCGCGGTCGGCGTGAACATCGAGGACACCACCGCGGAGTCGCCCGGGTCGCTGCGCGACCTCGCCGACCAGGTGGAGCGCCTGGGCGCTGCCCGCGAGGGCGCCGGGCCCGACCTGTTCATCAACGCGCGCATCGACATGTACCTGGCCGGCATCGGCGAGGAGTCCGAGCGTCTCGATGCGACGATCGCCCGGGCGGAAGCGTACGCGCGGGCCGGGGCGGACGGCATCTTCGTGCCGGGCGTTACGGACCCGACCGTGATCGCCGCGCTCGTGCAGGCGATCCGGCTGCCGCTCAACGTGATGGCGGGCCCGGGCGCGCCCGCGCCGTCCGAGCTCGAGCGCCTCGGGGTGTCCCGCATCAGCCTCGGCCCGGGGCTGGCCACGGCCGCATACGAATTGGCCCGCAAGGCGGTGGTGGGCTTCCTTGAAGAGGATTCCTACGACGCGATCGTGGACGGCATCGGCTACGGCACGATGAACGAGCTCCTGGCCTAAGTGCGGGGCAGATTGCGAGTCCAGCTTGAATCTTGAATAAGGTGCGGGTACCGCTCCTCGGCTTCGGATTGCGGGACTTTGCGAGTTGCAAGGTCCCGTTTGCTCGGTTCTGAGCTGTGGCTGCGTGAGCTACAGCGCCCTGTTCCTGTTCGTGCGGGCGGCCGGGCCCAGGCCCGGCCGCCCGCGTCTCCGTGGAGGAGGCGGCTCCTGCGGGGACCGCGCGCGGGTGGCTTCCCGCGCGCGGCCTCGGTATGGCGACGTTCGCGAATTCCCTCTGTCGCCGCCATCCCGCAGGAGCCGGATGGCTTTTTAGATCAAGGCTGACATGTGTTGTAGTCGAGTGGCAACGGAAAGTTTTCGCCTGTGGATAACTTGCCGTGGCTCGTAGGCGACGGCCTGTGGATAACTTCGTGCGCCGGGCGCGTGTCTCTCAGTCCTTCGCTTGCGCTGCTCGCTCTTCCGGCTGCAGCGCCGCGCGTGCGAACGAGAGGACGTGTTCGCGCATGAGCTCGGGGTTCTCGCTCGTGTCGGTGCCCGTGATGAGGCGTGCGAGTTGCGGCACGACGCTCGGCCAGGCCGCGAGGCCGATGAGGATGAACAGGGTCGGGGCGGCCTGGAGGCGGCCTTCGGCCGCCCCGAGTGATTGCTCGAGCGCGCTCACCTTCTCCCGGTACCGGACCTTCCGCTCCTCCTCGCCGGGCAGCGGCTCGGACCGGTAGTGCAGCGCCTCCCACAGGAGCAGGCGGAGCAGCTGCGGGTGGAGGCGGTGGAACTCGTGCACCCGGTCCACGTACCCGACGAGGTCCTCGCCGGGGGTGAGGGGCACGGCCTCGGCCAGTTCGTCGAGCGCGTCGTTGATGACGGCGTCGAACAGCCCCTCCTTGCTGCCGAAGTACCCGTACACCCGCTCGCGGTTGACGCCGGAGCGCGCGGCGATGTCGGAGATGCGGGTGTGGGCCAGCCCGTGCTCGGCGAACACGTCGCGTGCGGCGCGCAAGAGCTTCTCGCGGGTCGTCAACGGCGACGCATCGCTTTTGTCTTGATTGCGAAGTTGTGAATCCGACATGAACCCGATAATACTCCAACTCTGATGTTGACCAACAAATGAGTTGGTGGTGTAATGGGGCCATGAGGCCGCCAGTCCCGACCCGATCCGCCGTGCCGACCACGGTCGATAGCGGCACCGCTTTGCCATGGGTCCCAACGGGACGCACGGTCGTGCCGCTCGCCGCCGCGGCCGTGTTCATCGTCGGGCAGCTGTACGTCGTCATCCCGCTCCTCGGCGAGTTCGCCTCAGGCTGGGGCGCCGGCAGCGAGCAGACCGCCTGGATGGTCACCGCGTTCGGCTTCGCCTACGCCACCGGGCTCCTCTTCTCAGGCCCGGCCGCCGACCGCTTCGGCCGCCGCCGGGTCCTGCTCACTGGGCTCGTAGCCGCCGCCCTCGCCACTGCGGCGGTCGGCCTCGCCGACGGGCTCGCCACCGGCCTGACCCTGCGCGTCGTGCAGGGCTTCGCCTCGGCGTTCTTCACCCCAGCCGCCCTCGCCTACGTCGCCGAGCGGATCGCCCCACCGCGCCGGGCGATCGCGATCACGGCAATGACCAGCGGCTTCATCGGCTCCGCGATCATCGCTCAAGCTGCGGCCACCGTGCTGCTGCCCGCATTCGGGTTGGCATCACCGTTCTTCGGCGGCGCGGCCTGCGTCCTCGCGCTCGCGGTCATCCTCGCGTTCGTGCTCGAACCGGACCCGGAACGCCAGGGCGCCGAGCGCGTCAACCCGGTGCGCGCCATGGGCGCACTGCTGCGCCGCCGCGACACGCTCCTGCTCTACCTCGCGACTGCCACCGTCCTCTCCTCCTTCGTCGCCGTCTACACAGGACTCGAGACGGTCGGTCCCGAAGGCCTGTCGGGCGACCCGGCCGCCATGCTCGCTCTGCGGGCCTCCGCGCTGCCGGCGTTCATCGCCGCGCCCTGGATCGCGGGACGGCTGCGGCGCTTCCCGCCGACCGCCCGCGTCGTCGGGGCGCTCGCGACCGCCGCAACCGGCGCGCTCCTCACAGCCGCCGCCTCCGGGTTCGGCACGTGGGCGATCGCGTTGTGCCTCTTCGTGTTCGTCGGAGGCATCGGGCTCTCGGCGCCGGGACTCATCGAAGCGGTCGGCGAGGTCGCGGGCGCGGCCCGGGCCGCCGCGACCGCGCTCTACACGTTCGTCCTGTTCGTCGGCGCCAGCCTCGGACCCCAGCTGGCCGCCGCCGCGGACGGCGCAGGTTTCATCGGCGTGTGCGCTGCGGCCGGAATGCTGCTCGCCGCCGGGGCGCTGCTCGCTTTCGCGGCGCGCCGCATCAGAACCCGCCTCGCCTGACGTGCTCATGCCCACCGATCACCACCGACGCAATGTACGACCAACCATTACGGAGTGAGCAGACCATGCGCGCGAATCCACTGCAGCACAACGACAAGGCGGGCACCACTCGCGGCCGTGCACACCGTCTCCTCGTCGTCCCGGCGATGGCGGCGATCGTGGCCGCGACCGCTTGCACCGCGGCCGAATCGAACTCGGCCAGCAGCGATGCGGGCTCGGGCTCGACCCAGGGCCCCGGCGACGCCGTCTGGGACGGCCTCTCCTCGCCCGTGGGCATGGCCTACGACGCCGACGGCGCGCTGTACGTCGCGAACTGGTCCGGCGGCACCATCGAGCGGTTCACCGCCGCAGGCGAGCGCAGCACCTTCGCGAGCGACCTCGACGGCCCCTCGGGCCTGGCGATCGATGCCGAAGGCGTGGTCTACGCCGCCTCCTACAGCGGGGATGTGGTGTGGCGCTTCAGCGAGGAGGGCGAACCCGAAGTCTTCGTCGAAGGGCTCGCGACCCCGGCCGGGCTCTCCTTCAACGCCGCGGGCGAACTGCTGATCGCCAACCGCCAGACCGACGAGATCCTCGCGGCCGACGCAGAGGGCCAGACCCGCGTGGTCGCGACCGGCCTCCAGACCCCGGTCGGCGCCGTGGAACTCGCGAACGGCGACCTCATGGTCAGCAACATCAACGGCGGCGTCTCACTCGTCTCGGGCGGCACCGAGGCCGAGCACGTCAACACCGAACTCGCCAGCCCCGGACCCGGCATCGCCCCCGCGGGCGGCGACGCGGTCTACGTCGTCGACTACGGCGGCTCGACTGTGGACATGATCGAGCCGGACGGCACCCGCACCACCGTCGCCGACGGCTTCGACAGCCCCACCGGCATCACGGTCGCGCCTGACGGACGACTCGCCGTTTGCGACTGGGGGACCAGTTCCCTCTACCTGATTGATCCTGTCCACTAGGGATTGCATGGCGAGGCCACACTCTCGCGGTCGCGCCGCCGACTATGACCTGCGCGGTGCTGGGACGCATGAGCCGCACGAGCGGCTTGATGCGCGTTCGCTGCTTCAGCTGCCCGCTTTGCGGCGCTCGTAGTGGCGGGCGACGCGGACGCGGTTGCCGCACCGTTCGGGGGAGCACCACTGGCGGCGCGGGTGCGCGGGCACGAACAGCATCACGCAGTCTTCTGCGCCGCACCGGCGCAGTTTCGCCACGGCCGGGTCGGTGAGCAGGTCGACCGCGGCCTGCGCGAGCTCGGCGGCAAGGCGGTCGGCCGCACTGCCTTGGCGCTGCACGGTCACGGCCACCGCCGTGCCGTCCCACGTGAGCCTGGTGCGCCCGGGCGCGGCGTTCACCGCCGCCGCGAGGCCCCGCAGGCTCGACTCCGGCGGCCGCCGCCCTTCGGCCAGCGCGCCGAACGCGGCGGCCGCGTGCTCGCGCACCGACCGGACTTCTTGGAGCGCAGTGCGATCGGCGGGAGCGTCGAACTTCGGCAGCCGGTCCGCCTCCAAGGCGAGCCACGCGTCCAGCGCCTCGGGGTCGGCGAGCAGGTCGCCCTCGGCGGTCAGGGTGTTCACCAGATCGATCGCCAAGGGCTCGCCGACCAGCGGTGTCATCGCGTTCATGACCCTAATGCTACATCGCTTGTTTTATGCGTTAGTGTTGGTCGTCGTTGTCTAATGCATCATCGTCTTGAGAAAGCATGTGAATCATGAATCGTCTCCCCTTGGTCCGCCACGCCGACGTCGACATCGACGGTGTCGCCGTCCACTACCGCGAATCCGTGCCCGACCGCGCCGACGCGCCCGTCCTGCTCCTCCTGCACGGCTTCCCCACCGCCTCGCACCAGTTCGACCGCCTCATCGACGCCCTCGGCGCCGACCACCGGCTCATCGCCCCCGACTACCCCGGGTTCGGCCAGACCGCCGCCCCCGCCGACTTCACCTACACCTTCGACCGCCTCGCCGACATCGTCGAAGGCTTCGTGGAGCATCTCGGCCTGCAGCGCTTCGCCATGTACCTCTTCGACTTCGGCGCGCCCGTCGGCCTCCGCCTCGCCGAGCGCCGGCCCGAGCTCGTCACCGGCCTCGTAGTCCAGAACGGCAACGCCTACACCGAAGGCCTCTCTGACGCCGCACGCGGCTTCATCGCGCTCGCCCCGGAGCAGACCGGCGCCGAAGGCCGGATCCGGGACCTGCTCACGCTCGAAGGCACCCGGTTCCAGTACGAGACGGGCGCGCGGCACCCCGAGCTGCTCTCGCCCGACCACTGGACGCTCGACCAGCACTACCTCGACCTGCCCGGCCGCAAGGAGGCCCAGGTCGCGCTGGCCTTCGACTACAAGTCGAATGTGGAGCGGTACGCCGGCTGGCAGGCGTGGCTGCGCAAGCACACGCCGCCCGCCCTCATCGTCTGGGGCACCGGCGACCCGTTCTTCACCGAAGCGGGCGCCCGCGCCTACCTCCGCGACCTGCCGGAGGCTGAACTGCACCTCTTCGACGCCGGGCACTTCGCCTTGGAGACGCACGTGGGGGAGATCGCACCGCTCATCGCCGACTTCCTGGAACGGCAGCGGTAAGCGCCTGCGGCGCTTGGCGTTTCATGCTCCGGGCGCGTCCCGGATCAGGCAGGTGAGGCGTCCGGTGCAGACGCGCCGGCCCTCCTCGTCGCTGACGACGATCTCGTACGTCGCCGTCGACCGTCCAAGGTGGATCGGGGTCGCGACTGCGGTGACGGTGCCCGACCGGACAGCCCGGTGATGGGTCACGTTGAGGTCCACGCCGACCGCGATCTTCTCGGGGCCGCCGTGCAGCATCGCCCCGACCGACCCCAGCGTCTCGGCCAGGACCGCCGAGGCCCCGCCGTGCAGCAGCCCGTACGGCTGCCGGTTCCCCTCGACCGCCATCCGCGCCACGACCCGCTCCGGGGCGGCCTCCAGCACGTCGATCCCCATACGGTTGCCCAGTTCGCCGGCGGAGAACAGCTTGTCGAGGTCCATGCCCGCACCGGCGAACCGGTCGCGGACCTCGGCGGGAAACTCGGTCATCTCAGGCGGCTCCGTTCATGTCCTGCACGTCGGTGTGCGGCGCCTTCAGGCGCACTCGGTGAGCCCAGTCTAGGTCGGGCCCGGCACGTGCCGAAGGCTTCGGGACCGCCAGGCGCGAATGCTGCGGTGGGAACGCCGACGGGGCTGCAGGCGTTCTGGCGCCTGCAGCCCCGCTGGGGTGGGCGGGTTAAGCCGGTGTGCACGTCACCGCGGGTGCGACCGCTGATCCCGTGCCGATGAAGCCCCATGCCGATGTGCGGGTCTGGCCCGCCGCGACCGAGCCGTTCCAGCCCACGTCCTCGGCCGTCACCGACGAGCCCAAGGTGATGACGCCCGCGTTCCAGGAGCTCGTGATCTGCTGGCCGCCGGGCCAGGTCCAGTGCAGCGTCCAGCCGGAGATCGCGCTGCTGCCCGCTGTCACGTCCACATTGGCCTGCCAGCCGGAGTTCCAGGTGCTGACCACCTTGACCGCCGCCGAGCACCCGCCCGTCGGGCCGCCCGTGGGGGTCGTGGCCGGGTCGGTCGGGCCGGTCGTCGGCGAGGTCGGGTCCACCGGCCTGTCGAGGCCGAAGAACTCGAGCGCCTTGGCCGCCATGCCGTTCGCCATCAGGTTGTGGCCGACTCCCTGGAGGCTGATCGCCTCCACGGGCGCCTGGGCCCCGGTGCCGCCGTAGCGGGTCCGGTTCCAGTTGGCCTGCGGCGTGTCCGAGAGCTCGGGCGTCTGGTCGGTGCCGTGGACGTTCGTCCACTGGTCGATCTGCTCCTGGAAGTTCTGGTAGAACAGCACGTCGTCATTGGTGCCGTGCCAGATCTGCATGCGCGGCCACGGCCCGCTGTAGCCGGGGTTGGTGGCCCGGACCTCGCCGCCCCACTGCTGCGGGGTGCGGTTCAGCTGCCCCTGCGAGCACTGCGAGTTCCATTCGGAGCCGTCGGCGGTCCTGAAGCAGGTGTACGGGACGCCGGAGAACGCCGCGCCCGCCGCGAAGACCTCGGGGTAGACGCCGAGCATCACGTTGGTCATCATCGCGCCCGAGGAGATGCCGGTCGAGAAGACCCGATCCGTGTCCACATTATGCTCGGCGATCGTCCAGTCCATCATGGACTTGATGCCGACCGAGTCGGAACCGGTGCCGCTCAAGGAGGCCGCGGAGGCCACGTCCCAGCACTTGCTCGAGCGCGTCACCGAGGGGTAGACCACGATGAAGCCGTACCGGTCGGCCAGGCGCGCCCACTCGGTGCCGTTGTAGAAGTCGTTCGCCGAACCCGTGCACCAGTGGATGCCGAGGACCATGGCCGGCTCGGGGGCCACGTTGTCGGGCACGTACAGGTACATCTCGAGGTTGCTCGGGTTGTTCCCGAAGTTCGTGATCCGCGTGAGCGACGCGGCGCTGGCGGGCTGGGGGATCATGACCGCGACGAGCGCTGCCGCGGCCACGAGCACCGCGGCCGCCGCGGCCATCAGTCCTCTGCGCACGCGGGGGCGGGTGAAGGCTGGCATGGGGTCCTCTCTTGACGCTGCCGGGGGCGTCGTGACGGCCCGGGGAACGGGGCCGCACAGCCGAGAAACGATGGGGATCGCCGTGAGGTCCACACACTATATATCTATGAGCATCGATATGCAAGCGCTCCCAATGCGGCCCGTCAGGCCCGCTCGCCCGCCGCCGCAGCGATACCGAGGCCGATCAGGGCCGTGCCGCCGGTGCGGCTGAGGATCAGCTTCGGACGCGGCCGGCGCAGGACGTCCCGGGCGGCCGAGGCCACCAGGCCCCAGACCGTGTCGCACGCCGCCGCGAGCACCGCGAACGTCGCGCCCAGCAGCAGCATCTGCACCGTGGCCGAGCCTCCCTCGGCATTGATGAACTGGGGGAGGATCGCCAGGAAGAACAGGATCGTCTTCGGGTTGAGCATCCCCACGACGAACCCCTCCGCCATGGTCGCCAGCGCCCGCTTCGGACTCCCCGCCTCGTCCTCCGGCCCCGCCATGAGGCCCTTGCGGTCCCGGAGCGCCTTGACGCCCAGGAACACCAGGTACGCCGCGCCCGCGTACTTCACGATCGCGAACGCCAGCGCCGACTCCTGGATGAGCGCCCCCAGCCCGACCGCCGCGAGCGTTGCGGCGGCGAACGTGCCGATCGCGTTGCCCCACGCCGTGAGCACCGCCTGGGTGCGGCCGTAGGCGAGGGCGCGGCTGACGGTGAACATGACCGACGGTCCGGGGATGAGGATCAGGATGAGCGAGGCGACGATGAACCCCAGGTACTGCGCGGTGCTTGGCATGACTCGATCAAAGCACCCGGGCCGCACCGCGGCAACCCATTACGCGGCGCGCCTGCTTCGCGGGAGTCGCGGATGGCGCGTCATGTGTGACATGTGATGTGCCACTGCCCTGTGGACGGTCACGATGGCAATTCATGGCGCGACGCGCGCGCTGCCTCTCCGACCCCGCTCATGGCGCGTCACGCGTGACATGTGATGTGCCACTGCGCGCTGTCGAATGGTCACGATGCCGGTGCCAGTGCCCGCTTCATTTCCGGCAGGTGACGTGGCGCATAATTTTCATGACCTCCCACCCCTTATCCACACAGGAGTGTTCATGGACCACCCGCCCCGAGCTGGCGGACCGCCCCCGTCGTCCCGCTCCGCCCCCGTCCGCATCGCCCCCCAATACCTGCCCGCGCCAGGCCGCACCACCCCCGCGCGACCCGCCGCCCCACCCCCCGAAGCCCCGCCCGCCCCCGAGCGGCCCCGGCCGACGCAGGCCGAGCTCGACCGGTCGTACGCAACGCTCCTCCAGACCCAGAGCGACGCCGCCCGCACGATCCTCGGCTTCGTCCTCCTCGCGGTGCCGCTGATCGCCGCCGTCAGCGCCTACCTGCTCCCCACGGTCCGCACGATCCAACTCAGCCGCATCGAAGGCCTCAGCGTCTTCGGCTCCGCGGAGACCATCGGCCCCGCCAACTACGACGAAGTCTTCACCGAAGGCGCCTTCGCCCAAGGCCTCGCGGGCCTCGCCGGGCCGATCGCCGCCATGATCGCCACCGGAGCGGTCCTCGCCCCGCTCGCCGCCTGGCTCCTCCACCGCGGCGGCCGCCGCCTGCGCACCACCGCCACTGTCGCTTGTGCCCTCGCCGCGATCACTTTCGCCCCGGCCGCACTCACCGTCGCCTGGCTCATCGACCGCGCCGTCTCCGGGAGCGACCGCGAAGCGAGCCTGTACGACTGGCCCGGCCTCATCGCCGGCGTCGTGCTCGGCCTCGGCATCCTCGCCGGACTCGCCGCCATGCGCGGCAACGCGACCGGCCGGAACTCCGCACTGCTCGTCACGGCCGGCCTCGCCGCGTTCGCCATCGCCGGGGCCGGACTCCAGACCTTCGCCTACAGCGTCGTCACCGGCCTGCCGCAAGGTGCCGAAACCCCGGTCACCCAGATCTTCAGGGGCCTGTACTCAGGGATCTCCCCGGGTCTGTCCAGCGCGAAATCGGTGCTGCTCATGGCGATCCTCGCCGCCCTCGGCATCGGCGCCGCACTCGTCTTCACCGCCGCCCGGGTCCGGATCGACGTCAGCCCCGACCGGATCGACCCGACACCGACCCGGACCGCCGCCGTCCTCGGCATCGCCGCACTCGTGCTCCTGCTCGCCGCCGCCGGCTCCTACCTCCTGCCCTGGCTCGCCCGCATGGGCGAGGACACCCGCGAAGGCGCCGACCTCTGGCTCGCGATCCGCCGCACCTGGGGACCGCCGCTCATCACCACCGCCGTCGCACTGCCGGTGTCGATCATCGGTGGCTACGCCGTCGGCGCCCTGCGGCCCTTGGGGAGCGCCTCGCGCTGGCTGCTGCTGCCGTTCGCGCCGTGGCTGTTCACCGGGTCCGGGCCGCTGGGGGTCGCGAACCTCGAGGTCGTTGCGGGCGAAGGGGAGTACATGGTCATCGGGTCGTTCCCGGCCCGCGCCTGGATCGCCGTCCCGCTGCTGTTCGTTTTCACGGCCCTGTTCTGGGGCCTGGAGGACCGCCGCCGCGCGGCCCTCATCGACGGCGCCGAGCCCGGCGAGGCGCGCCGGGCGTTCCTCAAGGCGGCCTGGCCCATGACCGCGCTCATGGGGCTGGCGCTGCTCCTCGTCAACGGCCAGGACCTGTTCTGGCAGCAGCTGACCTTTCAGGACATGCTGTCCTCGGGCCCGATGATCTCGGCCCTGGAGAACCTCGAGTTCGAGCATTCCGGTGTGGCCCTGGGCTTCCCGATCCCGCTCCTGGTCTTCGCCGCGCTCGCCGCGGTGGTCGCAGCGGTCGGGTACCTGCCGCGGGTGGCGATCAAGGTCGGCAAGGACTGAACGCAGTGGAGGGGCCGGTGCAATGCCGGCCCCTCCACTGCGTTGTGGTCTAGCTGCGGACGAACTCGATGTCGTGGAAGCGGCGGGCGACCGCGTCGTAGTGCAGCCGTGCGCCTTCCATGTACCCGAACAGCGAGCCCCACTCGTCGTGGTTCGCCTCCGGGAACAGCGTCACGAGCCCGCATTCGATGTGGCCGCCGTGACCGATGACCAGGGCCGCGTCACCGGGGCCGAGGGGCGCCATCAGGTCCGACCACTGCCTGGCCAGGGCGTGCGCGTAGTCCGACGCGGTGCTGCCGCGCCGGTTCACCAGCCGCGCGAGCCGGGTGAACGGGGCGCCGACGTCGTACGTCGCCGCCTGCGACTCCTGCAGGAAGCCATTGACGTTGGGGAGGGTGGGCAACTCCAGTGTCACCGCGAACCCCATGGCGATCGCCGTCTCGCGGGCCCGGGGGGCGACGCTGGTGGCGACGACCTCGAAGGGCCCCGTGAGCGTTCCCGACCAGCGGGCCAGCTCGACGCCCTCCTGGGAGAGGTGGACGGCCTCGTCTCCGTTGCGCTTGCTGTGGCGGCGGATCTCGAGCATGGGCATTGGCGGTCTCTTCTCTTCTCGAACACGCTGCGCGGTACCAATCTACGGCTCGGCCGCCGCCGCCTCCTCGTCAGGGTTTGACCGCGATACCGGCCATCTGCGTGCGCTCGTACGGTTCGAGGTCCTCGAACACCGGGACCTTCCGGTCGGGCTCCTCGGGATACCAGCGCGAGACGTATTCGAGCCCCGGCGGCACCAGCGGCATGCCCTGGAAGTGCTGCTCAAGGCGTTCGATCGGCCTGATCCAGCCGTTCCCGAGCGTCTCGAGGCAGCCCTGGGAGAGCCCGCGCTGCGCGGGGTCGCCGGTGTCGGGCCAGGCGGTGAGGAACAGGTGCGAGCCGGAGACGAGCGGCTCCATGAGGGTGGCGATGATCTCGTCGGGCTTCTCGTTCTCGTGGATCTGCATGATCATGCCGACGATGACCACGGCGATCGGCCGGTCGAAGTCGAGGTGCCCGCGCACTTCGGGATTGGCGAGGATGCCGGCCGGGTCGCGCAGGTCGGCGGTGACCACAGTGGTGGTGCGGTTGTCGGCGAGGAGCGCGCGGCCGTGGGAGAGTACCATCGGGTCGTTGTCCACGTAGACGACGCGCGTGTCCGGGTTGATCTCCTGCGCGGCCTCGTGGGTGTTCTGCTCGGTCGGCAGGCCGCATCCGATGTCGAGGATCTGGTCGATGCCGGCCCCGCGCACCAGGTACTGGACGCCGCGGATGAGCGCGTCGCGGTTGAGCCGGGTGGCTTCGCGGACCTGCGGGATCTTGCTCGCGAAGACCTCGACGGCCTCGCGGTCGGCTTTGAAGTTGTTCTTGCCGCCCAGGGCGGCGTCGTAGACGCGCGCGGTGGTGGGGACGTTGGGGTCGATCCCCGGCGGCGGCCATGGTGCTGCGTCGTTCAAAACTATCCAATCGGCACTGAATGGGCAGGTGGCAGGGGAGGCGAGGCGTCGCGGCGGGCAGTCGCGTCGCGCTCGGCGCCGGCGAGTGCGAGCGGGTCCTTCACCGGTGCAAGACGTCGCTCCAGACTAGCCCATCGGGTGCTTGAACACGAGTCGACGCACACCGGTCGTGGCGGCCAATTGCAGCCCCACGGCCTGGGGAAACGCTCCCATTCCGGGTGGTGAGCGGGGCGCCCGGCAACCGGGCGCCCCGCGCGCGCTGTTGTTTATATAGGGCGGGTCGCTATGCGGCGCTTCCCGTCACGGTGGTGCCGGACCGCTCCACCGTGTACTCGACCGTGGTGCCGCTCCAGAAGTGGAAGGTGAGGTGCACGGTCGTATTGTCGTCCACGGCGGCGAAGAACGCCTCGGGGAGCACGATCGTGCCGGCCTCGTAGTCGGGCTTGAACGCGACCGCGAACTCCTTGTAGGCCGTCCAGTCCTGCGGGCCCGCGGCGGTGCCGTCCGGGTAGACCGCCTCCATCGTCGCGAGCTGGTCCCCGTTGAACGCCACCGGCACCGCGAGCTCGGTCGTCGTGCCGCTCGCGTCCTGCATGGTCGGCGCCGCCGAGGCGATGATGTGGAGCTTCCACGGCACGCCCGAGGAGAACCGGACCTCGAGCACGGCCCGCTCGCCCGTGTCGCCGCCGCCGGCGAGCCCCGCGAGGAGCTCGGCGCTGAGGGTCAGCCGCTGCTCGGCGTCCAGGGTGTAGTCGGTGCCTTCGGCGAGTGCGGTGCCGCCGTTGAAGACTCCGGCGAACTCCAGGCCGTTCAAGTGCAGCGGCACGGTCGCCGCGGCCGGGGCCTCGCCCACCGGGACGTACACCTGGTCGGAGGCGGCGGTGCCGGAGCGGCCCTCCCACGCGCCCGCGACGTGCGCGAACAGGTCGGGGTCCTTCCAGGTGTGGGTCTCGCGGTCGAAGTGCTGGCCGTTGTCCCACCACATGGTGGTCATGCCGACCTCGTTCGCGTAGTGGCCGAGGTACTCGAAGAACTTGAGCTTCTCGCCCTGCTCGATGACGCCGGTGTGCTTGTCGAAGCCGAGGAGCCCCCATTCGCCGAGGATCACCGGCACGCCCTTGTCGATGAACGTGGCCTCGACCCGGCCGAAGGCCGCCACGATGTCGGCGCGCACCTCCTCGTTGAACGTGGTGTAGCCGGCGATGTTGACGCTGAAGGGCCAGTAGCCGTAGTAGTGCACGGTGGCCGCGATCATCGGGTCGTCCAGGGCCGCGATGCTCGCGGCGGTCGCGTCGAGGCGCGCCTGCTCGCTGCTGGTGTGCAGCGTCGGGATCACCAGGAGCCGTTCGGCGTTCACACCGCCCGAGCCGCGCACGATCGCGTGGAAGGACTCGTTGAGCTCGTTGAGGAGCACCTCGCCCTCTTCTTCGCTCACATCGGCGAACTGGGGCTCGTTGATGTTCTCGAACACGAGCTCCGGCGGGGCGTCGGCGAAGGTCGCCGCGATCTGCGTCCAGGCCGCGTTGTAGCGCGCGAGGACCTCGTCGTGCTGCGTCGGCATCTGGTTCACCCACTGCCACGAGTCGTGGTGGATGTTGATGAGCACGTAGAAGCCGTCTTCGAGCGCGAGGTCGACGACCTCCTTCACGCGGGCCATGTACGCGGCGTCGATCGCGTAGTCGCCGCTCTCGGCCTGGTGGGCCGACCACGTGACGGGGAGGCGGATCGAGTTGAAGCCCTGGGCCCGAACCGAGTCGAGCAGCTCGGGGGTGATGCGCGGGTTGCCCCAGGCGGTCTCGTCGTCGCCGACGGCGTCGAGCGAGTTGCCGAGGTTCCAGCCCGGCTGCATGGCCGCGACGGTCTGCTCGGCGCTGAGCTGGGCGGCGCCGGCTTCCGGCGGAGCGGTCTCGGATTCGGCGAAGGCCGTCCGGACGGTGAGCGCGGCGGCGGCTGCCGCCGCCACCGCCACCAGGGCCGCTATGAACCTGATCGGTTTGCGTCGCAAGGGTGATCACTCTTTCTCTGCGCCGGGGGAGGGCATGCCGGGTCGGCCTCCACTGCGGGCGCGTGGTACGGAAAAATTGCCGGGAAGATCCCGTATTGCGGGGTCGAAACGCATCGGCAATGATTCCAGCGGCATCGGCGCATGTCAACCCTTTGATCGCCTATCGCAACAAAAAAACTCCCTGTCACGAGGTGCGTGACACAGCGTTCCGATGCTTTTTCAGGCGTCGAGCGAGCGCCGCCGGGGAAGCGGTCGCCGGGGGCTTCGCGGTCGCGGTTCGATGCGGCGGCCGCGTGGCCGATGACACCGGGCACCGGCCGTGGCCTGCGGGTAAGCTTGATTCCATGGAGGAGCACGCGGACGAGCCGATGAGCATGGGCACTGCTCTGGTACGGACCGCGTTCCTCGTCGACACCGTGTACGCGGACGCAGTGCGCCAATTCGACCTCACGGTGCAGCAGGCGCAGCTCCTCTGCGTCATCATCGCCCGGCCCTTCGGCATGTTCGAGCTCGCGAAGACCCTCGGCCTGGCCAAGTCGAGCATCTCGGGCCTGGTCGACCGCTGCGAGAAGCGCGGCCTCGTGCGCCGCGAGGCCGACCCCGGCGACGGCCGCGCGTTCCGCGTGGCGCTCACCGAGAAGGGCGCCCAGCTCGCCGAGGAGTTCCACGACGAGACCACGAAGCGGGTGGCCGACCTCCCGCTCGGCCTGAGCGCCGCCGAGCAGCAGGTCCTGGTCGGCCTGCTCACCCGGGTGGTCGCGGACAACCACGTGCCCGTGGTCTTCACCGACTCGGGCTGCCCGTCCTCGCAGGGCTGCGGCGAGAACTGAAGGCGCGCAGCGCTTTCACCCGAACGACGAAACCCCCGCCGCGGCGCGGCGGGGGCCTTCCCCGTCCTATGACGATCAGGCGGACGGGGGAGTCCTGCTAGACGGGACGGAACGCCTGGTCGAAGTAGCCGAGCATGAGGTCGCGGCCCTTCCATTCGATGACCGACTCGAGCGGCAGCTGCACCGGGCCGTTCTCGGAGGGCATCTGGCCGACCCCGAGTTCGGGACCGAGCGGCACGATCACCGCGCGCACGGGCGAGGTCTCGTACACCGACTCGGGCCGGTCGCCGCTGATCTGCGCGATGATGTTGGCGGCCACTACGCCGGCGTGCTGCCCGGCCGCGGCGGCGCGCTTCTCCTCGTTCACGTTCGTGATGTCGCCGATGGCGTACACGTGCCCGTGTCCCTCCACATTGAGCTGCGGGGTGACGGGCAGCTGGCCGCGCCGGTTGAGCGGCGCGATGCCGTCCTTCAGGTAGCCGGAGTTGGTGCTGATCCCGAAGGCGCGGAACCAGATGTCGGCCTCGATGGGCTCGCCGTTCGCGGTGACCTGCACCGTGCCGGCCCGGCCGGGCTCGACGGCCGGCTCGTCGTCGAGAGTGACGCCGAGGCGCACCTCGACGCCGAGCTTGTCCAACTGCGCGTGGAGCTCCGCGCGCAGTGCCGCCTCGTATCCGGGCATCAGCTCCTCGCCCGGGTCCACAATGGTGACCTGCTTCTCGGGCCAGACGGCTTTGATCTCGCCGGCCAGTTCCAGGCCCACCGGTCCGGCGCCGGCGATGAGCACCCGCTCGGCCCCGGCCAGCTCGAGGTGCGTCTCCTTGAAGTGCGCGAGGGCCTCGTCGGTCGAGTCGGTGCGGGTCTTGGCCGGGTACGGGTACCCCGAGCCGCTCGCCAGCACGATGTAGTCCGCCTCGACCCGCTCGCCCGAGGTGAGGGTGACGCCCTGCGCGTCCACGCCGGCGGCGTACGCGCGGAGGTGCTTGCCGCGCTTGATGAACGCGTCGTACGGGTAGAAGATGCGCTCGGCCCACTGCTCGGGCTGCGTCAGCGCGCGGAGCGTGGCGGCGGCGTGGACGAAGGCGTCCTTGGGTTCGATCAGGACCACGTCGGCGTGCTCGTCCAATGCCTTGGCGAGCGCGGCCCCGCCGTATCCGCCGCCGACGATCGCCACGGTCTTCCCCTGCTGCGTCATGTCGTTCCCTTTCACGGAAATCTAGTTCGTACTACGAACCATAATAGTTCGTATTGCGAACTACAAGGCGCGACCCGCTCGCAATCCGGTGACGCCCCTCACGCGAGAGCAGGTTTGACAGGTACCTGTCAAACTCGGTAGCCTCAGGAACGTGGAACAGCTCAGTCGCCGCGGCCTCGCCGTCTCCGAACTCGCGATCGAGGTCTTCCGGGCCAACGGCGCCCTCCTCGCCGCCGGCGACGCCCTCGCCCGGCCCGCCGGGCTCACCAGCGCGCGCTGGCAGGTCCTCGGCGTCATCGACCACGCCCCGGCCACGGTCGCGGAGGTCGCCCGCACGATGGGACTGCGCCGCCAGAGCGTGCAGCAGACCGCCGACGCGCTGACCTCCGACGGCCTCGCCGTCTTTGTGGACAATCCGCGCCACCGCCGCGCGAAACTCCTCGACCCGACCGAGGCGGGGCGGCGCGCCCTCGCCGAAGTCGAACGGGCCCATGCCGTCTGGGCCGACGCCCTCGCGGCGGCGCTCGACCCGTCCCAGATCGAGGCCGCCACCGCGGCCCTGCGCGCACTCACCAACGCACTCGAACCGGAAGGAAGCCGTTGAGCGGCACTGTTGTCACCGTCCCCCTGCTGCCGTGCAGGTCCATCGACGAGGCGAGCGAGTTCTACCGGATGCTCGGCTTCGAGCGGACCCACCACCAGACCCGCCCGAATCCGTACATCGTGATGGCCCGCGACGGCTGGGAGCTCCACTTCTTCGGCGTCGACCAGCTCGACCCCGAGAACACCTACGGCACCTGCCTGGTCTTCGTGCCCGACACCGGCGCGCTCTGGGACGAGTTCGCGGCCGGGATGCGCGCGGCCCACGGCAAGGTCCTCGTCGAGGGGATTCCGCGCGTGACCCGCCCCCGCAAGCGCGCCAACACCGGCAACCGGGCCGGGTTCTCCCTGACCGACCCGAGCGGCAACGTCATCCGGTTCTTCCCGCAGCAGGAGGACACCGCGCGATCCGAAGCGCCGCAGAGCAGACTGGGCCGCACGCTCGTCAAGGCGATCGTCCTCGGCGAGTCCAAAGGCGACGCCGAGCAGGCGGCCAAGCTCCTCGACTCGACACTCGCCCGCAGCGGCGACGAGGCCCCGAAGCCCGAACTCCTCGACGCCCTCGTCTACCGCGCCGAACTCGCGCTGCGCACGGGCGACCGCGCCAGAGCCGCCGCCTTGCTCAAGCAGGTCGGCGACACCGAACTGACGGACGCCGAACGGGAGGCCGCCGCGAGCGCGCTCGCCACCGCTGCAGACCTCAGGGGTGCCGCGTAGGTTTTTCGCGGACTTCCTTGCGGCCGTGTGCCTTCGGGCAGGCGAGCCGTGTCAGGATGGACCGATGTCCGATCACGAGCACCGCACCGGGATCACCGGCCAGGCCCCGACCGCCGACTACGACGGTTTCGCCGAGGCGTATGCCGCCGAGACGGAATCGAGCCTCCTTAACGCCTACTACGCGCGGCCCGCGGTCCTCGACCTGGCCGGGGACGTGGCCGGGCGGCGCATCCTCGACGTCGGCTGCGGTGCGGGGCCGCTCTTCGAGTCCCTCCGCGACCGGGGAGCCCTCGTCACCGGCGTCGACCCCAGCGCCAAGATGCTCGAGCTCGCCAGGAGGCGGCTCGGCGACGATGCGGCGCTGCGGCAGGCGGACCTCAACGACCCCCTTCCGTTCCCTGACGACTCGTTCGACGACGCCGTCGCGTGCCTGGTCCTGCACTACCTGGAGGACTGGTCGGCGCCGCTCGCGGAACTGCGGCGCGTGCTGGTGCCGGGCGGGCGGCTCATCGTGGCCGTCAACCACCCCATCGTCTACAAGCTCTCCTACCCCGACCGCAGCTACTTCACGACTCACGCGTACGCCGAGGAGTACACCTTCAGCGGGCAGAGCGTCGAGCTGGCGCTCTGGCACCGGCCGCTGCCCGCGATCACCAGCGCCTTCACCCAAGCCGGGTTCCGGATCGCGGTCATCGACGAGCCGGCTCCGGCGCCCGGCGCGCACGAGCGGTTCCCCGACCAGGTCAAGACACCCGACTCGGCGTTCCTGTGCTTCCTCTTCCTCGTCCTCGAGGCCGAATAACGGTCCCGCGGACCGGCCTGCAGATCGAACTGGGGCGGCGCTGCTTCGCCCTCCGTGTGCAGCGCGTTCTTCAGAACCGCTTGCGCCCGACCCCGAGGAGTGTTATGCATGAGTCATGCATGATCGTTTGGCGAACCTGCTCGGTGCGACCGCGCTGAACGTGGCCGACCTCGTCGCCGAGGAGCAGCGCAGGGCCTCTGACCTGGGCGACAGCGCCAGTGCCGCGCTGCTGACGCTGCACGAGTTCCCCGGCTCGGCGGTGACGACGCTCGGGCGGTACATCGGACTGAGTCAGCCCGCGGCGGCCCGGATGGTGGACGGCCTGGTCCAGCGCGGGCTGGTCGAGCGGCGCGCCGGCCTCGGCCGCGCCGTCGCCGTCCATCTCACGGCGCAGGGCAGGCGCACGGTCGACCGGCTGCTGGAGGACCGCGGCGGCGTCCTGGGGCCGCTCGTCGCAGGCCTCGACGCCGAGGAACGCGTTGCGCTGGAAGCGCTCCTGGAGAAACTGCTGCACGCCGTCTACGCCAAGACGGGCCGCGCCGAACGCGTACCGGACGACGCCCTCGGCGAACTGCTGTGCCGCCTGTGCGACCGGGCGGCCTGCATCCGCGAAGGCGCGTCCTGCCCCGTCACCCAAGCCGGAAGGCTCGCCGCGGAAGGCGGCGCTCTCGAAGGGAGCAGCCATGCGTGACCGCCCCCGCCCGCCCGGCCGCACAAGCGACGGATGGCGGAGCGGCCCAAGCGAAACGACGACCTGCTCGGCGTGCGGGTGGACCGACGACGACGGTGCGGAGATCGTCTCCCGCCACCACACCTCCGAAGGCGTCGTGGTCTGGACCCGGTGCGTCTGCGGCGCCGTGCGGGCGCGTCTGCACCGGCTCGGCCCGGCCGAGCCGGTCGCCTGCGCCGATCCGCCGGACGACTGGAGCGCCGGCCGCTGACCGGTCAGGTCTCGTTGCGCGGCAACGGGAGTCGGGTGAGGCGGCAGAGCACCGCGAAGCCGTCGTCACTGCCGGGCCAGTGGCCCCGGATCGCGTCGATGCCGGCGCGGCGGACGACCGACCGCAGGACCAGGGCCACGATGATCGCGTCGTCGGCGTAGCCGAGGACCGGGATGAAATCCGGGACCAGGTCGAACGGCAGCGCCAGGTACGCGAACAGCAGGACCAACCGGAAGCGCACGCCGCGCGGCAGGCCGCCGTCCGCCGCGAGGCGCCGCAGCAGCCGGAGCAGGTCCGGGAGCACGCGGAGCGCCTCGCGCAGGAGCGGCCCGCGCGGGCCGGCGACCGCCAGGGCGACGATCAGCGCGATCCAGATCAGCGCCAAGCCCGCGGCGGTCGCCAGCAGCAGGTCCACCCACCACCAGTCGGTCATCGAGCGTTCCCCTCAGCGGTGGTCGCGCCGCCTCGCTGCGGCGTGCGCATCGCGTCCGACTCTAGGTATACGGTGGACCGGGCGTCTATCGGAGGTGCGTCACGCGGCCCCGGCCGGCCGCCACATCGGGTGCAGCGGCGGGCCGCCCTCGCCGATGCGGAACGGTTCGCCGTGCGGCCGGTAGCCCAGGGACGCATACAGTCTCGCGGTCTGCAGCGAGACCGCCTCCAGGTACGCGGGCGTGCCGGTCGCGTCGAGCCGCTCATGGTGGCGGCGGAGCAGGTCGCTCGCGAAGCCGCGACCGCGAGCGTCGGCGCGCACGCCGACGAGGGCTACGTAGTTGTGCGGCTCGGCCGGGTGGTGCTCGTCCATGATCCGGTCGAGCTCGGCGAAGCCTTCGTAGTGCTTGCCGCAGGCCTCGCGCAGCCGCTCCTCGTAGTCGGGGATCGGCGGCTCCTCCTTGGTCCGGTCGAACCAGACGAGGGCACCGTCCAACCCTGCGCCGTCCCGCTCGGCGGTGAGCACACCGCCGTGGGCTGCGGCGTGCTCCACGAGGATCGCGAACTGACCCGCAACGGCCGCAAGGCGTTCGGCCGGGTCCTCGACGAGCCAGACCGCGGTCGGCACGTCGAGGAACGCCTCGCCGAGCAGCCCCGCCACGTGTGCGGTGCTAGCGGACACCGGCCACCCCGACCGGCTCGGCCTCCTCGGTTACGAGCGCGGCCTTCGCGCCGTGGCCGATCCCGGCGTACACCTCCGGGCGGCCCCACTTGAGGTAGGCGCCCCAGCCCGCGCCGAGCACGAACAAGGCCGCGAACAGGATCGGGACGAGCACCGGCATCGTCGATCCCTTCTCGACACCCAGCAGGGTGTGGAAGTGCATGACCGACAAGTACAGCACCCACAGCAGCGCGATCACCGAGAGCGTCGGCGCGATGCGCGTGGCCCAGACCGATTCGCCGCGCTGGTCGCGCGCGAAGTACACGACGACCGCGACGGCGCACGTGGCGATCAGGGCGAGCAGGCCGATCCCGGCCGACGTGCTCATGTAGTAGAAGAGGTGCACGAGCGGGTCGAGGTCCATGACCGCCCAGGCGATGATGACCACGCCGCTGACGACGGTCTGGGTGAGCGAGGCGGCCGCGGGGGAGGACGTTCGCGGCGAGGTGCGGCCCAGCCACGCGGGTGCGACGCGCTCGCGGCCGAGCGCGAACAGGTAGCGCGCGGTCGTGTTGTGGAAGCTCAGGGCGGCGGCGGTGACCGAGGTCAGCAGCATGACCTCGCCGATGACCGCCCACGGGGCGCCGAGCTGGTCGCCGGCGAGGGTGAACATGAGCGAGGGGTCCGCGACCGCGGCCGCCACGACGTCGTCCGCGCCGACGGCGGCGATGATCGACCACGACGAGGCGATGTAGATGAACGCGAGGATGCCGACGGTGGCGAGGGTGGCCCGGGCGACCGTGCGGCGCCGGTCCTTCGCCTCCTCGCCGTAGACGGTGGGCGATTCGAACCCGATGAAGCCGGTGACCGCCAGCGCCAGCATGGCCCCGGCCGCCTCGCCGCCGAGTGTGGACGGCGACATGGCCGCGAGCGGGAGGCCATCGGTGGCGTGCACGAAGTTCGAGGCGCTGAACAGCAGGATCACGGCGATCTCGACGGCCAGGAGGATCGCGAGCACCTTCGCGTTGATGTCGACCGCGCGCGTGCCGAGGAGTCCGATGAGGAGCCACGCGACGAGTGCGCAGGCCCACCACGACGCGTCGAAGCCCATGCGGGCCATGACGCTCTCGGCCGTGAGTCCGAGCAGGCCGAAGAGGCTGATCTGCATGGCGCAGTAGGCGGTCGCGGCGACCCACGCGGCGCCGACCCCGGGGATGCGGCCGATGCCCCGGGCGATGAACGCGTAGAACGCGCCGGCGTTCGTGATGTGCCGCGACATCGTCGTGTAGCCGACGCTGAAGAGCCACAGGCAGGCGGCGATGATGAGGTACCCCAGCGGGATGCCGATCTGCCCGGCCAGGGCGAACATGACGACGACGCCGCCGGCGATCACCGTCAGCGGTGTCGCGGCGGTGAGCGAGAAGTGCAGCAGGCTGAGGGTGCCGAGCCGGTTGCGGGCCAGTGCGGCCTGCACCGCGCTCGGAGTGGAGGGCGGAGTGGACATGGGGGCGGTGTCTCCTTCTTCGGGTGGCGAGTGGTGTCAGCGGCCGCCGGTGATGGCGATGTCCGCCACCGCCGCCGCGAGGTGCGCCAGGAGGGCGCGGAGCGGCGCGGGCAGCGACTGCCGCTGCTTCCCGGCGTACACGCGTGCGCCGGAGGGAAGCTGGTAGTAGAGCGGCTTGGAGAGGCCGACCGCTTCAGTGAGGCCGAGCAGGTAGACGTCCTGGACGGAGATCTGTTGCTCCGAAAGGGACAGTTGGCGGCGCAGCCGCGAGAACACGGCGTTCGCGAAGAGCGCGTCGCTCGGCTCGTAGCCGGACTCCACGCGCCGGGTCCACCGCGAGCGGTACTCGTGGCGGACCATGAGGCCGAGCATCGCCATGTGCTCGGCGGTCTTGGTGTACACGTCTGCGGCGGAGAGGAACTCGAGCCAGTCGCGCACGCTGAGGCTGGTGGGCTCGGCGCGGATGTGCTCGACCAGCCACAGGGCCAGGGAGTCCTGCGGCGGCCGGAACCGCTCGTCGAAGCACAGGAGGTCGACGCCCTTGGTGGCCCAGACGACCAGGTGCTGCGAGAGCACGAGCTCGGCCAGGAGCGCCGCGCCGATCCCCAGACCGGTCACGCGAGGGCCGGTGGCGGGCTTGTACGCGTCGTCGAGCGAGGTGATCAGGAGGGCGTCGTAGACCAGACGAGTGGAAGGCGCGTCGGGCACCAGGGGTAGTCCTTCCTATACAGGGCGATTCACGCGATTACCATACCGTTGCCATTCAGGCGTTCGTATTGGGCATTACCGACAGTTCATGCCGGCGAACGGGTCTCACCGTGGAAGCGCGCCCTCGCGCATCGGCCGCGGGGTACGGCTGCCGGTGCCGGAGGCGTTCCCGCCTGCGCACTTCTTGCGCCGCATCCGGCCTTTCGCATTGCGCCCCAGGTCAATGCGGCCTCAATGTCGGCACGTGCGCACCCGAATCCTCACCGCGGCCGCCCTGGCGCTCGCCGTCGCCGCCGTCCCGGCCGCCGCCCCGGCGTCACCGTCCGACTCGCCCCGCCTCGACACCGCCCCGCTGGAGTCCAAAATGGAGGTATTCGCGTTCGACCCAGACCATCCGCCCCGAGCGCACCGCGACACGAGATCACCGCAAACGACGGCACCGCGACAACGACAGCGCGCCGGCCGCGGGACCGAACGGTGGTCCCGCGGCCGGCGCGGCCGCTCTCCAGAGCGCTTCACAGGGGGTTGAGCGAACCTCAGTCCGCGATGTCGCCGTAGATCAGTCCGCGGCCGTTCGTCGCGATGTAGACGCGGCCGTACACCTGCGGGTCGCCCGTGATCGACTTCCCGGTCCACGCCCACTGGTGCGCGTCGTCGTTGATCCGCTGCCAGCTCAGGCCCTCATCGGTCGAACGCCAGATCCCGCGCTGCCCGCCCGCCTTCGCGGACGTGTAGATCGCCGGGTAGCCGCGCCGCCCGCGTCCCTTGCCGAACCCGACCGCGTCGGCCTCCTCGAAGTCCCGGATCCGCTTCCACGACGAACCGCCGTCCGTCGAGCGCCACATCCCGTACACCGCATCGGCCTTGCCGCCGACGAGCCACAGCTGCCTGCGCTTGCCCGGCACCGCCCGCAGGTCCACGTCGCCCTCGGTCGGCAGCCCCGAGGCGCGCGTCGCCGCGAACGACAGTCCGCCGTTCACGCTCGCGTACACCTTCCCTGCGGCGAACGCGTACAGCCGGTTCGGGTCCACGCGGTCGGCGCGCACCTTCGCCCCGGCCGGCAGGCCCTCGACCGGGGTCCACGACTGGCCCAGGTCGGTGCTGAACACCGGCGCGGTCGCGCCGTCGCCCGGCGTCCACACGATCACCTCGCCGTCCGCGCTCACCGCCACGGTGCCGCCGTTCGCACCGCCGGCAACGCCTTCGAGCCGCTTCGTCGTCAGCCAGGTCGCGCCCCGGTCCACCGAGACGGCCACATGGCCGTCCACGTCGCCGTGCACGTCACCGGAGCCGACCACGACCTCCGGCCGCAGCCCCGCGAAGTCCACGCTCCGCCCCGACGACCAGTCCGGGCGCCGGATCTGCGTGCCCGCCTTGCCCAGATCGTTCTGCACGAACCCGCCGAGGTCGCCCGTCGCCTGCACCAGCGTGCCGCCGAGCGCCGCGATGTCCTGCACCGCGGTCTCTTCCAGGCCTTCCACGCGCACCGCGACGGTGAACTGCTCCACCGGCAGCGCCACCTGGTGGCCCGCCGCCTCGTCCCAGCCGACGAGCGGCCCCTGCTCGTCCCAGGCCGTCAGCCGCTCGGTGCCCCAGATCGTCGCGCCGGTGCCCCACATGATGCGGTCCGAGTTGTGCGGGTCGATCGCGAGCGCGTCGATCATCCACCCGTGCTTGACCGCGTAGGCCGGGCCGTCGTCGGTGCCGCCGAACGACAGCCACTCGCTGCCGGACGCGTCCATGGTGAACCGGTCGGCGCGCTCGGGCGGCCACGACCAGTTCGCGTCGAAGGCGTAGTCCCAGCTGGTCTCCCAGGTCGCGCCCGAGTCCCGGGAGCGGTAGATGACCTCGTCCGGGTACCAGTTGTTCTGCGTCGCGGCCATGAGGGTGCCGGGGCGCTGGCGGTCGACGGTGATGCCGCCGAAGCCGGGGGTCTTGCCGACCGGGCTGTAGGTCGGGGTGACGTCGGTCCATGCGCCGCTCGCGAGGTCGAGCCGCCAGATCGCGCCGCCCTTGCCGGAGGCCGGGGCGCCGTTGTAGGGGCCCGGGTCCCAGCTGGTGACGATGAAGAGGTGGCCGTTGACGTGGTCGATCGCGGCCTGCTTGGGGATGGTGCGGTTGCCGTCCACGGTGCCGATGGCGGTGGCGCCGGGCACGGGGGACCAGCTCTGCCCGCGGTCCTCGGAGACGTAGAGGGGGTCGTCGGGGTCGGCGACGCCGACGAAGATCCGGCCGGCCTGGTCGAACTCGACCCAGATGACGCCCTGGTTGTCGTCGGAGTAGTCGCTGGAGGGGTCCTGCACGAAGTTGCCGGGGTTCGGGAACGCCTCGACCTTCGCCCAGGTGCGGCCGTGGTCGCCGGAGCGCCAGAGGCCGTTGCCGTTCGGGGTGCCGAGGTAGACGACCGCGTTGTCGGCGGGGTCGACGGCGAGCCGCTCGCCCATGCCGCGGCCGGGCATGTTGCCGCCCTGCTTGAACGGCAGTTCGGCGATGCCCCAGGTCGCGCCGTAGTCGTCGGAGTGGAGCACCGCGCCGGGGCTCGGGTCCCAGTCGTTCGTGTAAGTGCCGACGGCGGCGTAGACCCGGTTGGTCTCGACGGGGTCGGTGGCGACGGAGACGACGCCGGTCCAGCCCCACTGGTCCCAGCCGAGCCAGTCGAGGAGCGGCAGCCAGGTCTGGGTGGCCTCCTGCCAGCGGTAGAGGCCGCCGATGTCGGTGCGGGCGTAGGCGAGGTCGGCTTCGGTCTCGTTGAAGACGATGCCGGGGACGTAGCCGCCGCCGTTGACCACGGCGGTGCGCCAGGTGTAGGCGTCGTCGCAGCGGCCGGAGGTCTTCGCGTGGGCGGCCGCGGGCACGGCGGTGGCGGCCACGGCGGCCGCGCCGAGGGAGGCGGCGAAAGTGCGTCGTCGCACTGGTGCTCCTAGGGGCAGGGATTCGGCGTAAGGGCGGCCGAAGCGTTAGTTGGGAGACCCAACATAACAGGGGCGGGTCGCGCAGGCAACACGGGACCGAAAATATTTCCATCCGCCTATGGCGACTGAGCGGCGTCACGCTCCGCCGGGTCGGCCCCTGGACATGGGAGCGCTCTTCCACTAGGGTCGAACCAGGTTGGGGCCGTAGTCGATCGCGCACGCCTCAAGGAGCCCGCCGCATGGGCGCACACCTGCCCGCAGTTCTCCGTCGTCCCGCCGTCCTCTGGACCGCCCTGATCGCGGCGCTCGCCGCCGCGGTGGTCACCGTGCTCGTGGTCGTCCCCGACGACGCGAGCGAGGCCTCCTACCTCGACCCCGACGCGCCGGTCGCAGACCGCGTCGCCGACCTCCTCGGCCGCATGACCGTCGCGGAGAAGGTCGGCCAGATGACGCAGGTCGCCGTGCCCGCCATCGAGGGCGCCCCGGAGGACATCGCCGAGCTCGGCATAGGCTCGCTCCTCAACGGCGGCGCCGACGCCCTCCACGACACGCCCGAGGGCTGGGCCGCGATGATCGACGGCTTCCAGGCCGAGGCGATGGACTCGCGCCTGAGCATCCCCCTCGTCTACGGCATCGACGCCGTCCACGGCAACGGCGCCCTCCCCGGGGCCGTGATCTTCCCGCACAACATCGGCCTCGGCGCCGCGCACGACCCCGACCTCGCCGCGCAGGCCGCCGCGATCACCGCGGCCGAGACCCGCGCCGCGGGCGTGCACTGGACCTTCGCGCCGTGCGTGTGCGTCGCCCGCGACAGCCGCTGGGGCCGCACCTACGAGTCGTTCGGCGAGGACCCGGGCCTGGCCGTCGAGTACGCCGGGCCCGTCGTGCAGGGACTCCAGGGCCAGGACCTGGCCGCGAACACGAGCGTCCTGGCCACGGCCAAGCACTTCGTGGGCGACGGCGGCACCGCCTTCGGCACCTCGACCACCCCGAACGACCTGCTCCCGCCCGGCTCCACGTACCTGATCGACCAGGGCGTCATGACCATCACCGAGGAGGAGCTGCGCGCGATCCACTTGGCGCCCTTCAAGGCCGCGGTGGACGCGGGCGTCGGCTCGGTCATGGCCTCGTTCTCCTCGACCGACCTCGGCGACGGCCCGCTGAAGGCCCACGCCGACGGGTACCTCATCAATGACGTCCTCAAGGGCGAGCTCGGCTTCGACGGCTTCGTCGTCTCCGACTGGCAGGGCGTCGACCAGGTGAGCGACGACTACGCCGAGGCGGTGCGCCTCTCGATCAACGCCGGCATCGACATGGTCATGGTGCCGTTCGAGTACCGCCGGTTCATCGACACGCTCGTGGCCGAAGTGGACTCGGGCGGGGTGAGCGAGGAGCGCATCGACGACGCGGTCGGCCGCATCCTCACGCAGAAGTTCGCGCTCGGCCTGTTCGAGCGGCCGTTCGCCGACACGACCGGCGCCGCCGACATCGGCTCGGCCGAGCACCGCGAGGCGGCCCGCCGGGCCGCCGCCGCGTCGCAGACGCTGCTGCGCAACGACAACGCGATCCTGCCGCTCGCCGGCGACGAGTCGATCTACGTCGCCGGTTCGGGCGCGGACTCGCTCGGGCGCCAGATGGGCGGCTGGACCGCCTCCTGGCAGGGCTCCATCGAGGCGGTCACCAAGGGCACCAGCATCCTCGCCGGGATGCAGGAGGTCGCGCCCGATGCGGCGATCACCTACAGCGAGAACGCCTCCGAGCCGATCGGCGACGCCTCCGTCGGGGTCGTCGTGGTCGCGGAGGACCCGTACGCCGAGGGCGTCGGCGACGCGGGCGCGGGGGAGCACGACATGCGGGTGTCCGATGCGGACGCCGCCGCCATCGCCACGGTCTGCGCCGCAGTCGACTGCGTGGTCATCGTCGTCTCGGGCCGCCCGATCGAGATCACCTCGCACCTCGCCGAGGTCGACGCGCTCGTCGCGGCCTGGCTGCCGGGCAGCGAAGGCGCGGGCGTCGCCGACCCGCTCTTCGGCCTGACGCCGTACGGCGGCCGCCTCCCGGTCACTTGGCCGCGCGCGAACGACCAGGAGCCGATGAACGTCGGCGATGCCGCCTACGACCCGTTGTACCCCTTCGGGTTCGGCCTCCAGACCGCCGTCTGAGGCTCAGCGGGCCCGGAAGCCCGAGGCGCGGTAGAGGTCGCGAAGGAGGCAGATCTCCGCGCCGTGGGCCATGACCTCGCGGTTGAGGTGGAGGACGAGGGCGGCCATCGAGTCGTCCGCGAACCACGCGCCCTTGGGTCCGAGCGGCCGCTCGATCGCCTCGGCGTCGAGGGCGCGCACGCCGTCGCGCCAGTGCGCGTAGGCGGCCTCGAGCATCGCGACCGCTTCATCGGCGGTGCCGGGCAGCGCGTCGGGCCACAGCCGCAGGTCCCACATGTCCGCGTCCTCAAGGCCCTCATGGGGTCCGAAGAACGCGCGGGCGCGGACGCCGAGCACGTCACGTCCGATGTGGACCATCCGCCACGCGATCGTCGTCACCGGCGGCGGTTCGGGGGCGGGGTCGGCGGTCTCCATCTCGAGCGCGCCGTCAGCGCCGGGCCGCAGGCTCCAGCAGTCGTCGGCCGGCTCCCACAGGTACTCGTCGTCGTGGAGCCCCTCCAGCCGCGGCCGCAGGTGGAAATCCCAGTAGAACTCGAGTTGCCCGAGGATCGCCTCAGGCCATTGCACTGTCATCCCCCGACCCTAAAGCAGACGTCCGACGAAAAACCGCGCCCGATGTTCGAACGCGCCAGAGTCAGGACGCAACGATGATTGAGACTCTGCAGGCTGGCTGCAAGGTCTGACCCATTGAAAGTATCAACCGATCTTTCAAGGATACGTTTGCGGCCATGACTCAGGACATTCGCGACTTCGTCACCGACTCCCACGACCTCCTGGCCCTCGGTGAGCCCGACCACCGGGAGCCCGCGTTCGGAGAGATCCGCAACGAGCTGTTCGCCCACCTTGCCGAGCGCGGCTTCCGCTCCTTCGCCCTCGAATCCGACCGGGTGGCCGCCCTGGCGGTGGACGACTACGTCCGGCACGGGGTCGGCACCCTCGACGCGGCCATGGCCCAGGGCTTCTCGCACGGCTTCGGCGCCTTCGCCGCCAACCGCGCGCTCGTCGCCTGGATGCGCGAGTACAACGCCGAGCGCCCCATGGCGGACCGCCTCGCGTTCCACGGCATCGACGCGCCGCTCGAGTTCACCGCGGAGAGCCCGCGCCGCTACCTCGAGCACGCCGTCGACTACCTCGGTCTCGACCTCGACGTACGGGCCATCGCGGGCGATGACGAGCAGTGGGCGAGCATGGAGGCCGTCACCGACCCGGCCCGCTCGCCCGGCGACTCCCCGGAGGCCATGCGGCTGCGCGCGATGGCCGACGACCTGCTCACCGAGTTGTACGCCCGCGCTCCCGAACTCGCCGCCGGAGCCGCACGCGCCCGGTGGGACCGGGCCCGCATCCACGTCACCACCGCGCTGGGCCTCCTGCGCTACCACCGCGAGGCCGCCCGGCCCGGCGAGGACGGCCGGCGGTGGAGCCGCCTCGGCGGCGTCCGCGACGCGATCATGGCCCAGAACGTGCTCGACATTCGCAACCGTGAAGCCGACCGCGGCCCGACCCTCCTCTCCGGACACAACCTCCACCTCCAACGGAACCCGAGCCGGATGTCCATGGGCGGCATGGACCTCACCTGGTCCGGCACCGGCGCGATCCTCGCGTCCCTCCTCGGCCCCCGGTACGCGTGCATCGTCGGCAGCCTCGGCCGCAGCGCGGGCATCGGGCTGCCCGCGCCCGAACCGGGCACGTACGAGGGCCGGCTCCAGGAGCGGTTCGACACGTGGGGCCTGACCGCCGCCGCCGACGTTCCCGACGCGGCCGAGCGGACCGACATCACCTCGCCGCAGGGCCCGTCCCCGCTCAACCGAGTGATCATCGAAGGCGCCGACGCCGTGCTCCATGTGAGCGAAGGTCGGGCGAAGGCGTTATGCCGCAAGGCGGTTGCGGCGCCCGCCGGTCCGACCGGTCAGGCGGGCCGGGATGGCACGGCGCGACCGGAAGAACTTGAGCGGGCTGCCGCTGACCGCCTCCTTGTAGGCGATCGCGGCCCGCCCCTTGAGGTACCAGCGGGTCGAAGCGCCAACCCCCAGCGAACACCCGCCCGGCCCTGCGATGCTGAGACCATGCACCCGACGCCGGAACCCGTCACGCCCGAGCCGCGCGCACGCATCACGCGCCCGCTGCTCACCCAGTCCTGGCTCGACCTCGCCTTCCTCCACTGGGAAGTCCCCCCGGAGACCGCGGCCGGCCTCCTCCCGGCCGGAACCGTGCCCGACACGTTCGACGGCAGGACCTACGTCGGCCTCGTCCCCTTCCGCATGCACCGCGTCGGATGGTTCGGCCTCCCCGGCATCCCCTACCTCGGCACCTTCCCCGAGATCAACGTCCGCCTCTACTCGGTGGACCAGCACGGCCGCCGCGGCGTCGTCTTCCGCTCCCTCGACGCCTCCCGACTCGTCCCCGTGCTCACCGCCCGCATCGGCTTCCGCATTCCCTACGTCTGGTCCCGCATGTCCCTGCGCGCCGACCGCGGCACCCTCGCCTACACCAGCAGCCGCCGCTGGCCCGGCCCCCGCCCGGCCCACTGCCGCATCACCCTCCGCGTCGGTGAACCCCTCACGGCCCCAACGCCGCTCGAGCACTTCCTGACCGCCCGCTGGGGCCTCCACCACTCGGTCGCGGGGCGGCTCCAATACCTCCCGAACGCCCACCCGCGCTGGCCCCTGCATCGCGCGGAGCTCCTCGAGTGCGACGAGAACCTGCTCGCCGCGGCGGGCCTGCACGTCACCGGCGAGCCGATGAGCGTCCTCTGCTCGCCGGGCGTCGCGGTGCGCTTCGGCCGCCCCGAACCCGCCTGAGTTTGCCTGCGCCGACTACGATCGGGCCGTCCGACGGCAGTGAAGAGGAGCTATGGCAGACACAGTGGAGCGACCGGATTTCGGCTTCGACGCGCAGTCGCGGGACGCGTCCGGCGACCGCATCGCGATATCCACCGGCGACTTCCTCGTCTGCCTCGACCGGGCCGGGACCGAACTGTGGCGCTTCGACTTCGGGCCGCGCGAGGACGCGCCGGGCAGCGCCCGGACCAACTGCCGCTTCTCGTTCGACGGCACGGTCGTGTGGCTCTACCGCCCCGACATGTACTCCGGGCACGGCGAGTCCGACCGCTGGTTCGCGCTCGACGCCGCGACCGGCGCGGTCCTCGGCGACGCGGCCCTGCCCACGGTCGGCGGCCACGGCGGCCACCACGTCGTGCACCCTGACGGCGAGCACGTCCTCCTCGAAGTCGGCTGCGGCCAGGACGGCTGCTACCTCTTCAAGGGGCGGATTTCCCAGGGCGCCATGGAATGGGCCCCGTGGCCGGTCGCCGAGGACCCCAACCAGAGCGACCAGCGCATCGTGGCCCTCTCACCTGACGGCCGCCAGGTCATGGCCTTCGAGCACGAAGACATGTCGGTCGCCCTCACCGCGGTCACCTTCCTCGACTTCCCCTCCGGGGCCGTGCAATGGCAGATCCCCTTGGAGGACTTCGGGTTCGACCTCGAGACCGACCAGATCGAGACGATCTTCCTATGGGACGGCCGGTACCTGGACGACAAGACGGCGCTCGTCGAGTTCAAAGGCGAGACCGGCGAGATCGAGGAAGGCACCCCCGACTGGGCCGCCGACGGGCTCGGCGAATGGGCGGACTACCGCGCCTACCAGGCCGTCGACCTGGTGGAACGGCGAGTGATCGGCCCGGCGGACGCCAGCGGTGCGTACACCGGCCGGCGCCCGCGGTTCGTGCCCGAACCGGACTAGTTCACTGTTTCGGCCAGGGGATCCCGAGGGAGTCCGCGAGTTCCCGTGAGCCGCCCAGCAATCGGGAGCACCGCTTCGGGTCCTCGTCCCTGAACCGCTGCACCGTCTGCTCGACCAGCGCATCGACCGCCTCGTCATCGACAGTCGCCGCATCGGGCACCTCGACCTCGTACGTGAAGATGAGCCCAGGCTCCCCCGATCCGGGGGCGCGCGCCGCCGGATAGGTGAAATGCAGCGACACCAGGGACCGCGCGAAGTTCCACGAACTGACCGAACCGAATCGACACTCCCACCGGGAGAGGAGGTCCGGTTCGGCCTTGAACCGTCCCTGCAGGAGCCTGGCTGCGCGCCGCGCAGGCCACTCCCACCCGAAATCGGCTTCGGCGCGGGCGATTTCGGCGTCATAGGCAGCGGCATCGAACTCGAACCGCTCCCGATGCTCGTCGCCGGAGCTCCGCCAGATCTCCCACGCGACGCGACCGTTGGCGTCATCGCGCCTGATGTCGACCCGCAGCGCGCCGCAGCAGCCTTCGGTGCACTCGGGCTCCGCTAGCACGACTTCTCGCGCTTGCGAGGTCGCCCGCAGCCCGTCCTCGTAGTGGAGGAGCCGTCCAGGATTGCGGGGCTCATCGGGGCCGAACACACGCGGTAGGAGCGGCACGCCGTCGACGAGCAGGTGCGTGCGCACGTCGCCCGAACCCGGTGGCGGGACCGCGATGCGGATCGCCAGCCCCGCAGGGAAGCCCGCGGAGCGATCCAGCTGCGCATCGAGGACCTGACGGTGCAGCCAGATCTCCCGGCTGTCCTGCGGACGCCGCGCCAGCACGTTCTCGACCGCCTGCAGCGCTCGCGGCGAGCCGAGCCACGCGTTGAGCTTCTCGACTGCTTTCATGCGCTGGCCGGGGGAGTAGCCGAGGAGCGCGGCGGGGCCGTACCGGATTTCGTCGCGCAGCCACGCCATCGAGAACGGCGTGTCCGCGCCGTCGCCCATAAGGAGCGGGTTCTCAGCGGCGGCCACCACCGCGGCGGCGAGCCGTTCGTTCCCCTCGATCCACTTCGGCGTGCCCCGGTAGTCGTCGACCGTGCGCAACAGCACGATCGCTTCGCCGACTGAGAGCGTCGCCAGGAGCGCGTCGATCTCGCCACCCGGTGATGCGCCCAGCGCCGCGGAGAATGTAGACCGCCCCTCGCGGGGCACCCGCTTGGCGATCGCGAACAGTCCTGGTGCGGGCAGCTCAAGCTGTTTGAGCGACATGAAGGCGCTGAACCCGAAGTTCCCGCCGATGAGCGCGAAGGTGGTGACGAGGTCGATGTCTTCCGGTACTGCCGCTCGCTCCATGAGTTGGAGGCCCATGAGGACTTCGGTGCTGGTGACACCGGTGTGCAGCAGGTGGAGTGCGATCCCGCGGACCCGCTCGGCGGGCAGCCCGAGGTCGACCGACTTCGGATCGAGCCGCAGGCGCTGGTCGTCCCGGAACCCGCGGAGCTGTTCGCTCAGCCGCTCGAGATCGGCGTCGGAGCATGAGGAGGCGGACCGCACGACATCGGCCAGCACCGCCACGGCGGCCTTGTAGTTGCGTTTGCGCTCTTCGAAGCTCTCGCGAATCCGCGGGCGCCGCCTTGGCAGCAGTTCACGAGTGCCCGGCCGGAGCTCCTCAATGGAGTCCCGAAGGGCCTTGAGTTCCGCTGCGGGAAGCGGGCCTTCGGGGAAGCGGCCGCAGAGGTCGCGGACGCGCTGGAGGACAGGGACGAGGTCGGGTTCGAGCGCATTGCGCTCGCCGGACCGCGTCATGAACCTTGGGTGCTCGTTTCGTTGAACATCATGGGCGTCAATCTACTGCACGATCGCCGCCCTTGGCCATACCGATTGCGCGGCGCACCGCGCCGCGGCATCGGTAGCCTGTCGTGATGCCGCTGTATCCGCCGAAGCCGGTGCCGGGCGACCGGGTCGCGATCGTCTCGCCGTCCTCTGGACTGCCCGCAGTGCTGCCGCTGCCGTTCGAGCTCGGGCTGCATCGCCTGACCGAGTCGTTCGGGCTTGTCCCGGTCGAATACCCGACCACGCGGAGGATGCATGCGAGCCCTGCCGATCGTGCGGCGGACCTGCATGCGGCGTTCGCCGACCCGTCGGTGAAGGCCGTCATCTCCAGCATCGGCGGGGACGACCAGATCACGGTGCTCCCGTATCTCGACCGTGAGCTGATCGCCGCGAATCCCAAGCCGTTCTTCGGGTTCAGCGACTGCACGAATCTGCTCGCGTTCCTCGCCGAGAGCGGCATCGTCGGCTACCACGGCGGCGCGGTCATGACGGCGTTCGGCCGGCCCGGCGCGATGCATCCGGCGACTGCAGCGTCACTGCGGGCGGCGCTCTTCACACCGGGCCCGTTCGTGCTGGCCGAACCCGGTGAGTTCGGTGAGTCCTCAGGGGA
Organism: Glycomyces sp. NPDC021274; assembly: GCF_040641195.1. NCBI lineage: Bacteria > Bacillati > Actinomycetota > Actinomycetes > Glycomycetales > Glycomycetaceae > Glycomyces > Glycomyces sp. NPDC021274. Next base: position 348,551 of record NZ_JBFADC010000001.1, on the reverse strand, counting down.
CTGGGCGGACCCGGCCACGTTCGAGCGCCCGCCCGCCATGCGCGACGCCGCACCCTGGGAATGGCGCAACCCGGGACCGGCGGTGGAGGGCATGGCCTGGGGCGGCTGCCTCGAGGTGGTGTCCTGGCTGCTCATGGCCGACCGGTGCATTCCCTCAACCGAGCGGATCGATGGCGCCGTGCTGTTCTTCGAGACCTCCGAGGAGATGCCGAGCGCGGCCGACGTGTACCGGATCCTGCGTTCGATCGGTGAACGCGGATGGCTGGAACGGTGCGCCGCGTTCCTGATGGGGCGGCCCAAGTCCTCGAGCGAGGACCGGCGCCTGGACGCGTCCGACGCCGACCGGTTCCGTTCGGAGCAGCGGGAATCGGTGCTCCGCGTGCTCCACGAGTATGCGCCCGGCACGCCCGCGGTCCTCGGTGTCGACTTCGGACATACCGACCCGCAGTTCGTGATTCCCTACGGCGGCACGGTCCGAGTCGACGGCGAGGCGCGGACCGTCACCGCGACGTATTGAACTCAGCGCACCCGCACGGCGGCGGGCTGGACTTCGACCGTGAAACTCGACGTCTCGCCCAGGTCGTCGCCGTCGACTTCCAGCACGCGCGGCTCTGACAGTTCGACCGAGACGCGGCCGACCCTGGCGTGGGTCGCGGTGTCGGCGCTCTCAGCGCGCTCGTGCCGGCTGAAGAGCCGCCGGATGCCGTTGTCCCATATGAACGACCGGAGCGTGTCGAGCCACTGGCCGATTCCTTCCGCGCTGAGCAGGAGCAGGTCCAGTTCGCCGTCCGACGGGTCCGCGTCCGGCAGGAGCGCGATACCGCCCTGGAGCGTGCCGCAATTGCCGACGATGAGCGTGTGCCCCTCCGCTTGTTCGGGTGTCGCGCCGTCGAGGGCGATCGCCATCTGCACGACCTCGGTGGCGCGCAGCGCTCGCCCGAGCGACTCCACATAGGCCAGCCAACCGACCTTGCTCTTGAGGTCGTCGTCGGTCTCCACGATCATGTGCGCATCGATGCCGATGCCCGCGAGGACGGCGAAGGCCTGACGCGTGGCCGCACCGTCCACTTCGGTGGTGATCCAGCCGAGGTCCAGTGCGCGCGACGGTCCTTCGAACGCCCGGGTGAGCGCGCCCCGGAGGTCGTTGATCGGCACGCCCAGGTTGCGCGCGAGGAGGTTGCCCGTGCCCAGCGGCACGATTGCGAGCTCGGCGGCGTCATCCTGCGCCAGGCGCTCGGCGACCGCCCGCACGGTCCCGTCGCCTCCGGCCGCGACCACCACTGCGGCCCCCGCCGCGAGCGCTTCGCCCGCCGCGCCCTGTCCGGGGTCGTCCGGGCTGGTCTCGTGCCATGAGACCTCCGCGTCAGCGGCGCTCGCGGGCAGTGCCCGCTCGAGGTCTTCTCGGGATGTCTTCGATGGATTCCATACGATCGCGATCCGGCTGCCGGCCATCATGTTCCCTTTCCGCGCTGCTCGGCGACGAGTCCTCGTCCGCAGAGGACTGCGAGCGTACTGTTCCCAGGCGGTGCCGCTCGCTGCGACCTGCCGCCGAATCAGCGCGACAAGTAGTCGCGGATCTTGTCCATATTGGCCTCGAGCGGGTCGACGGCGTCGACCGTGAGCCGCTCCAGCGTGAAGGGCGGCAGTTCGGTGCGCATGTGCTCGACGTGCGCCCAGTCGATCTCGTGCCAGCCGGGGATGCCGCGAACGCGGCCCTCGACCCGGCTGCGGTGCAGTGCTGTGTCGCTGCAGGTGCACTCGACGACGCGCAGCCGCGCCCCGTACTCGGCGGCGATGCCCTCCCACCGCTTGGCGGTCGCGTCGTCGACGACGCAGTCGGTGATCGCCGACTGCTCGAGCCGGAGCTGGCGCACGATCAGCGTCTCCATGAGGCCGTCGTGGAGCGCCAGGTACTTCTCGAATGCCAGGTCGTTCAGGACCCCGTGCGGTACCAGCGAGCCCATCAGCCAGTCCGCGGCGAACACCGGGACGCCGGTCGCGCGGCTGAGTCGTTCTGAGAGCGTCGACTTGCCGGTCCCCGGCAAGCCGGTGAACACGATGACCTGCGGTTTCGAAGCGTTCTCGTCGTGCATCGGCGGCCTCCCGACCCTCGAAGCCGCCCACCGAGAGGGCGGCTCAGGCGATCTTCTCGCATCCGCTTGTGCGCCTGGGCACCGGTCCCTTGCATCCGCGCCGCAGAATGGTCCGTTCAACCGTCCGAACGGGGTACCGATGCGCGTCCTGCTCTCGACCTACGGTTCGCGCGGCGACGTCGAGCCCATGGCGGCCCTGGCGGTGCGCCTGCGCGCACTGGGCGCGACGGCGTCGGTGTGCGCGCCGCCCGACCCCGAGTTCGCGCGGCTGCTCGCGGACGCCGACGTGCCGATGGTCCCCGCCGGGGACGCCGTGCGACCGCTGGTCACCGGCACCGGGCCTCCGCAGTTGACGGACTTCACGGCGCGCACTGTCGCGGTCCTCACCGGACAGTTCGACCGAATCTATACGGCCGCAGCGGGATGCGATGCGATCGTCGCCACGGGGATGTTCCCCGTCGCCGCCGCTGCGCGGACCGCCGCCGACGTGCTCGGCCTCCGCTACCACCACGTCAGCCTCCAGCCGACGCTCCTGCCGTCACTGCACCACCCGCCGCCCGAGCGGCCCGGCCGACCGCTCCCGCCCGGCGTCACCGGCAACCGGGAGCTCTGGGCCCATGACGCCGCCAGCATGCACGCCCTCTACGGCGAGTCGGTCAACCGGCTCAGGGCCGCGAACGGCCTGGCGCCCTTGGTGAACGTGCGCGACCATGTCCACACCGCGCAACCCTGGCTCGCGACCGACCCCGTGCTCAGCCCCCGTGGCCCCGATGATTTCGAGGTCGTGCAGACCGGCGCGTGGATCCTCCCCGACAAACGCGCGCTCACCCCCGAACTGGAGGCCTTCCTCGACGCCGGGCCAACACCGGTCTATATCGGATTCGGCAGTATCCCCTTGCGCCCCAGGGAAAACTTCGCCCGCGTGGCCATCGGTGCCGCCCGCAGGCACGGCCTCCGCGTGATCCTCGCCAGCGGCTGGGCAGGCCTCGCCCCCGTCGATGATCTTGAGGACTGCCTCGCCGTCGACGATGTCAACCAGCAGGCGCTGTTCCCGCGAGTGTCCGCCGTCGTACACCACGGCGGCGCCGGCACCACCGCCACCGCCGCGATCGCCGGCACGCCCCAAGTGGTGGTCCCGCAGATCGTCGACCAGCCCTACTGGGCCCGCCGCGTCGCCGAACTCGGCATCGGTGCGGCCCACCCGGGCCCGAGCCTCACCACCCGATCACTCGCCGCCGCGATCGCCACCGCCCTCACCGCCGAAACCCGCGAACGCGCGACCGCAACTGCTGCGATGATCCGCACCGACGGTGCCGCCACCGCCGCGAAACTCCTCACTGCCTGAGACCCGTTCTCAGGCCGGCCCGCGCTCAGGCCGGCCCGCTCTCAGACCACGGCCGTGCAGGTCACCGAGCCGGGAATCTCGGCGCGGTCATCGATCTCCGCCTGGAAGCCCGCGACCGCGTCCTCCTCCGGATCGAGGCGGCCGTTCCAGTCCTCACTGCCGTACCAGCCGTGGTCGAGCTCGCGCATGTTCCAGTGGTTGTAGATCTCCACATCCCGCAGACCGAGGTCGATCTCCCACGCCCCCAACGTGACGCTGCCAGTGTTGACCACTTCGATCTGGACCTCGACCGAGTCGTCCCACTCCTGATTGACGGTGAGGCTCGCCGTGCACGACGCCGAGGAGGACTCCTCCGCACTCGAAGTGGCGGCCTCCGAAGGCGACGGCGACGGGCTCGCACTCGTCGGCGCATCGCTGGTCGCCGAAGCACTCGGCTCCGAAGGCGACTCGATCGCCGAACTCGAAGCATGGACCGAAGCGACCGTGCCCGACGGACTTGGACCGTCCGGAATGGACAGTGTTTCCAGGCCTTCGAGGACGCTCACCGGATCACGGTCGGGATCGTCGCCGAACACCCCCCACTGCCACAAGGCGATCAGCGCCGCGAACACCGACACCGCGCCCAGGACCTGCAGCAGGCGGCCGTGGAGACGACCACGCCGACCCGGCGAATCGCCAAGCGCGCCACCAGCATCGTCCATCACCACCGCCTTCCGCACAGGACCGCGCCGCGGGACCGGGACGGTGGACCCGCACCGGTCCGCGTCGTCCAGCGTACCCGGACCGACCCGCCCGAACGGTCCGCGCCGATTCGCCCCGATACCCCCTGCTCTGCCACCAAGAGCTGGCATTTCATCCGGAAAACCCACCCGCCGGGAACGAATCCCGCACCCCGCCCGCAACCGAGTGTTCCCGGCCCGGCACTGCATCGCGCCGCCCTACACTGCAGCAATGAGCAAGGCGCCCGAACTCGACCCCGCCCAGGACGCACCCGACGTCCGCCGCCCCCAGCAGCACGCCGTCGGCCTGCCCGCCGTGGCCAACTCGATCCGCGTCGTCGGCGCCCAAGCCGGCGCCAAACGCGGCCTGCCCCTCCTGCGCGACGTCAACCAGACCGGCGGCTTCGACTGCCCCGGCTGCGCCTGGCCCGAACCCCTCCACCGCCACCCCGCCGAATTCTGCGAGAACGGCGCCAAAGCCGTCGCCGAAGAAGGCACCCGCCGCCGCGTCGACCCCGACTTCTTCGCCACCCACGCAGTCGCCGACCTCGCCGAGAAATCCGGCTACTGGCTCGGCCAGCAGGGCCGCCTCACCCAGCCCGTCCACCTCGCCGAGCACGGCACCCACTACGAGCCCATCACCTGGGACGACGCCTTCGCCCTCATCGCCGCCGAACTCGCCGACCTCGACACCCCCGACGCCGCCGCGTTCTACACCTCCGGCCGCACCAGCAACGAAGCCGCGTTCCTCTACCAGCTCTTCGCCCGCCGACTCGGCACCAACAACCTCCCCGACTGCTCCAACATGTGCCATGAGTCCTCCGGCTCCGCCCTCGCGGAGACCATCGGCATCGGCAAAGGCAGCGTCACCCTCGACGACCTCCACCAAGCCGACCTCATCATCGTGGCCGGCCAGAACCCCGGCACCAACCATCCCCGCATGCTCACCGCCCTCGAGAAGGCCAAACGCGCCGGCGCACGCATCGCCACCGTCAACCCCCTCCCCGAAGCCGGCATGCAGCGCTTCAAGAACCCCCAGACCGCCCGCGGCCTCACCGGACGCGGCACCCCGCTCACCGACCTGTTCCTGCAGATCAAGGTCGGCGGCGACCTCGCCCTCTTCAGCATCCTCAACCGCATGCTCCTGCGCGCCGCCGCCAGTGACCCCGCCGCCATCGACCGCGACTTCATCGACGCGCACACGCACGGTTTCGCGGCGTTCGCCGCCCACCACGGCATCGACGACCCCACGGGCGACGACGCCGCGCTGGCCGACGCGGTCGAGCGCACCGGCCTCCCGGCGGCCGAGATCCGGCGGCTCCTCGCGATGGTCCTGGCCGCGGACAAGATCGTGGTGTGCTGGGCGATGGGCCTGACGCAGCACAAGCACGCCGTGCCCACGATCCGCGAGATCGTCGCGTTCCTGCTCCTGCGCGGCAACATCGGGCGCCCGGGCGCTGGCGTGTGCCCGGTGCGCGGGCACTCGAACGTGCAGGGCGACCGGACGATGGGCATCTGGGAACGCATGCCCGACCGGTTCCTCGACGCCCTCGGCACGGAGTTCGACTTCGCGCCGCCCCGCGACCACGGCCTCGACACCGTGGGGACGATCCGAGCGATGCGCGACGGCCGGGTGCGGGTGTTCTTCGCGATGGGCGGCAACTTCGTCGCGGCGACGCCCGACACCGCCGCGACTGAGGCGGCCATGCGCGGCTGCCGCCTGACGGTGCACGTCTCGACCAAGCTCAACCGGTCGCACGTGGTGACGGGGGCGCGGGCGCTCATCCTGCCGGCGCTCGGCCGCACTGACATCGACGCCCCCGGGGGACGCGAACAGTTCGTCACCGTCGAGGACTCGATGGGGATCGTGCACGCTTCGCGCGGGAGCGTCCCGCCGCTGAGCGAGGGCATGCGCTCGGAGATCGCGATCGTGGCCGGGCTCGCCCGGGCCGTGCTCGGGCGGGACGACGCCGTGCCCTGGGAGGCGTTCGCGGCCGACTACGACCTGATCCGCGAGCGGATCGAGCGGGTCGTTCCCGGATTCGCGGACTACAACGCCCGCGCCCGCGTGCCGGGCGGGTTCGCGCTGCCGCACGCGCCGCGCGACGGACGCGCGTTCCCCACGGCCACAGGCAAAGCGAACTTCACAGTGAACCCGGTGACCTCGCCCGAGGCGGGTCCGGGGCGGCTGCTGCTCCAGACCTTGCGCAGCCACGACCAGTTCAACACCACGATCTACGGGCTCGACGACCGCTACCGGGGCATTCACAACGGCCGCCGGGTGGTGCTGGTCAATCCCGAGGACGCGGCCGAGCTCGGCCTGGTCGACGGCGCTTTCTGCGACCTGGTGAGCGAATGGTCGGACGGGGACCGGCGCGCCCCGCACTTCCGGATCGTCCACTACCCGACGGCGCGCGGCTGCGCCGCCGCGTACTTCCCGGAGACGAACGTGCTCGTGCCCCTCGACTCGGTCGCCGAGGTCAGCAACACCCCCACTTCGAAATCGATCGTGGTGCGCTTCGAGCCCGACAGCGGTCCGGACGGCGACCACGCCCGGGGCGAGCCGGCAGGGGCCGCGCGGGCCTGATCCGATTAGGGGGCCCCGCAGTCCCGCGTTAGCGGGACTGCGTTGGCCCGAGGGCAGCCGTTTTGTCGTACCCCTGGCTTAGGCTTGCAAGGTGCTGCTTCGTTACCGATATCGGGTGTATCCGACCGCCCCGCAGCGAGTCTCGCTCGCGCGGGCGTTCGGCTCTGCCCGGGTCGTGTTCAACGACGCGGTCGCATCGAGGAAACACGCGCATGCCGAAGGCCTGCATGTTGGACGGGCCGTCCGGCCTGGAGGGCTTGAAGATCCGGGAGTGGACCTGCGGGTGCGGGGCGGTCCATGACCGGGATCAGAACGCTGAGGTCAACATTCGCCGTGAACAGCGGACGGCAAGCCGGGAATCTCCGCCCTTTAGGTTGGAGAGGATGTCAAACAAGCCAGTAGAGCTCGCCGAACCTGAAGGGGAGCTGAAGTCACCTGAAGGGAACCTGAAGCCCGATGGGCCGCGTCACCGTCCGCCGCAAGACCACCCGCATCGCCGGGGAGCACCGATCCGAGCGGGTCGACACCCTCGCCGTCGAAGAACCCCTCGAACTGCGGGTCGGGGGCGAATCGCTGCAGGTCACCATGCGCACCCCGGGCGACGACTTCGACCTCGCGACCGGGTTCCTCCTCGCCGAAGGCGTGATCACCAGGCCCCGCGACATCGTGACCATGCGCTACTGCGCGGGCGTCGACGCGAACGGCGAGCAGACGTATAACCTGCTCGACATCGTCCTCGCCGCCGACGTGGCGGCCCCGCCGAAGTCCGCCAAGCGGAACACCACCGTCACCTCCGCGTGCGGCGTCTGCGGCAAGGACAGCCTCGACGACGTCCGCACGAAGGCCGCTTGGAGCGTCGCCGAGGACGACACCGCGATCAGCGCCGCGGTCCTCGCCTCCCTCCCCGACCGGCTTCGCCAGGCGCAGAAAATCTTCGACCGCACCGGCGGCCTCCACGCCGCAGGCCTCTTCACCGCCGACGGCGACCTCATCACCGCCAAGGAGGACGTCGGCCGCCACAACGCGGTCGACAAGGTCCTCGGCCAGGCGCTCAGAGAGGGCCGGGTCCCGTTGCGCGGCAACGTACTGGCCGTCTCCGGCCGCGCCTCCTTCGAGCTCGTGCAGAAAGCGGTCATGGCCGGGATCCCCGCGCTCGCAGCGGTGTCGGCCCCCTCGTCGCTCGCCGCAGACCTGGCGGAGGAGTCCGGGCTGACGCTCGCGGGCTTCGTGCGGGACGACACCATGAACCTCTACACCCGGCCCGACCGCATCAACTGACAGTTCCCGGTTGCGCTGGCGCCTCCCGTCGGGCGCCGAGGCGAAGTGCGCCAGAGGGATCGAGCCGGGTCGGCGTGTCGTCCCGTTTCCCTACTCGCGAGTAACTAATCTCTCGGTCAGGACGACACCTGAACGGGGGCATCATGCGCAACCAGCCGAAGCCGCGCAACTGCAAGCCGCAGCACCGAACCCGAGTGGTGCTGGACGAAGCCGAGATCCAGCGCCGCCTGTCAAAGCCCCGACGACCCACGCTCGCCGAGCAGTACGCCGAAGCCACCGACGCCGCTCAGCGCGAGCGGTTCTACGCGGACGCGACCGACCCCGCCCGGCAGCAGCAAGTGACCGCCGAAGCCAACAGCCGCAACGCGCTGCCGCCGCTGCCGCGCCGGCCCGACGCGACGGTCTGGGTCACCCAGCCGATCCTCCGCATCCGCGGCTGGACCGACACCGCCATCCGCGACTTCCTTCCCGCACCCGAGCACTTCAGGTCCAACCCGCACGAGCAGGCGCGCCGCCCGATGCCCTTGTGGAGCGCGGCCACCGTCGCCCGCGCCGAAGCGACCACCGCCTGGCGGCAATGGCTTCAGGCCTCGCTGCAGCGCCGCGGCCTGACCCTCCGCGACCTTGCGAACTCGGCCAAGGGCATCGAGTTCCGCCAGAGGGCCCGCACCGCCCATGCCGCCATCACCGCCGCCCAGCGGGCCGCGCCTGAACGTCGAGGCCGATGACCGGTGCCGCCCGGCGGGCCCCGGCCCGCCGGGCGGGACTGCCGAGGTGCAAGCGACGCAATCGGACAGGGGCGAGCTTCGCCCCGGTATGCGTGATTGGTTTCAGAAATTCCCTGCGCTTGTGCCCGTGCTTCCAAGCGGGATCTAATATTTACGTCCGTAAATATTAGCTGCGGTCGACGCCGTGAGCGGGCATTTCGCGTGCTCACGGCACCGCCGCGGTTCCGCCTGCGGGCGCGCCGAAGCCGTCGCGCCCGAGCGAAGGAGCGCAGCTCATGGAAGTCACACGAAGTCGAAAACGGCGCCTCGGCGCCGTCGGATTGGCGGTGGGAGCCGTCATGGCCGCGTCCGTCGCCGTGGTGGCGGCAGTTCCGGCAGCTGCCGCCGCCTGCGACGCCGTCCAGTACGCCATCACCTCCCAATGGGGCACCGGCCACAACGCGGCCGTGTCCATCAAGGCCGGATCGGAGTCGATCAACGGCTGGAAGGTCGAGTTCGACCTCCCCTCGGGGTCGAGCGTCCAGAACGCCTGGAACGTCGACCACACCCAGTCCGGCGCCCACTTCACCGGCGAGGACGTCGGCTGGAACGCCCAGATCGGCGCCGGCCAGACCAAAGAGCTCTTCGGCCTCACCGTGACCGGCACCGGCACCATCCCCACCGGGTTCAAGGTCAACGGCGTGGCCTGCGGCGGCACCAGCACCCCCACCGAGACCCCCAGTGAAACCCCCACTGGGGGACCGCAGCAGCAGAAGCAGACCCGCACGCCCGCGTTCCTCATCGAAGCCGGGGCCTCCACGCGCAACTACGTCGAGTCCGCGAACTTCACCGTCCGCTGGGGCGACGCGGTCGACGTCGTCGCCTGGGGCCGCCAGCGCGGCTACGACAACTACCCCCAGTGGGTCGCGAACCACATGGAGGAGATCTACGACTTCTACGTCAATGAGGCCGGCTTCGTCGACCCCGCCGACCACGACACCGGTTCGCGGTACCGGATCAACCTGTACCTGTGCGGGACCTGGTCGAACGGCTTCCTCCCGCCCGCGAACTGGGCCGGGCCCGACGACGCCGGCGTCGGCCACATGTGCCTGCCGTACGACAAGATCTGGGACGACTGGGTCGAGTCCCACGAGCTCAACCACATCATGCAGTCGTACGCCAGCGACATCAACGCCGACAACGGGAACGGCGGCGGCTGGGGCCACGGCAACCCCGTCGCGGGACCGGTCTGGGAGGCGCACGCCAACTACATGGCGCGCATGCAGCGGCCCGAGGTCGTCCTCGGCTCCGGCTACTACCTCGAACGCCAGCACTTCCGCTGGCTCGCCCAGGAGACCTACTACGGCGACTGGCTCATGTTCGACACGATCGCAGAGCTCTACGGCGCCGAAGCGGTGGACCGGCTCTGGTTCGAGGCCAGACAGGGGGAGCATCCGATCGACACGATCAAGCGCGTCCTCCAGCTCGACCACCAGGAGTTCGCGACCTTGATCGGCGAGATGACCTCCCGCCAGGTCGTCTACGACTTCGACCAGGGCGCGGCCATGCGCAGCGACCTGTGGCGCAACGGCGGCAGCTACCGCCCGCTCCACACCGACCCGCTCACCAGCCTCGGCTCGAACCGCTACCGGATCGCCGGTTCCGATGCGCCGCACCAGTACGGCCACAACATGATCCGCCTCAACCCGACCACGAGCACCGTCGGCGTCCAGCTCACCGGCGCCTCCGGCCTCGCCGGGGCCGACTGGCGCTTCCGCCTGGTCGCGGTCAAGGCCGACTTCTCGGTCCGCTACAGCCCGCTGTTCGCGCCGGGCCAGACCGCTAACTTCTCGCTCCAGAGCGGGGAGACCCACATGATGCTCGTCGTCGCCGCCACCCCGTCGCAGCACCGCAACTACACGATGTGGCAGACCGGCGTCGGCGACCCGTTCCCGTACGAACTCCAGATCACTGGAGCGACGCCCTCCTGACGACTCAACCCGTTCGGACGAGCCGCGACCGCCCTCCGTCTCGCTACAGTGAATCGTTCGCTGTAGCGAGACGGAGGCACAGTGTCATGTACGCGGTGGGATCGCATCATCGAGATCGCGATTGCCCATGTCGACCGCGACGACCGGGTCACCGATAGCCGAACCCCCTGAAGCAGATTCCCTGCGGGCTTGCCGATCGCATCTGAACATGACCGCGCGAGATCATGATGGGATGAGCGATACAACATCTGATGGACTGCGTTCACCGAGGATTCTCTCGATCACTTGGGGGCGGATGGAGATCGCCGACCTCGGCATCGGCAAGGACTTCATGCTGCACCCAGGCGGTGGAAAGCCGTGGGATTGGCGGGAGTCGGGCACCGAGCACGACCCCGGCATCCAGCCTTCCGACGTCCAGTACCTGATCGACCACGGTGCCGAGACGATCGTCCTCTCCCTCGGCATGGAGCGACGACTCCAGATCGACCCGGCCACCATCGCACTGCTCGAACGCCTCAGCGTTCCCTATCAGGCTGCCGAGACCTTGGAAGCCGTCGAGCTGTACAACCAAGCACTCGCGAACGGCTCCGTCGGAGGACTCTTCCACTCGACCTGCTGATCTCTTCGCTGGTGCAATCCACCCTCAAGCGCAGCCCTGATCGACTCGGCCTCTCCTTCGAGCGCCGTTGCGACCTGCTGCATCTGCGGCGCACTCCGTTCGACGCCAATGGCATTCAACCGCCCGGCCGTCTCCTCGACCACGGGTGTCTCGCTCACGATCGTCGGCGCGACGGCGCGACGGCGCGACGGCGCGGCGGCGCGGCGAGCGGATGGAGCTTGCGTGCGCTTGGTTTCAGCGAACCGGCCGTCCGTCGAGCATGGACTGAACCTGGTGCAGAGCTCGCGACCGTGATACGGTGCCGCCACCCTGGCCCGGTCCGAACCTCCGAACCGGGCCGCCACCCCGGACCGGTCCGCAGCCGAACCGGTACTCCTCGACGAAAGGCCCGTGATGCCCGAATCTGACCCCCAACTCGTGGAAGACGGACTGGAAGTCCTCAAGCGATTCGCCGCCCGCGGCGCCACCCTCACCTACGGCGAACTCAACCGGGAACTCGGCTCGCCCATCACCTCCCCGTCGGCCGGCTTCCCCGGGAGGATCGGGAAGCTCTGCGACGACATCAACAAGCACCACGACGCCACCACCGGGCACGGGTTCATGATCTCGGCACTCGTGCACGGCGTCGACTCAGGCCTCCCCGGGCCCGGGTTCTTCGCGCTGGCAGCCGACCTCCGCCGCCTCCCGCCCACTGACGATGTAGGAGCCAAACGCAAGTTCGTGGAATGGGAATGCGAGGCGGCTTTCGCCGCCTACCGCCCTGAGTGAGTGCGCGGTCGGCGCTGGAATTGCGGCGCCGACGCCGTTTCCGTTCCCGGCCGGAGCGAGGTTGCGGATCACCGGTAGCGGTCGGCGAAGTCCTTGTGGACCCAGCGGAACCGGTCGCCGGACCGGACCCGGACCAGCCCCCCGAAGTCGGGGTCCTGCTGTTCCACCAGGGCGCGAAGCCGATGGATGCGGCCGCGGGTGAACTCGTCGAACCGAGCCTCGCCGCCGAGAGCCGGATCGGCGTCCTTCCAGGCGGCGAAGTCGGAGGCGTTGGAGGCGAGCTCCTTGACGGCGGACGCCGCCAAGCCGACCTCGTTCTCGATGCCCTTCCAATCCGAGCTGTCGAGCTCAAGGCGTAGACCCGCGGGCACCAGTTCCCCGCCGAGTCTGAGCATTCTGGCCGTGAAGTTGATCCACGGCCGGGCCTTGGTGAGCCATTCCCGGTCCATGTCGAACGTGTAGACCCCCTTGTCCGGGTCGCCGTCGAGGAGGTGCACGGGCCTGCGCGAGTGCTCGCAGTGGAGGACCACGCGGATGCGCTGCTGCGCAAGGCCTTTGAGCCGCGGCGCTGAATCGTCCTGGGTCACCGTGAACAGCCGCGGGCCGTGCAGGCCGTCATCGGCGAGCAGTCGGAAACCCATCTCGATCAGCTCTTCGACCCGGGTGTCCGCCTCCGTCATGGCGCGGCGCAGGTCGGCGCTCACATGGGCCCGCGTCAGCGAGCCCTGCTCGTCGACCAGTTCGCGAAGCGAGTCGAGTCGCGCCTGGATATCCGCGACGATTCCGCCGTCGGATTCGGGCCGGTTCTCGGCGATCGCCCCGAGCTCGCCGATGAGTGCGTCCAGCGGGACCATCCGGTTGCACTGCTGACAGGCGGCGCCGTCATGGCCCTCGGCCTTGAACGCCTGAAGCCGTTCGAGGTCGAACAGCATCGAGCCCGCCTCGGGCCGGTCCCCGGCCGCGCAGACGGCACCGCACGGGACTCGCGTCACCCGGGTCAGGCCCCTCCACTCAGGTAGGTGGTTGCATATCTCGTCAGCCAGCAGCTTGCACAGGTACGTGGGGTAGGCCGCCTTGACGGCCACCGAAAGGCGATCGTCCTCGATCCGCACTAGGGCCCTGCCGTGGTTGCCGTCGTCCAAGACCACACCGGACGCCCAGTGCACGCCGCGGTCGAGATCTCCCTTCCGGAGTGCGAAGCGGTGGAACCGCGCGATGAGCCGGAACATGAGCCCCTCGGGTATCGCCGGGCGGCCGCTCGCATCGCGGAACTCGATCACATACGACTGCTCCGGAAGCCCGTCGGTGTACCGCGTCCAGTCCTCCAAATCAGGCTCCACAGTGGATACCAGCTGGGTGACGAGGCTCGTCGGACCGTCGCGGGAATCCCTCACTGGGTAGGCGATCTCGAACTTGTGCATGAGCTCGATCAGCGCCGCATGGACGCGCCGCGGGTAGCGCTTGTGCTCAGGCCTCATCGGATCGTCCCACAACCGCCTGAGTCGATCGTGCGAGACGAACCCTTCCCGGTCCCGTGTCATCTGGTCGTTCAAGGCCAGGCTGACGGCTCGACTGAGCCAGTCCCCCTTGAGTACCACGAGGTCGTCGAGCCCCCTGGCATCGGGGAAATAGCACCAGCGCCCGAGCTCGGTCGCGACCCGGGCTAGCGTGAGCGCCGAGTCGTCATTGAGACCGCGGCTCCGGGTCCGGTCCAGGTAGTCGTCGATCGCGAGGTGGCTCTCGCCGCCATCCGCGAGTTCCTCCATGACCACCCGCCAGCGGGCCGGAAGTCGCTGCTCCAGATGCGGAAGGTCCGCGGCGGTGGCGGCGATGGCGGCGGCGAGTTCCGCGATGCCGCGGCCGGTCTTGCTGTCGATGCGGTGGTACCCGGCGATGTCCTCGCCGCCCTTGCGTTCCAGGCGAGCCCGATCCAGGTCGCCGAGATGGTCGTCCGCGTCGGCGTGGGTCGCGACAATGTGGAGGCGCGCGCCGGGGCCTACTCGTCGGCGCACCAGATTCACCCAGTACTCGACGAAGCCCTGCGCAGCCCCGCTGCGGGGGTTCCATACGATGACGAACACCGCCGGCGCGGTGAAGAACCACTGCTGTACGGTGCGGTTGGCCGACTGGCCACCGAAATCCCAGGCGTTCAACGTCAACGGCCGCCCGAGTCCGTCGGCCAACGTCACCGGTCCGATCTCGAGCCCGTGGGTGAGGGGGCGCTGCTCGACGAAAGGCTCGCCGCGCATGGCAGCGAGCAGCGAGGACTTGCCGACCGCGCCTTCGCCGATGACGACCAGTTTGGCCTCGCGGACGACGACAGTGTCGATCTCCCGCTCACGAAGGTAGGTCAGAACCGCCTCGGTCCCCTGCTCACTCGCGGCCTCGAGTTCTGGTGACAGGTCGTTGCCCTCGACGGCGAGCGTGCGGAGCGCAGTGGCACGGGAGAGGCTCGAGGGGAGGTCGGTGAGGCGGTTGCCCCGGAGATTGATCGTGACCGTTTCCCGAAGCTCACCGATCTCGTAGGGGAGCGACGTCAGACGGTTGTCGCTGAGATTGATGTGGGTCAAGCGCACGAGTCTGCCAATGTCGGCCGGGATCGTCCTGATGTGATTGCCGCCGAGGTCGAGTTGGGTGAGATTCTCGAGTCTGACGACGACGCCCGGAAACCCCCTGATCTCATTGCGGCCGAGGCTGAGATGCGTCAGGCGTTTTAGCTCGCCGATCTCCCTAGGAACTCTTTCGAGGCGGTTGCCGCTCACGACAAGTCGGGTCAGGCCGACGCAACTGCCGATCGACCCGGGCAGACTGGTCAGGCGGTTCCCGCCGAGGTCGAGATCCATCAGGCCCTGCAACGAAGCGACGTCGTGGGGGAGCGAGGTGATCTCGTTGCCATACAGGTCCAGGAAGCTGAGGTGTGGGAGGCGGAAGAGGAACCATGGAAGGTGTTGGATCCGGTTGCCGCCGAGCACGAGTTCCTCCAGCCGAGTGAGCCGGCCGATCGCCTCGGGCACTTCAGGAAAGCGGTTGGTGTGGAGTTGCAGACGGGTCAGGCGGGTCAAATCGCCGATTTGCGGCGGCAGCTGATCGAGTTCATTGCGCTGGAGATTGAGGTTGCGCAAGCCGCGAAGCCCACCAATGAAATCCGGAAGCACGGCGAGCCGATTGAAACTGAGATCAAGATCGACCAGACCGGTGAGCTCGCGAGCCCGGTCAGGAAGCTTCGCGAGTTTCAGCCCGGAGAGGTCCAACACCTCGGCACCGGTCCGAACCGCCTGGGCGATCAGGAATTCCGCCACTTCCATCGACACGACAAGGCTCCTTAGGGGAATAGCACGAGTCTAGGCACCCTCCGCACACCGCGCGGTCCCCCAGACGGGTCGACAGCACCGGTGAGACCTCCGGCGTCATCCCAGTGGGGCAGCATGAACGGATACCTGCGGAAGCACTCCCGTCGATGAAGCGAACGCTTCTTGAGGCGTGGCAGGCCGAACCCGGCCTGCCACGCCTTCGAACTTGCAGGCTCGCTCAGGGGCGCCAGGCGGGGTTGCGGCCGGTGAGGGCGATGAGTTGGTCTTGCGGGGTGGCGGTGGCGGGGACTTCGACGACGGGGGCGTAGATGCCTTCGCGGGCGGTCTGGTCGTGGGCGTCCTGGCCGGTGAAGGCGGTGAGGGTGGCGATCACGGCGGGGTCGAGTTCGTAGGGCTGGCCGGTGGCGCGGGCGAGGTCCCAGCCGTGGACGGCGACTTCGTTGAGCGCGACGAGGCCCATGATTGAAGCGGGGAGCGTCACGCCTCCGGCGAGGGCCTCGCCTTCCCAGGCGGAGGGCTCGCTCCAGGCGTCGGCGAGTTCGCCGAGGCGTTGTTCGAGTTCGGCGCGCCAACCGGGTTGCAGGGTCGTCGGCGGCTCGCCCGGAGGGGCGTCGTTGTGGGGGCCGGTCTCGCCGCGGGCGGCGGCGGTGAAGGCGAGGCTCAGGCCGATCAGGTGGTTGAGCAGCTGCGCCTGGGTGTAGTGGCCACACGGGGTCGGGTCGGACAGGCGGGCGTCGTCGACGCCGTCGATCAGGCCCGCCACCAGGCCGGTCGTGTGCTTGAAGTCGGTCGTGCTCTCGCTCATGGGTCTGCGCTCCTTCGATGGCTCACGAGTGGAGACGACGCGCAGCGCCCGGATTCATCGGTGCACATTTATCGGTGCACCTTTCGGTGCAGCGGGCCGGGGCCCGCGGCGAAGGCCGCGGGCCCCGGTTCCAGAGGAGGGTCAGGGTGTGGTGATGGCCGGGAACGGGTAGCTGGTGACGTCGCTGCCGATGTAGAAGCTCGGGTGCGGCGGCTGGTTGTACGCCGTGTTCTGCCAGGCGATCGCCACGCGGTACTGCGGGTCGTGCATGAGGGTGGCGATGCGCAGGTTCGTGGTGGAGGGCGTGGCGTAGATGCGCAGCGCGCTGTTGTCGCTGGTGCGCCAGACGACCTCCTCGCGCCAGTCGCCGAACAGGTCGGCCGAGAGGCCCGGTGTGGCCTTCGTGCCGTTGTTGGAGGCGACGCCGGAGCCCGAGAGGAGCGTGCCGGACGGGTAGTTGGTGATCTGGGTGCCGTCGAGCAGCTCGCGCTCGCCGTCACCGTCCCACCAGGACACGAAGTTGGCCGAGGCCGGCTTCGCGCCGATGTTCGACCCGGAGGCGTTGAGCAGGCCGGCCGCGTTCAGCGACCAGAACTCCGCGCCCGCGTTGCTCCCCAGCACGTTCGCGCCCACGCCGCGACCGTTGTCCCCGCTCGCGGGCGTCTGGAACAGGATCGCGCCGTTCGATGCGTTGAGGCTGGAGGACGGCTGGCTGCCGCTCTCGTGCGGCATGAACACTTCCTGCCCGGCGCGGCCGGGCACGAAGTCGCTCACGTGCAGCGCGTCCCCGTGTCCGAACCGGGTGTTGTACAGCGCCTGGCCGTTCGACCCGACGGCCATCGCCCCGTAGACGATGTCCTGGCGGCCGTCGCCGTTGAGGTCGGCGACCGAGAGGCTGTGCGCCCCCTGGCCCGCGTACTGGCTGCCGGCGCTGTTGGAGTCGAACACCCAGCGCGACACCAGGTCCGTGCCGTTGAAGTCGACCGCCCAGATGACGCTGCGCGTGTAGTAGCCGCGCGCGAACACCATGCTCGGGTGCTGACCGTCCAGATAGGCTGTTCCGGCGAGGAACCGGTCGACGCGGTTGCCGTAGTTGTCGCCCCAGTCGTTCACGTTCCCGCGCGCGGGCTGGTAGTTGATCGTGTCGAGCACGGCCCCGTTGGCGCCGTTGAAGATCGTCAGGTATTCGGGCCCGGTGAGGATGTAGCCGCCGCTGTTGCGGTGGTCCGCGCTCCCGTTGCCGATGACCTGCCCGGTGCCCGAGACGGTGGCGTCGGCGGTCTTCATCGCGATCTCCGCGTCGCCGTCCGAGTCGTAGTCGTACACCTGGAACTGCGTGTAGTGCGCCCCGGCCCTGATGTTGCGGCCCAGGTCGATCCGCCACAGCCGCTGGCCGTTGAGCTTGTACGCGTCGATGTAGACGTTCCCGGTGTAACCCGACTGCGAGTTGTCCTTGGCGTTGCTCGGGTCCCATTTGACGAGGTACTCGTACTGGCCGTCGCCGTCCAGGTCGCCCACGCTCATGTCGTTGGCGTTGTAGGTGTACGCCTCGCCCGAGGGGGTCGTCCCGCCCGCGGGCCGCTGGATTGGGATGTCCTTGTAGCCGCTGCCGTTGAAGACCACCTCGGCACCGCTCTGGGTGCCGACGGTGCCGCCGTTGACGGCCGCCACGGTGTACGTGCCGCTGCCGCCCGCGTCGAGGTAGTTGGTGGCGCCGGTGATCGGGGAGCTGTTGAGCAGGGTCCCGTTGCGGTACACGTTGAACGCCGTGTTCGCGGCGTCGGTGCCGAGGAGCCGCCAGCTGACGAGGCTGCCGCCGCCGGACGGGACGACGGTGACGCCGCGCCCGAGGTCCTCCATGACGGGCCCGGTCTGGGCCGTGCCGCCGTCGGTGAGTTCGACGTAGTCGATGTTCGCGAGCCCGCCCGCGGCGGTGGC
Organism: Glycomyces sp. NPDC021274; assembly: GCF_040641195.1. NCBI lineage: Bacteria > Bacillati > Actinomycetota > Actinomycetes > Glycomycetales > Glycomycetaceae > Glycomyces > Glycomyces sp. NPDC021274. The sequence goes on along the minus strand of NZ_JBFADC010000001.1, from coordinate 330,390 downwards.
ATCGAGGCGGACGGTGTTCGACCCGGCGTTGACCGGGACGGTGACGGTCTTGGTCGACCAGGTCGTCCACGCGCCGGTCGCGGCGAACGCGCCGGCCGACTGCACGGTGGCGCCGTTGACGAGGAGGTTCGCGGGGCGGGAGTCGGTGCCGCCGTGGGCGTACCGGATCGCCAGGGTGGCGGTGCCGGCGCTCGCGGCGGTGACGGTGAACTGGGCGGAGGCGCCGACGGCGTTGCGGGAGTTGCAGAACCCCGAGCCGGAGTACCCGGCGTGGTTGGCGTCGACGGTGCCGTCGCAGACGGCCGGAGCCGTCTCGGCCTCGTAGCGGACGGTGGCGGCGTTCGCATTGGTCATCGCGATGAAGGTCGCCGCGGCGGCGACCAGGCCTATGGCCGCTGCCGCCGGGGCTCGCAGGCGTCTGGCCCGTCGAGCGGTGGACTCGTTCATGGTCACTCCGTATGTGGTGAGGGTCGCCCGGCCGCGGGCACGCGAAAGGGCCGCGGCGGGCGCGCATTGGCACAGGGTGCGGTGGCGGGCGACGCGGCGTGCCGGGGCGCGCGACCGCCTGCATTGACATCGAAACATTGAATTGAATCGATATAATGGCGTGGAGCCAGAATAACCTGAAAGCGCGATCAAGGCAATGGGGGCTACAGGCGAAGACCGGGCTCGCGCCGCAGGTACTCGCCCGGCGTGACCCCGAACGCCTCCCGGAACGCCCCGATGAACGCGCTCGGGCTCGCGTACCCGCACGCCCCCGCGATACGCGTGACCTGGTGTCCCTCCGCGAGCAGCACGAGCGCGTGGTGCAGCCGGAACTGCCCGCGCCACTGCGCGAACGTCATCCCCGCGTGCTCCCGGAACAGCCGGCTCAGCGTCCGCTCGGACGCCCCGACCGCCGTCCCGAGCTGCGCCAGGGTCCGCCGGTCGCCCGGATGCGCCTCCAGCAGCGCCACCACCTCCCGCAGGCGCGGGTCCGGCAGCGCGGGCAGGAACCGCTGCGGCGCTTCGACACCGCGCAACAGATCGAGGACGACCCGCTCGAGGCGCCCCCGCGTGCCCGCCTCGAGCCCGGCGTCGTCGGTCAGGCACGTGACCGCCTCGCGCAGCAGCGGCGTGAACGCCAGCACCGTCGGGCGCCCGATGAACGGCCCGGGGCCCTCGGTCGCGAAGAGGATCGCGCGCATCTCCGTCGCTCCGCACGCGCGGTGGGCATGGTCCTGGCCGGCGGGCATCCACACGCCCTGCGAGGGCGGCACGACCCACACGCCCGAGGCCGTGAACACCCGAAGCACCCCGCGCCGCGGGTAGATCAGCTGGTGGCCGTCGTGGCGGTGCCAGTCGATCCGCTCGAGGTGCGTGAGCATCCTGATGGGCCTGCTCGGAATGACGTGGCCGTCCATCGACATAACTCGGCAGAATACCGTTAGCCGGAGGCGGTGGCGAACCGGAATCCTTGGGCCATACCGACAAGGAGCACCGAGCATGACCCAGACCGCCGCCCCGCCCGCCACCCAGGAGGCCGCCCCGTCACCGCTGCGGCGCATGTGGCTGTGGGGCACCGCCCACGCCGTCGACGACCTGTACCAGGGGCTGGTGCCCGCCGTGGTGCCCTACTTCGTGTTCGACCGCGGCTACGGCTACGTCGCCGCCACCGGCCTCACCCTCGCCGCCGCGCTCGGCGCGTCGATCCCGCAGCCGTTCTTCGGCGTCCTCGTCGACCGCCGCCGCCTCGACTGGTTCGCGCCCGCCGGCGTGGCCCTCGCCGGGATCGGCCTGGGCCTCGCCGGACTCGCCGGGCCGTACCCGCTGGTGCTCGCGCTGCTCTTCCTCTCGGGCCTGGGCGTCGCGATGTTCCACCCCGCCGCAGGCAAGGGCGCCCGCGAAGCCGCGGGCGACAGCGCCGCGGGCATGAGCATCTTCGCCGCGGGCGGCTCGGTCGGCTTCTTCCTCGCCCCTGTGCTCGCCACGCCCGCGCTCATGGCGATGGGCGTCGGGGCGACCGCCCTGTTCATCCCGCCCGCGGTCCTCATCGCGTTCGTCATGATCCGCCACCGCACCCGCACCACCGCCGCAATTCCGAAGGCCCGCACGGGGCACGACCGGTGGGGACCGTTCGCGGTCCTCACCGGCATCGAGGTGGTCCGCTCGATCCTGTGGGTCGGGATCATCACCTTCCTGGAGCTGTACTGGATCCGCCACCTCGGCGCGAGCCACGCCGTGGCCGGCATCGCCTTGGCGGGCTTCATGCTCGGCAGCGTGGTCGGCACCCTCCTCGGCGGGCGCCTCGCCGACCGCTTCGGCGCCGTCCGCACCACCCGCATCGGCGGGGTGCTGATCATCCCGCTGCTGGTCCTGCTGCGGTTCACCGCGGACGAGTACGCCGCCGTGCTGGTCGTGCTCGCCGTCGGCATCGCGATCAACATCCCGTTCGCGGTGCTCGTCAAGCTCGCCCAGGACTACCTGCCGACCCGCCCCGGCACCGCCGCCGGCGTCACGCTCGGCCTGGCCATGAGCGCCGGCGGCCTCTTCGCCCCCGCGTTCGGGCTCGTCGCCGAGCACCACGGCCCCGAAGGGGTCTTCACCCTCGTCTGCGCGGTCCCGCTGATCGCGGTCGTCCTCGGGGCGTTCCTCAAGCGGCCCTGAGCCTTCAGGCCCCCGGACGGAAGACGATCAGCGGCCGCCCCGTGGAGCCGTCCACGGTGACATGGGCGTCGACCTCGTAGACCTCCGCGATGAGCGCCGGCGTCAGGACCTCCGCCGGAGGACCCGACGCCACCGCGCGGCCGTCCTTGAGGACCAGGACCGCGTCGCAGAACATCGCCGCGAGGTTGAGGTCGTGCAGCGCCACCACAGTGGTCACCGGCAGCTGCGTGAGCAGCCGCAGCAGCTCGAGCTGGTAGCGGATGTCGAGGTGGTTCGTGGGCTCGTCCAGCAGCAGCTCCCGCGGCTGCTGGGCCAGCGCCCGCGCGATGTGGACGCGCTGGCGCTCGCCGCCCGAGAGCCGGTGCCACAACTCGTTCGCCTTGTCGGCGAGTCCGGTGCGCGCCAGCGCTTCTGTGACCGCCTCGGCGTCGGCCGTGCGGTTCCCGCCGAAGGCTCCGCGGTGGGGGATGCGGCCGAGCGCGACGATGTCGCGCACGGTGAGGTCCACGACGGTGTCGGCGTGCTGCGTGACGGTGGCGATCGTGCGGGCGGCCGTGCGGCGCGGCAACGCGGCGAGGGATTCGTCGTCGAGGGTGACGACGCCCGTTGTGGGTTTCACTGCGCCGCAGAGGAGGCGGATGAGGGAGGACTTGCCGGAGCCGTTCGGGCCGAGCAGCCCGATGGTCTGGCCGGGGCGCGGGCGCAGGGTGACCCCGTCGACCACGAGCTTCCCGCCGCGGTTCCAGGTGACCTCGCGTGATTGCAGGGTCATACCGTCCTCCTGCGGCGGAACATGATCGCGATGAACGCGGGCACGCCGACCAGGGCCGTGGTGACGCCGATCGGCAGCGGCGAGGGCGAGAACGCGACCCTGGAGACCGCGTCGACCCACACCATGAACGCCGCGCCGATCAGCGCGGTGAGCGGCACGAGTCGCAAGTGGAGCGGTCCGGCGAGGAAGCGGGCGGCGTGGGGGAGCACGAGGCCGACGAACCCGACGGCCCCGACGATGCTCACCATCGTGGCGGTGAGCAGGGCGGTGGCGGTGATGAGCACGGCCCGCTCGCGCTTGACGTGGACCCCGAGCGAGGCGGCGACGTCGTCGCCGAACGCGAAGGCGTCCAGCACATGTGCGCGGAGGAGGCACAGCACGACCCCGGCGAGCGCGGCGAGGCCGCAGAGGACGACCCCGTTCCAGCGCACCCCTTCGAGCGAGCCGAGCAGCCAGAACATGACGCCGCGGGTCGCGTCCGAGTCCGCGAACGCGAAGATCACGAACGAGGTGAGCGCGGAGAACAATTGCGTGACCGCGATCCCGGCGAGGATCAGCTTGTCGTCGCCGCCTCCGGTCAGGCGCGCGATCGCCAGGACCACGGCGAAGGAGACGAGCGAGCCGATGAACGCGCCGCCGGGCAGGCCGAGCCCGCCCGCGCCAACGCCGAGGATCGCGACGACGACCGCGCCGGTCGAAGCGCCCGAGGAGATCCCGAGGACGTACGGGTCGGCGAGCGGGTTGCGCAGGAGCGACTGCAGGATGAGCCCGCACAGTCCCAGGCCGGCCCCGCAGGCGGCGGCCACGAGCGCGCGCGGCAGGCGGTCCTCCCACACGATCGCCTCTTTCGCGACCCTGACGGGGATCTCCGCGCCGGCGAGGTGGTTGAGGAGGATGTCGCGCACGTTGACGAGCGACACGTCCGCGGGCCCGAGCGTGATCGCCGTGCCGATCGACGCGACGAGCACCGCGACGGCGGCGGCGCTGACGCCCAGGAACCGCAGCCGCGCCCGGCCCCGGTGTTCCGGGGCGGGCGCGGTGGTGGTGGGGCTGAGGGTCACGCGTCGCCCTCGAACGACTGCAGTGCCGCCGAGAGCTTCTCGAGGCCGTCGACCAGCTGGATCGACGGGTTCATTTCGGCGCCGTGCAGCTCGACGTACCGCTGCTCGGCGACCGCCGTGAGCCCCTTCGTCACCGGATCGGACTCGAGGAACTCGATCTTCTCGGCCGCCTGGTCGCCGGGCCACCGCTCGCGGCTGAGGTCGGCCATGACGATGACGTCCGGGTCGCGGTCGACGAAGTCCTCCCAGGTGGTGGCGGGCCAGTCGTCGTCCTGATCGGCGAAGACGTTCGTCGTGCCCGCCTCGGTCGCGAGGAGGTTCGCGGAGCCGAGCCCGCCGGCGACGTACGGCGTCTTGAGGTCGGAGAACCAGAACGCCACCGACAGCCCTGAGGCGTTGATGCCCTCCAGCGCCGTCTGGCGGCGGGTTTCGAGCTCGTCGACGAGGGCCTCGCCGCGGCTCTGGACGTCGAAGATCGCCGCGAGTTCGCGGATCTCCTGGTAGAGCGCGTCGAAGGTGAGCGCGTTGGTGCGGGTGCCGCCGCCGTTGACGCTGATGTCGCCGTCGCAGTCGGTGGGGGAGAGGTACGCCTCGATGCCGGTCTCGGCGAAGCGGGTCCGCTCGGCCACGCCGCCTTCGGCGTAGTGGCGCCCGAAGGAGGCGGTCACGAAGTCGGGGTCGGCGCCCATGACGACCTCGTAGGTGGGAGCCTCGTCGGCCAGGCGCGGCACGGCGTCGTTTGCGTCGGCGAGGTTCTCGAGGACCGGGTCGGTCCAGGACGCGGTGCCGACCATCCGGTCTTCCAGGCCCAGCGAGAGCAGGATCTCGGTCGCGTTCTGGTCGAGGGACACGGCCCGCTGCGGCGCGGCGTCGAAGGTGACCTCCTGGCCGCAGTTCGCCACCGTGAGCGGGTAGGCCGTGGCGCCCTCGCCCGCCGCGGCCACGGTCTCCGGCACGGGCTCGGACGCCCCGCAACCGGCCAGGACCGCCAACAGGACCGATGCGCTGACCGCAATGGACGATGCGCGAACGCCGACACTCATCGATGCATTCCTTTGCTCGGGCAGAGGGGGCGCCGACGGCCGCCCCTCGCCACGAGACCTTAGGTAAGGCTCGGCTAACTAAGATGAGGCGGGTTCGTGATTGAGGCCATTGCCACAATCGTCCGCACTAGCGCGCTCCACCCGCGGCGGCCAGGGTATCTGTGCCCGCGTTGCGGTTGGGGCCGCTCCCTCGCTCAGGACTGTGCCCCGTTGTCCCGCAGGGGTGAGCGTTCAGCGCGGCGGTGCGGTCGACTCGCGGATCACGAGGCTGGTCGCGAGCTGCACGTGGTGCGAGTCGGGGATCTTGCCGGCGGCGAGGTCGAGCACGGTGCGCGCGGCGACCCGGCCCATCTGCCGCAGCGGCTGCTTCACCGTGGTGAGCGGCGGTTCGATCCACATCGCGTTGTACGTGTCGTCGAAGCCGACCACGCTCAGGTCGCGGGGGACTTCGAGGCCGCGCCGGCGGGCGGTGCGGATGACGCCGACGGCGATGCTGTCGCTCGCGGCGAAGATCGCGGTCGGCGGGTCGTCGAGGTCGAGCATCCGGTTCGTGAGGACGGCACCGGTCTCGGCGTAGAAGGTGCCCGCGCCGGTGAGCGCGGGGTCCACTTCGATCCCGGCGGATTCGAGCGCTTCGCGGTAGCCGTGGAGGCGTTCGCGCGCGGGCAGCGACCCCGGCGGGCCGCCCGCGAAGCCGATCCTGGTGTGCCCCAGGTCGAGCAGGTGCCGCGTGGCCTGGACGCCGCCCGCCCAGTTCGTGGCGCCGAGGCTCGTGACGCGCTCGTCGAGCGGGTTGGCCGGGTCGATCACGACCAGCGGCAGGCCCAGCTGGTCGCACACGTCGATCTCGGCGGCGGTGAGCTGCGCGGTCACCAGGACCAGGCCCGCGGCCCCCTGCGCGGCGATCGCCTTGATGCGGTCGACGCCGAGCGGGTCGTTCTGGCCGGGGGTCTCGGCCTCGAGCGAGCTGGTGACGGTCTCGACGCCGAGCTCCCTGCCGCCGCTGATGAGCCCGTCGAGCACGTACACGGCGTACATGTTGAGGAGCGTGTCGAAGACCGCGTGGATCGTCTGGGGCGCAGGGGATTCGCGCGGGCCGGTGCTCGGCACGTACTCGAGCTGGGCGATGGCCTCGCGCACCGCCTTGCGGGTCTCGTCGGCGACACCGGGGCGGCCGTTGAGCACCTTGGACGCCGTGGCCTTCGAGACGCCCGCGCGTGCGGCCACCTCGGTCAGGGTCGCCCGGGGGCGGTTGCTCATCTGCTGCACCTCTTCGGATCAGGTGCGGCCATTCTAGCCAGAACTCGAAACAGTTTCCAAACGGATGCCGAAACAGTTTTGATTCCGGGAGGATCCGCTCCGGAGAACGACGTCGCGGCGGGCGGACGTGACGCAAAGTCACGCACCATTTCTATTGCGACACAATGGACTTCCCTGTCTATAATGACGCCGTCCTCCGGCGGGGAGCCCTACCCGGGCCGACCCGCCGGCCCTGTCGACAGCAAGGAGACCCCGTGTCCTTCAAGGAAGGCAAGCCGCGCCGCGTCCTCGCCCGCGTCGCCGCAGTCGCGGCCGCCGCCGGCCTCGGCATCGCCGGCCTGGCCGGCTCCGCCTCGGCCGACATCACCATCCAGCAGTACGTCGCCCTCGGCGACTCGTTCGCCTCCGGTGTGGGCGCGGGCGACTACGCCGACGACGGGTCCGACTGCTACCGCTCGGCCAACGCCTACGCGAAGCAGGTCAACGTCGAACTCGGCGAACGACTCTGGTTCGAGGCCTGCTCGGGAGCCCGGGTCGAAGACGTGGTCGCGAACCAGCTCGAGCACCTCTACCGCGTCAACACCGAGCACGTCACCATCGGCGTCGGCGGCAACGACGCCGGGTTCTCGTCCGTGCTGGGCGCCTGCGCGGGCACCGACACCGCGCTGTGCAAGACCGCGATCACCAACGCGCGCAACATCATCACCGGTTCCCTCCCGGCCGAGCTCGACGACCTCTACACCCAGGTCAGGAACCGCGCGTTCTCCGCCGAGATCGTCGTCGTCGGCAACCCGCGCCTGTTCAACGAGACCGCCTGCTCCGGCGCGCTCGCGATCACCCCGGAGGAGCAGGCGCTGCTGAACGACGCCGCCGACCTGCTCGCCGAGACCACCGCCGCCGTCGCCGCCGACCACGGCTTCGACTTCGCCGACCCGCGCGCCGCCTTCGAAGGCCACGGCGTGTGCTCGGCCGACCCGTGGATCCTCGGCTACACCGGGACCCTCGAGTCCTTCCACCCCAACGCCGCCGGCCAGGACGCCTACACCGACGTCGTCCTCCCCGCGCTCGACTACTGAGGCAACCGGAACCGGCCCCGCGGGAGTCTTCTCCTCGGGGCCGGTTCGCGTTCACCGCCACTTCGGACCGGCGCGCGACACTGCTCTGACCCCCCAGGGGACGGGCCTCCCGGGCCCGTCCGCAACCAGAAGGAGACCCATGTCCCGACACTCCAGCAAGCGGCTCGCCCGCATCCTCGCGGCCGCGGCCGTCGCCGGCATCGCCGCCGCGTCGTTCGCCTCCCCGGCCTCGGCCGGCCACACCTGGTCGCCGCGGTACGTCGCCCTCGGCGACTCGTACGTCTCCGGTGTGGGCGCGGGCGACTACGCCGACGACGGCACCGACTGCTACCGCTCCGCGAACGCCTACCCGCAGCTCGCGGCCGAGGCGATGGGCGCACGCCTGTCCTTCGACGCCTGCTCGGGCGCGCGCGTCGAGGACGTCGTCGCCGAGCAGCTCGGCAACCTCACCTGGCGCACCCGCGAGGTCTCGATCGGCGTGGGCGGCAACGACGCCGGGTTCTCCTCGGTCCTCGGCGCCTGCGCCGGGACCGACACGGCCCTGTGCAAGGGCGCGATCGCCAACGCCCAGGCCGTCATCACCGGTTCACTCCCGGCCGAGCTCGACGACCTCTACTCGCAGGTCGAGGACCGCGCGCCGTTCGCCGACGTCACCATCGTCGGCAACCCGCTGCTGTTCAACGGCACCGCCTGCTCCGGCACCCTGGCGATCACGCCCGAGGAGCAGGGGCTGCTGAACGAGACCGCGGACCTCCTCGCCGACACCACCGCCGCGGTCGCCGACGAGCACGGCTTCCTGTTCGCCGACGTCCGCGACGCCTTCGCGGGCCACGAGATCTGCTCTGCGGACCCGTGGATCCTCGGCTACACCGGCACCATCGAGTCCTTCCACGCGAACGCCGCCGGCCAGGCCGCGTACGCCGAGGTCGTCACCCCGTACCTCGAAGACTGCTAAAAGGACGCGCCGCACCGGCCCCACGGCCGGTGCGGCGCTCCGGCACAATCCCGGTATGCCCCGACGCATCCGTCAGACGCGCCCGTGCCCGTGCGGCACCGGCGCCGCGTACACCGCCTGCTGCGGTCCGCTGCACGCCGGCACCGCGAAGGCCGCCACCGCCGAAGCCCTCATGCGCTCGCGCTACAGCGCCTTCGCCATCGGCGACGCCGCCTACCTCCTGCGCACCTGGCACCCGGCGACCCGACCCGAGCACCTCGACCTCGACAGCGACGGCCGCCGCTTCACCGGCCTCACGATCCTCGCGACCACCGGCGGCTCCCCGCTCCACACCCAGGGCACCGTCCGCTTCCGCGCCGACTACACCGACGCCGACGGCCCCGGCTCCCAGACCGAGGACAGCGCATTCGAGCGCATCGGCGGCGACTGGACCTACGTCGACGCGCTCACATTCGATTGAGCTCGGGCCGTCATTCGCGAGACAGCGCTATGACTTCTTCAGCCGTGAGCGCGCTCGGAGGGTGATAGCTCAGGCACATCGGCGCGGCGACCTTGCGCAACTGGCGGCCTTCGGCTCGAAGATAGAACTCCCCTGAGTTGAGCGAGGTGCTGGTGAGTGTCTTCGCCTGCTTAGCGCTGACCATCTCCTTCACGGCAGCTATCTGCGTCGGGCTGTTGAGGTACCCGAACAGCTGGGTGGCGCAGTTGCCGGTGATCTGGTTGTGGATGCCGCGCGGCGCCTGCGTGGCGAACACCAGTCCAAGGCCGTACTTGCGTGCCTGTGAGGCCAACGCCAGAGTGCTGCCCGTGCACGGTGTCATCGCACCAGCAGGGGCGAACGTCTGCGCCTCGTCCATGACGAACAGGCCGCCCAGCGGGCGCCCGGCAGCAGGGTGACGCTTGATCCAGGCGAAGAGCGCCATCTGGAGCTGGTTGACGAAGTTCTGCCGCTGCTGCGTATCCGGAAGGCCCACCAGGCTCACTACAGATATGCGGGCCCGCCGTCCGTTCGACGGAGTAAGCAGCTCGCCGGGGTCGAGAGCCGGATTCGATCCGCCGAACAGTGAGTCGTTAATGCGGCTGGCCTCCAGATTCTGCGCCATGCGGCGCGCTATCTCCGGAGCCTTCTCCAGGCCTGCGACCACGTCGGCGGGGAACTCGGCGAGTAGTTGGAGATATCCGTCCAGACCCAGACCTCCGCGCCTGGCGTAGTGGGATAGCCCTTCACGAAGCACCGCCTGCCCCTGCTCTTGCTTCTCACCGGTCCCGTCGACCTTCGCTCTGGGTGCGAGGGTCGCCACTGCAGTGTCGAGGGCCGCGCTGAGCTCGTCGGCGTCGTCGAGGACGGCGCCGAAATCCGGCAGCGGCTGGAAGCTGATCGGGCGCCCCTTCTCCACCCGGGGCGTCCACACCACGACCTCCACTGCCTTGAAGTACTCGTCCGCTTTTCCGTGATCGGAGGCGGTCCAACCCGAAGGACTCGATGGCCAGGGCAGCTTCAGCCGAGCCAGGTCGTTGTTGGGGTCGAGCACGATCGAGGACACACCACGGAGTGCGGTCTCCTCGATCAGGCGGCGCAAGAGCACCGTTTTTCCGGACCCCGAGCCGGCAAAGACCGCGACGTGCTTGCGGAGCGCTTCGAGGTCGATGGCGGCATCGTCGCCGTCTTCCAACGCGCCGAACGAAATCTGCTTGTCCGAAACTGCCACGGGCAGGTCGAGCGTTGGAGGTGCGATCGGCGGTGGTTGCCCTCCGTGCTCATCGAAGATCTCCTGCATCAAACGGGTGCTTCCGGCCGGGCGCGCCTTGGCGAGCCAGGCCCGCAGGCCCGACGGAGCTTCATTGCGGAGCGCCTTGAGTGCGGCGAACACACGCAGATCGTGATGGTCGGCTTGCACCATCCGGCCGCCGCCCCGCTTGAACAGGTCGACGGCGGCTACCGAGGCCCGAGTCATGAGCGGGGTGTCAGAGGTCCGGATGAGCACGGCTTCGGCGCCATCCTCCTCGGCCATGCCGGACTGCTCAGTCAACCAGTTCAGACGACCTTTGAACTTCATCCCCTTCGAGTCCGCAACGGCCCGCAGGGCCAACCGGCGCTCGCCGACCTTGACTTCGACATGTACACCGCAGTGCCTGGGCGCATATCGCGGCAGGGCCAGGATGTCGATGCCCTTCTCGATGCCGAAGCAACCCAGAGCCTCGACAAGCACCTCCGGGATGCTGCTGTCTTCGGTCGCAGGATCAATCAAGTCGTAGATGTCCGCCGCTTCGAGCAGCTCGGCAAACCGCTGCGAGATCGATTCCGGGTGTTCGGGCTGTGCCGCCGGCTCTGGTGCGGGCGTGGAGGTCGCGCGAAAGCTGGTCAGCGGAGTGAATTCACCAAGATCGAGGCAGGAATGGACGTGGTCCGCAATCGCCCGGAGGAGCTCACGAGGCTTCATGCCGTCGGCGGTGTCGAAGGCCTCCTTCGCCACCGGCCACGTCGGCCACTCCGGCTTGCAGCCGGAACCGGCGAAGCAGGAATCGATGTGGGCGGCGACGATCGCGCGCGCCGCATCCTTCGTCAGGCTCGCATCGAGTCTGCGAGCCGAATCGAAGCGCCCGTCCATCGACTTGACGCCGAATGCCTGCAATTGGACCCATGAACTCGGCAGGCAGGAGACGACGGTGAACGTACGAGGCGAATACTCGTTGAAGTTCATCAGGCCGTTGGCGAGATCGCTCAGGCGACGGCGACTCCTGTCGCGGTCCGCTTCATTGACCTGACCTTTAAACTCCTTGACCAGGCTGTCCACCTGGTCGATCGCGAACAGCGTCGGGCCGCACAGCGCCAGTACTCGCGCGATCGCCAGCACAGTGTCCCGGGCAGAATGCTGCGCGGTGTCGATCATCCACTTCGTCCGCTCTCCACGCCTGCGCGCTCCCCGTGCCGAGAGCCAGGCGTCTGCGACGACCCGGTCCTTGTTGCTGTCGGAAGTCCGGAGGCAGAGGACTCTGATCGCATCCCGGCTGATGTCGTCGAGTTCGTTGAACTTGGCGCAGGCCGCGTCCACGATCGCCTCGACGGCTTCCGGCGTCGGTGCGCCGTCCAAGACCGGCATCTTGTCCGGCTCCGGGACTGAGATCAGGCTGAAGAACTGCTGCAGGAACGCATGAAGCTGGGACTGGTCCTGATTGATCCTCTTCGTGAGGCTCTCATGGTAGGAGCGAAGCACAGCAGTCTCGAATTCACCGCTGCTATCGGCGTCGAACTGGATGAAAAAGCCGTTGCGTTCGGTGGTGTGCATGCGGAGCTGCCGCAGCTGGTGGGTCTTCCCTGAGCCGTCATCGCCGTATATCACAGCGCCGGGGACACTGGTGTAGTGGGATCGCGTCGCCCTATCCAAGCCGCGCAGGAGGTATTCGTACGTCTTGCTGTTGTGCATGGAGACATGGGCTTTGGTGTCGCTCCAGATCGCGCCCCGATGCACGGTGTAGTCGAGTTTCAGCAGGTCGAGGGTTCGGTGTTCCTCAGGAGTCATTCCGCCCCGATCGCCAGGAAGTGCTTCGGGTCTCCAGCGATGTCAAGAGCCGCTTCATGGTCGACCGGCTTCAGCGCTTTGCGATTCGACTCGCTGATGAGATGGATGACTTTATTCGAGTGCATGATCGTGAGCGTCTCATCGAGGTGGTTGCGAGGGACGTCAGTCAGCGCAGCGCGCAGTTCCCGCAGCGGCACCCAGATCGAGCGGCCTTCGGCCAGTTTGCGGTACGCGTCCCCGATCGAGCTGGAGACCTCCTCGTCGATCTGCTCGGCGCTGAGATCTTCCTTCGCGTCGAACACGACGTCCGCAGTGAGGTGATTCCTGCGCAGGAACCGGTGCACGGCATTGAAGACTGCATAAACGACGCGAAGGTTCAACGGCGACTTCGGGTCGGCTTCCCCGGAGAGCTCGGCCAGCGACCGTTCACGGCCCGCCGCTGTAAGCGTGTAGAGCAGCGCAGTTGATCCCTTGGCTTGAATGGCGGTCAGGAATCCCGCCTCGATGAGATGGATTCGCTCTGATTTCTCGATGCCGAAGCCGAAGGCGGACCTGAGCTCCTTGATCGAGACGTCGATGGAAGGTCGGTGGACGAGGAGGGCGAGAAGAATGAGTCGTTCGCGTTGCGAGAGGGCGACCTGCATGGCTAATGCTCCAGACGGGGGAGGGGGCGGAGGGATGCGGATATGGATGGTAGTGGTTCGGTCACCTGGAATCTGTCAGATCATGGACAGTCCTCAGTCGGCGCTCAAGTCAGGTTTCGCAGTGTCGCTTCAAATCTGGCGATGTCTTCCAGATCCGATTTGCTGGGCGGATCGGGGTAGAAGTGAGCGAGGTGGTTTCGGATCCGGGCGGTCTTCCGCATCATTTTGTAGAAGTACTCTTGCGGCAGTTGCCATTCGAGCATCTTCCAGTACCGGCCCTTGAGCAGGTGGGCATATGCGCCGAGCGTCGGAGAATCGCCGTCTCGGCTTCGGTTGGGGATCGCATGCGCCTGCTTGAGCTCGGCGTGGCTGATGCGCGCGAGTACTCGTTGCCGTACCCGCAGTTCGATGCTTTCGATGGTGATCAGCGGTGCGAGCCTCGACGAGAACTCGGCGGCAAGGTCGGCAGTGGTGATGATGCCGCAGGGCTTCCCGTCGGTGGAGCACACGAACCCGTAACCCGTATCCCGCAACTCCTGTTCGACGTCGAAGAGCGGCGTCTCGGGGCGGAGGTGCCGGACATGGTCGTACGCTTCTCCGACCGTTGAAGGCCTGGCCCGGAACGACGCTTGAGCGAGGCTGCGTTCGCTGATTGCGCCGAGGAGATGGCCCTGAGCGTCCAAGACGCCGAGCTGCGAGTATCCGAAATGCGTCATCTTGGTGAGCGCATCGGCGATGGAGTCATTCAGCTCGACGCACTCGACCTGCTTGTTCGCTTGCGGCAGCGCCTTGACCTGGAGCGACGCGGTGTTCGGAAGATCGTGTTCCTGATCTTCCTGGAGCTCCTTCGGGTCGACTTCCTGCGTCCCACTGCCTTGAGTGGCGATCAGGGAGACCTCGCTGTTGATCCACACGTCTATGAATGAGGGGCGTGTGGTGAGTCCGCGTTGGTGCAGTTCGGATCGGATCTTCTCCACAGCCTCAGGGGACCGTCGTTCGAGTTTCCAGAGTGCGAGGAGTTCCCTAACGGTGAGTGTGACTTGTTCGCCCGCAGTTGCCTTGTGCAGCAGATTATCGCGATCGGAATCGGATGCCTCTTGGTTCAACTCCATCGATCCACGGTAGCGGAACGCGCAGGAGTCCGCTTGCCCCGCAAGACGTTCACCCATTCGGGTGAACGACGGTCATATTGGAGGGTGCAATCTGGCCGGAGAGCCGCTACCCTGGGTCGGTGACAGACGCAATGCAGCGCATGGCTCTTCGATACCGGAAAATTTACGACGCGGAAGAGACCTACGACGGTCTGGGAACACCAGCAGAGCAGGCCAGCAAGTTCAAACGCGCCGAGATGGTGCCCTTGATGGTCGATAGGATCCGCCGCGACCCGGATAAACCGGACATGGGAGAAGTCGACCTCTTGATCAGCCTCTCCGGGTTCTCTCCCGAGACCACGGTGATGGCCTATGAATACCTGCAGCCGAAGCGACTGCTCGTCATCGGAACCGAGCAGGCCTTCGACGGAGTCGATTTCATCCAGCAGACGCTGCGGCTCACCGCCGCACGTTTCGAGTGGCAGTGCGTGAACCCGGCCGATCCCCTGGAGATCTACAGGGAGGTCAAGACAGCCGTCGACAAAGCGACATCGCGCTCCGATACGCGGCCCAACATCATCATCGACATCACCGGCGGCAAGAAGGTCATGAGCGCTTCGGCAGCGTTGGCCGCCTCCCAGCTGGACCTGCCGATGTGCTACGTCGAGGGCGAAGCCGATCCGTGGACCAAGCAGTCTGCCCCGGGCACGGAAAAGCTCATTCCCCTGGCGAACCCGACGAGGTTGTTCGGCGACCGAGAGATGGATCGAGCTGAGGATCTGCTCCGGCATGGATCCTTCGGCGCGGCGTTCGACCTGTACGAGCACCTGTCCCAGACCTCCGATCGCCCAGCTCGGGCGCGCTTCGGTCGCGACCTCGCCAACTGCTACAAGGCCTGGTGTGATTTCGACAGCGAGCACTTGCCCGAGCGTGTCGCCGTCCTGCGGAAGCGGCTGGTGGACCCGGGCTACGCACCCGATGCCGTGGTCGCTGATCACGTGCGTGCCCAGCTGGACTTCCTCGAAGCGCTGGGTGAGGACCCGGGCGGACCAAATCTCACCCTCAACTTCTACCTGATGGGGACGCATTACCGAAGCCAGGAACGGGACGAGTTCGCCCTCCTCCTCTACTACCGCACCCTCGAGCACTTGCTCTGCCGCCACCTGGAGGAGCGTGCACCGGGATTCGCCTGCGACAAACCTGATTGGGCGCTTCTCTCCGAGGACAAGGCGCTCTTCGAGCAGCGGTACCGGGATCTAGCCCAGCAGGTCTACCAGCAGCCCGCCGAACTGCCGCGCCGTATCGGACTGACTGATGCGGCCGTGCTCCTCAACGTGCTGGGCGACGAGGTGATGACCGCGTTGGGCCTCGACGAGCTCAAAGCGCTGCGGCATCTCAGAGGCATCGTGGAGGGGCGAAACAGGTCGATGCTCGCACACGGCACTGCAAACGTCGATGCCGAGTTGATCCGGACCTTCCAAACCTATGTGCTGCAACTGATGCGTCGCTACTGGTCCTCGCAGTTCGATGTACGGGATCTGCCCGAAACGATTGACAAGCTGCGATTCGTGAGACGGATCTGAGGAGTTCAGGAGGCGCAAGTCGTCGAATACTTGTCGATGTTTGGACGCGTGTCTAACCTCGTCGGGTGAGCCTCCCGACTCCACCACCCGCCAAAGACCGCCGGGTGCGACGAACCCGCGCCGCCCTCCTGGGCGCCGCGACCGCGCTGGTGAGCGCGCGCGGCACCGCGAACGTCCCGGTGTCCGACATCGCCGATGCCGCCGGAGTGAGCCGCCAGCTCGTCTACCTCCACTACGGCGACCGCGACACCCTGCTCCTGGAGGCGGCCCTCGACCTGGCCCGCCGCGAACTCACCGAACCCTGGGAGGACTGCCCGGGGGAGGCGGTCGGGCGCGACCGCGCGCTCGCGGTCGCCCGCCACTTCGCCGCCCACCAGGGCTTCTACCGGGCCATGTTCGCGACCGCGAGCGCCTTCGCGCTCAACCAGGTGGTGAGCGGCCTGCTCGTCCCGCTGCGGCGCGAGTCCCTGCTCGCCCGGTTCGGCGAGTCGGTGCCGGCCCGCACGGTCGACGACCTGGCCGTGTTCGTCACCGGCGGCGGCGCGGCCCTCATGGCCGCCTGGCTCGACTCCGGGGAGGACCCGCTCGACCCCGAGGCCATGGCCGACCGCCTCCAGTCGATCGGCCGCCTCCTCACCACCGCCCTCGAAGCGCACGCGCACCGCACCTGACCGCCCCGACGCCCACCTGGCGAAGGCGGCGGCCCCGGCGTCACCTCGGTACGATGAGCGGCGAGGGCCGACCCGAGGAGCGCTGATGGACGAAGACGGACTCAAGTCGGTCGCCATGCTGCTCCAGGCGCGGGGCGAGATCGAGGCCCGCATCGCCGACATCGTCGGCCGCCCGCTCGCCCACGGGCACCTCTCGGACTGGATCGCCGCGCAGGTCTTCGACATCGAGCTCGAACCGGGCGGGGGCCACGCCGTCGACGGCTGGTTCCGCAGCGGCCCCTTCGCCGGCCGCACGGTCAACATCAAGCACTACACCCGCAATGAGGGCCTGCTCGACCTGGTCGACACCGACGAACTCGAGCACTACCTGGTCATGACCGGCCCGCGGACCGCCGCCAGGCCCGGGACGCACCGGCCCTGGAGCATCGACCACGTCTACCTCTTCGACGCCTTCGAGCTGACCCAGGCCCTGCGCGCCTATATGCGCCGCATCGGCACCGCCACGAGCGTGCGCGCCGAGCACTGGCACGCCGCCGAGGTCTACCCGCGCGCGGCCCACCCCGGGTACAAGCTCAGCCGCGTCCAGGCCGCCGCGCTCGAAGGATTCGGCTCCGCGCCCGCCCGGTGACCGTCCGGCGTTCCCTTGAGATATGACACTGTGCTTCCTTCTTAGATCAGGGGCCACTCGACCGACGTGATGCCGAGCAGGGCGAATGCCGCTGCAGCGATGAGCAGCGCCAGGCCGACGATCGGAATGAGGCCCCGAACCGTGGGCTGGATACGTTGGACGCGCTCCTGGATACCTGCTTCTGCCATACGTCGAAGCTCGGAATCCGGATCGCCATCGTCGTCGAAGGCGTCGACCTTGCCCCCGAGCTCTAGCATCACCACGGTTCTCGATGGATTCGCCAGCACCACTACCAGGTCGCGAAGTACGGCTCGAGTCTCCTCAGGCAGTTCAGCAGCAATATTTCTATGTGACCTGGCATACCGCCGGAGGAAGCGGCTCGTAGCGAGGAGCACGTACATGTCGGCCGACTCCCCGTCCCCACCGTTTCGCCGACGCGCCCGAGCTCTCCGCATGGCTTCGCCCCGAAGGAGACCGGGGAGCCGGCTGCGGCGGATGCGCATGTTCGAGATCGATTCAGCGGCAGGCGGGAGCAGCACTAGAACGACCTCTTGGAGCAACCTGCCTTGCGTGTAGCGCTTGCGGGAGAACTGGCGGACGCCCCACATCGCCACGACCGCCCCCAAAGCCATGCCGAACCCGAATGTCTGTACCTGCTCGTCCGCTCTGTGGCTTGAGACAATGACGAGGTACAGGAAGCCGGCTTCCAAGGTGGTGCCTGTCAATACCGCCATCGGCCCCACGAATCCGAATCGACCGAGTTCGTGCCGGCGTTCTCGCAGTTCGCGCTGGTCTAGTTCCATGCCCAGGTCGGCCAGACCGGTGAAGTACCGCTTGTCCTTTCGCGGACCTTCGAAGTTCCATTTCAATGAGCCGAGGCTGAGCAGAACTAGCGATACCCAGTACGTCCCGGCCAGCCCGATCAAGACTGGCCAGTACCAGCGGACAGGTTCGGCAAGCGACGGCCAGGTGGCCAGAGGGTGGATGATGGCCGCTGCGATAGCGCTGCCGAGCAGACTGACACCGACTGTCCATACGCGGTGCGAGCGTGCGGCAAGCCGGCGGGAGACGAAGTCGGTCAGAAAGGCCGCAGTGAAAGGCAGCGCGAATAGGGCGATGCCCAGGCAGGCGCTGCCGATCAGTAGGCGAAAGTACTCCTGTAGCCCCATGTATTCTCCTCGGTTGCAAGCTGTGATCGTGGGAGCGAACTGTAATCGCCAATCGGCCAAGGACGTGAAGCTAAGTCGCCTAATGAGGTGAATATTGTGATGACCGCATATTTCAGCGTTTGGGCGGGAATGGCTGAGGGCGTCAGCGCGAAACCGCCGCTGGTAAACTCTCAGGGGCGTTTGCCAGGGCGAACACTGTGCGGCGCTGTCGGATCCGGAGGTTGCCATGCCCGTTCAGCAGACCGTGGGAGGAGAAGGAGTGCCCGCAGTCGGGGACAGGGTCGAGGTCCGCGGCACCCGATGGATGGTGGCCGCCGTGGACGCCACGGGCGCGGACACCGTCATCGAACTCAACAGCCTCGCCGACGACGCCTTCCACGAGCAGCTGAAGATCGTGTGGGAGCTCGAGCCCGGACGCCGCGTCCTCCCGTCCTCAGGTCTGCCCGAGGTCACCCGCGACGGGTTCGACCGGCCTGAACAACTCGTCGCCTTCCTCGACGCCATGCGCTGGTCCGCGCTTACCAGCGCCGAGACCGGCCGTCTCCAAGCCCCGTTCCGCTCCGGCGCCGACATCAAGCTCTACCAGCTCGAACCGGTCTGGCGGTCCCTCTCCGCCCCGCGCGTCAACCAGCTCCTCGCCGACGACGTGGGCCTCGGCAAGACCGTCGAAGCCGGTCTCGTCGCCTCTGAACTCCTGCTGCGCCGCCGCGCCAAGCGCATCATGATCGTCTGCCCCGCCGGCCTCACCACCAAGTGGCACAACGAGATGAAAGACCTCTTCGGCCTGAACTTCACCATCGTCAACGCCCAGACCTACACCGATCTCCGCCGCGAACGAGGCAACGGCGCCAATCCCTTCGAGGTCTACCGCCACACCATCGTCAGCCTCCCCTGGCTCCGCGGCCCCAAGGCCGAACGGCTCCTCTTCGGCGAGCTCCTGCGTGGCCGCGCCGAGGACGCCCGCCCCTACTTCGACCTGCTCATCCTCGACGAAGCCCACCACATCGCCCCGTCCGCACCCAAGCAGCGCTACGCCGTCGACTCCCAGCAGACCAAGACCATCCGCGAACTCGCCAAGCACTTCACGCACCGCCTGTTCCTCTCCGCCACCCCGCACAACGGCTACCCCGAGTCCTTCACCGCCCTCCTCGAAATCCTCGACCCCGCCCGCTTCGCCCGCGGCGTCGAACCCTCACCCGCCGCACAAGGCGAGGTCGTCATCCGCCGCCTCAAATCCCAGATCACCCGAAACGACGGCAGCCCCGAGTTCCCCGCCCGCGTCGTCCGCGACCTCCGCCTCGAATACACCGACGACGAACGCGAAGTCCACCAGGCCTTCAGCGAGTTCACCCACGCCCGCCGCACCCGCCGCGCCCAGGGCCGCCGAGGCCGAGCCGCCGCCGACCTCGTCACCCTCCTGCTCAAGAAGCGCCTCCTCTCCAGCCCCGTCGCCTTCGCCAACACCTACGAGGTCTACGCGGGATCCCTGCCGCCCGCCCCCGCCGCCGCCAGCGACGACCTCCCCGAATCCCTTGAGGACGTCTGGGACCGCGAAGCCGAGTTCGACGACGACGAGCTCTACGACTTCGAGGCCGACACCCTCCGCCGCTCAGCCGGCCACCAGGAACGACTCGACCCCGCCGAGCACGCCCTCCTCGACCGCGTCAACCAGTGGGCCCAGCGCCACCGCGCCGCCCCCGACACCAAAGCCGCCCGCCTCCTCGCCTACCTCCGCGAGGTCTGCAAGAATGGCGACACCTGGACGAACGAGCGCGTCGTCGTCTTCACCGAATACCGCGACACCCTCGACTGGCTCAAAGACCTCCTCCACTCCCAAGGCCTCGGCCACGACCGCGTCGCGGTCCTCCACGGCGGCATGGACGTCGACGAACGCGAACTCACCCGCCGCGCCTTCCAAGCCGACCCGAGCGAGCACCTGGTCCGCATCCTCCTCGCCACCGACGCCGCCGGCGAAGGCATCGACCTCCAGAACCAGTGCCACCGACTCATCAACTACGACATCCCCTTCAACCCCAACAAACTCGAACAGCGCGCCGGACGCATCGACCGCTACGGACAGCGCCACAGCCCCGAGATCTACAACTTCGTGCCCGCCGCCACCAACGACGGGACCGAATTCCTCGGCGAGATCGAATTCCTCGCCCGCGTCGCCGTCAAGGTCAGCCAGATGCAGGCCGACCTCGGCTCCGTCAACCCCGTCCTCGCCGACGGCCTCCAACGCCGGCTCACCGGCGACACCACTGTCGCCGACGTCGACACCCTCGCCCAGCAGGCCGTCACCCGCAGCCGCAAAGCCGGCGAGGTCAAAGCCGCCGCGAACGTCTCCGAACAGGTCGAGAAGATCGGCGAGACCTTCCAGCAGAGCATCGACGAACTCAACCTGCACCCCAGGCGCATCCGCGGCGTCGTCGAAACCGGCCTCGCGCTGGCCCGCCAGATGCCGCTCGTCCCGCACGCCACGGTCTACGGCGACGAACCGAGCCTGTTCGACGTCCCAGTGATGACCAGCGACTGGGTCCGCGTCACCGATGGCCTCGCCGCGCCCTTCACCCCTGAAGGCCAGGAACCGGTCCGCCGACCGGTCACCTTCGATCCCCTGGTCGCCAGGGGACGCGACGACCTCGTGCTCGCGCACCTCTCCCACCCGCTGGTCGACATGTCGGCCCGGCTCCTGCGCGCCGCCGCCGACTCCGACCGAGTGGACCTCCACCGCGTGACCACTGTGGTCGGCAGCGACGACCTGGAGGACATGTTCGTCGCCGCCTACGCCAAATACACGATGACCGGCGGCACCTCCACCCAACTGCACCAGGAGATCATCGAGGTCGGCGGCTGGCTCGACTCCCGCACCGGCCGCTTCCGCAGAGCCAACCTCCGCGACACGAAGCACCTCCTCGACCGCGCGCTCGACAATCCTGTCGAAGCCCGCCCCGGCGCTAAGCTCCGCTTCTCCGAGCGCTGGCCCGAAGTGGACCGCGGCCTGCGCGACGCCCTGAAATGGCGCACCGGCGACCGCGATGAATCCCTCCAGAAGCTCCTCATCCGCCGCGTCACCGAGGAGCAGAACCGCATCCGCTTCGAATACGCGCAGTTCAAGACCTCTCTTGACGAGGCGATCAACGGCCGCAGGCTCGGCGATGACGAGCTGATCGGCCTCGCCGAACTCGAGGCGGCCCAAGCCCGCCGCGACGCCGACCACTGGGGCGAACGCCTCAAGCAGCTCGACGCCGAATGCGAACGCGAACTCGCCGCCGCCGCCGTCCGCTACGCCGACCCCAAGGGCCACCTCACCCCGCTCGCCATCGTGTGCGTCGTTCCGCAAAGGGAGAACCGTTGAACCGCAACATGGGCCGCAAGCGCGGTCGTACCGGATCCGACCGCACCCAGGTCCACCAGGACTGGAACGAGCTCATCGACACCGACGGGCCCTGGCTCTCCCTGCCCGTCCTGCGCGACACCTGGCCCGACCTCGACGCCGTCACCCCCGACGCCCGCGCGAAGCTCCGTGCCGCACACGCCGAATGGGCCGACAACCCGAGAAACGCCGAGCAGAGCCGCACCTGGATCACGACCCTGCTCGGCGACTTCCTGGGTTGGGGGGCCGGACTCCACTTCGCCGAGAACGCCGGTGCTGCGGAAGGCGCTGCGGAGGCGGGCACCTCGATCGACGGCATCAGCCCAGTTCACATCGGCCAGCACGACACCACCATCAGCCCCGACTTCACCCTCCATGACGGCGACGCACCCCGCGCCATCGGCCTCATCGTCCCGCCCGACAACCACCCGGCCAAACGCCTGAAAGGCGAGACCTGGGCCGCCACGCCGATCGACCGGCTCCTGAGGCTCTGCGCCACCAACAAGGTCGAGCTCGGCATCGCCACCGACGGCCGCTTCCTCGCCCTCGTCTACGCCCCCGCCGACGGCGCCAGCGCCTACGGCGTGTTCGACACCATGACCATCACCGAGACCTCCGACCAGGTGGTTCTGCGCGCGCTCTACAGCCTCCTCAACCGCCGCCGCTTCACCGAATACGAACCAGCACAGCAACTCCCGGCTCTCTTCGCCCTCTCCGCCGAGAAGGAAGAAGAACTCACCGAAACACTCGGCGTCCAGGTCCGGCGCGCAGTAGAGCTCCTGGTCGAAGCGATCGGACGCGCCCACATCGCCAAAAAGGCCCGCGACGGACTCGGCATCACCGTCACCGCCGAGGACGGGACGCGGCGGCTTGTCGAAGCCGACGAGGTCTACCGCGGCGCGGTCACCGTCATGATGCGCATCGTCTTCCTGCTCTTCGCCGAGGAGCGGCGACTCCTTCCAGCAGACAACGACCTGTACAGCGAGTCGTACTCGGTGGTCGAGTCGGCGCGGCGACTGCAAGAAACCGCCGACTCGGAAAGCGAAGACCACCTGGAGCAGAGCCGACAGCACTGGCTGCGCCTGCTCGCCCTCTTCAACGCCGTACACCGAGGCGTCGACACCGAGGACCTGAGCATCCCCGCCTATGGCGGTTCCCTGTTCGATCCTGAGACCTACCCTTGGCTGTTCGACCAGGGCCAGCCCCTCGCGATCGACGACCGGACGGTGCACAACGTGCTCAAGTCCGTGACTACGGTCTGGATGAGCGCCGGGAAGCAGAAGACCCCGAAGTCCATCAATGGCCTGGAACTCGCCAATGGCAAGCGCCCCAAGGGGGAGTACCGGACGCTGAACTTCGACCGGCTCGGAGTCGAGCAGATCGGGTACGTGTACGAGGGCCTGCTGGCCTGGGAGGGCCGCTGGTCTGACGAGGTCGTGGTCGGCCTCATCGGGACGCAGAGCAAGGAAGCCGAGATCCCGCTGCGGGAACTGGAGCAGATGCGGGAACGGGTCGGCGGGGATGTTGACGCGCTGGCTGCGGATCTGTACGAGCGCTTCGGCAAGCAGGAGAAGACTGGCATCGGAACGGCTAAGGTCATCGCGGCCCACCTCGCTCCGCTGAACACCGAGGACCGCGAGCGGGCCGAACGAGACCTATTGGCGGTGACCAACAATGACCCGAAACTGGTCGAACGGCTGCTGCCGTTCTATGGGCTGATTCGGACCGACCTGCGCGGGCAGGCGACGGTGGTGCTCGAAGAGACGCTGTACATGACCGAGTCCAACCTGCGCGGAAACACCGGGACGCACTACACGCCGAGGAAGCTGGCTGACGAGGTTGTTCAGGGTGCGCTGGAACCGCTCGTGTACGAGCCGGGTCCGTTGCAGACGGCTGACACGGATGCCTGGCGCCTCAAAGGCAGCGAGGACATTCTCAAGCTGAAGGTTGCGGACATTGCTATGGGCTCGGCTGCGTTCCTCGTGGCGGCCTGTCGCTTCCTTGCAGACCGGCTGGTCGAGGCGTGGCGAGCTGAGGGCGACCCGCGCGGTTCAGTTGCGGGCGATGCGGAATCGGGCGAGGAACGCGAAGACCCGAACCTGATCGAGGCACGCCGACTAATCATCGAGCACTGCCTCTACGGGGCCGACATCAACCCGGCCGCGGTCGAGATGGCGAAGCTGTCCCTCTGGCTGGTCTCGATGGACAAGGACCGGCCCTTCACCTTCATCGATGACAAGCTGGTCTGCGGTGACAGTCTCCTGGGCATCACGAGCCTTGAGCAGCTGGAATACATGCACCTCGACCCGGCCGAGGGCCGGAAGCTGCACGAAGGAACGATCCTCGACTACACAGCCCACATCCGAGAGATCGTGGCCGAGGCGGCGGAGACTCGAAAAGCAATCACGGCCCTTGGCGACAAGAGTGCGGGCGATCAGGAAATGAAGAGGGACCTCCTGGAACATGCTCAAACGTTGACGGCCGAGGCGGCGCGGTTCGCGGACCTTGTGGTTGGGGCAGGAATGACAGGCAGACTCGATGCTTGGATGATCGCAGCCGACCTCGGCAACGACCAGGCCGCGGAGGGGCGGGCAAACCTCGACCAGCGAGCAGCCCAATGGCTCAGAACCGATAGGCCAGTAGGAGCGTTTGACCGAAATCCGATCCACTGGCCTTTGGTATTTCCTGAAGTATTCGAGAATAATGGATTTGATGGAATTATCGGAAATCCACCATTTCTGGGCGGACAAAAGCTCTCTGGCAGCTTGGGACATGCATATCGGGAGTATATTGTCAAGTTCATTGGTCGAGCCGCCCGAGGCAGCGCTGATTTGGTTGCCTATTTTGCGGTTCGCGCAATAGATTTGTCTAATCCACACGCCCAGGCAGGTCTAATTGCCACCAACAC
The DNA here is from genome assembly GCF_040641195.1 of Glycomyces sp. NPDC021274. Classification (NCBI taxonomy): domain Bacteria; kingdom Bacillati; phylum Actinomycetota; class Actinomycetes; order Glycomycetales; family Glycomycetaceae; genus Glycomyces; species Glycomyces sp. NPDC021274. The sequence goes on along the minus strand of NZ_JBFADC010000001.1, from coordinate 305,986 downwards.
TCTTGCTCAGGGTGACACCCGAGAAGTCGGGCTAGATCGAATTGTTTCTGAAGGTGCGGAAATTAGATCTGCTATCAAGAGTGAGCCATGGCCCTCGAAGAGTGCAGCGCTTGAATACTGCGTAGTTTGGCTGTCCAGGGACCCGCTTTCGGAGGCCTCGCAGCAATACCTTAACGGTAGTGCAGCTTCTGGAATCACGTCGACTCTTGATCCGAAATCTCGATTGAGTGGACCGGCGGAGAGATTGAGGCGGAACTATGGTCTGGGATTTGTCGGATCCAATATTCTCGGGATGGGATTCACTTTGAGCCCTGGTGATGCTCTCAATTTGATTGGGAGGGATCCGAAGAACACTGATGTTCTTTTCCCATTTCTGAATGGTCAGGATATTAATCAACGTCCAGATAGTTCGGCAAGTCGTTGGGTAATCAATTTTCATGACTGGAGTGAGGATCGGGCAAGGAGCTACCGAGAATGCTTCGAACAAGTCTTGAAGCTTGTTAAACCCGAGCGGCAAAGGCTTAGATCAGATGGAACTCCTGCTATACCAGGATCTTCAAACAAGAATTACTGGCGGTATGAGAGAAGTCGTCCAGAACTGTACAATGTGATCGCTAAATTCCGCAGAGTGATTGTAATGATCCGCCATACCAAGACGGTGATGCCGGTGATGGTTGAAGTCGGTCAAGTCTTTAGCGATGCAACTGTTGTATTTGCTTCAGAAGACGCGGCGATGCTTGCTTATTTGTCTAGTGCTCCTCACTATTGGTGGGCTATTCAAAGGGGGTCGACAATGAAAAGCGACCTCCGGTATACGCCATCGGATGTGTTTGAGACCTTGCCTCGGCCGGATATGACTGATGAGCTTCGAGGATTGGGTGAGCGGCTTGATGCTGAGCGGCGAGATTTGATGCTTGGTCGGCAGGCTGGTCTTACTGACACCTATAATATGGTTCATGATGCCTTGAATTCTGACACTGACATCTGGAATCTCCGTGAGATTCATCGGTTGATCGATGTTGAGGTGTGCCGGTGCTATGGGTGGGATGATCTCATTCCTGACCTCGCTCATGGTCACTACGAGACCCGACAGGGGTTGCGTTACACGATCGCTCCTGGGCCTCGGCAGGAGATTCTTGACCGACTGCTCGAAGAGAATCACCGGCGCTACGCGCTAGAGGTCGAGCAGGGGTTGCACTCCAAAGGGAAAGCTGCCAAGAAGGAGGTTCGAAAGGTCGCCAAGGCGAAGCCGGATGAGCCTAGGCAGGACTCATTGTTCTGATCGTGGAAGTTGCCTGCGGCTCTTGTCAAATTGGGGAACTGTCGGATCGCTGGCAGAAGTTGGGTTACGTGGGTTGTTACGTCGCTTGATGTGTCGGAAACGCTGTGCCTGAGGTTGTGTCTGGTGTAGTCGATCTGTCACGATGCTTTGCATGAGCGCGAAGGCATTCCTCACCATCATCCAGATTGCACGGTTGCTCGTGCAGTACCGCAAGCGGGCCGGTCTGACCCACAAGGCGGTCGCCGACAAGGCCCAGATGAGCGTCACGAAGATTCGGGACCTCGAACATGCTCGCTCGCCTCAAGTGAAGTGGGGGGACATGCTGACCTTCGCGAGGATCTACCAGCTGAACCCGGCGGAGACCGAGAACCTGGTCAAGCTCGCGGAAGAGTCCGAGAAGCCAGACCTGTTCCACACCTTCGATATCCCTTCAGCCTTCTACACCTTCCTCCAGATGGAAATGGTCGCCTCCAAGATCATGATCTATGAGACCGAGCTGATCACTGGTCTCTTCCAGATCGAGGCCTACATGCAGGCACTTCGCGACGGTGTCGACCCCGAGTACCGGGGTCCTGCAGCCGGGGAGGGGTTCAGGCTCGACCGGCAGCGACAGTTCATGGAGCGAGACTGGCTTCCTCAGGTCGTCTACGTGACTTCGGAAGCAGCCCTGCGGCAGCACATCGGTGGCCCTGAGGTCATGGCGGCGCAGCTCGAACATCTGAAGCGGTTGGATCGGGAGTATTCGCTGTTCACCTTCAAAGTGGTGCCGTTCTCGGCAGGGAAACACCGGTCGCTTGGTGGGGCCTATGAAATCTTCGAGTTCGAGGGTGGTGAGTTCCCCAAGACGGTCTATCTAGAATCGCTTGAAGGGGCGCGCTACATCGAGCGACCTGAACGGGTCGTCTCGTTCCAGCTCGCCTTCGAGGATTCCGAGAAGAAGGCCGACCTGATCAAGGACTACAAACCATCATGACGACATCGAAGTGGCGCAAGTCCAGCCGTTCGGGTGCTGACCAGACCAGCAGCAACTGTGTTGAGGCTCGCGCCGCTGGGGAAGGGTTCGAGGTTCGCGATTCCAAACTGTCCGAGGACTCCCCAGTCTTCGGGCTCGACCAGGGCGACTTCACCGCCCTGCTGGAACGCGTGCAGCGTTAGATCCCAGGGGCGTGAAGCCATCGCGTCCGTTCTCTTGGCCCCGACACCTTCCGGTGCTGACAACCCGACAGGTGCCCCCAGGCCAGGCCAGCCCGTCAAGGCGGGCAACCAGCGGCAGCAGCCAATAGCGCCAACAACACAGGAACTACCGCAGCACTACTGCAATTTTGCCGGGGCCCGCGCCAGCGAGCCCCGGCTCGTCGTCTTCCTGCGGGGCGATCCCCAACTCGCTGAGGTTTCAGCCGGTTGCCGCACGGTGCGACTGGTAGCGCGGCTCAAGGACTCGATGAGTCCAGCTCGATGTCGGCCAGATCCGAGACCGGCAATTCGCTCACCCCGTTGCTCGTCGGCTCCGCGGTCAGCGTCTCCAATCCTTGAAGCAGTCCAGCCGGATCGCGCAGTAGATTCTGGTTCCGCTCCAGCCACGCCAACTGATACTGCGTCAACGTGTTCACCAGCAGCTTGCCGTTGACCTTGAGGACCAGCAGCGAGCCCACCCGGATGCATGCATGCCGCTCGCCCTGAAGCGCAGCGATCAGTGCGGCCGCACCCGTCGCCTGCTGGTTGTCGATGACCGCCTGAGCCTTGTCGAATACTTCGATCCGAAGCTTCCGCTCCAACTCGGCCGCAACCTGTTCCGCACTCAAGTGGGCCGTCCCGGCCTGTGTGCGTGCCCAGAACCGTCGAAACCAAGACCCGATCTCCGGAGGCTTCCGCCCGAAAGTCACGATGTCAGCCTCGGTGAGCAGGCCTTCCACTGCATCCTCTACCGCTCGGTGCTCCTGGCCGTCACCCAGATAGATGGAGACTTCGAAGGCCACCGCCCGGCTGGCGAGCTCGGGTGCTCCCGGCTTGCGGGTCCGATTCGCGGCCCGTGCGATCGCGCGAGAGCCCTCTGCGAGCGCCTCCGCCAAATGACGTTCGATGTCGTCGACCACCTCGCCGATCACCGCTTTGACCGTCGTCAACTGGTCATCCTGCGTGGCCGATGAGAGTGTGTCCTCAGCGGCCCGCGCCAAGGCCGGGATACTCGGCTCAAGACCGGGTGCCTTGTCGCCGAACAGGGCGAGGAGGCGTTCCTCCGACGCGGGTGATCTCACGGCGGTCGCCGCGCACCACCAACCGAAGGCCGCCGCCTCCCATGCCCGTACGAAGCCCTCGCGAATCGCGTGGAAGTAGACGCCTCCCAAGGCCTCCAACGGCATTCCGGGACCGACATCGACGGCCCTGTCAACGAATTCGAGTACTTCAGCGGTCGAGGTCGCGGTTTCGACATGCCGGAGATCGCGAATCAGGTTGTCGAGATCGGACTGATGGCCGGTGCCGGCGAGGCGGGCGCCGGAACGAATGGCGGACACCCGCAGTCCCGTGCCCTCGAGCAGGAGGTTGAGGGCATCGCGAGCGTGTGCGAACGAACCTGCTCGCCTCGCGGTGCGGTTCCCGAGGACGTGTTGCGCGGTGCTCAGGTTTAGTCGCGACCGGCCGCGGTAGGGCTGCAACAGCAGCATTGCCAGCAGCTCCCTCGGACCGCCGAGGGGCACTTCAATGCTGTTGCCCTCGTGTACGAGAGTCAGCGGCCCGTGAAGGCGGAACTCGGTCGCCCTCTGGTTGAGCGAAGCTCCTGCTTGTGAAGGGTGCATCGCTCCAGCATGCCACTGTGGTGCCACGGTCCTCATACGTCGGTGAGCAGGCTGAGCAGCCATATCTAAGGAGTCCTGTTTGTTCCGTCGCAGCTCGCTCTTTCGGAAGCTTCCTCGGATCGACTGTCGCTCAACGACACTTGGGAGAAATGTCTGCCAGCGATGCGTTCAGGGCGTTCGCCCCGACAGCACGTGCTCATCCATATCGGATTAAGCCCCAGGTCAGGTGCTTGGAATCGAGGCTTGGAGCCCGTACGGTCAAGTTGTCGGAGCGCGGTGGGGCGCTGCGGCACGGCGGGAGGAGGCCGGCTTGGCGCTGCTGTTGGTGGGGGCCTCCTCTCGTCGGAACTCTCAGGATGAAATGGAGGCGGCCATGCCGCAACCACAGATTTCACGACCGCTCGCCCCTGCGCTACAAAGCGCTTCTGTGGCTGGGCCTCCGGGACCATCGCGTTCCTCGACCGAACTGGAGTCGCTGGGCGAGATCGACGTCGCCGGGCACCTCGCGGCGGTCACCTGGCCCTGGGGTGGAGATGCGGTCGGGATCGATTTCCTCACCCGACCGAGCCGCTTCGGGATTGTCGTCGGCCTTGCCTCCGATCCGCGGCTGCGAGTCGAACCCGACCATGCCGACCTGCTCGACCTCGAAGGCCGCCTAGCGGTGCTGGAGCAGGTAGGCGCGCTCTGGTATCGAGCAGTTGCGGGCCCTGAAAGGAGCGTGCCGTGAACACGTTTCCCGGCATCGAACCCGGTTGCAGCGGGCGAGCCGACAGTGAGCGGTTCGTGCACCCGCTCGTCGAGTTCCACTTTGCGAAGACGTTGCGGTTCAAGGTGTTCGGCGACGATGGCAGCGATCCGAAGGCGGCGCGGGTGGTGCTTGACGACGGCATCCAGGAGCCGTATGCAATCCTCACGGTTGAAGGGCTCGGACGCCTCGACCCCGCCCCGATCACCGAGTGGCGCAAGGGCTGGATCGACGAGCGCGACCCCTGGGCGCGGGTCATCTACGGCAACATGATCGGCATCGTCCGCCAAGTCCGTTCGCGCGGCGCCCACAACTGCGATGACGTCGATCCGTAGACGCTTGAGGGCGGTTGCCCCAAACTGGTAGACAATGGAGCTTCCCAAGAAGGTGTGATCGTGGTAACTTCCACCGAACGTCTTCGATGGGACCCCCTCCATGCCAAAGACACCTTCGTCGCGACCGGTCGACCGCTACTGCGTGCAGTGCGAGGCACTGGTGCTGTTCCCCGACTTGCAGGTCTGCAAATTCTGCAACGGCAGATTGACTTCGAAGAAGCTGCTGCGTGGCGCGTCGTCCCGGGCGAGCACGCTTGAACGGAAGCAGCGCGCCGTTCGCGGGGGCGGGTCCGGGGGCGAACCGACGCGACCAGTTTCCGGTGGTTGGGTCGTCGAGGTCATCGGGAAGATGCCTGACCGCCCCAGCGCACGGTCGAAGTGCGAGATCTGCAACAACCAGCCGAAGAAGGGATCCAAGCGTTGCAGGCCGTGCGCTAACAAGCCCGCGCTTCGCCCAGCTAGACCCAAGGTGCCCGCACCGTCGAAGGCCTCGCCGAACCTGCCGCCCAACTCGCCACTGTGCGTTCGCTGCGGGAGGCTCCCGAAATCCGGGCCCGCATACTGTGCGTCGTGTACAGCGCGCGCGAAGGAGACCCCGCGGCAATCGCAGAGGACAGGTGAACCTGCCGCCGCGGTCTGGGTGGATGCCAAGGGAATTGTCCGTATGAGAACACGGCGCAAATCGGTGCCCGGGGAATCACCGACGCCAGAGCCGGTCAAACCCCGCGTCGTGCGCCGCACCACGGGCCCCATCAAGACCCGTACCTATACGCCCCCTGAGAACGACCCGCGCATCACCAACGAATACGCGAGGGGAATGCGGGGTCGCCCCGCCGGAGAATTCGGCGACTGAAGCCGTTGGGGGCTGACTGAGGCACGCGGTGGTTCACCGTGCCCGTTCGCCATGCGGATGTTGCTGGCAGGTTCGGCTTGCCGCGCGCTCTGCAGATCTGCCAAAACGCTCGTATACGGCAAATCGGCGTCGGTATTTCAGTCGCTTGGCACCGATTCCGGGAAGCCCGATCTCGAGTGCAACCGGTATCTGACGACGAGCGTGTTCCAAGCCGAAGCGGGAACACGGTTCACGCTCGATCCCCCCCAACACCACGACAATCGAATCGGTATTCCATTGACCCTTGCATCCCCCTTCAAGCGCGGTGCGCTCCGCGCGGGAGCGGTCCTCGCCGCCGCCGCGCTCGGCGCCACTGCCGCCATCCCCGCCCAGGCCCAGCCGGAGCTCGAGCTCGACGGGTACGCCTTCCCGATGGAAGACGCCTTCTACACCGGCTGGACCGAAGACACCAAGAGCCAGGCAGGCCAGTTCTACGCCTCGGCTTACGGCGACGACGAGACCGAACTCGGCGCCGTCCGCGTCGTCTTCGGCCTCTCCGACGATCTCGCTGGCGGTCTCGCCCTGGCGACCGCGGACGAGCACTGCTTCGCCGAAGGCGTCACCATCACCTGCGACTTCACTGACGTGACCACGTACATGGACACCACCTGGGTCGATTTCGACCTGCTCGTTTCCGAGACCGTCCAGGCGTACGCCTCCGTCGACTGGTCCGTCAGCGTCCAGCCCGCCGCGGCAGAGGCTCCGGAAGTCTTCGGCGGCACGTGGGAATTCGAGCCGGCCGGCGAAGAATACGCCCGGTACCTCGTCGAGGGCTCCGTACACGAAGACGTCGCCCCCGGCACCTCGGTCACCCCCGAGGTGGCGTTCGTGAACGACAACGCAGGCACCTACAAGGACGTCTACTTCTACATCGGCAATGACGACCCCTACCTCCAGACCGCCGCTGAGTACAGCAACTGCGGACTCATCGAGTGGGGCGGCATCATGTGCGTGTTCGAAGACCTCGCCCCCGAACCCGGCGTCGTCTACGAGCTCTCCGCTGACACCCCCCTCACCGTGACCCTGGACGCGAACGCTCCCGGCCCGCGCGAATACGACGCCTGGTACGGCGTCGAAGCCTTTGACGTGTGGAACCGCGACGAGATCGAGAACCTCGACTACTTCGACGCCGACACCGCACTCGTCTTCGAAGCGACCGACCGCGCCGAGATCGAGGAGCGCCCGGTCACCGTCACCTCCAGCGCGAACGCCTACAACCTCGCCATCACCGCGAACGACATCGACGCCGCGAATGGCGAGACTGACGTCGTCGACATCACCGTCGTGAACTCGGGCCCGGCCAACGCCGTCGCCCAGCCCCACCCCGGCAGCGGCGAAGGCAGCTTCCTCTACGCGATCCAACTGCCCGCCGGAGTGGCGATCGACGCCGACATCGAGGAGAACGGGTACTTCGTCACCGAAGCCGACAACCACTGCCACCTCGCCGCCGAGAACGAATGGATCGCCGAGCACGACCCGGCGCTCTACCACCTCGACCGGGTCGACGTGGTGTGCTCGATCTGGGAAGACATCGAATCCGGCGCGACGCTGACCCTTGCCCTCCCGGTCAAGGTCACCGGTGCCGCCGGAGCCGTTGGCACCGCGGTGGTCCTCGAATCGGCCGAACTCTGGACCGACGAGCAGCTCGCCTACTGGGACCTCACCACCGAGGACTTCCCGATCCTCGATGGCGACCTCGGCGACAACAGCGACACCTTCGCGCTGAAGGCCGGCGGCTCCGGGCGGCTGCCGGACACCGGCACGTCCCTCACGGTCATCGGCAGTGCGGCCGCCGTCGCTCTCGCCGCCGGTGCGGTCGTGTTCGTGCTCATGCGCCGCCGCAAGGCCGCCGCAGAGTGGTAGACCCCTGCGGGTACTGACCGCGTTTCGGGCTCGGCCGTACGGCCGGGCCCGAAACCGCAACTCCCGCAGGACCGGTACGACCCCGGGAGTCCCCGTGTGTCGGATTCTTGGGGCAGAATGTTCACCACTGCCGCCCACCCGGATTTGAACGGAGCGTCATGGCCACACCGTCCCGCGAACCGGGAGCGCCCACCCCCGCGGAGCTGCTGCACGCGGCGCAGGACTTCGAGCCCGCCTCCTCATTCCAAGTCCGCGACGGCCTCATCGAGTACCTGAGCCGCGACCTCCTCGGCCCCTGGGGCGGCGAGACCGAGCAGCTGAGCGACTACACGCCGCGCGACCGGTACCTGGTCGGCCAACTCGGCCCCAAGACGCTCAGCAAACAGACCAGCCGTGACCGCGACGACCCGGCCAACGACCCGTCCGAACTCGACGACGGCTCCGCCCCGATCGCCTCCACTGAGGACACCGAACTCGCCGAGCAGACGCCGCCGGTCGACACCGGGCGCATGTGGGCCTCGAGTATGGGCGTCTCCTTCAAACTCGCCCCCGAGACCGACACGATCCATGTCACGGCCTCTTGGGGTCGCTACCGCAAAGTCGGCCAGACCGACGAAGAGGGCGCGGCGAAACGGGTCTGGCAGCGCGAACCCGTCGAATACGCGCGTGAGATCCGCATCCCCACTCGCTCCGAGCGCATTCCGCTCACCGGAGCGTCCGCCGAAGAGCCCTGCGTCGTCCTGCATGTCGAAGCCAAACCGAAAGGCGAGGGCACTTCGGTCGTGGTCAGCCTCGTCAACGGCCAGCGCACCCTCGAGACCAACGGTGACGAAGCCTGGCTCTTCCAGCCGCGGCTGCAGATCCGCGCCCTCGACGGCGCGTCACCGGTGTTTCTGCCCCTCGATGACCCCGAGTCCGACGACATCCCCCCGAGCTGGGTCGCCGACGCCGAGGACATGCGGCTGCGGCTGCTGTACCGCAACCGGCTCCAGTACGCCCGCGGCCGCAATGTGGCCGTCGCCGCCGAAGCGCCCGAAGACGGCCGCCGCGCCCACCTGCTGCGGACCGAATGGCTGCCGGTCACCGACGTGCCCGGCACCTCCGCGCCGACCCCGGCCCAGTCGCCGCGTCTGGCGGGCCTCGAACTGTCGATGGCCGCACTCGCGGAGGCCGACGTCCCCGCGTTGCAGGCTGGACTGGCACCGCTCGCCGCCGGCTACAGCGACTGGCTTGAGGAGCAGGAAGCCCGGATCGCCGGACTGCCCGAGCAACTGCGGCCCTACGCGGTCGGCGCCATGGAAGACGCCCGCGCGGTCGCCAGTCGGATCGCGGACGGGGTGCGGCTGCTCACCGACGAGCGCGTCCCGGCCCACGCTGACGCCTTGCGGGCCTTCAGGTTCGCGCAGTCGGCGATGAAGGAACAGCGCGTCCACACCCAGATCGCGGCCAGGCGCGCGACCACCGGGGAGGACTACCGCACGGCCAAAGCCGCCATCGAGGGCAAAGGCGCCGGTGCCGCATCGTGGCGCCCGTTCCAGCTCGCTTTCCTGCTGCTCAACCTCGCCAGCCTGGCGGACCCCGGGCACCCGGAGCGGCAGGCGACCAAGAACGGCCTGGTAGACCTGCTGTTCTTCCCGACCGGCGGCGGCAAGACCGAGGCGTACCTCGGCTTGGCGGCGTTCACGCTCGCCATGCGCCGCCTGCAAGGGGTCACGGGCACGGGTGAGGACGCCCGCGACGCGGCGGCCGGGGTCGCGGTCTTCATGCGCTACACCCTGCGGCTACTCACCTCGCAGCAGTTCCAGCGGGCCTCGGCCCTCGTCTGCGCGGCCGAACTGCTGCGGCAGGCAGAACCGGAAGTGTTCGGCGCCGAGCCGTACCGGATCGGCCTGTGGGTCGGAATGAAGGTGACGCCGAACTCCTTCGAGGGCGCCGCAGAGGACGTCGCGAAGATGAAGGACTCGGGGAAGACCGCCGGGTCCGGAGTGCTGCAACTGCAGGCGTGCCCCTGGTGCGGCGAGACGTTCGACCCGAACTCGGTCGAAGTGGACATCGAGCGCCAGCGCGTGCTCGTGTACTGCCCGCGCTCGAACACCGACGAGGACCGTTGCCCGTTCTCGCGCCGCTCCAGTGACGAAGGTGTGCCCATCGTCAGCGTGGACGAGGAGATCTACCGGCTCCTGCCCGCGTTCATCATCGCCACAGTGGACAAACTGGCGCAGCTGCCGTGGAAGGGCGAGGCAGGCATGCTGTTCGGCCGCGTCCGCGAACGCTGCCCCCGCCACGGCTACAAGCACCCCGACCTCGACGGCAAGGTCGGCTGCACGAGCCAGCACAAGGCCACCGGCAAGCTGCCCGCCGTCAAAGCCGTCCCCGTGGTCGCCCCGCGCCCGCTCGACCTCATCATCCAAGACGAGCTGCACCTGATCTCCGGGGCGCTGGGCACCAGCGTCGCCCTGTTCGAATCCGCCGTGGACTACCTCCTTCAGTGGCCATACGACGACGGCGAGGACGTGCGCTCTGTCGGCCCGAAGATCGTCGCCTCGACCGCGACCACCAAACGCTCCAAGGCACAGGTGCGCGGCCTCTACAACCGGCGGGTCGCCATCTTCCCGCCCCCGGTGATCGACATCGAGGACACGTTCTTCTCCAAGCAGGACGAGGTGAACGAGCGGACCCCGGGCCGACGCTACCTGGGGCTGTGCGCGCACGGCGTGCGCCTCAAGCAGGCCGAGATCCGGCTCTGGGACACGCTGCTCCTCATAGGCCAGTCCCTGTTCGACAAGCACGGGACGCCGGCCGACCCGTACATGACCCCAGTCGGGTACTTCAACGCCACCCGCGAACTCGCTGGGATGCGCCGCTACCTCGACGACGACGTCTCAGTCAGGGTCAGCCGCGCTCGCGACGGCTTTCCCAAGCGGCTCATCGGCTCCGAGACCCTGCGGATCATCGAGCTGACCTCGCGCATCGCCTCCCGTGAAATCGCGGCCACCCTGACCGACCTGGAGACCGGCTTCGACCCCGAGTCCGACACCACCGAACGCAAACGCGGCTGGCGCGGTGAATTCGGGGCCGCCGCCAAGGAGCGCCGCGAACCCGACCGACTCGCCGTCGAGTACTCGCGCCGCATCCCGCGCGCCGGGGCCGTCCTCGCCACCTCCATGCTCCAGGTCGGCGTCGACGTCTCCCGGTTCGGCCTCATGGTCGTCACCGGCCAGCCGAAGAACACCGCCGAATACATCCAGGCGTCCTCGCGCGTGGGTCGCGACGCCTCCAGGCCCGGTCTGGTCGTCGCCCTGTACAACTGGACCCGGCCCCGCGACCTCGACCATTTCGAAGACTTCCACCACTATCACCAGACCTTCTACCGGCAGGTCGAAGCGCTTTCGGTCACCCCCTTTACCCGCCGGTCGCTCGACCGGGGCGCGACTGGGGCACTGGCGGCGGCGATCCGCCAAACCGATGCCGCCTCTTCGCCGAACCCGGCCGCGGCGGCGTTCGACCGTACGTCGCCGCAGGTCCGCGACGTTCTGGAGACGTTCGCTGAGCGAGCCGAGGACATCGCCGGGCCGGCGGGCGGGTACTTGCGTGAACGCGCCGAGGCGTTCTTCGACGACTGGGACGACGAGCGGGCTCGCGGGAACCTGGTCTACCGGCCCGGCCGGTCGCAGACGAACCGCAACGGGCTCTTGAAGAGCGCGGACGGATCGGACTGGACTTCCCGTACGGTGGCGAACTCGATGCGCGAGACCGAAGGCGAGGCCAAGCTCCTGTTCCCGCCGTTGGACGAGGTGTACGAGCGACCGCGCGGCGCCGCGGCGTGGGCGTTCCCGGTCAAACCCGGCGATGCGAAGGACGGTGCGTGACCGATGGCCCCGAAGCAGCCCATCAGGAAGGTCGGGTCCGCCCGGCCGAGCCACCTTATGTTCACCGGAGGCATCGGCGCGATCGTCGACCTGCCGAACATGTCCGTGCTCGTCGGCGGCATCGACGACTGGCCGAGCTTCCAGAACGACCTGGTGGAAGTGGTCGAGCCGCGGCTCCTCGACGAGGTCCGGCGGAAGATCGGCCGAGGGGTGGACGGACTCCGGCTGATTCCGCTCTCCGAAGAGGACGACAAGTCCCCGATCGGGGTACCGGTGCGGCCCTTCCCGGCCTGGCTGCGCTGCACCGGCTGCGATCGGCTCGCGCCGATCGACAGCCGGATCTTCACCTATATCAACACCAAGACGGGGCGGCCCGACGAAGCCCGGTTCGAGCACGTGAAATGCAAGAACAACAAGGACTTCAAGGCCATCCCGGCCCGCTTCCTGCTGACCTGCCGGAACGGGCATCTGGACGAATTCCCGTACGAATGGTTCGTCCACCACGGCGCGGCTTGCCCCAAGGCGGAGTTCCCGCAGCTGTCCATGCTCGACCGGGCCGGCAACCGAGCCGTCAACGTGCTCATCAAATGCGGCAACTGCGGATCGCAGCGCAACCTTCGCGACGCGATGGGGGAGTTGGGCAAGGCGAACCTGCCCGGCTGCCGCGGCAGGCATCCGCACCTTCGCGAGTTCGGGCCCTGCACCGAAGACGCCGTGCCCCTCATCGTGGGCGCCTCGAACCTGTGGTTCCCGCAGACCGCGGCGGTCCTGTCCGTGCCGCCCGACACTGCCGACAAGCTGGCCGGCCTCATCGCCGAGTATTGGGATTCGATCCAGCCGTTCGCGGGGTTCGCCGCCGAGCAGCTTGCACTGGTGATGCGCTCCGTCCCGGCGCTCAAGCCCTTCGCCGAATTCGAGGCCGCGGACTTCAAGGCCGCAATGGACTCCTACATTCCGGCCGCCCCCGGCACCGAGGAGCAGCAGGACCTCCTCGAACCTGAATGGAAGGCCTTCACCGCCGGGCAGCTCGCCGACGACGGCCGGAACTTCACCGCCGTCCGCGGCAGCGACGGCGTCCCGGAGCGGTTGCGGCCCTTCTTCACCGATGTGGTCCGCGCCGAACGACTCCGGGCTGTGCGCGCGTTCTACGGCTTCACCCGGCTCGACGCGCCCGACCCCGAGGAACCCGATCTCGTCCCCACCGCGTCCATCGGCCGCGGCGCCCCCAAATGGGCTCCCGCCAGCGAGGTCTTCGGGGAAGGGATCTTTCTCCGTGTCGACGCCGAAGCCCTCGCCGAATGGACGGCGAAGACCGAGTCGAGCGAAGCCGTCCAGCGGCTCCGGGCGGCTTGGAAGGAGTTCCGGGGCAAGCGCCACTCGCACCGGCTCGGTGCCGCCTTCGACGCGGAGAAAGGCTGGCCCGGCACCGGGTACGTAGTCCTGCATACCTTGTCACACCTGCTCATCCGCTCCATCGCACTCGAATGCGGCTACAACTCCGCGAGCCTGGCCGAACGCATCTACAGCAACGGCGAAGACCGGGCCGGCATCCTCATCTACACGGCCGTGCCGGACGCGGAGGGCACTCTCGGCGGACTCGTCAGCCTCGCCGAGTCCTCCCAGCTCACCCGGATCGTCGGCAAGGCCCTCACCGCCGCCGAACGCTGCTCCAGCGACCCGGTCTGCTCCGACCACCTTCCCGCCGAACCGGCCGACTCGCTCCATGGCGCCGCCTGCCACGCCTGCCTGTTCGTCTCTGAGACCACCTGCGAACGCGGGAACCGCTTCCTCGACCGCCGCTTCGTCGCCGACCTCGGCGACGGCCTGACCTTCCTGCCGCCATGGGAGTGATACGACCGCGCGAGGCGGTCCACCTCTATGCCATCGAGCTGCTCGATCTCGTCGGCCCGCACACGATCATCAGCAACATCAACGACATCGTCGCCGCGGAACACCCGGCGATGCTGGCCGAACGCCTCGGCCATCCCGAAGCCGCCGAACTCCTCGGAAAACTCTGCAATGCCTGCCGCGAACTGGGTGAGCAGCGAGCCCTCGATTTCCTTCACGGGTTCTTCGCGGGCCTTCTCAACTGGCCCCGGGCCGCCGAAGTGGTCTGGACCGGCCCTACGGTGCCGGGCGTCCCGGTCCGTTCCACCTGGCGAGCCCTCCTCAGCGTCCTCGTCGCCGCTGAACAGGAGCTGTGGCTCACCACCTACTCCGCCAAGCCGTACCCGCCGATGCTCGAACAGCTCCAGCGCCGAATCGCCCACGGCGTCACCGTCAACATTGCCGTCGAGACCCTCGCAGGGGCCGGGTCGGCGATCTCCGGTTCCGAGCCCGCCGCCGCCTTCGCCACCGTGACCGGCGCGAAGCTCTACACCTGGGACCGCGCCACTCGCCCTGAGGACGCCAGGCTCCACGCCAAACTCGCCCTCGCCGACGACCAGCTCCTGCTGTCGACCAGCGCTAACTTCACCACCTCCGGCATCGAGAAGAACCTCGAAGCCGGCCTTCTCATCAGCGGCGGCCCGGCCCCCAAACGCACCGCCGAGCACCTGCGCGGCCTCGTCCGCAATGGACAGCTCGTGCGAATATGACGGTTCATCGCGTCCCGCGCCGGTTTCACCAGCATTCATCACGGACGGTAGTATTGCGAACGCTGTTCATCGCCGATGCTGTGATTCCCGCCCTGAACCACTCTTCCAGGCATCCCAGGGAGCCGTCTTGACCGAGCCGCAGTCCGCCGTCCTCTCCGTCTACGGCAACGCCGCCCGCCGCCTCGCGAAACTCGACCGCGCCGTCCAGGCCCGCTACGCCGAATTCCAATCGAAGTTCTGCGCCAACATGGACCTGCCCGGCCTGCGCCTCAAACGCCTCCAAGGCGACCGCCGACTCTGGTCCGCGCGGATCACTGACGACTACCGGGCCATCCTCTGCGAAGTCGCCCGCGCCCACTTCGTCCTCATCGACGTCGCTCCCCGCCAGTCCTCCTACGACCGGATCGACCACCGCTACACCGCCCATGTCAACGGCGTCACCGGCGCCTTCGAAGTCGCCGACTTCGACGAGATCCACAGCGCCGTAGCCGAATCTGAGCGGAGCCCCGAACCCGCCGCACCGGCCCACCCCGTTCGGGCAGTTGCGGTGACAGACCTGTTCAAGGACTACCCCGACGACGTCCTCCTCGACTTCGGCGTCGCCGCCCCGCTCCTCCCCGCGATCCGCCAGATCGCCACCGGCGACCAGCTCAAGGCCTTCTGCGACGTCGCGCCCCGCCACACCGCCGAAATCCTCAACGCCATCGATGCCGGCTTCACCCTCGCCGAGATCGAAGAGTTCGTCACCGCCCCCGTCCGCGCCCCCGAACCGGTCGACACCAGCGACTTCGCCGCCGCCGTCGAACGGCGCACCAGCTACGTCACCAGCTCCGACGCGGCCGTCACCGCCATGCTCGACGGCCGCTTCGAAGCCTGGCGACTCTGGACCCACCCGACCCAGCAGCAGCTCATCGACCGCACTTACAAAGGCCCCGCTCGCGTCAGCGGCGGGCCCGGCACAGGCAAGACGGTCGTCGCGCTCCACCGCACGGCCCGTCTCGCCCGCGGCCTCGACCCCGCGAGCGGCGAACGCATCCTGCTCACCACCTTCACCCGCAACCTCGCCGCCGACCTCAAGTCCAAACTGGGCCTGCTCCTCGACCAGGAGGCCCTGGCCCGCGTCGACGTCGAGCACCTCGACGCCGTCGTCCACCGGCTGGCCCGTGAGCAAGGCGACCTCGGAGCCCTCATGGGCGACGACGACATGCTCGCAGCGTGGGAGCAGGTACGAAGCGACCGGGGTGAGACCGAGTTCGACGCCGACTTCCTGCTCAGCGAATGGAACGACGTCGTCTGCGCGCAGCTGGTCACCAGCCGTGCCGAATACCTCCAGGCCCGGCGGGTCAAGCGACCCCGGCGGCTCAACCGGATCCAGCGGGCCAGGGTGTGGGAACTCGTGGAACGCTTCAACAAGCTGCTCGCTGAGCGCGGGGCATGGTGCTGGCCGCAAGTGCGCGCCACCACCGCGGTCGCCGAGAAGCACCGGCTCAAAGGGGACTACCGCTACCGCCACATCGTCATTGACGAAGCCCAGGACCTCACCCCCGCGCACTGGGTTCTCCTGCGCGCCCTCGTCCCCGAAGCCGTTGACGACCTGTTCATCACCGGCGACACCTTCCAGCGCATCTACGGCCAGCCCGTGACACTCGGCCAGCTCGGCATCGACATCCGCGGCCGTTCCAAGCGCCTGACCCTCAACTACCGCACCACCAGGGAGATCCTGCTCGCCGCGCTCGCCATCGGCTCCGGCGCACAAGCCGACGACCTCGACGGCGACACCGACAGCCTGGCCGGATACCGGTCCGTCATGAGCGGCGCACTCCCGGAGTTCAGGCCGCAAACCACGCCGGAGGCCGAACTCGCCACGATCGCAACGCAGGTCCGGGCCTGGACCGAGGCTCACGGCACCGGAGGCATCGCCGTGGCCGTCCCGCTCAAAGCCATGGCCGCCAAGGTGATCGACGGCCTGAACGCCGCAGGTGTCCCGGCCGCCGCGCTCGCCGCGGACGCGGTCCCCTCCTCCGACACCGTCCACGTCGGCACCATGCACCGCCTCAAAGGACTCGAGTACCGGTTCATGATGGTCTCCGGCATCGGCGCTGACAAGTTCCCGTACGGCTACGTGCGCAAACTGGCCGACACCGACCCGCAGCGATTCGAGCTGGAGATGGCGAAGGCCCGCAACCTGCTCTTCGTAGCCGCCACCCGCGCCCGCGACGCAGTGGTCTTCACCTGGACCGGCGAACCCAGCCCCCTTCTGCGCCTCGCCGCCGCGTGACGGCGCCACCCGCAGTCAGCCCCTGCAACCACTCTGGGATGGAGCGGAAGTTCACGCTGATCAGGTTCGAACGTCCGGGTTAGGCCTCCCGCAGCAGTGAAGCGAGTGTCTGGGGTCCGTCCCCAGGGGACTCCACCGACCAGTAGGCCCAGCCGTCGCAGGGGTTCCCCGCGGCGGAGCGGGCCGCTTCGTCCGGCGTTTCGAAGACCGCGCCGTCATACTCCAGGCGCCCGTCCTCCAGAACCGTCGCCTGGACCTCGTCCGACTCGTTGACCAGGGATTCGCCTGACATGACGAGCCCCAGACCGATCAAGTCCGCCACAGTCGTGGCGACGGGCCGGGTCGCCGGGGCCGGCTCGGGGTAGGCGGCCAGGTAGTCGTCCTTCGCCAGCAGGTCGAACGCGTCCTTCATGACTGCGGCCATGAGCCGGCGGCGGGCGGACAGGAACTCCTCGTACTCCATGCCGGTCCAGCCCTCGGGCAGCGCGTGCCAGTACACCTGCCGAGCCAGATCCGCGTCAGGGAGCCGATTGGCCCGCACCTGCGCCGGCCAGTACTCGGCGGGCGGACGGTCGGAGACGGCTATGTTGTCGGCCCATTCGACGAGGGCCATGTTCGCGAACTGGTTGATCCTGCTGCGGTCCTTGATCCCCAACCCGTTCTTCAGGAAGTTCTGGGGGAACAGGTGGTGGCGCTCGATGCCTTTGCGGACGTGCACGGAGGGGTCGAGCCGGGTGCGGACTTTCACCTTCGAGAGGAGCGCGTCGGCGTCGAGGATGTTCAACGCAGCGATATATCCGAAGAGCACGGGAGAGCGGCTGCCGGATGAGGCGAGGTCGCCCGGGAGCGTCACGGCCCACCAGTCGCTGGTCATCCGCTCGTCGATGAGACGCGAGAGCAGGCCCACATAGGCGTCGGCGTCCCCTTTCGCGAGGGCCGAGATCTGCGCGAGATCCCGTTCGACCTGGGTCTCGAACGAACCCGAGTAGCGACTGGTCGTCTGCCCCATGAAGAACCAGCGTGCGACCAGGTGCCGCAGGCGATCGATGGGGACCTTGAACTCGATGCGACCGATCAACCACATCACATAGGCGAAGACCACCGCGTTCTCCGAGGTGATCATCTTCCGGCCCCGGAATCCCGCGAGCTCCAGGCACTGCATGAACTCGTGCCAGTTGAGGAGGTCGAGCACCTGGTTCTGGGCCGCGGCGAGCTTCTCGAACTGCTCGCCGATGCGGGCGGCCCGCTCTGGCCCTTCAGGGACGTCGCGACCGCTGAGCACGGTGTAGACACTGTCGAGGCGGGCGCGGCGGAAGGCGAGCGCGATGGCGGCGCGCAGGAGCACCACCGGCTTGGGGTGCAGGTGCCAGTTGAACGGGGAGGGTTTCCCGTCGGTGCGCGGTGTGCGGGTGTCCTCGCAGAACCGCTCCAACTCCTGGCGCCCCTGCTCCCAGTAGACGCTCATGAGTGTCAGCAGGAAGTCGGACCGGTTGAGCTCGGTGCCTGCGGAGTTGATGCGGACGAAGATCTCCGAGACCTCTTCGACACCGGCGGAAGCTGAGAGTTCGATGACCTTGAAGTCCGTGTTGGCGAGGTCGCGGAGCTGGCTGATGGCGCGGGCGATGCGTCCCTGTTCTTCAGCGGGCACCTCGCGGTGCTCGGCGAGACGGGCGATGAAGCCCATGGTCTCGGTGAACTGGTCGTATCCTGGCGCAAAGGCCACGGAGATGTCATTGATGAACTCGGGATCGTTGCGGCTTGCGGCATTGGCCACCGCGAACGTCTCGTCGGCCGGACGGAACGCGATGGTGATGCGCGCCCGCGAATAGTCCTTTTTGAGCACCGGCCGTCCGGTGAGCACCGCGAAGAGCGCGGTGGTCCGCTGCTGCCCGTCGATGATGAGGTGCGCGGCGCTCTCGCCATCGGATTCGCCGATTCCGCGGCGCGAAGCCTCGGCCCCGGTCTCCCAGAACAGCAGGTATCCGATCGGATAGCCGCGGTACATGGAGTCGAAGAGGTCCCGGACCTGGGTGGTGTTCCATACGAACGGGCGCTGCAGCTCCGGCAAGGCGATGCGGCCCCGTTCGATGGCTTCGACGAGGTGCCGTACGGAATAGGTGGTGTCCTTGTACAGACGCATGGGGGTTCACTCCGGAGTCCGAAGGGCGACGCTAGGCGTACTGATAGTAGCGGCAATCCACGAGCGGGATTCGCGCCCTGGTTCGCCGCCGCAACGGAAGTAGGCGGCTTCTCGACCAAGGTTCTCAGGGACGCGGAAAAGCCAGATCGGCCGCGGCGTGGTCGTGATCATGCTTTGGTCGAGGTCACGGTCGTCAGGGTGGTCGTGACAAACGGGGCAAGCGGCCGTTAGGATGCGGGCACTGGGGGGATGATGTCAACCCTGCAGTCGTGATGATGGCAATCTGACGGAGGAAGCGTTGCTCGATATCAGCCCACTCACTTGGGCCGGAACCATCGGCCTCATCGTCGTCCTGCTGGCGGTGGACCTGATCCTCGCTGCAGTGCGCCCGCACCATGTCGGTTTCAGGGAGGCCACGGCCTGGTCGGTCTTCTACATCGCCATCGCGATCGTCTTCGGCATCTGGTTCGGCACCCAGTACGGGAACGCCGCGGGCACCGAGTACTTCGCCGGCTACATCATCGAGAAGAGCCTCTCGGTGGACAACCTGTTCGTGTTCGTGATCATCATGAGCACCTTCGCGGTACCGGACCACCACCAGCACAAGGTCCTCACCTTCGGCATCGTCCTCGCGCTCATCATGCGCGCGATCTTCATTGCGCTCGGCTCCGCGCTCATCAACTCGTTCTCGTTCATGTTCCTGGTGTTCGGCCTGCTGCTCGTCTACACGGCGATCCAGCTCTTCCGCCACCGCAACGAGGACCCCGACGTCGAGTCGAACCTGATGGTCCGCGGCGCCCGCCGCTTCCTGCCCATCACCCAGGACTACGTCGACGGCAAACTCACCACCAAAGTGGACGGCAAGCGGCTGTTCACCCCGCTGTTCATCGTCCTCATCGCCATCGGCAGCGTCGACCTGCTCTTCGCGCTCGACTCCATCCCGGCCGTCTTCGGCGTCACGCAGGAGGCATACATCGTCTTCACCGCGAACGCCTTCGCGCTGCTGGGCCTGCGCGCACTGTTCTTCCTCGTCAAGGGCCTGCTCGACCGCCTCGTCTACCTCTCGGCCGGCCTGGCCATCATCCTGCTGTTCATCGGCGTGAAGCTGGTCCTGCACTGGGCCCACGTCGACATCGACCCCGCGGTCCCCGAGGTCTCGACGCCGGTCAGCCTCACCGTGGTCATCGGCGTCCTCATCGTCGTGACCGTGGCCAGCCTCATCAAGACCCGCATGAGCCCCGAGGAGAAGGCCCACGCCGGCTCGCTCACGGCCACCAAGAAGAGGGACGACGAGTACTAGCAGTCGTTCAGCGGCCCGGATCGTGCATCATATTTCCTATAGGATGCACGATCCGGGCCTGCTGCGTCCGGGGCCGCTGCGCTACCGGCGCCTCGAGAGGACCAGCAGGATCACCAGCAGCGGGATCGGCAGCAGGAACGCCTCCCGCAACCCGATCCGCCCGTCCAGCCAGCCCAGCACCGCGGGCGCCGACAGGATCGCCGTCCCCGAAGCGAGCGACCCGATCGACGCCGAGTGCCGCCCGCTCAGGCCCGGGATGCCGACCAGGCGCCCCAGCATGATCGGGTACAGCGGCGCGATGCCGAGGCTCGCGACCGCGACCCCGGCGGTCACGGTCACCGGATCCTGCCCGAGGTAGACCACCACGGTGCCGACCGCGATCGTCGCCAGCGCCGCGTGCACCGCCCACGGCCGGTCCACGAACCGCGGCCCCACCAGGCGGCCCGCGGCCATCCCGATGCCGAAGCTCGCCCCGAGCGCCGAAGCCGTGCCGAGCGCGACCCCGGTGTCCACCAGGCGGGCCACGCTCCAGATCGAGAAGCAGAACTCGATCCCTACACAGAGGACGATCCGCGACCACGCGAGCGCCGCCGGACCGACCGGGACGCCGCCGCCGGTGGCGACCGCCTCGTCCGGAGGGCCTTGGACCGTGCGGTGCACGGCCCCCGCGAGCAGCACCGGCACGGCGCTCAGCAGCGCCCAGCGGCCGGGCACGCCCACCGACTCCAGCGCCCCGAACGCCAGCGGCGCGCAGACCCCGGCGGCGCTGGCGAGCCCGACCATGATCGTGATCCGCTTCGCCGCGCCTGGGCCGCGCAGTAGTGACGGCGTAGCGAGAGCGACTGCGGCGCAACCGAACCCGACGAGCACGGATCCCGTGCCCGCGACCGGCAGTTGCGGCGACGCGGCCATGACCACCGCGCCGACCGCGATCACCGCGCACGCCAGCCGCATCACCAGGCCCGCGCCCGCGCGGAGCACGGCCGGGCCGGCCGCGGCGGCCAGGACCAGGCCCGCGCCGAACGTCATGGTGAGCCAGACGAGTTCGCCGCGGGGCCGGTCGAGCTCGGCGGCGATCCCGGCCAGGTACGGGCCGTACGAGCTGACCAGGAGGCCGAGCCCGATCTGCGCGAACGCGACCACGCGGCTCAGGTCGCGGGAGGCGGCCGTCCGCTGGACCTCGGTGTCAACGGCCATCGGGCACCAGCAGCTCCGCGAGGTCGCCGAGGTCGGTGAGCTGCACGTCGGCGTCGAGCCCGCGCAGCGACGCGGTCATCGCACCCGCGGCGCGGCCCGCCGCCAGGCCCGGCTCGGAGTCCTCGACCACGAGGCACGCGGCGGGGTCGACGCCGAGCGCCTTGGCGGCCAGGAGGTATCCCTCGGGGTCGGGCTTGCCGCGCGCGACGTCCTCGAACGTGAACAGCAGCGGCGGGCGGATGCCCGCGGCGGCGAGGCGGGCCTTGGCGAGCCGGTCGTCGGCGCTGGTGACCGCCCACGGCATCCCGATCCGCTCGAATGCGGTGAGGAGCCGCTCGGCGCCTGCGATCGGGACGACGTCGGCGAGGTCGTCGTACTGGAGCTCCAGCTGCCGCGCGGCGGCCGTGTCGACCTGCGCCGCATCGAGATCGGGCCGGAGGCGGGCGGCGGTGATCGAGGCGGGGCTGCCGTGGGCGTTCACCAATGCCAGCGCCGGGTCGACGCCGTACTCCACCGCCCATGCGGACAGTGCCAATTTACGGCTCGCAAGCGTCGCCGAGGGGGCGCGTTCGACCGCGCCGTCGGAATCGACCAAAGTGCCGTCCATGTCGAGCAGGACCGCTTCGGGGTTGCTGTAGCTTCGCATGAAGCCCTCCGGGGTAGAAATAAACTCGTAACGCGAGGATAATTCCTGGAGGTCCCCGAGTGCAAGCCAGAACCCCTGCTCCCGCAGACGACGCGAGCCCGGCCAAAGTCGGCCGCGCCGAGGCCGCCCGCTGGAGCGGCGCACTCGACCTCCTCAAACTCGTGCGCTCCCGGCCCGGCGTCACCCGCGCCGAGGCCGCCCGCGCCATGCACGTCGGCAGCGGCACCGCCACCGAGATCTCCGCGCGCCTGCGCGCCCTCGGCCTCCTCGCCGAGGCCCCCGCCCCGCCCACCGGCCGCGGCCGGCCCACCACCACGCTGCACGCCCACCCCGACGGGCCCCTCGCCGCCGTCGTCGACGTCCGCTACGCCGACTGGGTCGTCGCCATCGCCGACCTCGAAGGGACCCTGGTCGACACGACCACCGGCCGCCACGCCTCCAAACGCCCCGAACGCGTCTTCGCCGACATCCGCGCCGCCGTGGGCGACCTCGCGGGCCGCTACGACGGACGCGTCCAGGCCGTCTCGATCTCCGCCACCGGCACCGTCCGCCGCAACGCCATCGTGCAGTCCAGTGTGCTCGGATGGCGCGACCTCGAAGTCGAACCGCTGCTCCCCGGTGTGCCCCAAGCCCTCGGCAACGACGCCACACTCGCGGGCCTCGCCGAAGCGCGGCTCTCGCATCCGGGGAAGAGCGTCCTCTACCTCACGATCGAGGTCGGCATCGGCGGGATCTTCGTCGATGAAGGCCACGCGGTCACCGGCGCCACCGGTGCCGGCGGCGAATTCGGCCACGCGCCCCTGGGCGACCCTCTCGTCGCCTGCCCGTGCGGCGCGCACGGCTGCTGGGATGTGGCGGTCGACGGCCGCGCGGTCGCGCGCCTGCGCGGCGAGGACGAACCCGAGGACCCGCGCGCGTACCTCATCGAAGCGCTCGTCGACCCCGACTCCCGTGCGGCAGTGGAGGAATGCGCCGCCGTCCTCGGCCGCGGCACCGCCGGACTCGTCAACATCCTCGACCCCGAGATCGTCTGCCTCGGCGGCCTCGCCCCCGAACTGCGCCGCGCCGCACGCGAACCGTTCGAGCACGCCTACAGCACCGGCCTCATGGGCTTCCGCCGCGACGACCCGCCCCGCGTCCTCCCCTCCGCCCTCGGCCCCGACGCCCCCATCCTCGGCGCCTCCGAAGCCGCCTGGGACATGATCCTCACCGAGAACGGCATCGCCGCCTGGAGCGAACGGCTGCCCGACTCGGCCTGAGTCCCGATGCAACCACATACGCGGTATGCGGAGTCTCCAGTACGGGCAACATTCGTTGGCCCCCCACCGATCTTGGAGACGCCTTGCGACTGCACCACCCACTCGCGGCCCTCGTACTGGCGGGCGCGCTGACCGCCGCCGGTCCCGCACCCGCCGCGACCGCCGCCGAAGCCGACGCGGCCCCGCCCGCCGACTCGGGCACGATCACCCTCCCCACCGGCGACCAGGTCCGCCTGACCGCCGACGGCTCCTTCCTCACCGATCCCGCCGGCGGTGCGTTCCACACCGCGACCGAGCCCGACGGCGACCGCCTCCTCATTCCCGTGGAAGCACTCGGCGACCTCGCCGACGGCACCCTCACCACGGCCCAGTTCAACATCGACGCGCTGGCCCGCAACGGGATCAGCGATGCGGGCGATCCGGGGGCGGCCGAGCTGCTCGCGGACGAGACCGACGCGGCGGCCGTGGCCGCCGATGCCGTGCCGGTCGACTTCACCGCCCTGTGGTCGGACGGATCGGCACCGGAGGTCGTGTCCCTCCGCTGGGCCGAGATCGACACCGGCGAGCTCGGCAGCGAGATGTTCGAAGGCGGCACGGCCACCGTCGACATGGCGCCCGGCCGTTACCACGTCGTCGTCCTGATGGACAAGTTCGACCTTCCCGCGACGATCGCCGGAGTGATCGAACTCGAGGTCGGCGCCGACACCGAACCGGTCGTCTTCGACGGCGCCGCAGCCGAAGCGACCGGGTTCGCGGTCGAGCGCGAGGCCGAGGCGCAGGCCATCGAGGTCGACGTCTTCAGCAACGTGCCGGGCACCCGCGACGGCAACGGGGGCGGCCTCCTCGCCGGACCGGAATGGTCCGTCTCGGTGGTGCCCACCGACTTCGACACGACCGGCCGCGACGTCGGCTTCGTGCTCCGCCAGGAGCTCGTGAGCCCCGAAGACGCCCGGAAGCCCTACAGCTACAGCCTGTTCGGCCTGCACGACGACGGCATCCCCGCCAATCCCGTGTTCTCCTACGAGGACGAAGACCTCGCGAAGATGAAGATGGACTACCAGAGCCTCGGCGTCGACACGCTGATGGGCCGGTCCAACCTGTCGTACCACCCGATCCACTCCGCGTCCGGGTACCGGCAGAGCGGCATCGTCGCAGCGCCGTCGAAGCGGACCGAGTACTACTCGGCGCACCCGGAGGTCGACTGGTCCCACATGGGCACCTTCGGATTCGACGCCGAGGGGGACGAGCCGTACGCCGACGTCCTGCACCACAGCGGCACGCTGCGTCCCGGCTCGAGCGCCAAGTCCACTTGGAACCAGGGGCCGATCACCGCGGGCGTCGACCTCGCCGGCGTCGAGTACTTCCTGCCGCGCTTCGCCCGGATGGACTCCTACGAAGTGCTGCTCACCAACCCGTCCCTGTTCTCCAGCGGCGCGCCCGGCGAGGCCATCAACTCCTACGAGAGCCCCGGCCAGACCGTGCTGAGCCAGGACGGCCTGGGCGTCAGCAAATCCGAGTACGGCGGCTCGCTCGCCACTGAACTCGCGCTCGTCGGCGAGGGCCGGTACGAGCTCTACACCGAAGCGACTCGGGACGTGCCGTGGACGAACCTCGGCACCGCCGCGACCGCCGAGTGGGAGTTCACGGTCCCGTCGGGCGGGACCGACGTGATCCTTCCGGTCTCGGTGGTGAACTTCGACGCCGAGGACATCGAGAACGGCTACGCCGATGCCGACGACGACCAGGACGTCGAGCTCGAGTTCGCCACCCAGCCGGGCGCGGAGCAGCAGGTCTGCACGGCCATGACCTTCGAGGTGTCGTACGACGACGGCGCCACCTGGGACCTCGTCGACATCGACCGCGAGGGCGACAGCGCCACCGCGGAGCTGGAGCACCCTGAAGACGCCGCGTTCGTGTCGGTGCGCTTCACCGCCGCCGACGAGGCGGGCAACACCGTCACCCACACCACCATCCGCTCCTACGGGCTGCGCTGACCGCACGTCACGGCGGGCCGCCGGCCCGCCGTGACGACCCCCGGTCACTCGGTCGCGCCGCCGAGGACGGCGACCTCGCGCACGGCGTCCGCCACCGAGGCGAAGTCCTTCTTCAAGATCAGGTCGTGGTTGCTGGCGACCTTCGCGAAGACCTCGATGTTCGGGTTGCGCTCGACCACCTTGTCCAGGCTCGCGCGGATCTGCTCCTGCTCGTCGCCCTTGCTGCCGAACGACGCCCCCGAGGCGAGCACGTACCGGGTCGGGACGGTGATCGCGTCGAGCACCGGACCGAGGTTGCGCTCCAGGGAGATCCGGCCCAGCTCGATGTTGCACTCGGCCTGCTGCGCGGCGCTGAGCTTCGGCGTCAGGCCGGTCGGCCGCAGGATCGCCGTGACCGGGCTGAGCCGCTTGAAGAGCTTGCGGATCCGGATCTCCATGGCGTCGTCGAGCCAGTCGTGCGGCTGGGCGCCGTCGACGGGCACCGCGCCGATGCACCGCTCGGGGTTGCGGCTGGCCCAGTGGGCGGCCACGAACGCGCCGTACGACCAGCCGACGACCAGCACCGGGCCGGTGACGCCCCGCGCTTCGAGCACGGCGTCGACGTCCCGCACGCAGGCCTCGAAGGAGTAGTCCGAGGAGCGCTGCGAATGCTTGCCGCGGGCGCGCTCGTCGAAGTTGATGTGCCGGAAGCCCGAACCGAGCTCCTCGACGACGTGCTTCCAGTAGCCGATGGTCGCGAACTGGCCGTTGCAGTAGACGACGGGGACACCGTCGCCGCCGGTGTCGGTGACGTAGAGGGCGGTGTCGTCGACGGGAACCAGGCCGGACCAGGCGGTTTCGAGGGCGTTCATCGTTCGTGTCCTTCGCTGAGAGGCGTTGTCGGCGGGGGCTCCCGCTGTGCCCCTAGACTGCGCGCCGGACCTGTCGCGCCCCTGTCGCGACGCTGACGTGCCTCACCAGTGCCGGTTGCAGCACTCGACGTGCAGCTCAGCGTACGAATGCGACCCGTAGCGGCCCATGCCGATCTCGGCGCAGCAGTGCGCCTCGGGCTTCCCGGCGAGGAAGGCCGGGCTCGCTTCTGCGAACTCGCGGAGGTAAGCGCCCGCCCGCTCGAAGGCGACTCGGCTGCCGATCACGAAGAGGGTGTCGGCCGCGATCTTCGCGTCGAGGTGGTCGCGGAACTCCCGGTGGAACCGCTCATCGGGGAAGCCCGCCTCGTAGGAGGGCAGCGCTCCGGCGGGCATCGTGACCTTGTGGACCTTCGGCGCCGCGAACCGCGAGCGCACCTGCTTCCATTCGGACACACGGAAACCCAGGCTGTGGTGGAGCAGTACGAGGTCGAGCCGCCGAGACCCGGGCGAGGCACCGCAGTCCAAGGCGCCTGTCCGCAACGGGAACCAGATCAGGCTCCGCGGGGAGTTCGCCGCGAGCCACCACGCGATCACGAGCTCGACACTCGCGGCCTTGTCCACCGACAACTGGTGGCCCGCACGATCGTCGTGCAGCACCGCGTGCGCGGGCAGGCGTTCGGGCCGGATCACCCGATACGAGGCCGCGCCCAGTCGGGCAGTGCCGACGAGCGTGCGCCACTCCCTGCCTTCGAGCCGCACCGGCCTCCTCCCGTTCGCACGAGTATGCGCTCCGGGACCGATTGCGGGCCAACAGGTTTAGACCGGCGCCTTCTCGCGCGGCTCCCGCGCCGGGTCGTAGACCGGGACCCACTTCGCGAGCCAGGCCGCGCCGAACCAGGTGATGAGGCCGAGCGCGATCGCGGCCGCGCCCAGCGGGAACACCAGCGAGACCAGGCTGATGAGCCCGGGCCCGGCGATGCCGCCGAGGTCGCCGCACAGCCGCCAGCCGCCGAGGAACTGGCGGCGGCCCTCGTCAGGGGCCACGTCGGCCCCGAGGGTGAGCACGATGCCGGAGGAGATGCCGTTGCCCAGCCCCATGAGGCAGGCGACCGAGCCGATCGCCAGCGCCGTCCCCGACAGCGGCAGCAGCAGGAACCCCGCCCCCATGACGAGCATCGCGGGCAGCGCGACCCACATGCGGCCGAAGCGGTCCATGATCGCCCCGCCCGGGTAGAACAGCAGCATGTCCACCCCGGCCGCGACACCGAAGATGAGGCTCGTGGTCGTCGCGTCGAGGCCCTGGTGCGCGGCCCAGAGCGGAATGATCGCCGTACGGGAGGCGCGGGCGATCATGACGAAGAGGACCCCGGCCCCGAGCGTGGCCAGCACCCTGCGGTGCGCGACCAGGACCGACCACATGCTGCGCTTCTCCGGCACGGCCACGGTCGGCCCCGCAGCCCGCAGCTCCGGCAGCGCGAGACTGAGAAGCCCGCCCGCCAGGCTCGTCCCGGCCGCGAACGCGTAAGTCGCCTCGAACGAGTACTGCTCGATGAGGAACGCCCCGACGAACGGGCCGATGAAGCCGCCGATGCGGAACGTCCCGCCGAGCAGCGACATCGCGCGGGCGCGGAACGCGAGCGTCACGGCCTCCGAGAGATACGCGTGGCGGGCCAGCCCGAACACCGCCGAGGTCAGCCCGACGACGAACACCGACGCCGACAGCACCGCGAGCGACTCGGTCCGCGAGGCCACCAGCAGGGCTGCGGCCTCCACGGTGCACGCGACCAGCAGGACCCGCTTCTCGCCGAACCGCTGCACGAGCGACCCGGCGGGCAGGTCGCCCACGAGCTGCCCGAATCCGATGAGCCCCACGATGATCGCGGCCTGCGTGACGCTGGCGCCGAGGTCGAGGGCGGAGAGGGCGATGAGCGGCACGACCGCGCCCATGCCGACGGCGATGAGCAGGTTCGGGCCGTAGATCGGGACGGCCAGCCTGCGCAGCCTGAGCGACGGGACGGGGTCGGACACGCCCGGAACGTACCAAGCGGGCATGCAGACCACTCATGTCACGGGAGCATCCTGTGACGCGTTCGGGCCGGGGCGCCGCAGCGCCCCGGCCCTCTCGCTTAAGCGGGCGTGCAGGTCACCGCCGGTGCCGTGCTCGCGCCGCTGGCGACGAAGCCCCACGCGGTCGCCGTCTGCCCGGCGGCGATCGCGCCGTTCCAGCCGACGTCCTCGGCCGTGACGCCGGCGCCCGAACTCGTCACGGACGCGTTCCAGGAGCTGGTGATGCGCTGGCCGCCCGGCCATGTCCAGGTCAGGGTCCAGCCGCTGATCGCGCTGGACCCGGCCGTGATGCGGACGTTGCCCTGCCAGCCCGAACCCCACTCGTTCACGACCTGCACCGTTGCGGTGCAGCCCGAACCGCCCGGCGGCGGCGAGGTGGTCTCGGCGGGCGTGGTGGTCTGGGCCGGGGTGGTCGTCTCGGTCGGGCCGCCCGGCGTCAGCGTGGGCGTCGTCCAGTTGCGCCACTGCGACAGGTTCGCCGACTTGCTCGCGTGCATGTTGATGAGCGCGGGCGGGTTGCCGGTGCCGTGCAGGAACCTGTTGATGCTCTGCTGCAGCGGGGTCCGCCATTCGCTGCGCGTAGCGCAGTGGGTCCCGTCCGAGACGTTCGAGTGGTAGGAGAGGTTGCCGCCCGCGCCGAGCGCCTTGTAGACCTCCGCGCCGCCGAGGGCCGCGACCGCGCCGGAGCGCGCGCCGAGCCATTCGACGTGCGGATTGTCCATGATGAACAGGCCGCGCGGGGCGATCATGCCGACGACCTCGTGGGTGTCGACCGGGAGCCCGGCGGGGTTGCCGGTGTAGGCGCTGAACGCGTCGCCGAGCCACGGCTGCTCGTTGTACGTGCTGCTCAGCGGCTGGGAACCGCTCTCCTGCGGGATCGAGCGGAGCGCCGAGACGCCGCCGCTGCCGGACTCGATCGGCATCGTCAGGGCGATGCGCTGGTCGAAGGCCCCGGCGACGAACGCGCCCTTGCCGTACCGGGAGCAGCCGGTGACGCCGGTGGTCGGCTCCAGGATGCTCCCGCCGGACTGCTCGATCACGTCGATGATGCGGCTGACGCCCCAGGCCTGGGCCATGAGCACGCCGGTGGTGCTGGTCGCGCCGTAGAGGTTGTAGAACGCGCCCTGCTTGTTGTTGCGGGGCGTGCCCTCGGCCCCGACGGCGCCGGGGTCGTAGTTGATCACCGCGGTGCCGGTGGCGAGGATCGTGCTGGTGTCGGCGCCGAAGCCGCCGTAGACGATGACGGCCGGGAACGGACCGGTGCCGCTCGGGAGCTGCACACTCGCCGAGAAGCTCGTAGAACGGCCGTTGTCGCTGACGTTGACGGTGATCCGCGAGGAGGTCACGGCACCGGTGACGCTGTCGGGCTGCGGCTTGTCGCCGTAGACCGTGCGCTCGGCGAGCTCCTTGATCTCGGACCGGCGGCACTCCCACTGGCTCTGGGAGGCGACGCGGGTGCCGTCGATCCTGGTGAACGGGTCGGGGAGCAGCGAGCTCGAGGCCCAGCTGCCCGGGACGGCGACATCGCAGTTCGCGCCGTCCCACTCCGAAGCGGCGGTCACTTGGGCCTCCGCCCGGTTGAACTGCGGTGCGAGCGCGAAAGTGGCGGCGACCGCGATCGCGGCGGCCAGGACGAGGACGTATCGGAGTGCGCGTCGTGCGCTGAACGGGGGGTCGATCGATGATGCCATGGCAGATTCCTTGTCTGACCAGAGGCACAGTCCATCATCGACGGTGAGGAGGGCGCGGCTCGGAAGCGCGGGCCGGCGTCAACGGTGAGACCACTCATGCCGGGATTGCGAGTGAGACTTCCGTGAGGGTCCCAACAGATTACATTGACGTACTTCGATGCACAACGCTTGGGGCAAGCGCTTCCGGGCTTTACGGATACAACTTCGGGCGCATAGCTGTGCCGTTCCGCCCCAAGGCGAGCGACGGCCCCGCCCCCGCCGCGCGCGCGGCGATGAGGACGGGGCCCGGCCCGGAGTCCGGCGGCGTCAGCCGGCCTTGGCCTTCAGCTTCTTGGCGAGTTCCGCCTTGCCCATGCTCGACGTCCCGGTCATGCCCATGTTGTGCGCCTGCCACTGGAGCTCCTCCTTGGTGGCCTCGCCGGGGCGCTCGCCGAGGTGCTCGGCGCGGCTGGCCGCGAACGCCGCGCCCAGCTCCATCCGCCGCTGCTCGGAGAGGTGCTCCTTCATGTGGGGGAGGACCGTGGACTCCTCCTCCTGGACGTGGTGGGTGACCGCCTCCTCCAGCTGGGCGAGCACCTCCTCGAACCGGGACGACTCGGGGTCCGTCTCGATCAGCTGCTTGAGCATCTGCTCGGCCTGCGTGTGCTCCTCCTGGCTGTGCGCGACCTCCTCGGTCTCGCCCGCCTCGTCCTTGGCGGCCGGGTAGACCGCGGACTCCTCGGCGCGGCTGTGCGCGATGAGCAGCGCCGACAGGACCGGAGCCGCCAGGGCGCGGGTGTCCGGGAACTGCCGCATCTTGTCGAACAGACGTTCCACTTCGCGGTGGTCCTGCATGATCAGGTCTACGACATCGCCACTCATGGCCTGCCCCCTCCGTGCGTCGGTCGCCTCCTGGCGAGGCGAGCGGAACGGAGATACCCGCCGCGCGCGGATTTCATGCACCGCGCCCGCGGGCCGGGGCACGGCGAAAGCCCCCGGCCTGCCGGCCGAGGGCTTCGATCGCTTGAGCGGGTGACGGGAATCGAACCCGCGCAATCAGTTTGGAAGACTGAGACTCTACCATTGAGCTACACCCGCGCGTCCCGCCGAAGCGGACGCAAACGAGTGTAGCGCATCGCCTCAGCGGGGCGGCAACACACTTCTGAGGCCGCCCTCGAGGTGGGCGAGGAACACGTCGTCCTCGTAGGCCTCCGCGGCGTGGCCCAGGGCCGTGTAGAAGCACCGGCCGGCCTCGAGGCGGCGGTGCCAGGCGATCGGGTGCGGGTTCCCCATGGCGAGGTCGGCCGTGTCGTACGTGTCCTCGTCCGCTTCCAGGAGGATCTCCCAGCCCTGCGGGCGCTCGTCGAAGCTGTACCACTCGTCGGTCCACGACCAGCGCTTCGGCAGGTGCTCGGTCGCGGGGTGCCCCTGATCCACCACGTCGATCTCACCGGGGGTGCACCCGGGCGGGTGGCCGATGAAGCGGGCGCCCACGAGCTCGCGGAAGAACGGCCAGGAGCGCTCGGCGGTGGAGGCGGCGTGGACCCCGCACCAGCCGCCGCCGCCGGTCACGAAGTCGGCCAGCGCGGCGCGCTCGAGTTCGTCCAGGACGTCGCCGGAGGGGGAGAGCCACACGGTGGCGGCGAAGCGGGCGAGGTCGAGCGGGTTGTGCACGGCCGCGTCCTCGGTGTGCTCGGTCGCGAAGCCCAGTTCGGCGGCGATGCGCTCGACCGCCGCGACGCCGGCCGGGATCGAGTCGTGGCGGAAACCGGTCGTCTTGGTGAAGACGAGGATTGCGGGTGAAACCACAGCGTTCACTCCTGTTCGGGGTGGGGCGTCGCTCCCGGTGCCGGGTGCCGGGCCGTCCGACTCCTCCTGAGAACGATTGCAGGGCGTAGTCTAGGCGATCTCGGCACCGGCGGCTCGGCCTGGCCGCAGTCCCCGCTACGGGTGGCGAGCGGCGATATCGACCACACCCGCCGGGGCCGCGGTGGTGCGGCGGCCTAGACTCGGTCGGAGCGGGGGTCGATGCTGCGCTGCCGGCGGACCGATGCGGCCTTTGGCTTCCCCCCGCCCCGACGCAAGTCAATGTCGCAAGGCAATCGAGCGAAATGATCTAGGAGTACGTCTGTGAAGAGCACTGTCGAGACCCTGAGCCCGACCAGGGTGCGGCTGTCGGTCGAGGTGCCGTTCGAGGAGCTGGCGCCGTTCATCAACGAGGCGTACAAGACGGTCGGGCAGCAGGTCCGCGTCCCCGGGTTCCGTCCCGGCAAGGCGCCCCGCCAGGTCATCGACCAGCGCATCGGCCGCGAGTCGGTCTACGCGCAGGCGATGGACCCGGCCGTGCAGGCCAACCTCAACAAGGCCGTCACCGAGAACGACGTGAACACGCTGGGCCGCCCCGAACTGACCGAGGTCAAGCCGATCGAAGAGGGCAAGCCCTTCGAGTTCGTCGTCGAGACCGACGTGACCCCCGCGTTCGAGCTCCCCGACTTCGCCTCGCTGAAGGTCACGGTCGAGGCCGAGGGCGTCAGCGAAGAGGACGTGGACAAGGACCTCGAGTCCCAGCGTCTGCGCTTCTCGTCGCTGAAGACCGTCGAGCGCGCCGCGGCCGAGGGCGACTTCGTCGTGCTCGACCTGCTCGCCACCCAGAACGGCGCCGAGGTCGAGGGCGGCTCCGTCACCGGCATGAGCCACGAGGTGGGCTCGGGCAACCTGCTCGACGGCCTGGACGAGGCCCTCATTGGCATGTCCGCGGGCGACGAGAAGACCATCCAGTCCACCCTCGCGGGTGAGCAGGAGGGCGAGACCGCCGACGTCGAGGTCAAGGTCACCCAGGTCAAGGAGCGCGAGCTCCCCGAGCTGGACGACGACTTCGCCGAGATGGCCAGCCAGTTCGACACCCTCGCCGAGCTGCGCGACGCGACCCGCGAGCGCCTGGAGACCCAGGCCCGCACCGGCAAGGCCAACGAGGCCCGCCAGAAGACCCTCGAGGCGCTGCTCGAGGCCGTCGAACTGCCGCTGCCGGAGAAGGTCGTGGCCGAGGACGTCGAGCACGAGATCATGCACATGAAGGGCGGCCACGACGGCGAGACCGCCGAGGCGCTCGCGCAGTTCGAGCAGTACCTCGAGATGATGGGCAAGACCGAGGACGAGTTCAAGGCCGAGATGGTCGCCGACTCGGAGGCCCGCCTCCGCCAGTCGATCATCCTCGGCAAGATCGCCCGTGATCGCGAGCTCGAGGTCTCCGGCGAGCTCATGACCGCCGAGGTCGTGCGCCAGGCCCAGCAGCGCGGGGTCCCGCAGGACCAGTTCCAGAAGTTCGTCGACGAGCTGCGCACGAACGGCGGCCTCCAGCAGATCGCCGCGTCGCTGCGCCAGCAGCTCGCCCTCGAAGAGGTCGTCAAGGAAGCGTCCATCACGGACGCCTCCGGCACCGAGCTCACCGAGGAGGACCTCTTCCCGGGCCGCAAGGCCGCCGAGGCCGACGCCGAGGCCGAGGACGCTGAAGAGGAGAAGACCGAGGACTAGTTCCTCGTTACGGTTTTCCAAGGGGCCCACCGCTGCTGCGGTGGGCCCCTTTTCGCGTTATAGCGGCGGGGGAGCACCGCCTGCCGGCCGGTGCGGTCAGGCGGGCTTGAGCCGCCGGTGGAGGAGGCAGAACACGTTGCCTTCGGGGTCCTGCAGCACGTGCCAGTTCTCGTCGCCGGTCTGGCCGACGTCGGCGGGCCTGGCGCCCAGGGCGAGCAGGCGCTCCAGTTCGGCGTCCTGGTCGCGGTCGGTCGCGTTGACGTCGAGGTGCAGCGGGAGCTTCCAGGGCTTCGGATCGGTGCTGGGGCTGAGGATCAGGGTCGGCTGGAGCCCGCCGAAGCCGACGCCGGCCGGGCCGATCTCGATGCTGCCGTCAGGCTCGCGGTCGAGTTCGACGTAGTCGAGGACCGCACTCCAGAACGCGGCCAACCGTTCCGGGTCCTCGCAGTCGAGGACGAGCTCACTGATGCGCGATGCCATGCCCGCCAGTATAGGAACGTGGCGGCCCCGGCGGCCCGGCTCAGGCGGGGGCGTTCGCGAACAGCGCGACGAGCAGGTCGAGCCGCTGCTCCTGCACGTCCTGCGGGATCCGGCCGCTGCGCAGCAGGACCGCCATGCCGTGCAGGGAACCCCAGATGAGCTCGGCCAGCGCTGCATTCTGCTCGTTGTACGTCCCGAAGGCGCTCACGATCTCGCCGAACGCGGCCCGCAGCGGGGCCGGGGTCTCGGCATGGGCCCACTTGACCTGCGTCGGGAGCGAGAACATGGCCTGGTAGGCGGCGGGGTGCGCGGCCGCGAACGCCAGGTACGCGGTGCAGATCGCGCGGACGGCTTCCGATTCGGGGACGGCGAGGCGCGCCTCCCGCAGCTGCTCGGCCATCTCGGCGATGCCCTCGATCGCGACGGCATCGCGGATGGCCTCCATGTTCGCGAAGTGGCCGTAGAGGACCGGCTGGCTGTACTCGACCTTGTCGGCGAGCTTGCGGGTGGTCACGGCGTCCCAGCCTTCAGCCTCGGCGAGTTCGCGGGCGGCGGTGATGATCAGCTGGTGTCGTTCGGCGCGTTGCCGTTCACGGCGTTCAGTGGCGGTCACCACAGAAGTATAGCACTGCTAGATTTTCGATCAGAGACAGTCTATCGTTGCACCTGAATCTAGCACTGCTAGAGCTCATACACGCCTTCCGGAAGGAACCACCCCCATGCTCGACATCATCGCCACCGCCCTCGCCGCACTCATCGGCCTCGCCGTCGTCGCCATGGGCGCCACCGGCATGCTCAAGCCCCAGTTCTTCGCAGGCTTCGGCATCCCCGGCACCCCCGAGGACGACCCGGTCCTCAATCACTGGCTCACGGTGAAAGGCGGACGCGACGTCGGCACCGGCCTTATGCTCTTGGTCGCCACCCTGCTCGGCACCACCGCGCTCGCCGGCTGGGTCATGCTCGCCGCCGCCGTGATGCCGGTCTTCGACGGCCTGATCGTCTTGCGTGCCAAGGGACCCCGCGCGGCCGCCTATGGCGTCCACTTCGCGACCGCCGCGGCCATGGTCCTCATCAGTGTGCTCCTGCTCCTCGCCTGAGACACGACAGAAGGCCGGTCCCCGTGCGGACCGGCCTTCGCTCACGGCACGTCAATCGCGGTCGGCGAAGACCTCCTTCGCGGCGTTCATCGCGTTCAACGCCGCCGGGAAACCCGCGTACACGGCCATCTGAAGGATCGTCTCCACGACCTCCTCCCGCGTCCCGCCCACATTGAGCAGACCGTGGATGTGCACCTTCAACTGCGGCAGCGCACTGCCCAGCGCCGTGCACGCCGCGATCGTCACGATCTCGCGCGAGCGCAGGTCCAGTCCGCCGCGCACGTACAGGTCGCCGAACGCGAACTCGATGATGTACCGCCCCAGGTCCGGCGCGATCGACTTCAGGTTCTCGATCACCGCCTCGCCCGCGTGCCCGTCGATCTCCGACAGGGCCTTCCAGCCGCGCTCGTAGCGCGAACCCTCCGGCTCGGGCGCCGCGTCCGCGTAACCGGGCTCGTCGTCGTCCCGCGCCGCGAAGACCTCCTTCGCCACGGTGATCGCGTTGAGCACCGCCGGAAACCCCGTGTACGACGCCAGGTGCATGATCGCCTCGACAATCTCGCGCCTGCTGCAGCCGATGTTCAGCGCCCCCGCGATGTGGAACCGCAACTGCGGCAGCGCATAGCCGAGCGCGGCCAGCCCGCCGATCGTCGCCAGCTGCCGCTCGCGCAGGTCCAGCTCGGAGCGGTGGTACACGTCCCCGTACGGGAACTCCACGGTGAGGCGCCCCAGGTCCGGCGCGACATCGTTGAAGTCCCGCGTCACCGCGGGCTCGTCCTCCCCGGCCAGGCGCCGCAGGATCTCCAGGCCCCGGTCGTAGCGACCGAGTTCGGCTTGCTCGTCCATTGCAGACAGTCCCTTCGACTTGTTAACGGCGGCGGCTGAGCTCGGGGAAGTCCGGGTTCGTGGCCATGATCCCGGCCTCGCCCCAGCGGGCCTGCGGCACCTCGTGGACGACCACGGTGATCTTGTCCAGCGGCGCGCCCGTGACCTCGTGCGTGGTCGCGGTCAGCGCCTCGATGAGCTTCTGGCACTGCTCGTCGGTCTGGTTGGGCCAGGTCGTGACGGTGATGAACGGCATCAGTTTCCTCCTTGACTCGGTTCCGGAACGGGACGCCCCGACCGCGCGGCCGAGGCGAGGACCGCCGCGGCCAGGACCGCGGCGATCCCGGTGAGCACCACGCCCGCCCAGCCCCCGCCGGTCCACACCGGACCGAGGGCGGCGCTGGCGGCGGAACCGGCCAGCAGGCAGACGAGCATGTACAGCGAGGAGGCGCCGCCCTGGCTGCCGGGCGGCGCGGCGGCGGCGAGCATGACCAGCACCGCCGGCTGGCAGGCGAAGACGCCCGCGAACAGCAGCAGCGTCCCGGCCGCGACCACCGCGGGGTGCGCGGCGAACCCGAGCAGTGCGATGCCCGCGAGCACGGTGCCGAGGCCGGCGAACACCACTGCGGGCGCGCCGATCCGCGGCACGAGCCGGCCCGCGAGCGGGGCGCCCACCACGCCGACGAGCCCGGCGAGGTTGAGCAGGCCGATCGCGGCCACGTCGTACCCGAACGGCGCGGCCTGCAGCCGGTACGTCAGGAACGTGGCGACCCCGAGGTACCCGAAGAACAGGCACACGCCCAGCGCGAGCAGGCGCACGGTGGCCGGGATCCGGAACAGGCCGAGGACCGCCGCGTACGCCGATCGCAGCGGCTTGCCGGTGTCGCCGGGCGAGGCCAGGCGCGGCAGCGTCAGCATCGCCGCCGCACCGAGGAGGTTGAGCACGGCGACGCTCACCACCGCCGTGCGCCAGTCGGTCCACTCGGTGACGACGCCCGTGACCGAGCGGCCCAGCGTGATGCCCGCGACCGAGGCGCCGATGACGAGGCCGAACAGCATCCCCTTCAGCCCCGGCGGGGCCAGGCGGGGCATCAGCGCGATCATCGCCGAAGGCACAGCGGCGGCGGCGATCCCGGCCAGCGCCAGCACGGCCACGAACACGCCGAACCCGGGGCTGAACGCGGCCGCCGCCAGGAGCGCGGCCATGACGACGGCTCCGGCGGAGCCCATGAGCCGCAGCGGGACCCGGTCGGTCAACGGTCCGAAGAGGAAGAACGACAGGGCGTAGGCCAAGCTCGCGCCGGTGAAGGCGTAGCGGGCCTGCTCGTCGGCGACCCCGAAGTGGGCGGCGATCTCGGGGAAGATCGGCTGCGTCAGGTACACGGAGGCGACCGCGACGCAGGTGACGGCGGCGGCGGTGATCGCGGCCGGCCAGGGGACGACGAGGAGGTCGGCGTCGTCCGCGGTGGGCAGGGCGCTGACGGCGGTCACGGCGCTACACCGAGGCCCGCGCGCCGCCGTCGACGGTGATGAAGGCGCCGTTGACCATCGCGGCCCCCGGCGAGACGAGGAACGCCACGGCGGCGGCGACCTCCTCGGGGTCGACGAGGCGGCCCAGCGGGACGCCGCCCTGGATCTGCTTGTTGAGCTCGTCGGGGTCGACGCCGAGCTTCGCGCCGAGGTCGGCCACGATGTCCGACCACAGCGGCGTGTCGGTCGCGCCCGGATCGACGGTGTTGACGCGGATGCCCTTGCGGCCCAAGTCCTTGGAGATCGCCTTGGCGAGGCCGCCGAGGCCGGCGTTGGCGACGGAGTTGACGACGAACATCGGGTCGGGCTCGGAGCGGAAGACGCCGTTGACGAAGACGATGCGGCCGCTGCCTTGCGCGGTCATCGGGGCGGCGACGGCGCGGGTGAGGCGCATCGCGCCGAGGAGCTTGCCGCCCAAGGTGGCCGCCCACATGTCGTCGCCGGCCTGGTCGAGCGGGGCCACGGGCCCGTCGCCCGCGGCGTTCACCAGGATGTCGACGCGCCCGTGCTCGGCGACGACGGACGCGACGCCCGCTTCGACCGAGGCGGTGTCGTTGATGTCGAGCACCAGGCTGTGCAGGCGCTCGGCGGCTTCGGGGGCGAGCGCGTCGGCGAGGCGCTCGCGGGCGGCGTCGAGGCGGTCGGCGTCGCGGCCGAGCATGACGACGAGGGCGCCGTCGGCGGCGAGGCGGGCGGCGATGGCCCCGCCCATGCCCCCGGTCGCGCCGCTGACCAGGGCGATGTCGGGAGTGGTGTCGACCGCGGTGTCCTGGGCGGTGTCGGTGGTGTGCTGTGCGGACATGGTGCTCCGTTCGGGTCTCGAGGCCGGACCCTCCATTGCGGAGGATGCGGCCCTCGTGGACCGGGCGGCCGGTGCGGGCCGTCCGGGTTGTTCTATCAGACGGGGTTTCGGACGGCCGAGGCCGCCCAACCGGTTAGTTGGCGCGATACAATGCCGCGATGCCCGCTCAATCCATCGCCCGACCGGCCTCGAACCGGACTCGTGACGCCCTCCTGCAAGCCGCCTACGAAGAGTTCACCGAGCACGGCCCGGCCGGCGCCCGCGTGGACCGCATCGCCGCCCTCGCGGGCTGCAACAAGCAGCGGCTCTACGCGTACTTCCAGAGCAAGGAGAACCTGTTCGCGGAGGTGCTGCGGGAGGCGCACCGGCGGCTCGGCGAGGCCGTGCCGCTGCCGACCGACCGCGCCGGACTCGACGAGTACGTGGGCGCCGTCTTCGACTTCCACCTGCGCGACCCCAGCATGGTGCGGCTCATCGCCTGGGAGGGATTGACGTTCGGGGACTCGCCGCTGCCGTGGCGCGAAGAGCGGCAGGCGTTCTACGAGGACAAGATCGCCGCCCTCCAGCGCGCGCTGGGGGTCGACAACGCGCCCGCGGTGGCCGCGCTCCTCATCACGCTGATCGGGATCTCCTCCTGGCCGTTCGTGATGCCGCAGCAGCGGAACCTGCTGTTCATCGAGTTGCGACCGGAGGTCACCACGATCGAGGCGCTGCGGGCCTCCCTCAACGCGTTCGGGCGCGCGAGCATCGAAGCGGTCGCGAGCGCCCCGGACGACTTCCCGCCCGGGGCCGCGCGACTGCTGCAGGGCTAGCGCCGGTCCCGCGGACCCCAGCGGTCCGGGACCGGCCGACGCGCCCGGCTGCGGTGTCCTCAGCGCGACAACGGGTTCCGCCTTGCGAGCGGACCGACGGACTCGGCCCGAGCCGCTCCCGCACGCGCGGGAGCGGCCGCGGGCCCGGCCGGCGGGAACGCCGGCCGGGCAGGGCCTCATCCGCGGCTCCAGCGCAGGACGGCGCTGCCGATCGACATGCCGCCGCCGAAGCCCGAGAGCAGCACCTGGTCGCCGTCCTTCAGCGCGCCCGACCGGTTGGCCCGGTCGAGCGTGACCGGGACCGAGGCGGACCCGGTGTTGCCGTACTCGGCGACCGTGCGGTGACTGGCGGCGTTCACCAGGCCGAGGCTCGGCTGGATCTCGTCGAGCATCTGGCCGTTCGCCTGGTGCGGCACGAAGTGCCGGATGTCGTCGGCGGTGGTCCGGGCCTCTTCGACGGCCTCCTTCACCGAGAGCGGGAGCTGCTCGGTGACGAAGGCGCGCACGGCCCTGCCGTCCATGGCGAAGTAGTGCGCCTCGTCGTCGGCGCCGCGCAGGCGCGACGGGTAGCGGCTGCCGCCCGCGGGCACGTTGATCATCTCGTGGTGGGCCCCGTGGGTGCGCAGGGCGGCGGCGGTGATGCCGCGCCCCTCGGGGACCGGCCCGAGGACGACCGCGCCCGCGCCGTCGCCGAAGAGCACCGCGGTGCGCCGGTCGGCGGGGTTGATGATGCGCGAGTAGATGTCCGCGCCGATGACGAGCGCGCGGCCGCCGTCGGCGACGAGCCGCCAGGCCGCGGCGAGCGCGAACAGGAAGCCGGTGCAGACGGCGTTCACGTCGAACGCCGGGACGCCGTCGGCGCCGATCCGGTGCTGGACGATCGCGGCCGTCGCGGGCTGCGGGTGGTCCGGTGTGGACGTGGCGACGATGATGCAGTCGAGCGTGGCGGGGTCGACGCCGGCGTCCTCGAGCGCCGCCTTCCCGGCGCGGGCGGCGAGGTCGGAGGTGGCCTCGTCGGCCGCGGCGTAGCGGCGGGCGCCGATACCGGTCTTGCGGAGGATCCATTCGGCGTCGACGCCCGCCTTGGCCGCGACCTCGTCGTTGCCGACGATGCGGGCGGGCAGGTAGGAGCCGGTGCCTAGGACGCCCACGGGTCGCCTTGCGGCGCTGGGGGAGTCGGGTGTGCTGGTGGGATAGGTCGACAAGGGCATGGCCATGGTCGGTCACCTCGAATCGGGTCGGCGATCGGTGGTGGGAGGGTGTTCGCCCCGGTGCCGCGTCGTCGCGGCCCCGGGGCCCCGGGGATCGCTCACCTCGCTCGGCTGTGAGCGCGGCGCTATGAGCGCGTGATCAGCTCTTGAAAGGACGGTCCGGTCAGCTTCAGCTGGGCGTGGATGTCGCCGCCCAGTCCGAAGTGGCCGATCGCGCCGCCGTAGTTCTGCTGGTAGCTCATCCACAGGACCACGACGTTGATGACGCGGTTGGCACCGGGCCGGTCGGGTTCGGGGAACGGGTCGGGCAGGCGGGCCTGGTAGTGGCCCGCGCCGCCCCGGTCGGCGTAGAAGGCGTTCGGTATCCCGAGCGGCCCGGGCCGGGTCGGCCCGGCCGGGTCGAGGTCCTTCTGGCGCAGGGACATGACGGTGTAGACGCTGTCGGGGATGAGGCCGGTGAACCAGAACTCGAACTCGGCGGCCGTGCCGCCCTCGGTCACCGTGACCTCGACCTGGCCGCGCGCGCGCCGCCACTGCCCGAGGGTGATCGGGTCCCGCCGGCGCGGGCCGTCGGCCTCGCGCAGGTCCGGGATCGGGACCTCGTGCAGCGGGTGGCTCGGCCGCACGACCTCGTGCGCGTCGGGCCGCTGCTCGGGGGCGAACAGCATCGGGTAGTTGTTGCACGGCAGCGGGAGCGGCAGGGTGTACAGCTCCATGTCGTCGTCATCGCCGGTCAGCTCGCGGAGGATGCGGTACGGCGCGTGGGCGCCGAACGGCGGGAGCGGGCTGTCCTGCGCGACGAGCGCCGATCCCCATGCGGCGCTGACGTTCCCGTCCTCACCGGCGCGGTTGATCCGGCCGATGGTGACGAAGTTCCCGTCCTTGTCCATGATCTCGCTGGGCGGGTAGGCGGGTCCCTGGGTGGTGACGCTGAGGTCCAGGACGTGGGCGTTCACGGGTGCTCGTTCCTCGCTCAGGCTTCGACGCGCTCGTAGCAGCGGGTGTAGAGCCCGCCGGGGCCGCCGGTGATGTAGCGGTCGCCGGCCTGCTGCACGATCTCGCGGTACCGGTCCGAAGTGAACGGAGCCTGGTACTGCTCGGGGGCGCAGGAGAAGCCGCTGACGAAGAGCACGCCGGGCTGGGTGCTGACCACGGTGTGGTAGGCGCTGAACGACTCCACCTCCTCGGCGCCGCGCACGACGTCGAAGATGGTGGCCTCGCGCCAGGCCCGGTACGCCTCGTACGCCGGGGGCTTGACCTCGACGTAGCGCAGCTGCACGTACGGGGTCACCGGCAGCGCGGTGCCGGGTTCCTTGGGCGCCTCGACGAAGCGCAGCGCCTGGCGGCGGAAGTCGCCGGCGGCGTACGGGCCGACCGCGTGCCACTGGGTCTCGAAGTCCGCGTCGGCGGCGGCGATCTCGTCGAGTCCGGTGAGGGCGCGCAGTTCGAGCAGGGTGTCGGCTTCCAGGCAGCGGTAGAGGACGCGGTCCTTGTCGGCCGCGGCGGCCAGGAGACCGCTCCAGGCCTCGGCGGCCTCGTCGGCGCGGTCGGGCTGCACGGGGAGTTCGGTGGTCAGCAGATAGGTCGCGGACATGGCGGTGCCTCCAGAGGTGTTCGGATTCGGTGCGGGGGACCGGATTCGGGGGTGAGAGCCGGGTGAACGCGCCCGCTCAGGCGGGGAGCCGCGCGGCGGTGCGCGGGGTCTGCGGCAGGGTGCGCCAGGCGGCGGCTTCGGCGCGCCGGCGCAGCACCGGGTCGTCGCCGACGACGACGGCGGTGCCGGTGGTCTCGAGCATCGGCAGGTCGGTGGCGTGGTCGCCGTAGGCGATGCAGTGGTCGAGCCGGTAGCCGCGGAGCCGGGCCACGGCCTGGACGGTCTCGGCCTTGCCTTCGCCGATCACGG
Source organism: Glycomyces sp. NPDC021274 (assembly GCF_040641195.1). NCBI lineage: Bacteria > Bacillati > Actinomycetota > Actinomycetes > Glycomycetales > Glycomycetaceae > Glycomyces > Glycomyces sp. NPDC021274. The sequence goes on along the minus strand of NZ_JBFADC010000001.1, from coordinate 264,015 downwards.
GGTAGTCGATCTCGCCGGTGAGCTGTCCTCTGCGGATCTTCACCGGCGCGCCGTGCGTCTCGGAGGCCCCCAGGAGCGCGGCGGCGGGCTCCAGGCAGGCGAAGAACGATCCGGAGACGAAGTGGGTCGGGACGCCCTGCTCGCGCAGGTCCGCGTGCTCGGCGACGGGTGCCTCGAGCAGGAAGCCGGGGTCGGCGAGTTCGGCGTCGAACCATTCCCGGCCGACCGCGGCGAGGTACTCGGCGGACTCCCCGGCGTAGAGCCGGTAGTACGCGCGGTTGACCTCCTCGCGGGGCACGCCCGCGGCGGCGAGCGCGCTCAGCTCGGCGGCGAGCCGCTCGTACAGCAGTTCCGGTTCACCCTTGCGCTGCAAGTAGAACCGGAGGAACCGGAACATGCTCTTGTGCGCCAGCAGCGTCTCGTCGACGTCGAAGAACGCGGCGTCGTAGGGGACGGTGCGCTCAGTGGACCGCTGCATCGGCGAGGGCCCCTTCGCGCTGTGCCACGACCGCGGCGACGGCCTGCTCGGCCCGGCGCTGCTCTTTGGACTCGATGAGCCGGTTCTCGAAGGCGGTGAACCGCACCGAAGTGCGGGTGCAGCGCCGTCCGGCCTGCTCGATGGCGATCTCGACGGAGAACGCGAGCCGGTCGGGGTTCGCGGTGTCCGCTTCGATGATCAGGTAGTCGATCTCGGCGGCCAGCGGGAACAGGAAGTTCTCGAACTCGGTGGCCATGGAGTTGATGACGAAGTAGCGCTCGCGGTCGTCGGGGAGCAGGAAGCGCTCGGTGACGGTGAGGAACATCTGGCGGGCCGCCTCGACCGCGACCATGCCCTGCACGTGCTGGCCGGTCTGGTGGTCGATGAGCAGCTCGTTGTCGTTGTGCACCCGCAGGTCCGCGCGGTACCGGCCGGGGCCGGTCCGGCGGGGGCGACTGATGAGGCGGTTGGCCTCGACGTGCTTGTGGGTCTCGCGGCGCGCGGCCGGGGCGGGAATGGCCGGCATGAGGTGGATGCGGTGTGCGAGGCCGCGTTCGGCGATCTCGATCCGCAGCAGGTCCCATTGGGACTCGCCGATGCCCTGTCCGGGCTGGAGGGTGAGGTGCTCGGATGCAGTGCTGCCCGCGTCATTGCGGAGGCGACGGATGAACTCACTGACGGTGAGTACTCCGGGGTGAGCGGCGCTGAATCCGGAGAATCGATTGCCCACGAGGAGCAGGGTGGAGTGGTCAGTCAACATGGCATTGACCTCTTTAGATAGAGGGTGTCAAGAAGAACCGTTGCTCCGCAAAGGGATCAGAGGGTAACGAAGCGTGTTGCACCCCAACCTATAGGAGTAATCAGGCCGTCGCAACCATCTAGTTGGTTGTGTGTCTGCAATCACAGATTATGCTATTGACAAATGATTACGCTTGCGTATGGCCAATGTTTCCATTGCTGTCGCACAACGGACTAGTGTGACCGCAAGACCACCGTGGAGCGACCGGACGCCGGAATCGGGACGTACACGCGCAGCCCTTGGGCCGCATCGGTTCCCGAGAGGTGCGTGTAGTCCTCGCCCGGGTGGTAGCCGAGACCGGCCGGACCGCATTCGTCCACACGCACCGCGATCGCGTCCCCGCCCCGCCGGTAGGTGAACGCACCGTCAACAGGAGCGAAACCGCCGCCCGCCAAGGGCCGCACGCCCTCCAGCTCGCCGCCGTCCCGGAAGGCCAGTTCGAGCACGTGCCGCACCCCGCCCGGACTCACCTCGATGCCGAGGCGCACCTCGCCTTCGCCGACGCGCACCCGCGCCTCGGTCGCGAGCGCGAACGCGTCATTGGGCCGGTGCGCGAAGTCCATCGACGCCGAGAACCGGCCGTCGTCCATGAGCGCGTAATCGCCGTCCGCGCGCCGGAACTCCGCGGGCAGCGGCTGGTAGTAGGCCGCCGCCACTCGCTCGCGGAGGACGTACTCGCCGTCCTCCTGCGCGAACCCGCCCCTGAAGGGCCCCATGCCGAAGAAGTCCCGCGAGAGCCGCACCGAGTCCAGCACGGCGTCGCCTGCGTACACCCGCAGGAACGTCGGATTGCTCGACAGCCCCGAGCGGATCCAGCCGTGCTCGGCGTAGTCCGTCCCGCCGAACACCGTCACCGCGAACCCGCCGTCCCGCACCACCGCCAGTCCGGCAGAGGGGAACACGGTGCTCACCGCCTGCGGCGCCGCGCCCTCGGGCAGCGAACCGGCCAGCGCCGGCTCGAGCAGGATCTCCGCCAGTGCATCCGCCGGAGCGGCGATCGGCTCCTTGCGGAGGCGCGCCACCACGGCCGCGAAGTCGCCGCGCCCCCGTACGATCGCGTACCGCCGGAACTGCATCAGGAACGGCGCCAGAGGGATCGCGCCCCGCTGGTCCTGCCGCCGCGAATGCACCGTCTCCACGGTCCTGTCCGGCAGCGCGGTCGCGGCCACCGCCTCGAGGTTCCGGCACACCGCGTCGAGCAGCGCCGGCCGGTCCAGCAGCGTGCCGATCGCCGTCAACGACGGGTTCGAGACGTACAGCGAGTAGTTCGGGCTCCGCTCCGAGTACATCCCGTCCGGGGCGATGTCGATGCCCTCGGCCAGCCACTCGTCGACCCGCGCGACCAGGCGCTCGTCGGGCCAGTGCGCGTGCAGCCGCGCCAGCGCCGCGCTCAGCTCCCACCGGTGGTTCGGCGTGTGGACGCCGCCGAGCCGCAGCGGCCCGGCCGCCGCCGCGGCGATGTCTGCCAGCGCTCCGGCCAAGGGCCGCAACGCTTCCGGCACCGCATCGCCCTGCAGCAGCGCGTACGTGTCGCACAGGTCGTTGATCGTGAACGCCGTGTCGGGCGGTGAAGCGAGGTTCTCGCCGTCGAACAGCCCGTTCGCGCCCTGCATCCCGGCCAGGAACCCCACCAGCCGCACCGCGGCCCCGGCCGCCTCCGCCGAGGCGAAGAGCGCTGAGGCCGGATGCACCGCGCACGCCACCAGCGTCTTCGCAGCGGACATCACCTGCCGGTGGTGCGGCGCGCCCGCGAGGAGCCCGTCGACCCCAGCGAGCACGTCCCGCGCCCGCTCGTCGGCCGCCGCGGTGACGGCGACCAGAAAAGCGGTGTCAGTCCTTGAGCCCGGCATTGATGTCCTCGTTCATGACGTACTTCTGGAACACGATGAAGATGAGCACCAGCGGCAGGATCGACATCACCGACGCCGCCAGCAGCAGCGGCCAGTCGATGTTCTCGGCCCCCACAATGGACCGCAGCGCGATCTGGAGCGTGAACTTCCGCTCGTCGCCCACCACGATCAGCGGCCAGATGTAGTCGTTCCACCGCCACTGGAACGAGAAGATCGCCAGCGTCATGATGATCGGCCGCGACATCGGCAGCATGATCCGGAAGAAGATCCCGACCTCGCGCGCCCCGTCGATGCGGGCCGCCTCGATGATGTCGTCCGGGATCGACACGAAGAACTGCCGGAACATGAACACGCCGGTGGCCGTGAGGATCGACGGCACGACCAGGCCCGCCATCGAGTCGTACATGCCGAGGTCCCGGATCACCAGGAACGTGGGCGAGAGGATGACCTCGGTCGGCAGCATCGTCGTCGCCAGCAGGCACACGAAGAAGATCCGGATCCAGGCCTTGTCCTGGTACTTCGCGAGCGCGTACCCGGTCATCGCGCTGGCGAACACGGTCAGCACGGTGGTCGTGAGCGCCACCGCGAGCGTGTTCGAGAAGTACAGCATGAAGTCGAACCGGTCCCAGGCCTTCTCGAACCCTGCGACGGTGGGGTTCTCCGGGAGGATCGTGAGCGGGTACTGGAACAGCTCCGAGCCGGGTTTGAAGGCGCTCAGCAGGAACCAGACGAGCGGGAACGCGTACAGCGCCGCCAGCAGCCACATGAACGTGGTCACGGGGACGACGGTGCCGAGCTCTTTCGCCTTGCGCGCCTTGCGGACGGGCTTTCGCGGTGCAACGGTCGCAGTGCTCATGCCGAGCGCCTCCGGTTGACGGCCATCTGCACCAGGGCGATGGTGAGCAGGATGAGCAGCAGGATCATGGAGACGGCGCTGGCGTAGCCGATGTCGGCGCGCTTGAAGCCGGTCTCGTAGATGTACTGGATGATCATGACGTTGGAGGTGCCGGGCCCGCCGCCGTTGAGCGCCTGGACCATCGCGAACTCCTTCATGGCCCCGAGCGAGGACAGCAGGATCACCAGGAACGAGGTGGGCGCGATGGACGGGAGCGTGATGTGGCGGAAGCGCTGCCAGGCGTTCGCGCCGTCGATCTGCGCGGCCTCGTAGTAGGCGCGCGGCACGTTCTTGAGCGCCGCGATGAAGATCAGCATGTTGAAGGCGGTGCCGCCCCAGGTCGCGGCGATGACGACGACCATGAGCGCGAGGTCGGGGTCGGTCTGCCAGGCGAGCGGGTCCGCGCCGAGCCGGGAGACCACGTAGTTGACGAAGCCGAAGCTTTCGCCGAACATCCAGCGCCACACCACGCCCGCGACGATGGGGGAGATGAGCCAGGGGAAGAAGAACACGACCTTCGCGAACGCGGAGCCCTTGGCGTAGTTGGAGACCACGAGCGAGGCGATCGCGAGCGACAGGACGTACATGAGCGGGACGCTGAGGACCGCGAACAGCAGGGTGCGCGTGAGCGAGTCGTAGAAGGTCGGGTCGGCGAAGAGCCGCTCGTAGTTGTCCGTGCCGATGAACTCGGGCGTGCCGATGCCGGAGTAGTCGGTGAACGAGTAGATCAGGCCCAGCCCGCCGGGCCAGACGAAGAACACGAGGAACAGGACGATGCTGACGCCGGCGAGTGCGAGCGGCGCGAGCCGGTACTGGGCGCGGCGGCCCCGGCCGGGCCGCTTGCGCGGCCCGGCGGGGGCTTCGGATCGGATGGCGGTGGCCGTCAAGGGTTACTCGCAGTTGATGTTCTCGTTGAGACCGGCGATGATGTTCGCGATCGTGGTGGGCACGTCCTGGTCGCCGTTGGCGAGCTTGACGGCCTCGTCCTTGAGCGGGTCGGCGTCGCCGCCCGAGCTCCGGCCGGTGTAGACCATCTCCAACTGGTCGTTGCTCTGCTTGCTGGAGATGGGGTCGGAGGCGGCGATCTCCTCGTTGTAGAGGTCGAAGCTGGCCTGCGCGGCGCCGTAGTCGATGTCGAGGCCCTGGATCACCGGCAGGAAGCCGGAGATCTCGCAGATCTCGGTGTAGTTCTCAGGCGTGAAGAGCCAGTTGACGAAGTCGAGCGCGGCCTGGGACTTCTCGCCCTTGTAGACGACCATGTAGCCGCCGCCGAGGTTGGTGGCGCGGCGCGTCTGGGCCGGCATGAGGGCCGAGGCCCACTCGAAGTCGGTGATGTTGGCCTGGAAGTCGGCCACCTGCCACGAGCCGGAGTAGTAGGCCGCGACCTGGCCGCTCTTGAAGAGCGCGTTCGGGTCGTCGCCGGAGACCCACACCGAGCGGGGCATCACGTCGTCGTCGTTGATCCCCGCGAAGAACTCGAGCGCGGCCGAGGTGGCGGCCTCGTCCGTGGAGTACGTGCAGTCCTCGCCGAGCTCGAAGTCGTTGCTGCCGAACTGGTACATGAGGGACCGCAGGCGGTGCGAGGACGGGTCCATGACGAGTCCGTAGCGCGCTCCAGTCGCGGCCTTGACCTCGCTGACGGCCGCGATGAACTCGTCCCAGGTCCAGACCTGGTCCGCGGTGGTCGGGTAGGCGACCCCGGCCTCGTCGAACAGGGACTTGTTGACGTACAGGCCCACCGCGGTGAGGTCGGTGAGGAAGGTCGGGACCTCGCCGTCCTCGTTCTCGATGAGGAGGTTCTCCATGACGCCGTGCTCGCTCGCGACGGGGCCGAGGTCCTCGAGCTGGTCCATCCAGATCGGGTCGATGGCGGTGACGCGGGCGAAGTCGGGGAGGCCGTCGGCCTGGGCGGCGTTGCGCAGGCGGGTGTTGAAGTCGTCGTACGGGATGTCGTCGATGTCGATCGTCACCCCGGTCTCCTCGAGGTACTTGTCGGCCATCTTCTGGAAGCCGCCGCCTTGGTTCGCGTCGCCCGAGAGCCAGAACTTGACGGTCTTCGCGTCAGTCTCGTCGCCGCCGCCGATGAAGCCGCAGGCGCTGAGGGGCAGGGCCGCCGCACCGGCGGTGCCGGCGGTGAGGATGAGTCTTCTCTTCATTGAGCTCTCTCTTCAGAATGCGGGCCGGTGAGGGACCCGTCGGGGTTCGGAGCGAGCGCGGGCCGGAGCCGTGCGTTCGCCGGTGCGCCGCCACGTGTGCCAAGTCACCCGGGTATGCGCTTGCCCGACCATAGCAGATATCTCCTAACGCGCGACAGTAGCGCGCGTTAGGTGGTATTGAACTGCAACTTTTCCTTGAGCCTAGCCCCCGCCCCGGCGCCTCCGGCCCCGCTCGCGAGCTTCGCCGAGGGCCGGCTCGTTTGCGGCCCGCAAGCGTCGCCGGGGCCCGCGCTCCGCTCGCAGCGAACACGGCGCCCAGGCGCGTCCGATCGTCGCCCCGACGGGCTAAGGTCTGGGATGGTAACCGCAACGCCGAGTGCATATCGCCGAGACAGAATGAAGGTGCAAGACATGGACCGTTCGATTCCATTCTCCTCGCAGCTGGAGAAGGACGTCGTCAGCGCGGTGGCCCGGCGCGGTGGCGGCGACGCCTCCTCGATCGGCCTCGACAGCATGGTCTTCGACCGCCTGCTCAAGGAGCACATCCTGTTCCTGGGCTCGGACGTCAACTCCGAGATCGCCAACCGCCTGTGCGCGCAGCTGCTCCTGCTCGAGGCCGAGGACGACCAGCGCGACATCAAGCTCTACATCAACTCGCCCGGCGGCTCGGTGTACGACGGCATGGCCATCTACGACACCATGCAGTACATCAAGAACGACGTCGCCACCGTCGGCATGGGCATGGCCGCCTCCATGGGCCAGCTGCTGCTGTGCGCCGGCACCGCCGGCAAGCGCTACGCGCTCCCGCACGCGCGCATCATGATGCACCAGCCCTCCGGCGGCATCGGCGGCACCGCCTCCGACGTCGCGATCCTCGCCGAGCAGATGCTCTACACCAAGCAGATGTTCCAGGAGCGCGTCGCCGAGCACACCGGCCGCACGATCGAGGAGATCGAGCGCGACTCCGACCGCGACCGCTGGTTCACCGCCGCCGAGGCGAAGGACTACGGCTTCATCGACCATGTCGTCAAGCGGGTGGCCGACGTCCCCGCCGAGGCCAACTGAGTAAGGAATAGGGGAACCAGATGATGGACATCCACGCCCAGGCCGGCGGCTTCGACCCGCGCGCCCGCTACATCGTCCCGTCGTTCACGGAGAAGACCTCGTACGGGGTCAAGGAGATGAACCCGTACAACAAGATGTTCGAGGACCGGATCATCTTCCTCGGATCCCCGGTCGACGACACCTCCGCGAACGACATCATGAGCCAGCTGATCGTCCTCGAGGGCAACGACCCCGACCGGGACATCACGATGTACATCAACTCGCCGGGCGGTTCGCTCACGGCGCTGATGGCCATCTACGACACGATGCAGTACGTGCGCCCCGACATCGCGACCGTGTGCATGGGCCAGGCCGCCTCGGCCGCGGCCGTGCTGCTCGCGGCCGGGACCCCCGGCAAGCGCACCGCGCTGCCGAACTCCCGCGTGATCGTCCACCAGCCGGCCACCGAGGGCACCTTCGGCCAGGCCTCTGACATGGAGATCCAGGCCCGCGAGATCATGCGCATGCGCGACCAGCTGGAGAAGATCCTCTCCCGCCACACGGGGCAGCCCGTGGACAAGGTGCGCCGCGACATCGAGCGCGACAAGATCTTCACCGCCGAGGAGGCCGTCGCGTACGGCATCGTCGACAACGTCCTGACCTACCGCAAGAAGAACGCGCTGCCGGCCGAGGTCGCGGCGTAGCACGACGCAGGAGGCGACGGTCCGGGCGTCCGGCCCGCGGCACCCGGCCCGCCGCCTCCCCGCCATCCGATGGAAGTTCACCTCCGATCGATCCGCCCCCCGATGTCGCCCGGCCGCGATACCGTGGCCCAGGGCCCGCGCGCCGCTCCAGGGAGCGGCGGAGGCCCTCGGGCCCGCAAGGGTGGCGCGGTGGCGGCAAATGCGAAATACTGGATCGAGACACCGGTTCGTCCTGAATCAACGGAGCCGGATCGGTGTCACCGGTTGACCTTTCAACGATGGAGCACGAAAGCACGCTCGGCAGCAGCCCACGGGCCCGCCGAGGGAGGGAGTTACCGCGATGGCACCTCGCCTGGGTGACAGCGAGATCTTGAAGTGCTCGTTCTGCTCGAAGTCGCAGCGGCAGGTCCGCAAGCTCATCGCCGGACCCGCCAACGTGTACATCTGCGACGAGTGCATCGACCTGTGCAACGAGATCATCGAAGAGGAGTTCGCCGAAGAGGCCGACGTCGCCTGGGAGGACCTGCCCAAGCCCAAGGAGATCGTCGAGTTCCTCGACCAGTGGGTCATCGGCCAGGACTCGGCGAAGCGCTCGCTCGCGGTCGCGGTCTACAACCACTACAAGCGCGTGCAGCTCGACGAGCTCGGCTCGATCCGCGGCGGCGACCACGTGGAGCTCCAGAAGTCGAACATCCTCATGGTGGGCCCCACCGGCTCCGGCAAGACCCACCTGGCGCAGACCCTCGCGCGGATGCTCGACGTACCGTTCGCGATCGCGGACGCCACGGCCCTCACCGAGGCCGGCTATGTGGGCGACGACGTGGAGAACATCCTCCTCAAGCTCATCCAGGCCGCCGACTTCGACATCAAGCGCGCCGAGACCGGCATCATCTACATCGACGAGATCGACAAGGCCGGACGCAAGGCCGACAACCCCTCGATCACCCGTGACGTCTCCGGCGAGGGCGTGCAGCAGGCGCTCCTGAAGATCCTCGAGGGCACCCATGCGGCCGTGCCGCCGCAGGGCGGGCGCAAGCACCCGCACCAGGAGCACATCCAGATCGACACCACGAACATCCTCTTCATCTGCGGCGGCGCGTTCGCCGGGATCGAGGACATCATCAAGGCCCGCGTCGGCAAGCGCACCGTCGGCTTCGCGGTCCAACTGCACGACGGCGAGGAGTCCGCCGAAGACGCGATCGTCTCCCAGGTCATGCCCGAGGACCTGCTCAAGTACGGGCTCATCCCCGAGATGGTCGGGCGCCTCCCCATCCTGACCACTGTGGACCACCTCGACAAGGAGGCGCTGCTGCGCATCCTCACCGAGCCGAAGAACGCCCTGGTGAAGCAGTACCAGCGCCTCCTCGAACTCGACGGCGTCGAACTCGAGTTCGCCGAGGACGCACTGGAGCCCATCGTGGAGTCCGCGATGCTGCGCGGCACCGGAGCGCGCGGACTGCGGGCCATCATGGAGGAAGTGCTCCAGCCCGTCATGTTCGAGATCCCCTCGCGCGCCGACGAGGTGGCGAAAGTGGAGATCACCGCCGACGTGGTGCGCCGCAACGTGAACCCCACACTGGTGCCGAGGACCAAGGCCACTCCGCGCCGGGCCATCCGCCCGCGCCGCGAGAAGTCGGCCTGAGGTTCAGTCGTCCTTCTTGTCGTCGCGCAGGCGGCGGTCGATGTCCCGCAGGAAATCGGGGTCGTCGTCCGGCGCGACCGGGCCCTTCGGACGCGGACCGGCGTTGCCGCGCGGCGAACCCGGCTGCGGCCGTGGGGGCTTGGCCCGGCCGACGGTGAACCACAGGACGCCGCCCGCGATCGGGACGATCACGATGATGAGCACCCACCAGGCGCGCGTGAGCTTCCTGGGAGCATGTTCACCGCCGAGGCAGTCCGCGACCGCTGCGATGACCAGCGCCAGGTGGGCGAGGACCAGGAACACGAACGCGCGGATCATGGTCCAATCATGCCTGTCCGCCGCGCCGGGGACAACAACGCCTCGGGTGGTTACCCGTAAGTAACTTCGTAGGATATAGTTTCAGCCGAGACGCCTGAACTAAACCTAAGGCCAACAAGCGTCCTCTAGTACGACCTCGGAGGTTGTCGATGAACATCGTGGTTCTGGTCAAGCAGGTCCCGGACTCGGGACTCGCGAGACAGCTGGACGCCCAGCTGCGGGTCGACCGCAACGGCGCCAACAACGTCATGGGGGAGCTCGACGAATACGCCGTCGAAGCCGCCCTCCAGCTCAAAGAGGCCCACGGCGGCGAGGTCACCGTCCTCACCCTCGGGCCGAGCCAGGCCACGGAGACCGTGCGCAAGGTCCTCGCGATGGGCGCCGACAAGGCCGTGCACATCGAGGACGACGCCGTCGGCGGCTCCGACGCGCTCACCACCTCCGCGATCCTCGCCGCGGCCCTCGGCCGCCTCGAATGGGACCTCGTGATCGCCGGCGCCGAGTCCACCGACTCCGGCATGGGCGTCATGCCCCAGCTGCTCGCCGCCCGCACCGGCGCCCCGGCACTCACCGGCGCCCGCAAGATCGACACCGACGGCACCACCGTCACCGTCGAGCACCAGCGCGCCAACGGCTACGACGTGCTCAACGCGAACCTCCCGGCGATCGTCTCCGTCTGGGACACCATCAACACGCCGCGCTACCCGTCGCTCAAGGGCATCATGGCCGCCAAGCGCAAGCCCGTCGAGACCCTCACTCTCGCCGACCTCGGCGTCACCGAGGCCGGGCCCGCCGCCGCGCGCAACGAGGTGCTGAGCGCCGCTGAGCGCCCCGCGCGCACCGCCGGCCAGATCGTCACCGACGAGGGCCAGGGCGGCGACGCGCTCGCCGAATTCCTCGCCGCCGAGAAGTTCATCTGAGCTGGTTGAAGGGCATAGGAGCCGATCATGACTGACATCCTCGTGTACGTACCGAACTCGGGCAAGCACGCCGCCGAGGTCCTCACGCTGGGACGCACCCTCGGCGACGTCTCGGCCGTCGCCTTCGACGACGCCGCGGCGGCGCTCGCGGGCGAGTACGGCGCGGCGAAGGTCTACCGCGTCGACGCCGCCGGCATCGACGACTACTTCGTGGACCCGAAGGCGACCGTCCTCACCGACCTGGCTCGCACCGCCGCACCGGACTTCTTCCTGCTGCCGAGCACCGACGAGGGCAAGGCCCTCGCGGCCCGCGTGGCGGTGGCGCTGGACAACGGCCTGCTGACCGACGTCTCGGGCCTGGAGGCCGACGGGACCGCGACGCAGGACGCCTTCGCGGGCGCCACGGTCGTGAAGTCCAAGGCCACCAAGGGGTTCACGCTCGCGACGGTGAAGACCGGCTCGACCGAGCCCGCCCCCGCTCCGGGCGCCCCCACTGTGGAGGCCGTCGCCGCCGAGGTCGCTGAAGCCGACCGGCGCGTGCGGGTCGCCGAGCGGATCGACGAGCCCGCGGGCGACCGTCCGGGTCTGGCCGACGCCGGTGTCGTGGTCTCCGGCGGCCGCGGCGTGGGCTCCGCGGAGGACTTCGCGCTCATCGAGCGCGTTGCCGATGCGCTGGGCGGCGCGGTGGGCGCGTCGCGCGCGGCGACCGACGCCGGGTACTACCCGCACAAGTTCCAGGTGGGCCAGACCGGCACGACGGTGAGCCCGCAGCTGTACGTCGCGGCCGGCATCTCTGGCGCGATTCAGCACCGCGCGGGCATGCAGACCTCGCGGGTCATCGTGGCGGTCAACAAGGACGCGGACGCCCCGATCTTCGGCATGGCCGACTTCGGCGTCGTGGGCGACCTGTTCCAGGTGCTCCCGCAGGCGCTCGAGGCGATCGAGAAGCGCAAGTAAGCACGTGCGACGCGGCCCGGTCGGCCCTTCGGGGCGGCCGGGCCGTGCTGCGTGCATGCACCGTCGCTCGGGTCGGGTCGGGCACGCGGGGCAGGACTTTGGCGAGTGGGTCTCGTGTTCGGTGCCGCCCCCGTTTTCCAGGATGCCGCCCGGGTACGACAGGCGGGCGATTCGCTTGGGGGAGTCGGGCGGTTCACGGCGGTTGCCGGCAAATCGGGCATTCGCAGGCGCCCCCGGTTCGATGATGACGGCAGGGACCGACACGATTTTCGGGACGCTCCTGTTGGGCGCCCGCCGGGCCGTCACGCGGTCGTAACAGCGGTGCGTTAGGCTTCCGGAAGCCTCTCGTTATATAGAACCTACAGACGATGTTGGAGGAATCCGCAATGGTCGCCCCAGCTGCCGCGATTGCCGCGCCAAGCGTTCTCGCCGATCTCCTGCCCGCTCGCACGAAGGCCGCCGCGTACGCGCGCGACGCCGTGCTCGTGCTCGGCGGTGCCGCCGCCGTCGGCGCCTCCGCGCAGATCGCGATCACCATCCCGCAGATCAGCCCGGTGCCGTTCGTGCTCACGACGTTCACCGTGCTCCTTCTCGGCGCCGCCTACGGGCCGCTCCGGGCGGGCCTGACCCTCGCGCTCTACCTCGCCGCCGGCGCGGCGGGCGTGCCGTGGTTCACCGAGGGGACCTCGGGCTTCGCCATGCCGACCTTCGGCTACATCATCGGCTTCCTGGCCGCCGCCGTGGCGGTCGGCTTCCTCGCCAAGCGCGGCGGGGACCGCACGATCGCGAAGACCGTGGGGCTCATGGTCGTCGGCAACGTGCTCATGTACGCCTTCGGCGTGCCCTACCTCGCCTTCGCCCTCGACATGGGTGCCGCGGACGCGATCGCCGCCGGCATGACCCCGTTCCTCGCGGGTGACGCCGTCAAGCTCGTCGTCGCCGCGCTGCTCCTGCCCGGCAGCTGGGCACTCGTCAACAAGTTCCGCAACGCGGAGGACTAGAACGCAACAGGAAGGGCGCCAACGGCTTTCGGCCGCGGGCGCCCTTTTCCTATACCATATATCCTATAGGATCTGGGCTATTCGATCTCCCAGCCGATGCCGAGCGCGCCCGGCCGGGGCACCGGCTCGGCCAAGGCGACCGTGCGGTTCGGGCCCAGCTGCAGGTCCCCGGTCTCGCGCTTCTCGCGCTGCAGGCTCGACTGCGCGAAGCGGTACACGCGCCTCGGGATCGCGTCCGGCGCGAACCGCACCTGCAGCGAGTACTGGTCCACCGGGTACCGGAACGCGTTCCCGTGCCCGCTCGAGGTGCCGCCGTTGCCCTGCACCACGATCTCGAACAGGTGCGTGGCGCCCTTCGGCAGCGGCGTGTCGAACACGATCTCCGCCAGCGCGACCGGCGCCTCAGGGTGCCGCAGGATGTTCGGCACCGTGCAGTCGCGCACCGGCTTGAACTCGATGTCGTCGATGTCGCAGCCCTCGTCGCCGCGGTACAGCAGGATGTAGCGGTCGACGTCGTCGCGCCTGGCCCGCACCAGCATCGACAGCTCGAACACGGACTCCTGCCATTCGGAGTCGACGTGGACGATCACCTGCTGGCTCAGGATGTCCAGAGTGTGCTCGCGGGAGGCGGGCACCTGGTCGCACAGTTCGCGCACCGCGTCGCCGCCGAGCACCGCGTCGGGCCGGGGGAGCTGCCCCCGGATCGAGCGCGGCCCGCGGGCCCGCTTGGGGCCCAAGAGGACCCGCAGGGACCCGGCGGGGAGCTCCAGGAGGTCCTCCAGGGCCGTGACGGCGGCGAGGGACTCGGCGCGCTCGGGCCGGGACCGGCCCGACTGCCAGTAGCTCAGGCTCGTGGTCGACACGGTGATGCCGCGCATGGCGAGGCGGTGGCGGATGCGGTCGAGACCGAGCCCGCTGGTCTGGATGGCCACGCGCAGGGCAGTGTGGAACGGCCCGGCACGTAGCGCTTCGGCGAGCTCAGGCGTCATCGGCACACACACTTTCTCTCGACACGGGCGTCGAAGACTCGACCTTCTTCGGCACCGGTCTCGGGGCGGCGACCCCTTTTGATCGGAAAGGTAGGAGGATTCGTCAGATTCTATCTCGCGGGCACCACGACGCATTACGCCGACTAATGCGGAAGATTCCGACGCGCGAATCCCACCCCTCGGAACGGTGCGGACCCCTGTGCCGCAGCGCCGCCGCGGCCCCGCCCGAGTGAGCCGGAGCGCCGGCCACGGCGAAGCTCGCGAGCCGCAGATCGAACCCGACACGGCCAAGGCCGCGAGCCGCAGATCGAACCGGCCACGGCGAAGGCTGCGAGCCGTCAATCGAACGTAGACTGAAAGGGCCATGGCTTACCTCGATCACGCCGCGACCACGCCGATGCTCCCCCAGGCACTCGACGCTTATGTGCGCACCGCCCGCGCCCTCGGCAACGCCTCGTCCCTGCACGGTTCCGGGCGCCGCGCCCGCCGCACGGTCGAGGAGGCCCGCGAGCGCATCGCCGAAGCCCTGGGCGCCAAACCCGGGGAGGTCATCTTCACCGGCTCCGGCACCGAGGCGGACAACCTCGCCGTCAAGGGCGTCCACTGGTCCCGCCGCACGCCCGGACGCAACCGGGTGGTGACCACCGCGATCGAGCACCACGCCGTCGCGGACGCCGTCGCCTGGCTCGGCGACCACGAGCGCGCCGACGTCAGCGAGCTCCCGGTCGACAAGCTCGGCCGCGTCGACACCGCCGCCCTCGCCGAACTGCTCGCCGAGCACGGCCCGGAGATCACCGTCCTCACCTGCATGTGGGCGAACAACGAGGTCGGCACCCTCCAGCCCATCGCCGAGATCGCCGGACTCGCCGCCGTCCACGGCATCCCGGTGCACACCGACGCGATCCAGGCCGTCGGCCACGTCCCGGTCGACTTCGCCGCCTCCGGCGCCGCCGGGCTCGCCCTCTCCGGCCACAAGCTCGGCGGCCCCACCGGCACCGGCGCGCTCATCCTGCGCCGCGACGTGAAGGCCGTCCCGCTCCTCCACGGCGGCGGCCAGGAGCGCGAGATCCGCTCCGGCACCCTCGACGTGCCCGGCATCGCCGCGCTCGCCGAAGCGGTCGGGCACGCGGTGCGCACCCAGGAGACCGAGTCCGAGCGGCTCGCGCTGCTGCGCGACGACCTCGTCGCCCGCATCCGCGCCGCGGTCCCCGAGGCGGTCTACAACGGCGACCCCGAAGCGCGCCTGCCCGGGAACGCGCACTTCTCGTTCCCCGGCTGCGAGGGCGACGCCCTCCTCATGCTCCTCGACGCCGCCGGTGTCGAATGCGCCACAGGCTCGGCCTGCTCGGCGGGCATCGCGCAGCCCTCGCACGTGCTCCTCGCGATGGGCACCGACGCCGACGACGCCCGCTCCTCCCTGCGGTTCACGCTCGGCTGGCCCACCACGAAGGCGGACGTCGACGCGCTCGTGGCGGCCCTGCCCGAAGCCGTGCGCCGCGCGAAGACCGCCGGGCTCTCCTAGCGTCCGCGGATCACCGGCCTAAGGTTGAAGGCGTGAAACTGCGAGTACTGGCCGCCATGAGCGGCGGAGTCGACTCGGCCGTCGCCGCCGCCCGCGCCGTCGAGGCCGGGCACGACGTCACCGGCGTCCACCTGGCGCTCTCCAAGAACCCCCAGACCTACCGGACCGGGGCCCGCGGCTGCTGCACGATCGAGGACTCCCGCGACGCCCGCCGCGCCGCCGACGTCATCGGCATCCCCTTCTACATCTGGGACATGGCCGAGCGCTTCCACGAGGACGTCGTGGAGGACTTCTACGCCGAGTACGCGGCCGGGCGCACCCCGAACCCCTGCCTGCGCTGCAACGAGAAGATCAAGTTCGCCGCCGTCCTCGACCGCGCCATGGCCCTCGGCTTCGACGCCGTCGTCACCGGCCACTACGCCCGCAAGGGCAATGACGGCCTCCTGCGCCGCGCCGTCGACCCCGGCAAGGACCAGTCGTACGTGCTCGCCGTGCTCACTCCGGCCCAGCTCGCCGGCTCGATGTTCCCGCTCGGCGACACCCCGAAGGACCAGGTCCGCGTCGAGGCCGAGACCCGCGGCCTCGCCGTCGCCCAGAAGCCCGACAGCCACGACATCTGCTTCATCAGTGACGGCGACACCTCCGGCTTCCTCAAGAACAAGCTGGGCACGAAGAAGGGCGCGATCGTCGACGCCGCCTCCGGCGAGGTCCTCGGCAGCCACGACGGCTCCCACCAGTTCACCATCGGCCAGCGCCACGGCCTCGGCCTCAAGCGGCCCGCCGCCGACGGCAAGCCCCGCTACGTCCTCTCGATCACGCCCGTCGACAACCGGGTCGAGGTCGGGCCCCGCGAGGCCCTGCGCGTCGACCGCATCCGCACCGGCGCGCCGGTGTGGCTCGCCGAAGAGCGCACCGGCCCCTTCGCGGCCGAGGTCCAGCTCCGCGCCCACGGCGAGGTCTACCCGGCCACGGTGACCCCCGAGGACGGCGGCCTCACCGCGGCACTCCACAAGCCCGCGTTCGGCGTCGCCGCCGGCCAGGCCCTCGTCGTCTACGACCCCGATGCGGCCCGAGGCGACGCGGTCCTCGCGTCGGGCACCATCGACGCAACGCAGGGCTACGCCGCAGCGAACGCCGAATCGGGCGAGGCCGCGCGTGCCTGACCTCGCCGCCGAAGACCTGTCAGCAGCCGCGCTGCCGACCGGGATCGCCACGGGTATCGGCTCCCTGCCCGGCACGGACGCCCAAGAGGCCGTCAACATCGTCTTCGGGGAGCTCCCCGAATGGCCGTTCCTGCCCGAGCTGCCCGGACGCGGGCTCGGCGCCGACATGATCGGCCGCGGCGCGGCCCTCCTCGAAGGCCTGCCCGTGCAGTGGTGGGCGTTCCGCTGGGAACTGGCCGACCTGCCCGGCCGCGACGCGAGGCGCGCCCTCGACTTCCTCGAACGCGACCTCGACGCCCTCCATGAAGTGGACATTGCCGGTCCGGTCCGCCTGACCGCCGTCGGCCCGTTCACCCTCGCCGCCAACCTGTGGCGGCGCACCGGCGGCGCGATGCTCGCCGACCCCGGCGCGGTCGCCGACCTCACCGCCTCCCTCGCCGAGGGCCTGCGCCACCACATCGCCGCCGCGCAGGCGCGGATGCCGAACGCCGCCTTGTCGATCCAGATCGACGAGCCGAGCCTCCCGGCGGCGCTGGCGGGCCGCGTGAACACCGAGTCGGGCCTGGACTTCTACCGCCGCGTGCCGATCGAGGTCGCCCGCGAGCGGCTGCGGGAGCTCATCGAGCAGGTCGGCGTGCCGGTGGTCGTGCACTGCTGCTCGCCGGACGCGCCGGTGAAGCTGCTGCAGGAGGCCGGGGCGCAGGCGCTCTCGGTCGACCTCACCTTGCTCGACCTCGACGACGTGCCGAAGGTCGACGCCCTGGGGGAGTACCTCGACGGCGGCGGCCGCCTCATCGCCGGGGTAGTGCCCTCGCTCGGCAAGCCCCATCCGGGCGTCGCCAAGGAGGCGGCCGAACGGGTGCTCGGCTTGTGGAACCGCCTCGGATTCAGCCCCGAGCAGCTGCCGCAGCAGGTGAGCGTGGCGACCACGTGCGGCATGGCCGGGGCCAGTCCTGACTACGCGCGGTTCGCGATGGAGGCCAGCCGCGAAGCCGCCGAGCGGCTCCGCGGCTGACGCTCCGTTCAGGACTGCGGTTCGTCAGCGGGTACCCCGCCCGGCGGCACTGCGTTCGCGCGGTCGTTCCAGTCCTTGGTCGTGTTCAGGTACGGGAACGGCGTTTCGGGGATCGGCAGGTCCAGCGCCTCGCACAGCGGCTGCCAGCCGGCGCCGGTCTCGAACTCGACGAGCCGCTCGGCGGGGATCGTCTCGCGCACGCGGTCGTGGTAGCGGTGGTACGCGGCCTCCACGGCGTCGCGGTCGTCGCGCGCCGCGCCCTCGAACGTCTTGTCCCAGATGGCGTCGATCATGCCCATCCAGATCGGGCCGACGAGGTCGGCGGCGGCGTGGATGTCCTTGAGGATGGTGTTGTTGGCGCTCTTCCACCAGGTGTCGAAGCTGTCGCGCCTGGAGAGCACGACGACGGCGTCGGGATAGTGCGCGGCCAGTTCGGCGTGGAACGCCGACGAGGGCCAGTCGACTGCGGCGGCGTAGCCCGTGAACAGCTCGTCCCAGTCGGGGTAGTCGCCTTGCGCGGCCGCCAGGAAGGCCGGCGGGTCGGTCTCGGCGCGGTTGTTGAACACCTCGGCCATGTGGTGGCAGGGGGCGCCGAGGAGGGTCTCGAGGGCGTTCTTGAGGGTCATGGTCCCTGTGCGCGGGAGTCCCGCGCCGATCACTCGCAGCATCCATCGAAGCTATTCGGCCGCAACGGAACTGGCAAGAGCGATGCACGCTCGCGTCTAGACGGGACAGTGCGTGTGCCGGTGGCGCGGCAGCTCAGTGGCCGCCGCGCCACCCAGGGTGACTTTGGACATTCGCTCAGGCAAACGTCGCGTACAGGGACTCCATCTGCCCGGTGAGGTCGTCGGCGGCCGCCTCGGAGACCACGTCGCGCGCGACGCCCGAGATGTACGCGTAGAGGACCAGGTTCTCGGTGGTCCGGTAGTACTGGAACTGCCGCTCCTCGTCGGAGCCGGTCGAGAGGACGTAGCTGTCCGAGCGTTCCTGGACGAGCCAGTCCTCGGCGCTGTAGGCGCTGAGCGAGGCCGTCACCCGGTCGTAGGCGGCCTCCCACGAATCGGTGTACTCGAGCTTCGCCTCGATCGCGACGCCGTCGGCGAAGAACCCGCAGGTGAGCCACGCGGAGCCAGGGGACGTCGTGTCGATGAACGCGTTCGTGGCACCGCTGGGCGAGAGGCCCCACTCGTCCACTTCGTCGCCGAGCCATTCGCTCGTCGTCTCGTGGTCGAGGGAGTCGCAGGTCGCGATCTGGAAGAACCCGGCGGCCGGCGGGGCCGCCGCGATGTCCGTCTCCATCTCCGGCTCCACCGGCGCGACCGTCTCCTGCGCGTCCGCGGACGGCGGGTCGCCGCCTTCGTCGTCGATCCCGTCCTCGCCGAGGCCGTACGTGTCGCCCCAGTCGCAGAGCCGACTGTCCTCGTACGGTTTCAGGATGCCCGCAGCGCGCTGGTGGCCGAGGTTCCAGGCCATGAGGTCGCGCTCGTCGTCGTCGCCGTCCCTGGGCCGCTGGAGTGCGCAGTCGCGCTCATCGCCCTCCAGGGCCGCGAGTTCAGGAACTGCATCGTCGGAGAGCCCGCTGAGGTAGTCGATGTCGAGCCGGCGCTCGTGCTCGATGTTGTAGCGGGCGATGAGCGCGTCCGGGTTCGACGCGGCCAGGGCGAGCAGCGCCAGCGCTCCCGAGGCGAGCACTGCGCGCGGCAGCCATGCGGCGCGGAGCTTCCAGCAGCACACGATGACGAGTGCGAACAGGACCGCCAGCCAGAGTTCGACGGTGAAGATCCACACGCGCATCCGGGTGAGCCCGTACGTCTCGGCGTACGTGTACATGCGGTACAGCGCCGAGGCGACGACCACCATGGACAGTGCGCAGAGGGTGCCGAGGAGGATGCGGGCCGTCCAGCGGTCGGCGTAGGAGCGCTTCGGCGCGAGCCAGGCCGCGACCGCGATCACGACGAGGGACAGCGCCGACACGAAGCTCAACTGCCAGAAGCCCCTGCGGGCGTACTCGGCGAAGGTGAGCCCGTTGGTCTCCAGGACGTACGCCTCGCCGCCGAGGAACACCCGCAGCTGCACCGCGATGAACGCGACGAACAGCAGGTTCAACGCCCCCAGCGGCACTGAGAGCTCGAACCGCGAGACCGTGCGGTGCTCGCCCTCGGGGCGCGTGGAGTCGTAGTTCGGCTTCGCGACCGCCGTGTAGACCCACAGGAGCCCGAGCGGGAACAGGAACGCGGCGAAGAGCAGCCTGAGGATGACCTCGGCCGCGCTGACCTCGGGCAGGAGCTTCACGACGAGGTCCGCGAACGTGCTGTCGGCGGCGGCGAAGAGCCCGCCGAAGACGACGAGCAGCGCGGCGGTGATGAGCGCGACCCACAGGTTGCGCATGCCGGCGGCGTTGCGTTCGTCGCTGCGGCCGTCCTTGGCGCGGCGGCCGCGTTTGGCCCACCGGAACGCTTCGGCCAGGCCTTCGAGCCAGCCCATGAACACGGTGATGGCGGTGCCGCTGAAGCGGCGCTGCGGGGTGAGGACCAGCGGGGTGAGGAGGACCGCGGCGGCCGTGCACAGGAAGACGACCCATCCGGCGTCGCGGATCGCGGCGACCGAGTACAGGGCGGCGACGAGGACCGCGCCGGGCAGCCGCGGCACGAGGTCCGCCCGGTCGCCGGCCGCGAGCGGCACGGCGAGGAGCGCGATGCCGGTGAGCGAGAGGCCGATGCCGACCCCGGTGGAGTGGAACGCGGCCCAGCCGCCGAACAGGGCCACGGCGATGACGAGGACCACGATGGCCGGTTTCGGGACCGCTTCGGGGCGGTACCAGCGGGGGTTGGGCGGCAGCGCGATCGCCCGCTGCCGGTTCATCTGCTCGTAGTAGGCGGCCTGCCGGTGGTATTCGGCGGCGGTCAGCGGCCCGGCGGGGTGGTGCTGCTGCGGCGGTGCGGGGACGCGCGCGGGAGTGCGAGTGCTCGGCGCGGGAGTCGCGGCGGGCGCCTGCTGCGCAGCGGCCTGCGGGGGAGTCGGTTCGGCCGCGGGCGGAGGTTCGGGAGCGGCCTGCTGGGAAGCAGGACCAGCCGCGGCGGGCGGCTGCGGAGCCGCTTGCGGGGGAGTCGGTTCGGCCGGGTCCGGGGGCTGCGGAGCCGATGGCGCCGGAACGGGTCCGGGAGTCGCATCGGCTTCGGGGCGGGAGTCGCCCATCGGCGTCTCGGGCCGGGCCGCTTCGCTCGGCGCCGCATCCTGGGGAGGAAC
This sequence comes from Glycomyces sp. NPDC021274, assembly GCF_040641195.1. Lineage (NCBI taxonomy): Bacteria > Bacillati > Actinomycetota > Actinomycetes > Glycomycetales > Glycomycetaceae > Glycomyces > Glycomyces sp. NPDC021274. The sequence continues at coordinate 243,316 of NZ_JBFADC010000001.1, read as the reverse complement.
GCTCGGCGTGCCGCCTTGCGCCGTTTCGGCGTCTTCGGGCCGGGGAGCTGGGGAGTCAGCGGGATCGCTCATGAAATGAGCCCCTTCTTTTCGGAGGGAGTGCCGACAATAGCGGCCGTCGTCAACCAGGGGAAGTGTCCACTACAGAGCGTCGCCTGAAGGTGGCGGACAATTCCCCTGATTCCCCGCAATTCTCGGGGTCTTGTGAGAACTCCCACCGGCTGCAACCTTGTGGTTCACTGGAATCGTGATGGCGCAAAGCGGACACGACGACCACGACCACGAAGCGGCGGTGCACAACGGCGGCGGCCCCGGCTCGATCGGCAACCGGCTCAACTGGCTCCGGGCGGGCGTCCTCGGCGCGAACGACGGGATCGTCTCGGTCGCAGGCATAGTCATCGGCGTCGCCGGTGCCACCGCCGACCGGACGACGATCCTCGTCTCGGGCGTCGCCGGGCTCGTCGCGGGCGCGTTCTCGATGGCCGGCGGCGAGTACACCTCCGTCTCGACCCAGCGCGACACCGAGGCGAGCCTGGTCGAAGCCGAGAAGCGCGAACTCGACGAGCGGCCCGAAGCGGCCGAGGCCGAGCTCGCCACCAGCCTCCAGGACCGCGGCCTCTCCGAGAAGACCGCCCGGAACGCGGCCCGCGAGCTGTCCAGCCGCAACCCCCTGCGCGCCCACGCGGTGGTCGAATACGGCCTCGACCCCGACGAGCTCACGAACCCCTGGCAGGCCGCGCTCTCCTCGTTCCTCGCCTTCACCTGCGGCGCACTGCTCCCGCTACTGGCGATCACCCTGCTGCCCCACGGCATTCGCGTGATCGGCTGCGCGGTCGCGGTCATCGCGGCGCTGGCGCTCACCGGCTTCACGTCGGCGAAGCTCGGCGGCGCGCCGCGCGGCAAGGCGATGCTGCGGGTCATGTCGGTCGGCGCGGCGACGATGGCCGCGACCTACCTGATCGGCTCCGCGTTCGACGTCGCCACGGCCTAGGCGGCCCTAGAGCCAGTTGTGGCGCTTGAAGACCACGTACAGCAGCCCGGCCGAGAGCAGCATCAGCCCCATGGCCATCGGGTAGCCGAGCGCCCAGGACAGCTCCGGCATGTGCGTGAAGTTCATGCCGTAGATCCCGGCCACGAGGCCCGGCGTGAACAGGATCGCCGCCCAGGAGGAGATCTTCTTGACCTGGTCGCCCTGCTCGATGCTCGCGTGCGAGAGCTGCCGCATCTCCTCGTTCTGCGCCTGCGTCACGAGTGTGGAGTGGACGGTGAGCGCGTTCTCCAGCAGCGCCCGGAAGGTGTCGGCGCGCTCGACGATGCGCAGCACGTGGTCGAGCACGTCCCGCATGTCCCGCCGGAGCTCGATGTCGACGTCGAACTTGTCGTACCCGGCCTCCAGGGCCCGGAACATCCGCACGAGCGGGTGCGTGGCCCGCTGGAACGCCATCGCCTCGCGGGCGAGCTCGTAGATGCGGCGGGCGACGTCGGGATCGCCGGAGAACAGCTCGTCCTCGATCTCGTCGATGTCGTCCTCCATGCCGTCGACGACCGGGTTGTAGCCGTCCACGACCACGTCCAGCACCGCGTACAGGACCGCCTGCGGCCCGAGCGCCAGCAGCTCCGGGTCGGCCTCGAGCCGCCTGCGGACCTGCGCGAGGTCGGGGGACTCGGCGTGGCGGACGGTGATGGCGAAGTTCGGGCCGATGAACAGGTGCACCTCGCCGAACTCGACCTGCTCGGTCGCCTCCAGGTACCGGGCCGGGCGCAGGACCACGAAGGTGCTGTCGCCGAAGCGCTCGAGCTTGGGGCGCTGGTGGCCGGTGGTGGCGTTGTGGATCGCGAGGTGGTGCAGCTCGAACTCCTCGGCGACGGCGGCGAGCTCGGCCCCGGTGGGCCGGTAGAGGCCGATCCAGGCGAAGCCGCCGTGCTCGTGGAGGTCCTCGAAGGTCTGGTCGAGGGTCACGTGGTGCGACTCGCGCACGCCCTTGCGGTAGATGGCGCTGTCGACGATCGGCATGCGGCCAGTCTAAGGTCGGCCCGCCTCAGGCCCCGAACCGCGCGAGCGCGGCTCACTTCTCCTTGCCGGCCAGGAGGTGCTCGATCGGCATCGTCAGGTACCGGTCGATGGTCGGGCCGATCGTCACCGCGAGCTGGTCCGCGCTCAGGGACGCGACCGGTTCGAGCTTGAGGATGTACCGGGCCACGACCAGCCCGAACACCTGGCTGGCGATGAAACTCGCACGTGCCGGAATGTGGTCGACCTCGCCGCCGAGGATGCTCTCCACGGCCTTCACGATCCGGTGCTCGAACAGCTGCCGCAGTACGAACGACATCGCGGGCTTGGACAGGCTGGTGCGGACCACGGCCAGGAGCTTGTCCTGGTGCGGGCCGTCCCAGATCGTCACGAACGCGTGCATGAGCCGCCCGCCGGCGCCTTCGACGCCGCCCTGCGCGAGCACGGCCGCGACCTCGGGGGCCGGGTCCAGCGGCAGCTCGATCGCGGCGAGGAACAGGTCGTCCTTCGACCCGAAGTAGTGGTGGATCAGCGAAGGGTCCACCCCGGCCTCGGCGGCTATGCGCCGCATCGATATCGACTCGAAGCCCTCGGCGGCGAACAGCCGCCGGGCGGCGGCCAGGATCTCGGCTCTGGTGTCGGGATTGCCGGTCCGCCGTCCGGCGCGCTTCGTTCTGGCCACGCATGCACCCTAGTTCGTGCGCCGCCGCAGGGTCGCGGCTCCGAGGGCCGTTGCGACGAGCGCCGCAGCGGCCACGATCGCGAGATCGCCCCACATGTCGGCGGTGACCTCAGGGTTGAACTGGACCTCGGTGAGCGCCTTGACGGCGTAGGTGAGCGGCAGCGCGTCCGAGACCGCTTGGAGCCACCCGGCCATCTGGTCGGCCGGCCAGATCAGCCCGCACAGGAACAGCTGCGGGACGACGAACACCGGCATGAACTGGATGGCCTGGAACTCGGTGGTCGCGAACGCGGACACGAAGAGCCCCAAGGCCATCCCGAGCGCGGCGGTCACGATGCAGATGAGGAACACCGCCCAGGTCGGGCCGGCGGTGTCGAGGTCGAGGAACAGGAACGCGACCGCCGCGGCGACCGCCGTCTGCGCTGCGGCCGCGGCCCCGAACGCCAGCGCGTACCCGCTCACGAGGTCGAGCTTCCCGGTCGGCGTCGTCATGAGCCGCTCCAGCGTGCCGCCGGTGCGCTCGCGCAGCAGCGTGATCGAGGTGATCATGAACATCAGCATGAACGGGAAGGCGGCCAGCAGGATCAGGCCGATCTTGTCGAAGACCTCGGGAGCGTCGTCCATGATGGCGCTGATCAGGGCGATGATGAGCGCGGGCACGGCGAGGACGAGCCCGACCGTGCGGCGGTCGTTGAGGAGCTGGCGCAGGATCCGCCCGGCGGTGATGAAGGTGATGCGCAGCGACATGTCAGTTCGCCTTCTCGAGTTCGCGGATGAGGTGGAGGAACGCCGCTTCGAGATTCGCGGTGCCCGTGGCGGCGCGCAGGTCGGCCGGGGTGTCGTCGGCGATGAAGCGGCCCTCGCGCAGCAGCAGGAGCCGGTCGCACCGGTCGGCCTCGTCCATCACGTGGCTGGAGACCAGCAGCGTCGCCCCCTGCTTCGCGAGGGTGCGGAACTGGTCCCACAGCTCCTCGCGGATCACCGGGTCGAGCCCGACGGTCGGCTCGTCGAGGACGAGCACCTCAGGTTCGATGACGAGCGCGCACGCGAGCGAGGTGCGGGTCTTCTGGCCGCCGGAGAGGTTCCCGGCGAGCTTGTGCGCATGGTCGCCCATGCCGACGCGCTCGATGGCGGCCATGGCCTCGGAGCGGTTGCGGCCGTAGAGCGCCGCGAAGTAGGCCACATTGGCCTTCACCGAGAGGTCGCGGTAGATCGAGGCGTCCTGGGTCACGTAGGCGACGCGGCTGCGCAGCGGCTTCGAGCCCGCCGGGCGGCCGAGCACCTCCACGGTGCCGGACCGCACCTTCTGCGTGCCGACGACGGCGCGGATGAACGTGGTCTTGCCCGAGCCCGAGGGCCCGAGCAGGCCGGTGACCGACCCTGCCGCGATGCGGGTCGAGACGCTTTTGAGAACGGGCTGCCCGCCGCGGTCGACGACGAGGTCGTCGACGGCTATGGCGGTCTGCGGGGTGGGTGGCATGGGAGCCTCCAGGAATTCAATGGTTGATGAATTCACCGTACCACGTAATTCATCGCATGGTGAAATACTATCCCGAACCGATGCCCGCTCATGGCGAAACCACCGTCCGACGCGCCCGATGCGCCGCTCGCGACACCGGCCGCGTCCATGGGTGAAGACAGCGAGGACCGGCCGCGCAGCGGGGACGATTGCTGCGCGGCCGGCCTTTTCGGGAGGTTCAGTTCTCGGGAGGTTCAGTCCTAGAGGACGCCCATGCTCCAAGGCCCCCAGATCGCGATGGTGCGTCCCGGTTCCAGCGCCGGGTCGCCCAGTTCGCCGCGCGTCGCGCCCTGCATGTTCGCGAACAGCACCTTGCCGTCAGGGGAGAACGTCGCGCCGCACCACTCGGTCCTGCCCTCGTGGTACACCAGCGGGAAGATCTCCCCGTCCCGCGTCAGGCCCCGCATCGCGGGCAGGTCCCGGCTCGTGTCCTCGCACAGGATCAGATTCCCGCTCGGCGAGACCGTGATGTTGTCCGGATAGGACAAGAGCTCCGCGTCAGGCGACTCGAACACCAGCTTGAGCGTGCCGCCCTTGTGCCCGCGCGGCCGGTACTCCCACAGCTGGCCCTCGCCCTCGTCACCGCCCGAAGTGGACGCGATGTACACCGCGCCGTCACCGTAGAAGCAGCCCTCGAGCCGCCCGAACACCGCCGCGCCCCGAGCCCAGCCCTGGTTGAACACCGCGAGCGGGTCCTCCTCGGCGCCGGCCGGGTCCGGGTCGTCGATGTCGACCCACTCCGCGTACAGGCCCTTCCCGGCGCGCTGGCCGGTGCGGGTGTCGTAGTTCCACGAGTCGACGATCTTGAGCATCTGCAGCTGCCCGCCCTCGGCGAGGTCGCCGGGCACGTTCGGCAGGAACCGGTAGAACCCGGAAGTGTGCTGGTCCTCGGTCTCGTAGACCACGCCCGAGCGCGGGTCCACGGCCACCGCCTCGTGCACGAACCGGCCCATCTCCTTGAGCGGCACCGGCTTCGTCTCGCCCTCTTCGGCGGAGGGCACCTCGAACACGTAGCCGTGCTCGGCCGCCCAGCCGGCGCCCGTGCCGGCCGTGGTCTCCTCGCAGGAGAGCCACGAACCCCACGGGGTCGGCCCGCCCGCGCAGTTGACGATCGTGCCCGACAGGGACTGCCAGGCCTCCTCGAAGTGCGGCTCGCCGCGTTCCCAGCGGACGCTCATCGTCGTGGTCCCGCCGCCTGCGAGCTCGTCGTAGCGACGCTCGGGGCTCCCGGCCGGGACGCCCACGCCGGGTTCGTTGCGCTCCTCGTGGTTGCGCACGAGCCGCCATTCGCCGCGCCGCCCGGTCGGGAAGCAGGCCATGCCGTCGTGCGCGAGCGGGGTGCGGTTGCCGTCCCGCATCGGGGACGCGGCCACCGCGAACACCTTGAAGTCGAAGTCCTCGGGGAGCCAGAGGGTCTGCGAGAACCCGGTCTCCGGGTCGGTGCGCGTGCGCTCCCGCAGCTCGCCGTAGCCGCCGTTGTCGGGGCAGCCGCGGTCCTTCTCGCCGTCCTTCGCGTTGGCCGCGCGGATCGACAGGCCCTCCATCGCGGCGACCGCGAAGAGGCTCGCACCGGCGGCGGTCGCGCCTCGGCGCAGGAAGCTGCGGCGGTTCGAGCCGCCGATCGACGTGATCGCCATCCGGACTCCTTTGAGACTGGGCTTTCGAGACTGGGTCTTGCAAGGGGCGTTTCGGGGGTCGTACGGGCCGTACGCGGCCGATCCTTCCGGTCCCCGGGGTAAGTGAGGCAATCACGACGTGAACGCGAGGTGACCGGTTGCATAAGGCTTCGGCCTCCCCGAAACGTCGGACCCAGCTGACACAATGGGGCCGTGAGCACGACTGACGCAGACCTGGACGGCACCGACCGGACCGCAGACCCCGAGTTCTCCCGCGCCCGCGAGCGCCACGAGACGCTGGCCGCGGAGATCACCGAGCATCGGAAGCGGTACTACCTCGCCGAGCCCACGATCTCCGACAGCCAGTTCGACGAGCTCTTCCACGAGCTCATCGACATCGAGACGGCCTACCCGGAGCTGCAGAGCAACGACTCGCCCACGCAGCAGGTCGGCACCTTCTCCGAGGCGTTCACGCCCGTCACCCACCTCGAGAAGCTGCTCAGCCTCCAAGACGTGTTCAGCCTCGACGAGGTCCGCACCTGGGCCGACCGCATCACCGCCGAGGTCCCCGGCGAGCCCTACCTCTGCGAGGTCAAGATCGACGGCCTCGCCGTCGACCTCGTCTACGAGCACGGCCGCCTCGCCCGCGCCGCCACCCGCGGCGACGGCGTCACCGGCGAGGACGTCACCGCGAACGTCGCCACGATCAGCGCCGTCCCCCAGCGGCTCACCGCCGCCGAAGGCTACGACGTGCCCGAACTCCTCGAAGTCCGCGGCGAGGTCTACTTCCCGAGCGCCGACTTCGAGCGCCTCAACGAGTCCCAGGTCGCCGCCGGCAAGGCCCCGTTCGCCAACCCGCGCAACGCCGCCGCCGGCTCCCTGCGCCAGAAGGACGCCGCGAAGACCGCCGAGCGCCCCCTCAGCTTCATCGCCCACGGCCTCGGCGCCCTGCGCGGCTTCGAACCCGAGTCGCAGTCCCACTCCTACGCCGCGCTCGACGCCTGGGGCCTGCCCACCAGCCCCTACTGGCGCGTCGTCGCCACGATCGACGAGGCCTTCGACTACATCGCCGAGTTCGGCGAGCAGCGCCACGAACTCGTCCACGAGATCGACGGTGTCGTCATCAAGATCGACCGGATCGCCGTGCAGCGCCGTCTCGGCGCGACCTCCCGCACCCCCCGCTGGGCCGTCGCGTACAAGTTCCCGCCCGAGGAGGTCAACACCAGACTCCTCGACATCAAGGTCTCCATCGGCCGCACCGGCCGCGCCACCCCCTACGCCGTGCTCGAACCCGTGCGCGTCGCCGGCTCCGAAGTCGAGTTCGCGACCCTCCACAACGCCGACCAGGTGAAGGCCAAGGGCGTCAGGATCGGCGACACCGTCGTCGTCCGCAAGGCCGGCGACGTCATCCCCGAGGTCGTCGCGCCCGTCGAAGCCGCCCGCACCGGCGACGAGACCGAGTTCGTGATGCCCGAGCGCTGCCCCGAATGCGACTCGGTGCTCGCTCCGGCCGCCGAAGGCGACGTGGACCTGCGCTGCCCGAACGCCCGCTCCTGCCCCGGCCAGCTGCGCGAACGCCTCGCCTACCTCTCCGGCCGCTCCTGCTTCGACGTCGACCGCATGGGCTACATCGCCTGCGCCGCGCTCGTCGAACCGCTCGGCGCCGACCCCGTGCTGGTCGACGAGGGCGGCGTCTTCGACCTCAAGATGGAGGACCTCCTGCCCATCCAGGTGGTCGTGCGCGACCCCGACACGGGCCTGCCCAAACCCGACCCCAAGACCGGCGAGGACAAGGTCGTCGCCTACTTCGCCAACAAGAACGGCGAGCCGAAGAAGACCGCCGTCCAGATGCTCGAGAACCTCGAGACCGCCAAGAAGCAGCCCCTGTGGCGCGTCGTCAACGCCCTCTCGATCCGCCACGTCGGCCCCGTCGCCGCCCAGGCCCTCGCCGAGCACTTCCGCGACCTCGACCTGATCGCCAACGCCGACGAGGCCGAGATGGCCGCAGTGGACGGCGTCGGCCCCACCATCGCCGCCGCCATCAAGGACTGGTTCGCCGTCGACTGGCACCGCGCGATCGTCGAGCGCTGGCGCGAGGCGGGGGTGCGGATGCAGGACGACGCCCCCGACCCCTCGGAGGCGCTCCCGCAGACCCTCGAGGGCCTCACGCTGGTCATCACCGGCGGCATCCCCGACTACACCCGCGAGGGCGCCGCGGCCGCCGTGAAGGCCCGCGGCGGCAAGGTCTCCGGTTCGGTGTCCAAGAAGACCAGCGCGGTCGTCGCGGGGGACAAGCCCGGCTCGAAGTACGACAAGGCCGTGGCGCTCGGCGTCCGGATCGTGCGCGGCGAGGAGTTCGCGGCGCTGCTTGCAGACGGCTTGTCCGCACCGGAAACTTCCGATGCCGAGAACGAACCAGAATGATCACAAGTCGGTAACGATCCGTATTCCTCTACGGGGGGAGACTCGTTAGTTCAGGGCAGAGTCATCTCGTGGAGCTCGCCCCTTGCCGTACCAACGGGCCGGCACCCATCGCCCGAAAGGGCCGCCGACGCCTGGAACCGACCACGGGAGACGCAGCAGTGAACACCGGATAACGGTTTCTGTAATTGGCATGTCGCGCCTGGTCACAAGTGTGCCGCATGTGCTCCCGGCGTTGTCTGGGAGCGGAATTCGCGATATGACAGAGGAGTCGGCCGCGACCGACCCCGGGGGATTCTGGCGCGTCTCCCGGAGACGGCGCGGCAGTGGGAGGAGCGAAATGGCCACGACGCTCATGCGCAACACTGCGCCTAAGGAGCATCCGGGCCGGTATTACGGCTTCATGTCGGCGGTCGCGATAGTCGCGATCGCCGGTGCCGTCGCCGTGACCGTGACGAGCAGCGCGCCTGCGGGCGGCTGGTTCGGCGTGCCCTTCGCCTTCTGGCTCACCGCCGGCCTGGCCATGGTCGCGGAGCTGCGCCCGACCCGCTGGGGCGGGCTGTGGATGTCGCCGATGGCCTCGATCTACCTCGTGTACGTCCTCGCCACCATGATCACCTGGGGCTTCCTTCCCGCGCTGATCGTCCAGTCGGCGGCCATCGGCATGCTGATGGTGCAGCTCAAGGCCTCCCTGTGGCGGGCGGTCTTCAACGTCGCCCAGCAGGGCGTGGCGCTGGTGCTCGCCTGGGGCGTCTGGGCGGCCTTCACCGGGCCCCATGCCTGGTCCGGTACGGCTGAGCAGCTGCTCGCCATCTTCGCGGCCGGATCGGTCTGGACCCTGACGAGCTTCGCGCTCGTCGCGGCCCGGCACGGCCTCCGCACCGGGGACGGGTGGGTCTCCCCGTTCTGGCAGTGGTTCAAGAGCGAGTGGGCGCTGCGCGCCACGCAGATCGCGATCGCGCCCATCGTCGCGACCGCCGCAATGTCCTCCTGGTGGCTGGTGGCGGCCTCGGCGATCCCCATCTTCGCCGTGTACCGCATCCTCCAGACCGCCGCCGACCGCGAGCGCCAGGCCGACCACGACCCGCTCACGGGCCTGCTCAACCGCAAGGGCTTCCAGCAGGCCGTCGACGGGAAGCTCACGGACGCCGCCGAGACCGGGACCGCCGTCGCGGTCCTCATCCTCGACCTCGACCGGTTCGCCGACGTCAACTCGGCGCTCGGCCACGTGGTCGGCGACCAGCTGCTCATCGAGCTCGCGCACCGCTTCGAGGCGGACAAGCCCAAGGGCAAGGCGATCGCGCGCCTCGGCGGCGACGAGTTCGCGTTCATGTGGTCCGAACTGGACGGCATGACCGACCCGATGGAGTGCGCCCGCGAGATCCGCGCCCGCCTGGACGCCCCGATCGTCCTCGGCGACGCCAGCGTCGAAGTGGACGGGTCGGTCGGCGTCGCGGTCTATCCCGACGACGGCTCCGATTTCCAGACCCTGTTCCGCCACGCGGACATCGCGATGTACGAGTCGAAGCAGCGCGCCTCCTCGTTCGCCCGCTACGCGCCCGAGTTCGACCACAACTCGCCCGAGCGGCTGCTGCTCCTCGGCGACGTGCGCCGCACCCTCGACCACCCCGACTCGCCGGGCGTGAACCTCTACTACCAGCCGCAGGTGCGCCTGGCCGACGGCGAGGTCATCGGTGCCGAGGCCCTGCTGCGCTACCACCACCCCGAGCGCGGGATCGTCAACCCCGCCGAGATCATCGAGACCGCCGAGCACTCCTCGGTGATGCGGATGCTCACCGAGCGGGTCGTCGACATCGCCCTGCGCCAGCTCCGGTCCTGGAACGAGTCGGGCTACGACCTGCGCATGGCCGTGAACGTCTCGGTGCGCGACCTCCAGTCGCCCGAGTTCACCGACTTCCTGACCGAGCGGATCGACGCCTACGGGGTGAACGCGGCGAAGCTCCAGCTGGAGATCACCGAGTCCGCGCTCATGGCCGACCCGCGCCGCGTCGTCGTCAACGTGCAGCGCCTCTCCGACCTCGGGGTGGGCATCAGCCTCGACGACTTCGGCACGGGGTTCTCCTCGATGCAGCACCTGCGGCGGCTGCCGGTGACCGAGATCAAGATCGACAAGTCCTTCGTGACCACGCTGATCGACGACCCGGACAACGCCGCGATCGTCTCGACCACGATCGACCTGGGCCGGGCCCTGGACGTCGAGGTCGTCGCCGAGGGCGTGGAGGACGAGAAGGTCCGCAAGCAGCTGGAGGACTGGAACTGCCACGCCGGGCAGGGCTGGCACTTCGCCAGGCCGATGGACGCCGACGCGTTCGAGCGCTGGATGGTCGACCACCGCCGGGACAAATAGCCTTTCGTTGCACCACAAGGGTGTATTCGGGCACCTTACGGCCTGGCGAATCAGATTTCCGAAACCGTCTCGGCGGATGTCGGTGGCCTGTGCGAGGCTGTGATCATGAACGTTGCGATCAAAGACGAGGTGCTCGCCGAGTTCGAACCCCACCGGCGTGAACTCTGCGCGTACGCCTACCGCATGCTCGGCTCCTCGTTCGAGGCCGAGGACGCCGTGCAGGAGGCCTTCACGCGGGCGTGGAAGTCCCACGACGCCTTCGAGGGCCGCTCCTCACTGCGCTCCTGGCTCTACAAGATCACCACGAACGTGTGCCTCGACATGATCAAGGGCCCGCAGCGCCGGGCCCGCCCGATGGACCTGGCCCCCGCCTCCGACGCCGGCACGCCCCTGCCCGCGCCCGAGCCCGACTACCTGTGGGTCGAGCCGATCCCCGACTCGATGGCCTTCGGGGCCGACCCGGCGGCGGCCGCCGAAGCCAAGGACACGCTGCGGCTCGCGTTCGTCGCCGCCGTCCAGCACCTGCCCGCGAAGCAGCGCGCGGTGATGCTCATGCGCGAGGTGCTGCGCTTCTCGGCCGCCGAGACCGCCGAGGCCCTCCAGTTGAGCCCCGCGAGCGTCAACTCGGCGCTGCAGCGCGCCAAGGCCACCATGGAGCAGGTGCACGCTACCCCCGAGGCGTCCTACACGATCGACGACGCCGAGCTCCGCAAGCTCGTCGACGGCTACGTGAGCGCCTTCGAGGCGTACGACATGGACGCGCTCACGGCCCTGTGCACGCAGGACGTGGCCCTCTCGATGCCGCCGATCCCGCTGTGGGTCCAAGGGCACGCGAGCGTCGCCGAGTTCATGCTCACCGCCGGCAAGGGCTGCGAGGGCTCCAAGCTCGTCCCGGTCAGCGCCAACGGCCTCCCGGCGTTCGGCCACTACAAGCCGAGCGGCACGCCCGGACTCTGGGAGCCGTGGTCGATCACCGTCCTCGAACTCGAGGGCGGCAAGATCTCGGGCCTCAACTACTTCCTGGACACCCCGAAGCTCTTCCCGCTCTTCGGCCTTCCGAACGAGTACCGCGAGTAGGCCGAGGGCCGCCCCGCGACGGTTTCGCAAGGAGCGGGGCGGCTGTCGTACCCCGGGCTTACCGTGGGCGGTATGCCTGTTCACTTCAAGATCGTCGTCGACTGCACCGACCCGCACCGCCTCGCGGCCTTCTGGGCCGAGGCGATGGGCTACCAGGTCGAGGACCACTCGTCGTTCATCGCGGGCCTGCTCGCGAACGGGGTCGTCACCGCAGACCTCCTCACCGAGGTCGACGGACACCACGCCTGGAAGACCCTCGCCGCCGTCCGCAACCCGGACGACCCCTTCGACCCGGCCTCGGACGCCGGCCAGGGCATGCGGATCCTCTTCCAGCAGGTCCCCGAGGCCAAGACCGTGAAGAACCGCCTCCACCTCGACCTCCACGTGGGCCGCGACAACATCGAACCCGAGGTCCAACGCCTCGAAGCCCTCGGCGGCACCCGCCTCAGCGACCGCTTCGACGAGAACGGCGCCGCCTGGATCGTCATGGGCGACCCCGAGGGCAACGAGTTCTGCGTCCACTCTTAGGGATTCGCGCCGAGCCCTGCCGATTGTGGCGCGTGCGGACCTCGATCCGGTTGCTGCGACTGACATGATGTAAGTGCGTTGCCGCCGGCCTCGCACGGAGCACCGATGTGGAAGGGTGGCAGGATGAGCGTTCCGATCTGCAAGAGTCCCCGAGCGGAGGCCGCGACTTGGGCGCCCTGAGACCCTGGCATGTGCTCATCCTGCTCGGCCTGTTCGCGGTGATCGTCGGGGTCGTCTTGACGGTCGTGCTCGTCGCGAACTCGTCGAAGAAGCGGCAGCAGCCCTACGCAGCGCAGATGTACCCGCCGCCCGGCGGACCGCAGCAGCAATGGCAGGGACACCCGCCGCCCGGGCAGCCGCCGTATCCGCCTGGGGCGCAACCGCCGCAGTTCCCGCCGGGAGCCCCACCGCAGCCGCCGCCCGGCTGACAGCGAGCCGAAGGGCCGCCACGCGTTCGCGTGGCGGCCCTTCGGGTCTCCCGGCCCGAGACGGCTCCGGGCGCACCGGCGACTCGGCCTGACGGCCGAGCCGAACCGGAGCGGCGTCAGGAGCCGTACGGCATGTAGAACGGTTCCCACTGGTGGCCGTCGAGGTCGAGGAAGGTGCGGCCGTACATGCCGACCTCGGCCTCCTGGGCGCGGCGGTCCTGCTTGGAGGTCTCCTCGGTGCCGCCGGCCTTGAGGGCGGCGTCGGTGAGCTCGTCGACGGCCTCGCGGTCCGGCAGCGCCAGCGCGTACGCGGCGGCCGAGAACGCGGTGGTGTCGGCGATCGGCCGCTCGGCGAACGTGGAGTAGAACTCCTTGGTCAGCAGCATCAGGCAGATGTTGTCGTCGACGACGACGCAGGCGGCGTTCTCGTCGGTGAAGTCCGGGTTGATGCTCCAGCCGAGCGCCTCGTAGAACGCCTTGGCGGCGTCCAGGTCGTTCACGGGCAGGTTCAGGAAGATCATCTTGCTCGCCATCGTGCGGTCCTTTCGGTGTTCCAACGCCTTCACCGGTACAGACGAGATCCCTTCGCCGGATTCATCGTTCGCGCCGCCGAAACCCGGAGTACCGTTCGCCGACCGTTCGCCGACCGCTCATCGGGGCCTTCACCGCAGGAAGCGAGCCCCCCGGCGACACGCGTCACAGCAATGCTTCACTCTGCCCCGTGCGCCTCCTAGGTTGCTTGTAAACCCGTCACCGGACCGACTCGCGCCAGAAACGTCGGCCCGGGCAAGGACTGGGACAAGCCCAGCATCAAGCCCTTCAAGGAGGAACGGCCCGATGGCTACGACCCCCACCCGCGACGGACCCCCGCCCGAGGTCTCCGAGGACCAGTTGGCGGCGATGCACGACGACCCCCGCTTCGTCGACCTCAAGCGCCGCCTCTTCCGCTTCATCGTGCCCGCGACGATCGCGTTCCTCGCCTGGTACCTGCTGTACGTCTTCCTCTCCGCGTACGCCCGGGACTTCATGGGCACCGTCCTCTTCGGCAACATCAACGTGGCGCTGCTCCTCGGCCTCGGCCAGTTCCTCTCCACCTTCGGCATCGCGTGGGGCTACTCGCGCTACGCCGCCCGCAATTACGACCCGAAGGCGATCGAGCTCCACGACGCCATCCATTACGGAGAGGACCGCTGATGGACCTCCTCGCACAGGCCGACAACACCGGCCGCACCCTGACCATGGTCCTGTTCCTGCTCACGGTGGCCGTGACCATCGCGATCTCCGTCTGGGGCCACCGCTACACCCGCACCGCCACCGACTTCCACTCCGGCGGCCGCAGCTTCTCGGCGTGGCAGAACGGCTTCGCGATCGCCTCCGACTACATGTCGGCCGCCTCGTTCCTCGGCATCGCCGGCACGATCGCCCTGTTCGGCTACGACGGGTTCCTGTACTCGATCGGCTTCCTCGTCGCGTGGCTCGTGGCGCTCCTGCTCGTCGCCGAGATGCTCCGCAACACCGGCCGGTTCACCATGGCCGACGTCCTGTCGTTCCGGATGCGCCAGCGCCCGGTCCGCACGGCCGCCGCGGTGTCGACCCTCAGCGTCTCGATCTTCTACCTGCTCGCCCAGATGGTCGGCGCGGGCGCGCTCATCGCGCTGCTCCTCGGCATCAAGGAGGGCGAGACGTACCTCGGCATGGACGCCGCGACCGCCAAGATCGCCGGCATCGTCCTCGTCGGGCTCATCATGACCCTCTACGTGGCCCTGGGCGGCATGAAGGGCAACACCTGGGTGCAGATCTTCCAGGCGATGGTCCTGGTCGGCGGTGCGGCCGTCCTGACGCTCATGGTCCTCGGCCAGTACGGCTTCAACGTCTCCGAGCTGCTCGGCGACGCCGCACACGCTTCCGGCCAGGGCGCGGCCTTCCTCGAACCGGGGCTGCGCTACGGCGTGGAGGTGCCGGGCGACGCGGTCCAGACCATGTGGAACAAGCTCGACCTGGTGAGCCTCGGCCTCGCGCTGGTCCTCGGCACCGCCGGGCTCCCGCACGTGCTCATCCGCTTCTACACGGTCCCGGACGCCCGGGTCGCCCGCCGCTCCATCAACTGGGGCATCGGCCTGATCGGCGCCTTCTACCTCATGACGCTCGTGCTGGGCTTCGGCGCGGCCGCGATCGTCGGAGTCGAGGCGATCACCGCCCAGAACCCGGCCGGGAACACGGCGGCACCGCAGCTGGCGGAAGTGGTCGGCGGCGACGTCGGCGGGTCCACGCTCGGCGCGGTCATGCTCGCGGTCATCGCCTCGGCGGCGTTCGCGGCGATCCTCTCCACGGTCTCGGGCCTGGTGATCGCCTCGTCGTCCTCGCTGGCGCACGACCTCTACAACAGCGTCATCCGCCACGGCAAGGCCACCGAACGCGAGGAGGTCGGCGTCGCGAAGCTCGCTTCGATCGGCATCGGCGTCGTCGCGATCGTCCTGGCGATCTTCGCCCAGAACCTCAACGTCGCGTTCCTGGTGGGCCTCGCCTTCGCGGTGGCCGCCTCCGCGAACCTGCCGACGCTGCTGCTGAGCCTCTTCTGGAAGCGGTTCAACACCAGCGGCGCACTGTGGGGGATCTACGGCGGCCTGATCGCCTCGCTCACCCTGGTGGTGTTCTCTCCGGTGTTCTCCGGAACCGAAACTTCGCTGCTCGGCGAAGGGGTCGACATCGCATGGTTCCCGATGTCGAACCCTGGCTTGGTCTCCATCCCGCTCGGTCTCGTCTGCGCCGTGGTCGGCACGCTGATGAGCGACGAGTCCCGCACCGACAAGTTCGCGACCCTCCAGGTGAGGGCGCTGACCGGCGCGGGCTCTGAGCGGGCCGCGAGTCACTGAGCCGCCCCAGGGGCGGGGAGGGCCGGGGCGGCCCTCCCCGCTCTCATTGTGGGCCCCGTTACAGTGAACGGGTGATCCCCGGTCGCCTTTCCGCTTCGATCCGCGCTTCGAGGCTCGCCTCGACGCGCCGACGCGCGCTGGGCTCCGGCGCGCTCGCGGCCCTGCGGCTCTCCCGCCAGGTCGGCGAAGCCCTCGTCGACGGCCTCAACGGCAAGGGCGCGCCGCTCGCGGCCCGCCGCCTCGCGAAGCTCCTCGCGGCCGACGCGGTGGCGCTGGCCGACTGCGACCGGGTCATCACCGTCGCCGGGAACCTCGACCCGGCCGCGGCCCAGAGCCTGCTGGTCGAGACCCTGGACGTACTGGAGCCGGTGACGGCGCCGCCGCTGCGGGCCTCGCCGCTGATCGTCTCGGGGGACCTGGCCGGGTGCCTGCTCGTGGCGGGGGACGTGAGCGATGCGGAGGTCGCCGAGGCCGCGCATCTCGTGGCGACCGCGCTCGACCACGCCGACCTGGACCGGGCCCGCGAGCGGATCGCGGCGGCCGACCTGCGCACGCTCCGGGCCCAGATCTCGCCGCACTTCATGCACAACGCCCTGGCCGCGATCAGCGCCCACACCCGCACCGACCCCGAGCGGGCCCGCGAACTGCTCACCGACTTCTCGGACTACCTGCGGTACTCGTTCGCGAACACCGGCGACTACGCCACGGTCGCCGATGAGCTGCAGGCGGTGCAGACGTACCTCGAGCTGCAGCGTGCCCGGTTCGACGACCGCCTCGACATCACCGTCCGCATCGCCCCGGAGGTCCTGCCCGTGCCCATCCCGTTCCTGGTGGTGCAGCCGATCGTGGAGAACGCCGTGCGCCACGGCTTCGAGTCCAAGCCCGGCACCGGGCACATCGCCGTGCGCGGGTTCTCCGAGGGCGCGCTGTGCGTCATCGAGGTCGAGGACGACGGCGCCGGCATGGAGCCGGAGACGGCGAAGGCGATCCTCGCGGGGAGCCGCCAGGGCGCCGGCCGCATCGGTCTGGCCAATGTGGACCGGCGCTTGCGCGCGGTCTACGGCCCCGAGTACGGCCTGTGGCTCGACACCGCCCCGGGGGAGGGGACCAAAGCCACGGTGCGGATCCCCCGCTACGCGAGAGGGGTGCACGTATGAGCGGCGCCGCGGCCATAGGGCATGCCCCTTCCCACCCGCATCCACCTCCGACCAACCAGGGAAATAGGACGACGCTCCCACACGGGTCCGACATCCCGCCGAACGCGAACTCGGTTCGCGCCCGCCGGAGGGGCCGCCCCGCCCGCACCACCGATCCGGTCCGCTTCGCGGCCCTTTCCCCGAACCGGAAGAGACGCTGATGAGCCTGCTGCGCGTGCTCGTCGTCGAAGACGAGCCCTCCACCCGCATCGAACTCGCCGGGCAGCTCGCCGAGCTGCCCGCCGTCGGCGAGGTCGTGGCCGCCGCCGGCGGCGACGAGGCCGTGCGCCTCCTCGGCTCCGGCTCGTTCGACGCCGCGTTCCTCGACATCGCGATGCCCGGCCTCACCGGCATGGACGTGGCCCGCATCCTCCGGCGCCTCTCCGACCCGCCCGAGATCGTGTTCGTCACCGCCTACGACAACCACGCCGTGGAGGCCTTCGGCCTCGGCGCCGCCGACTACCTCCTCAAGCCCTTCCGGCCCGAACGCCTCGCCGAGGCCGTGGCCCGCATCGGCGGCCGCCGCTCCGGACCCGTGGTGGGGGACAAGGCCGACGACCTCGCCGTCGTCCAGGTCGAGCTCGCCGGGCGCACCGTGTTCGTGCGCCGCGACGACATCGCCTACGCCGAAGCCCACGGCGACTACGTGCGCCTCCACTCCAGCCAGGGCTCGCACCTGCTCCGCCAGTCCCTCACCTACCTCGAACAGGTCTGGGACGCCGCCGGTTTCGTGCGCGCGCACCGCTCGTTCCTCATCAACCTCGCCGCCGTCACCGAACTGCGCGTCACCTCCACCGCCGGCCTCGTCGCCGTCACCGAGCCCGGCGAGGTCCCTGTCAGCCGCCGCCACTCCCGGCTCCTGCGCGAACGGCTCCTCCAGGCCGCAAGGGAAGGCGGCGCGCACCGGTGAACCAGCGCGTGCGCGTCACCAGCCCCCAGACCCGGCTCGCCCTGCGCCGCCGGTCGGACGCCACGCGCCGCCTCAGCCGCCTCGCGGGCCTCCCGCAGGTCGGCCGCAGCGCGATCGACCTCGATGACGCCGAGCGCGCCCTCCGCCGCCAGCGCCGCCTCGCCATCCGCACGGCCACCCTGCTCCTGTTCGCCCTCGCCGCCCTGCTCACCGCCGCAGTGCTCACCCCCGGCCGCCTCGGCTGGGCCGTGCTCTTCTTCGCGCCCTACCCGGTCCTGCTGGTCCTCGCCGCCGTCCACGTGCGCCGGGCCGAGCGCATTGAAGCCGAATACTGCGAGGACGACTGATGCTCGGCCTGGCCGCGATCAGCCTGGTGCTCGCCTCCAGCGTCGTCATCGGCGTCTGGGGCGTGCGCGCCGCCCGCTCCACCCCGGACTTCCTGGTCGCCTCCCGCAGCATCGTGCCCGGCTGGAACGCCCTGGCCATCGCGGGCGAGTACGTCTCCGCCGCCTCGGTCCTGGGCCTCGCCGGCCTGCTCGTCAAGAACGGCGTGGGCGCCATGTGGTACGCCGTGGGCTTCACCGCCGGGTACGTGCTCGTCGCTGCGCTCGCCGCCGGGCCGATGCGCCGCAGCGGCGCCTACACGGTGCCCGACTTCGCCGAGTACCGCCTCGGCTCGCCGCGCATCCGCCGCATGTGCGGCCTCGTCGTGCTCGTCATCATGCTGCTCTATCTGCTGCCGCAGTTCAAAGCGGCCGGTGTCGTGCTCGAACTCGTCTCCGGCATCCCCTACTGGATCGGCGTGGTCGGCGCCGGACTCGTGGTCTCCTCCACGATCGCCGTCGGCGGGATGCGCTCGGCGACCTACGTGCAGGCCTTCCACTACATCGTGAAGCTCGCGTTCATCGCCGGCCCCGCGGTCTTCCTCATCGCCCTCGCCGAGCCTGCGCAGCGCGAGGCGGCCCTGGACCCGAGCGCCGACGCGGACTGGTCCCGCCCGCTCCTGGACCTCGACGGCTCCGGGCACCCGCTCCTGGCCACCATCTCCGTCCTGGTCGCCACCACCTTGGGCGCCATGGGACTCCCGCACGTCGTGATGCGCTTCCACACCGTCGCCGGAGCCCGCGCGGCCCGCCGCGTCGCCGTCTCGGTGATCGTCCTGCTCAGCCTCTTCTACCTGTGGCCGGTCGTCTACGGGCTCCTCGGCCGCGTCACCACGCCCGACCCCGAGGAGACCGACGTGGTCCCGCTCCTCGTCCCGAGCGCGATCGCCCCGGGCACCGTGGGCGCGGTCCTGACCGCGCTGGTCGCCGCCGGCGCGTTCGCCGCGTTCCTCTCCACCTCGTCCGGGCTGCTCCTCGCGCTGGCCGGGGGCCTCTCGCACGACCTGTTCGGCGGCTCGCTCTCGCGGCTGCGCCTCGGCGTCGTCGTGGGCACGGCCCTCGCGGTCGCGCTCTCGCTCCCGGCGGCCGATGTGGACATCAACGTGCTCGTCGGCTGGGCCTTCGCGGTGGCCGCCTCCACGTTCTGCCCCTTGCTCACCCTCGGCATCTGGTGGCGCGGCCTCACCGCGACCGGCGCGACGGCGGGCCTGCTCGTCGGCGCGGTCACCTCCACCGGCGCGGCGCTCGCCTCGGTGGTCCTCGGCCTCGAGCCCGGCATCGTGTCCGTCCTGCTGGCCCAACCGGCACTGTGGACGGTCCCGCTCGCGTTCACCGTCATGATCGCCGCGTCCCGGCCCGGTTCCGTCCCCGACTGGGCCAGCGAGGCCGTGCTGCGCCTCCACGTGCCCGGCCGCTACTCCTCGGGCGACACCGGCGCGATCCCGCGCGAGCGGCGCGACAACCGGGTGGACGCTCCGGGCGAAACCGGATAGCCTCGCGGGCATGTACGGGAATCCAGGGCAGTTCGCGGCTTTCGCGTGCTGCCCGAGCTTCATTCGGCTGCGCGCGGCGGCCTAGGCCACCGCAAGCGCTGCAACTCGACCGCTGTCTCCGCAGCGGCTGCGCCCTGCGCGGGCCTAGGCGAATCGATCGTCCTGATTCGACTCGTCCCATGGAGCACTCCCATGTCCCGCAGCCAATTCCCGCGCGCCCGGACTCCGCACACCAACAGCGCCCGGACCGCGAACCGCAAGGCACTGTCCCAGAACTTCCTGCGCGACGCGCAGATCGCACGCGCCCTCGTCGACGCCGCCGACGTCCGCCCCGACGACCTCGTGATCGAGGTCGGCCCCGGCGACGGCATGGTCACAAGAGCGCTGCTCCACCGCGCCCGCCGCGTCACCGCCTACGAGAAGGACGGCCACTTCGTCGAGCGCCTGCGCTCGCGGCTCGGCCACCACGAGCACTTCCGCTGCCACCAGGCCGACTTCCGCGAAGTCGCGCCCCCGCGCGAGCCTTTCACGGTGGTGTCCAACGCGCCCTTCGGGATCACCACGGACATCGTCCGGTGGTGCCTGCGGGCGCGCACCCTCACCGCGGCCACCCTGGTCACCCAGCTCGAGTTCGCGCGCAAGCACACCGGCGACTACGGCCGCTGGAGCCGCCTGACCGTCGCGCACTGGCCCGAGTTCGCGTTCGCGCTCGGTATGCACATCGACCGCCGCGAGTTCCGGCCCGTGCCGCAGGTCGACGCCGCCGTGATCCACCTCAACCGCCGCCCGGAGCCGCTGGTGCCCAAGGGCGCCATGCCCGACTACCGCGACCTCGTGGACCTCGGCTTCAGCGGTGTCGGCGGCTCGCTCGCCGCGTCCCTGTGCCGCGCCGTCCCCCGACGGCTCGCGCACCGGGCCTGCGCCGAAGCCGGCATCGCCCGCGACGCGGTCGTCGGCCACGTCCCGCCCGACCGGTGGATCGCCCTCTTCCACGCCCTCACCCGTTGAGCCACCGGAGGTACCGGGGCAAAGGCCGATTAAGGTGGAAGACGCCCGGCCCCGGTACCCCCTCTTTTGGAGCCAACGATGAGCGAAGCCATCTGGATCGAACTGATCAAGATCATCCCCACCTTCGTCTGGCTCGGCCTCGGCCTCGCCGCGCTCGTCGTCGCCAAGCGGCTGCTCACCCAGCAGGCGCACCGGATGACCCGCGTCGAATCGCCGTTCGTGTCCGTCGACTTCGCCCAGGACGCCATCGCCCAGGCCTTCAACCGCGGCCCCGATACCGCTGCGCCGCAAACCGAAACGTCGGCGACTCCCGGCTCCTCCCCGACGGAGGGGCCCGAGCGCGTCGACGAGTCGCAGTGGCGCCGCCGCGCCCATCTCACCCCCGGCGGCTGGGTCAGCACCCCTGGCGGCCCCGCGACGCCCGGAGCCTGGAACCCGCCGTCCGACGACAACGACGCGACGCACCTGCTGCGGCCCGGGCGGGGCGCGGACGAACCGGCCGATGAGGACGAGATCGACTTCGACGCGCTCTTGGAGGAGGTTGCCGCGGAGGACGCCGAGAACGAAGGCGACGGCGTCCAGACCGCCCCGGCCGCCCGCGAACCGCACCCGGCCGCGACGCCGCCCAACACCGGCCCCGTCTACCCGGTGATCCCGGCGCAGCAGGGCCTCCCCGGGATGTACCCGCCGCCGTCCCCGCCGACCGGCACCACCGCCTACCGGCCGCCGTCCTACTTCGCCGCCACCGCCGACCCGCAGCGCGGCCTCCGCGCCGCCACCCGCCTCGCGGCCTCAGCGGACCTCCTGCAAGGCGGCGCGATCCTGTGGATCGACGACCACCCGCACTGGAACGAGCCGCTCATCCGCCTCTTCCGCACGGCCGGCATGCGGGTCGACCCCGTGGGCACCACCGATGAGGCCCTGCGGTACCTCGACCGCGACGACTACGACCTCGTCATCACCGACCTGCGCCGCGAGCGCGACCCGGGCGACCGGGTCGCCGGGATGGTGCTGCTCGACCGCATGGTCGCCCGCGGCTTCCCGACGCCCGCCGTCGTCTTCTCCGACAACCCGCAGGTGCGCACCATGTCCCACCCGCGCGCCGCCGCCACCACCAACAGCCCCGAGGAACTCGTCAACCACGTCGTGGACCTGGTGGGCCACCGCAGGAACGCCATGAACCAGGCGCCCCGATCAAACCTGGGCGGCCTGTTCTTCGGCAACGGCTGAGGCCCGCCCAAGGCAGTTAACCGCTTGCCAATCGGAACGGCGCGTGACTACGTTGGCCTGGTGTCACTCCTCCGCGCGCCCGAACTCCCCGTAGACGACCCCGGCGAACCGCCCACCACCTCTTGGCGGCTCTTCACCTGGCTCGCCACCCGCCGCAAAGGCCTCGCGGCGTCCGTCCTCGTCTCCGCGGTCTTCTCCCTCGGCCTCGTCCCCGTCATGCCGATCTTCCTCACCGGCGCAGTGGACGACGGCATCCGGGGCCGCGACTGGGGCGCGCTCCTCGCCTGGGCCGGCGCCCTCACCCTCGCCGGATCCGTTGCGGCCGTGAGCATCGTGCTGCACCACCGACTGACCGTCTGGTGGCGGCACGACGCCCAGTACCGGGTCCTCCAGCTCGCCACCCGCAAGACCGCCCGCCTCGGCTCGCGCCTGCGCCGCCAGACCACCACCGGCTCGGTCGTCAGCGTCGGCGTCACCGACGTCGTCTCGATCGGCCGCGCCATCGAATCGCTCGCGCCCACCGTCGGCTGCGTGACCGGGATCGTCGCGGTCGCCGTGCTGCTCTTCGGCATGTCCGCGTCCCTCGGCCTCACCGTCTTCATCGGTGTCATCGCCGTCGCCGCGATCACCGGCCCGATGCTCCGCCACCTCCAGGCCCGGTACGGCGCCTACCGCCGCGACATCGGCACCGTCACCGACCGCGCCGCCGACATCGTCGCCGGCCTCCGCGTCCTGCGCGGCGTCGGCGGCGAAGACCGCTTCAACGCCGCCTACCGCCGGGACTCCCAGCGCCTCAAGCGGTCCGGCTTCGGCCTCGCCGCCCCGGGCGCCTGGATCGACGCGATCTCCGAAGGCGCCCCGGCGATCCTGCTCGGCGCGGTCGTCTGGATGTCCGCCCGCCTCGTGGCCGCCGACGAGATCACCGTCGGCCAGATGGTCGCCGCATTCGGGTACACGGCCGCGCTGCTCATGCCGGTGCGCTGGCTGATGGGGACCGCCATGACCATCATCCAGGGCGAGGTCGCCTGCGCGAAGGTCTGCGAACTGCTCGTCCTCCCCGAACGCGACGCACCGCGGGACCCCTTGCAGGGGCCCGAGAGCGGTGCCGAACTCCACGACCCCGAATCCGAGCTCACCCTCGCCCCCGGCCTCACCGCCGTCGCGACCGCCGACACCGATGCCGCCGCCGCGATCTTCGACCGCCTCGCGGGCCTCGCCCCCTCCGAAGCCGTGTTCGGCCGGGTCCCGTTGGCGCGCATGGCCTCCGAGGAGCTGCGCCGCCGCATCCTCCCGGGCGACCACGACGCCTACCTCTTCGCGGGCACCCTCGCCGCCGTCATCGGCGGGCGCGACGCGAAGGCCGCGGTCACCACGGCCGCCGCGGACGATGTCGTGGACGCCCTCCCCGGCGGCCTCGCCGCCGAGATGGACGACCAGGCCCGCACCCTCTCCGGCGGCCAGCGCCAGCGCCTGCGACTCGCCCGCGCCCTCGCAGCGGACCCCGAGGTGCTGCTCCTCCTCGAACCGACCTCCGCAGTGGACTCCCACACCGAATCGCGCATCACCGAGCGCCTCACCGGGTTCCGCCACGGCCGCACCACCGCGGTCGTCAGCGCCTCGCCGCTCTGGCTCGGCCGCGCCGACCAGGTGGTCTTCGTCCAAGAAGGCAAGGTCGCCGCCACCGGCACCCACGCCGAACTCGCCGCGTCCCGCCCCGACTACCGGGCCCTAGTGAACCGGGAGCTCTCATGACCGCCGCACTCAAGACCCAAGGCGCCGCAGGGGACACCGCATCCGAGTCGACCGAGCTGCCGGTCGCCGAGCCCGACCGGGTCCGCCGCGCCTTCGTCGCGCTCCTGCTCTCCGAACGGACCCGCGTGGGCGTCGCCATCGCACTGCGCGTGGCCGCTGCGGGGGCCTCGACCGCCGCGCCGCTCCTGATGGGCCGCATGATCGACGCTCTCGCCGCGGGCGAGGGCATCGGCGACATCGACATGCTCGCCGCCGGGATGGCCGCCGCCATCGCCGCCGCGGTGGCGCTCACCTGGCTCGCGAGCTTCACCGCGAACCGCGTGGGCGAACGCCTCTCGGCGCGGCTGCGCGAGCGCTTCGTCGAGCAGTGCCTGCGCCTGCCGCTGCACACCGCCGAGCAGGCCGGCGCGGGCGACCTCATGACCCGCGCGTCCGTCGACGTCCCGCAGTCCGGCAACCTCATCCGCGACGCGCTCCCGAAAGCGGCCGTGGCGATCCTGACCGCCCTCGTCTACATCGGAGCGATGGTCTGGGTCAACGCCCTCCTCGCCCTCTGCATGCTGCTCGCCGTGCCGCTCATCGCGGTGGGCGCCCGCTGGTACCTCAAGCGCGCCCGCGACGGGTACCTGGCGCAGGCCCGCACCGAGTCCCGTTCCGGCGAGGCCCTCGCCGCGACCGCCGACGGCGCCCGCACCGCCGAGCTGTACCGCCTCGAGGCCGACCGCATCGCGCACGGCGACACCACGATCGCCGCGCACTGGGCCGCCAACAAGTACACGCTCTACCTGCGCAGCATCTACTTCCTGACCCTCGAGAGCTCCTATGTGCTCCCCGCGTCGGCCGTGCTCGTGCTCGGCGGCGCGATGTACTTCGACGGGAGCGTGAGCCTCGGCGAGGTCGCCGCGTGCGCGGTGCTCTCGCGCCAGATCATGACCCCGATGAACTTCCTGCTCATGATGGTCGAATGGCTCCAGCGCGGCTTCGCGTCGTTCGCCCGCGTCGAGGGCGTCGCCGCCATCGACACCGACGAGGCGGCCACCGCCGCGGCCGTCCCGGCCGACGGCACAGTGGAACTCCGCTCGGTCCACTTCGCCTACCCGACCGGCCCCGAAGTCCTCCACGGCGTGGACCTCGTGATCCCCGCGGGCGAACGGCTCGCGGTCGTGGGCCCCAGCGGCGCGGGCAAGTCCACCATCGCCCGCCTCGTCTCGGGCATCGACGCCCCCACGTCGGGCCGGGTCCGGATCGGGGGCGTGGACGTCGCGTCGCTGCCGCTGGGGGAGCGCCGCGGCCACGTCACCCTCGTGACCCAGGAGCACCACGTCTTCGCCGCGACCCTCAGGGACAACCTCACCCTCGCCAAGCCCGAGGCGGACGACGCCGAACTGCGCCAGGCGCTCACCACGGTGGGAGCGACCTGGGCCGACGATCTCGACGCCGAACTCGGCGGCACCGCAGCGGAACTCGACCCGGCCGCCGCCCAGCAGATCGCCCTCGCGCGCATCGTCCTCGCCGACCCGGACGTGG
Organism: Glycomyces sp. NPDC021274; assembly: GCF_040641195.1. Taxonomy (NCBI): domain Bacteria; kingdom Bacillati; phylum Actinomycetota; class Actinomycetes; order Glycomycetales; family Glycomycetaceae; genus Glycomyces; species Glycomyces sp. NPDC021274. The sequence goes on along the minus strand of NZ_JBFADC010000001.1, from coordinate 218,294 downwards.
TGATCCTCGATGAGGCCACTGCGATGCTCGACCCCCGTGCCGCCCGCGACACTGAGCGCGCCCTCGCGGCGGTCCTGGAGGGCCGCACCGTCATCGGCATCGCGCACCGCCTGCACACCGCGCACGACGCCGACCGCATCGCCGTCATCGAGGACGGCGGCCTCGCCGAACTCGGCAGCCACGATGAGCTCCTGCGAGCGGACGGGCCCTATGCTCGCCTCTGGAACACCTGGCACGGCACCAGTGTCTGACGAGTGCGAACGAGGGAGCACGTCTTGAAGAGGCAGCGTCCGGTATGACCTTCGCAGTGAAGCGCGGCACCGCGATCGGGTCCGGCACGGAGAACCACGACCTGGCCTTGACCGGCACGGACTGGGCCCTGGTGCTCGACGGCGCGAACCCGCCCGCGGGCGCCGACGTCGGGTGCTCGCACGGGGTCGGCTGGATCGTGGAAAGGCTCGGCGCGCACCTCAGCGAAGGCCTGCACGAGGGCGAGGCCGCGCTTGCGGCGGTCCTGCGCGAGGCCATCCACGCCACGGTCGCCGACCACGGCCCGGGCTGCGACACGACCCACCCGCGGTCGCCCGGGGCGACCGCGGCACTGGCCCGCAGAGCCGCCGATCATCTGGAATGGCTGGTCTTGGGCGATGCCGCCGTCCTCTTCGAGGACACGACCGGCCGGGTCGCCGTCGCGACCGACGACCGCGTCCACGAACTCCCCGAGCCGCTTGAAGCCGCCGCAGGCCTGGAGGCGTTCATCGCCCAGTACCGCAACAAGCCCGGCGGGGCCTGGTTCGCCGGCGCGGTGCCCGAAGCGGCCGACCACGCCTTCACCGGCCGTCAGCCGGTCGCCGAGCTCCGCCGGATCCTGCTGTGCACCAACGGCATCACGCGCCTGACCGAGCGGTACGACTACCGCGCCGCCGACCTGATGACCCTTGCGACCACCAACCGCGGCCCGGCGGCGCTCATCGACGCCGTGCGCGGCGCCGAACTCACCGACCCCGATCCGGAGCGGTGGAGCGGCAAGCGGCACGACGACGCCACCGTCGTCCTCGTCGACCTGCACTGATTCCCGAATCGCACGCTCTAGCCGAAGCCGGCCACCGGGAACCCCGCGAACTCAGGCGCTGGGCACCTTGTCGAGGAAGCCGAGCACCTGGCCGATGCGTCCCTCGCCGTCGAGGACGACCACGTCGAAACCCACGACCGGCGGCTCCACGCCCTCCGGGCCGAGGCCCCAGGTGAACCGGGCCTGCCGCCCGTGGCCGTCGACCGGCCCGACGAGCGTGAAGACCCAGCCGGGGAACTGCTGGTGGGCACCGGCGATGAAGGCGTCGACGCCGTCGTGGCCGGCGACGGCCGCCATGGGGTCGGTGTAGCTGACGTCGGCGGTGAACAGGTCGGCCACCAGGCGCTTGCGCTCGGTCTCGTCGGTCGCGTTGAACGCGTTGAGGTAAGCGGCGGCGATGGCGTTGAAGTCGGTCATGTCGATTCCTGTCTCTCACTGCCCCGGCGTCTCCCGGGAACGACACCAGCTTCGCCGCGATCACGGCTCCCGTCGATTACCTCGGAGGTAATCGGATGCACTACCTGTGGGTTTAGGCTGGGCCGCATGGCAGTACCGCTCACCGAGACCGCGACCCGCCGGACCCCGGGCGACCGCATCCGGCACTGGCGCGCGCAGCGCCACCTGACGCAGCAGGAGCTCGCGATCCAGTGCCGCATCTCCGCCCGCCACCTGAGCTTCATCGAGACCGGCCGCTCCAGGCCGACGTCGGCGATGGTCCTCAGGATCTGCGAGGAACTCGACGTCCCCCTGCGCGACCGCAACGACATCCTGATGGCGGCGGGCCACGCTCCCGCCTACACCGAGTCCTCACTGGACCAGCCTTCGATGGGCAGCATCGGCCAGGCCCTCATCCAGATCCTCGACGGCCACCTGCCCTACCCCGCCGTCGTGGTCGACCGGCAGTGGAACATGGTCGACGCGAACGCCGCCATCGACCAGCTCATCGCCGGCAGCGCGGCCGAACTGCTCGAACCGCCCGTCAACGTCCTGCGGCTCAGCCTGCACCCCGACGGCGTCGCGCCCCGCATCCGCAACCTCCCGCAATGGCGCGCCCACCTCTTCTCCCGCCTCGACCACCAGATCCGGGCCACCGGCGACCCCGAACTCGAGCGCCTGCGGGAGGAGCTGCGCGGCTACCCGGGCGGCATCGACACCGCCCCGCCGCACAGCCTCGTCGTCCCCCTGCGGATCGACATCGGCGGCGCCGTGCGCTCCTTCTTCACCACCACAACGGTCTTCGGCACCCCCATGGACATCACCGTGGCCGAACTCGCCATCGAATCCTTCTTCCCCGCCGACCCCGAAACCGCTGCGGCCCTGGGGCACCGCCGATAGCGCCGTCGCATTGGGATACGCGACCTCTCCGGACACTCGCGGGTCGCGCGAGCCTACGAGGCGGCGATCGCCCTGATGTCGTCGGTGAAGCGCACGGGGTCGCTCAGGTGGGGGTGGTCGCCTTCGGTGCGGTAGGTCGTGCAGGCGGCTGCGGGGAGGCGCTGCTGGAGCCAGGCCTCGTAGCCGGGCTGCGGGGCGGCGGCGAAGATCGCCAGGTAGCGGCATTGGAGGCGGCGGGGGCCGGCGGTGATCTCCTGGAGGGCGCGTTCGGTGTCGGGGTCGTGGTGCGGCTCGTCCAGGCGCTGTTCGATGCTGACGACGGCGTGGGCGAGGTAGCGGGCCGCGAAGAGCGAGGCGACGAGGCCCGCGGGGCCGTGGCCGGCGATGACGGGGGCGCGGGTGCCCATGGCGGCGACGTACGCGGCGAGGGTCTCTGCCCGGGCCGTGAGCGAGCGGCTCGGGGGGAGGTCCAGGACGGCGACGGCGTGCTCGTCGGCGAGGCGGGCCGCAACGGGCCACCAGGCCGAGCGGTCGGCGCCCGCTTCGTTGAGGAGGAGGACCGGGCGACCTTCGGCGCCCCAGCGGTCGCCGTCGCGCTCGCGGTCCGGGTCTTGGAGGAGGTCTTCGAAACGCAGCGCCGGCATGGCGGAGGCTCCTGTCGGGAGGTCGGCGAAAAGGTCCTGGGCGGTGTCGTCGGCCGGGCAGGGCAGGGTCAAACGCATCGCAGGCGTTGCGGTGCAAGGGAATGGGAGCGGCGTCGCGACCGGAGGCCGGCCGTCGGCGGTCCGTCGGGGCCGTGCTGCTGCAGGATGGCGGTCCTCCTCGGCGATATCAGATACCGGTGCGACGCGGAGAGTCTACGAGCCGATGTGAGGCAAATTCCCGGTGGGTCCGATTCGTCCCTCGTGGTGAGAGACCTCGGTCTCGCACGAGCCGCGACTCTCGGTGAAAACCGCTGGTAGCCACCCGTTGCGGGTCTTAATCGATTGCCGGATGTCGGACCTCCCCTTTACGCTCGGCTAGTGAGGTTCCTCCGCGCCCCCGAGCTGCCATTGGATAACCCGTTGCTCCCTCAAGGGACGAGGGGCGACCCGTCGTCCCTCGCCGCATTGCAGCAGCCGCCGGGCACGCCCTGGCGGCTCCTCATATGGCTCGCCACCCGCCGCAAGGGCCTCATGCTCGCGGCGCTCATCACCTCCGGGATCGCGCTCGGCTCGCTGCCGGTGCTCCCGTTCTTCCTCACCGGCGCCGTCGACCACGGTCTGCGCGAACGCGACTGGGGCGCCCTCGCGTTCTGGTCGCTCGGCATGGTCCTCGCCGGGTTCGTCACCGCCGGGATGATCGTCTGGTCGCACCGCCTCACCGTGTTCTGGCGCGCCGACGCCTCCTACCGTGTCCTGCAGCTCGCGACCAGGAAGGTCAACCGGCTCGGCGACGACCTGCGCAAGAAGCTCACCACCGGCGAGGTCGTGAGCGTCGGCGCCACCGACATCAACCGCATCTCGTGGGCCGTCGACTCCCTCGCCCCCACCGCGGGCTGCCTCGTCGGCCTCATCGCGGTCGGCGTGCTCCTCTTCAACACTTCGATCGCCTTGGGCCTCACCATCTTCATCGGCGTGTTCGCCGTCGGCCTCGTCACCGGCCCGCTCCTCACCCGCCTCCAGGACCGCCAGGAGCAGTACCGCGAACGCGTCGGCGACATCACCGAACGCGCCTCCGACATCGTCTCGGGCCTGCGCGTGCTGCGCGGCATCGGCGGCGAGGCCCGCTTCAACGCGTCCTACCGGCGCGACTCCGACGCCCTGCGCTCCGCCGGATACAAGGTCGCCGGCCCCACCGCCTGGCTCAACTCCCTCGGCGAGGGCACGCCCGCGATCCTCCTCGGCGTCGTCATCTGGATCGCCGCACGCCAGGTCGCCTCTGGAGACCTGACGCCGGGCCAGATGGTCGCGGCGTTCGGCTTCACCGGCGCGCTGCTGCTGCCCGTGCACTGGCTCATCGGCTGCACCTACCGGATCATCGAGGGCCGCGTCGCCGCCGGCAAGGTCTGCGAACTGCTGGGCACCCCCGAACGCGACGCCCCCGCCGAGATCCTGCCCGGCCCCCGCGAAGGCGCGGAACTCCACGACCCCGAGTCCGGCCTCACCGTCGCCGGCGGCGAGCTCCTCGCCGTCGCCTCCTCCGACTCCGAGCAGGTCGCCGCCGTCTTCGACCGGCTCGGCGGGTTCACCGAGTCCGAGGCCCGCTTCGGCACCGTCCCTGTGGCGCAACTGGACCGGGACGAACTGCGCCGCCGCGTGCTCGTCGCCGACCACGACGCCTACCTGTTCGCCGGCACCGTCGCCGCCGCGGTCGCCGCCCGCGACGGGGCCGACCGCGTGTCCCTCGCCATCGAGGCCGCCTCGGCGCACGACGTCATCGAAGCCCTCCCCGAAGGCCTCGACACCGAGCTCGAGAACCAGGCCCGCACCCTCTCCGGCGGCCAGCGCCAGCGGCTGCGGCTCGCCCGCGCCATCGCCGCCGACCCCGAGGCCCTGCTCCTGCACGAGCCGACCTCCGCGGTCGACTCCCACACCGAGGCCCGCATCGTCGAGCGCCTCGCCGAGACCCGCGGCGGCCGCGCCACCGCGATCGCCACGACCTCGCCGCTGTGGCTCGGCCGCGCCGACACGGTCGCGTTCGTCCAGGGCGGCAAGGTGGTCGCCCGCGGCACGCACCGCGAACTGGTCGCCGAGCACTCCGACTACCGCGCACTCGTCACCCGGGGAACTGCATGACCACCACCGCCACGCCCGAAAAGAAGACGAACCAGCTGCCGATCGCCGACACCCGGACGGTCCGCCGCGCGTTCTTCCGCCTCCTCGGCTCCGAGCGGCGCCGCGCGATCGTCGCGGTCAGCCTCCACCTGGTCGCGGCCGTCGCCGCGGCCGTCGCGCCGATCCTGCTGGGGGAGATGCTCGACGAGCTGGCCGCCGGCTCCGGCGCGGGCGCGATCGACCGGCTCGCGCTCGGCATCGTGGCCGCGATCGTCGTGGTCGTCGCCTTCACCTGGGCCGGCACGTACGTCTCCTACCGCCTGGGCGAGCGGCTCTCGGCCCGCATGCGCGTCCAGTTCGTCGAACGCGCCCTGCGCCTGCCGATGCCCGTGGTCGAGCAGGCCGGCTCCGGCGACCTCATGACCCGCTCCTCCGCCGACGTCCCCGAAGCCGGGGTCCTCTTCCGCGACGGCCTCCCGCAGGTCACCGTCTCGATCCTGAAAGTCCTGGTCTTCTTCGGCGCCATGCTCGTCGCGAGCCCGCTCCTCGGCCTCTGCATGCTCGTCGTCGTGCCATCGCTGTGGGTCGGCACCCGCTGGTACCTCAAACGCGGCCGCAACGGCTACCTCGCCGAGCGCGCCGCCGAATCGGCCATCGGCGACACGATCGGCGCCAACGCCGACGGCGCCCGCACCACCGAGGCCTACCGCCTCCGCGAGCAGCGCGACGCCGCCGGCGACGCCACCGTGGCCAAGCACTGGAAGGCCGCCCGCTACACGCTCTTCCTGCGCAGCGTCTACTTCCCGTTCCTGGATGGCGCGTACGCCCTGCCGACCGCGACCGTGCTGCTCGTGGGCGGCGCGTTCTACTTCGACGGCGCGGTCACCCTCGGCACCGTCGCGTCCTGCGCGGTCCTGACCCGCCAGATCATGTTCCCGATCGACCACATCCTCATGTGGGTCGAGAAGGTCCAGCGCGGCTTCGCGGCCATGTCCCGCATCGAAGGCGTCGCCGAGGCCGAGGACGCCGAAGCGGACGCCACCACCGAGCGACCCGCCGACGGCACCGTGGACCTCACCGAGGTCCGCTACGCCTACCCGACCAGCCCCCGCGACGTGCTCCACGGCGTCACCTTGAGCGTCCCCGCCGGGCAGCGCCTCGCGGTCGTGGGCCCTTCCGGCGCAGGCAAATCGACGCTCGCGCGCCTCATCTCCGGCTCTGACGTGCCCCGCGAGGGCCGCGCCGCGATCGGCGGCGTCGACGTCGCCGCGCTCCCGCTGGACGAGCGCCGCAAGCGCGTCACCCTCGTCACCCAGGAGCACCACGTCTTCACGGCCTCCTTGCGCGACAACCTGATCCTCGCCAAAGCCGAGGCCCAGGACGACGAGCTGCAGGCGGCCCTGGCCGCGGTCGGCGCCGACTGGGCCTTCGACCTGCCCGAGGGGCTCGACACGCCGCTGGGCGGCAAGAACCGGGAGCTGGACGCGGCGAGCGCTCAGCAGATCGCGTTGGCGCGGATCATCCTGGCCGACCCCGATGTGGTGATCCTCGACGAGGCGACGGCGATGCTCGACCCGCGCGCCGCGCGCGACACCGAGCGCGCGCTCGGGGCGGTCCTGGAGGGCCGCACCGTGATCGCGATCGCGCACCGGCTCCACACCGCGCACGACGCGGACCGCATCGCGGTGGTGGAGGACGGCCGGGTCGCCGAGCTGGGGAACCATGACGAGCTGATCGCGCTCGACGGCCACTACGCCGCACTCTGGCGGGCCTGGCACGGCGAGGGTACGAGCCGTAAATTCGCAGAGCACGGCGAGGGCACGAGCCGTAAGTTTGCAGAGCCCGGGGAGGACACGAGCCGCACCTCTGCTGAGAACGATGCCGAGGCGGCTTCGGAGGGCGAGTTCGCCGCTGCCACGAAGACCTTGTAGCACAAAAAGAACCAGGCCCCGGGCTTCCGCCCGGGGCCTGTACTGGCTCGAGAACACCACCACAAGTCGGAACACCCACCGACTCGTTCTTAGCAAGGAAACAGAAAGGAAACCAGGAAACCCGTTCCGAACCAGTGACGAAAGAGTATCACGTCACATCTCCAGTGGCTAGGGGGCTGTTTCAGGCTCACGCCGCCGGTGTCGATCGAATTTCGCGATCCCTCCGTCACACCTGCGGGCAACCGTCGCGCAGATCGCCCCACACTGGGCGGTGCCCGCCTCGGGCCCCGACCGCGCACGGCCTAGACTCGACAGGTCTTCCCGCAGCTAGTAACCGTTAGGAAACACCTGTCGTGAGTACGATTTCACGCGAGGAAGTCGCGCACCTGGCGCGGCTGGCCCGCCTCGAAGTCACCGATGACGAGCTCGACGCCTTCGCCGGCCAGCTCGACGTCATCCTCGAATCGATGAAGACGCTCGCCGAAGTGAACACGGACGGCGTCCAGCCGACCTCGCACGCGGTGCCGCTGGTGAACGTCTTCCGGGAAGACCAGCCCCAGCCGTCCCTGCCCCGCGACGCCGCGCTCGCGGGCGGACCCGACACGTTCGAGGACCGCTTCCGCGTCCCGCGCATCCTGGACGAGGAGGCCTAGACATGAGCCGCATCATCGACCGGACCGCCGCCGAACTGGCCGCGGACATCCGTGAAGGCCGCACCACCTCCGTCGAGGTCACCACCGCGTTCCTCGACCGGATCGACGCCGTCGACGGCACTGTCAAGGCGTTCCTCCACGTCGACCGCGACGGCGCGCTCGCCACCGCGGCCGAGGTCGACGCCGCCGTCGCCGCGGGCCAGGAGCTCGGCCCGCTCGCCGGCGTCCCGATCGCCGTCAAGGACGTCGTGGTCACCAAGGGCCTCCCGACCACCGCCGCCTCGAAGATCCTCGAGGGCTGGATCCCGCCCTACGACGCGACGATCACCGAGCGCATCAAGGCCGCGAAGATGCCGATCCTCGGCAAGACCAACCTCGACGAGTTCGCCATGGGCTCCTCGACCGAGTACTCCGCGTACGCGAAGACCCTGAACCCGTGGGACACCGGGCGCATCCCCGGCGGCTCCGGCGGCGGCTCGGCCGCGGCCGTCGCCGCGAAGATGGCCCCGCTCGCGATCGGCACCGACACCGGCGGCTCGATCCGCCAGCCCGGCGCGGTGACCGGCACGTTCGGCGCCAAGCCCACCTACGGGTCCAACTCCCGGTACGGCCTCATCGCCTTCTCCTCCTCGCTGGACACCCCCGGTCCCGTATCGCGCAACGCCCTCGACGCCGCCCTGCTGCACGAGGTCATCTCCGGCTACGACCCGCGCGACTCGACCGCGATCGACGCGCCCGTCCCGCCCGTGGTCGCCGCCGCCAAGGCCGGCGCCACCGGTGACCTGTCGGGCGTCAAGCTCGGCATCGTCAAGGAGTTCGCCGAAGGCGCCGACGCCGCCGAGCCCGGCGTCATCGCCGCCTACGAGGCCGGCGTGGAGCAGCTCGTCAAGCTCGGCGCGGAGGTCGTCGAGGTCTCCTGCCCGTCCTTCAGCTACGCGCTGCCCACCTACTACCTCATCGCGCCGTCCGAGGCCTCCTCGAACCTGGCCCGCTACGACGGCGTCCGCTACGGCCTGCGCGCCGGCGACGACGGGAAGCACTCGCTCGAAGAGGTCATGAGCCTCACCCGCGAAGCCGGCTTCGGCCCGGAGGTCAAGCGCCGCATCATCCTCGGCACCTACGCGCTCAGCGCCGGGTACGTGGACGCGTTCTACGGCAAGGCCCAGCTCGTGCGCACCCTCATCAAGCAGGACTTCGAGAAGGCCTTCGAGCAGGTCGACGCCATCATCAGCCCGACCACGCCGTTCATCGCCTTCAAGTTCGGCGAGCGCACCGGCGACCCGTACCAGATGTACCTCGCCGACCTCTACACGATCCCGACCAACCTCTACGGCGGCCCCGGCGTCTCCGTCCCGGTCGGCCTCTCCGAGGGCATGCCCGTGGGCCTGCAGGTCATGGGCCCGGTCATGGGCGACGACATCACCTACCGCGTCGCGGCCGCCCTGGAGTCCACGCAGGACACCCTGCTCGCCGACACCGCGCCCGAGATCTCCGCAAATCTACGTCTCACTGCGTTCGACGAGAAGGGGAACTAGCGTCATGACGAAGCTGAACGACTACGACAAGGCCGTCGAGACCTACGAGCCCGTCCTCGGCCTCGAGACCCACATCGAGCTCGACACGCGCACCAAGATGTTCTGCGGCTGCTCCACGACCTTCGGCGCCGAGCCCAACACGCAGACCTGCCCGGTCTGCCTGGCCCTGCCCGGCGCCCTGCCCGTCGCCAACAAGGCCGCGATCGAGGCCACCATCAAGATCGGCCTGGCCCTCAACTGCCACATCGCCGAGTGGACCCGCTTCGCCCGGAAGAACTACTTCTACCCGGACATGCCGAAGAACTTCCAGACCAGCCAGTACGAGGAGCCGCTCTGCGAGAACGGCTACGTCGACGTGGTCGTGGAGGGCAAGGAGTACCGCGTCGAGATCGAGCGCGTGCACCTCGAAGAGGACACCGGCAAGACCCTCCACGTCGGCGGCGCCACCGGCCGCATCCACGGCGCCACCGAGTCCCTCGTGGACTACAACCGCGCCGGCATCCCGCTCGTGGAGATCGTCACCCGCCCGGTGCCCGGCACCGGCGCCCTCGCCCCCGAGGTCGCCCGCGCCTACACCGCCGAACTGCGCGACATCGTGCGCTCCCTCGGCGTCTCCGACGTGCGCATGGAGCAGGGCTCGCTGCGCTGCGACGTCAACCTCTCGCTCAACCTGCCGGGCGAGCCGTGGGGCACCCGCACCGAGACGAAGAACGTCAACTCCCTGCGCTCGGTCGAACGCGCCGTCCGCTACGAGGTGCGCCGCCAGTCCGCGCTCCTCGACGCCGGCGAGCGGATCTTCCAGGAGACCCGCCACTTCCAGGAGACCACCGGCGAGACCCGCGCCGGACGCTCCAAAGAGGAGGCCACCGACTACCGGTACTTCCCCGAACCCGACCTCGCCGTCATGGAACCGTCCCGCGAATGGGTCGAGCAGCTCCGGTCCGAGCTGCCCGAGCCCCCGCGCAAGCGCCGTGAGCGCCTCCAGGCCGCATGGTCCCTGGGCGACAAGGAGATGCAGTCGGTCGTCAACGCCGACGCCATCGAACTCATCGAGGCCACCGTCGCCGCCGGCACCACGCCGTCCGGCGCCGTCAAGTGGTGGCTCGGCGAGCTCTCGCGCCGCGCCAACGAGTCCGGCGAGGAACTCGCCGCCCTCGCCATCACGCCCGTCCAGGTCGCGCAGCTCCAGGGCATGGTCGACGACGGCCGCCTGAACGACAAGCTGGCCCGCCAGGTCATCGACGGCGTGCTCGCCGGCGAGGGCGACCCGGCCGACGTCGCCGCCAAGCGCGGCCTCGAGGTCGTCTCCGACACCGGCGCGCTGGAAGCCGCCGTCGAGGAGGCCATCGCGGCCAACCCGGCCGTCGCCGACAAGATCCGCGGCGGCACCCACGCCGCCGCCGGCGTCCTCATCGGCGCGGTCATGAAGGCCACCAAGGGCCAGGCCGACGCCGGCACGGTCCGCCAGATCATCCTGGACAAGCTGAGCTAGTACGAAACGAGCGAAGGGCCGGACCCGAGCCGATTGACGGCTCGCAAGCTTCACCGAAGCTGTCCGGCCCTTTCGCGTTCACTGTCCGTTCAGTCCCGGTGTGAGCCGCGAGTCTTTGGGCACCCCAGTAAGCGATGTTGTTCACAGATGATTGCTACCCTTGACCGCGCAAGGCTCACCCGCGACCGGAGGAGGTGAGGGCCATGGGCGACGACCCCGGATCTAGTCGAGATACCGACGTGTTCTTCCCATTTCCCTTTTACCGTGCTCCGCGTCCTCTTACATTGAAGCGGGCAGCCTGACCTGCGGCGAACGTACCGCTGCATGAGGTCGGGGCACGGCCCTTTCCTCATGTAATGGAGGTGGCTGCCATGGCTCAGGTCATCCAGCCCATTTCGCCCGCGGCGGTCGACGAGCTCGCGGCGCTCCGCCTGGAACTCGCCGACACCTCGACTGTCGTACTCGCCGAAGAGCTTCCGCGCATGGACCTGGCCGAACAGGCCCTCCGGTTCCGGCTCCTCCCCAAGGACCGCGCGCTCGCCGTCTTCGAAGAGCTCGACACCGTCCACCAGCAGGAGCTCATCGACGGGCTCAAGACCGACACCGTCCGCGAACTGCTCGACTCGATGGAGGCCGACGACCGGGCCAAGCTCTTCGACGAGATGCCCGCCAAGGTCGCCACCCGGTTCCAGTCCCAGCTGAACGCTGCCGACCGGCGGATCACCGCGCAGCTGCTCGGGTACGAGCCGGAGTCCGCGGGGCGCATCATGACGCCCGACTACGTGTCGCTGCGCGCCTCGATGTCCGCGGCCGCCGCGATCGAGCGCATCCGGCACCTGCGCGAACGGCCCCGGAACATCGACGTGCTGCCGGTGACCGACGGGCACCGCAAGCTCCTCGGCACCGTCACGCTCGCCGACCTCGTGAGCGCCGACCCCGACCTGCCCGTCAGCGACCTCATCGCGGACGAGCACTACCAGGTCTCCACCGACACCGACCAGGAAGAGGCCGCCCGCCTCATCCAGGAGGCCAACCTCATCGCGCTCTCCGTGGTCGACCACGAGGACCGCCTCGTCGGGCTCATCACCTGGGACGACGCCATGGAGATCCTCGAGGCCGAGGACACTGAGGACGCCGCCCGCGCCGGTGCCGCCGAACCGCTCGAGCGGCCCTACCTCTCGGCCGGCGTGTTCATGCTGGCGCGCAAGCGCGCCGTGTGGCTGCTCATCCTGGCCGTCTCGGCGTCGCTCACCGTGACCGTCCTCAACTACTACGAGACCTACCTCGCGAACGTCACGGTCCTGGCCGTGTTCATCTCGCTGCTCACCGGCACCGGCGGCAACTCCGGTTCGCAGGCGTCGGTGACGATCATCCGCGCCATGGCCGTCGGCGAAGTCCGCTTCTCCGACGCCTTCAGGATCACCTGGCGCGAATCGCGGGTGGGCTTGCTGCTCGGTGCCATGCTCGCCGTAGTCGGCGGACCGGTGGTCGGCTTCGTCTACGGCTGGGACATCGGGCTCATCATCGCGGCGACCCTCCTGGTCATCTGCACTTGGTCGACATTCGTCGGCTCGCTGCTGCCGCTACTGGCAAAGAAAGTCGGCATCGACCCGGCCCTCGTCTCGGCACCGATGGTCTCGACCCTCTGCGACGCGACCGGCCTGCTCATCTACTTCTCGGTGGCCGCGCTGATCCTCGGCCCGGTGCTCACCGGCTGAACGCACGAACGGGAAGGCCCAGAAGCACCGCTTCTGGGCCTTCGGCGTATCCGTGGTCAATCCCGCTGCGGCGCAGTCGGTTCCGTGCTGCCCTGTATCTCTGCCTCGTTGACCTGGTCCTCGGTCGGGATCACCGTCCGGTCGAGGGTCACGTCCGTTTCCGTGCCCGACCCGACCGAGATCGAGTCGTAGGCGGTGAGCGCCTTCGTGACCGGGTCGAAGTAGAGGACGTCCATCTCCATGCGCATCGGGTCGTCGGACTGGAAGTTCCGCAGCCCGGCCGCGCCCGTCGAGCCCTCGACCATGAGCGAGGTGCCGTCGCCGAGGTCGTGCACCGCCCGCTCGTGCGTGTGCCCGGCCAGGACCAGCGGCACCACTCCGGCGAGCGGGTCCGCCATCGGCGGCTCGTGCACCATCGCCACGTCGGCCCCGCCCGCTTCGGTGATGGTCCGCGCCAGCCGCTCCCCGGATTCGACGAGCATCTGCTGCGCGTACTCGCTCGACGGCTGCGCGCCCTTGTCCGGCGTGAACCGCGGATCGGCGACCCCGGCGAACTCCAGGCCCGCGATCTCCCGCACCTCGCCGTCGAGTACCACCACATGGTCGTAGGCCGAGAGCGCCGCCACGGTCGTCACCGAGTCGTGGTTGCCCTTCACGAACACGTACGGCACGCTGATCTGCTCCACGCCCTGCGAGAAGATCTCGGCCTCCTGCTCGGAGCCGTAGTCGTTCATGTCGCCGGTGTCGGCCACCGCGTCGATGTCGAACTGGTCCACGACCGACTCCATGAGGTGCCAGGCCGAAGGATTCAGGTGGATGTCCGAGACGTGCAGGACCCGGATCGAGTCGTCCTGGATGCCCAGCTGCGGCATGTCCATCGCCAGCGCGTAGAACTCCGAGATGTTCGTGACGAACTTCTGCAGGTTCGCCACGTACTCCTCGTAGTTCACGGCGATGTCCTCGGCGTTGCCGACCACACTGGGCGCGTAGGCGAGCAGGCCCTCGTAGCGGGGCTGCGAGATCGACTCGGTGCGCAGGGTCGTGGCCGCGTACCCCATGAGCGCGGCCGTCACCGCGAGCGAGGTGACGCCGGTGAGCAGTGCCCGCCGCATCGTGCGGAACGCGAGCGCCCCGACGAGGAGCCCGCAGAGGGTGACGATCGCCAGGGCCTCGACGACGACCCGCACGACCGCGTCCGTGACGTCGGAGGCGAGGCTCTTGGAGGCGCTGGTGACGCCGCCGGGGGTGTTGATGATGTCCTGCGCTTCGACCGGGTCGACCGAGTCGAGGCTGAGGTTGAGGCCGACGGGGCCGTCGTGGCTGTCGAAGATGACGTCGCCCAGGGGCGGGATGGTCACGACGGTCTCGCCGGAGAGGTCGGGGTGGAGCGACACGGTCGTGTCGAACGGCCCGATGTCGGCTTTGGTGCCGCCGACGAGTGCGAGGCCTCCGGCGGCGGCACCGGTGCCCATGAACAGGATCGCGGCGACGACGAGGAACTGCCGCACCCGCTCGGAGCGCCGCAGCCGCGACCAGCCCGCTCTCGATCTGCCCCACAAGGACTTCACGCGCCTCGCGGCGGGTCGGAGGGCGTCCCTGGTGCGGTGCAGTGCGGCGGCGAGCCGGTCGTTCATCGAGTGCCTTTCTCGCGCGGCGGTCGGGTGTGCTGCGGCTCAGACCCTGCCCTGGGCCGCGTAGCTGGTGGAGAAGCGGATGATCCGGTCGTCGGCGTCGTGCGGGGCGCAGCCGCGTTCTTCGGTGCATTGGCCGTCGCGGTTCGAGGTGGTCACCCAGAGCATGCCGTCGGGGCCCATGGCGACCGATCGTAGTCGACCGAACTCGTTGACGGCGGCGGCTTGCGGCTCCGCTGCGGCGCCGGTGGTGTCGAACTGGACGGTCCAGAGGCGCTGGCCGCGTAGGCAGGCGGTGACGAGGGTGTCCTCGAGGAAGACCGCGCCGGCGCAGGAGGCCTCGAAGGGCTCCCAGGTGAGGGCGGGGTCGGTGAAGTCGTCCTCGGTGTCGTTGCCCTCGAAGTAGGGCCAGCCGTAGTTGGCGCCCGGTTCGATGCGGTTGACCTCGTCGGCGACGTCCTGGCCGATCTCGGTGGCGTAGAGCTGGCCGGCGCTGTTCCAGGCGAGGCCTTCGACGTTGCGGTGGCCGAGGGTGTAGACGGGGGAGTCGGGGAAGGGGTTGCCGGGGGCGGGTTCGCCTTCGGCGGTGATGCGGAGGATCTTGCCGGCCAGGGATTCCGGGTCTTGGGCGGCGTCGCCGTAGCCGCCGTCGCCGGTGGCGGCGTAGAGGAGGCCGTCGGGGCCGAAGTCGAGGGCGCCGCCGTTGTGGTCGAGTCCGGCGGGGATGCCGGTGAGGATCGGCTCGGGTGCGGCGTCGGAGCCGGTGTCGATCTTGGCGATGCGGTTGTCGGCGGCGGTGGTGTAGTACGCGTAGACGATCGAGTCGGTGTCGTAGGTGGGTGAGACGGCGAGGCCGAGGAGGCCGCCTTCGCCGAGGCTGGTGACGTCGATCGTGCGGAGCGTCTCGGGTTCGCCGGCGGTGCCGTCTTCGGCGAGGGGGATGGCGAGGAGGCGCCCGGTGGTGCGCTCGCCGACGATGGCGGTGCCGTCGGGGAGGAAGTCGAGGCCCCAGGGGACTTCGAGGCCTTCGGCGACGACGTCCATGAACGAGGTCTGCTCCTGGGGTTCGCCGCTGGGGGTGGGGAGGTTCGGGGGTTCGCCGGACTCGGGCTCGGGCGGCTCGCCGAAGGAGCATGAGGCGAGCGTGAGTGCGGCGGCTGTTGCCGCCGCGGCCGAGAGCAACCTGCGCATGGCCCCAAGAGTATAGGTCGGTGCCGACGGGGCGGCGGCGCAGTTTTCCACGCCCCACGGTTCCCCGGTTCGGGCGGGGCTAACCCCTTTTCGGCACGACGTCAAGATCCTATAGGATATGAGGGGTCGAGGTGGAGGATAGGCTGTGGCCGTGAAGGTTTGGATCGCACACGAGGAAGGTCGCGCGTTGCTCGGCCCGCTTCCCGAAGGCGTCGAGGTCGAGGTCTACGACGGGCGCGGCGAGTACCCGTCCGATCCGGCGTCGCTCGACTTCTGGGTTCCGCCGTTCCTGGCCCAGTCGAAGGTCACGACCCCGTTGCGGGACATGACCTCGCTCAAGGCGATCCAGTTGCTCAGCGCCGGGGCCGAGGTCTGGGTTCCGGCCGTCCCTCCGGGGGTGCTGCTCTGCGACGCCCGCGGTGTGCACACCGGGGTGACCGCGGAGTGGACCGTCGGCGCGGTGATCGCTTCCATGCGCGGCTTCGACGTGTTCGCGCGCAAGCAGACCCGGCACGAGTGGAAGGTCGAGTGGACGACCACCGTCGTGGGCAAGCGCGCCCTCGTCGTGGGCGCCGGCGACATCGGCGAGAAGGTCGCCGAGGTGCTCACCGCCCTCGGCGTCGCGGTCGAGAAGGTGGCCCGCCGCGAACGCCCGGGCGTGCATCCGATCGATGCGATCGAGACGCTGCTGCCCGAGTTCGACGTGGTGATCCTGATCCTCCCGCTGACCGACGCCACGCGCGGCCTCGTGGACGCGAAGTTCTTGTCCTGCATGAAGGACGGCGCGCTGCTCGTCAATGCGGCCCGCGGTCCGATCGTCGACACGGACGCCCTGGTCGCGGAGGTCGCATCCGGGCGGCTGCGCTGCGCCGTCGACGTGGTCGACCCCGAACCGCTCCCGGCGGACCACCCGCTCTGGGACCTCGAAGGCGCGCTCATCACCCCGCACGCCGGTGCGTCAGTGGACGGCACGCTCGACCGCGCCTATGCGCCGATCGGCGCGCAGATCCGCCGGTTCGCGGCGGGCGAGCCGCTGGAGAACGTGGTCAGCGACGGCTACTAGTCGTCGTCGCCCGTCCGGAGCTCCTGGCCGCCGATGGCGAGCACCTGGGGCAGGTGCTCGGGCTTGAGCGGGTCGAGGCGGACCTGGGACTGGTCGTCCAATATGGCCGCCACGCCCTCGTTACCGTGGGCGAAGCCGTCGATGTGCTTCCAGGCGATCGTGCGGCTGCTGAAGAGGCCGCGGATCGCGATGCCGTCGCGGGTGACGTCGATGCCCGATCGCCAGGCCCACATGGAGACCGCGACCGGTGCGAGCACGAGCACCAGGCCCGCCGCCGCCGAGAACGCGCCCCAGACCGGCCGTTCGACGATGAGCGCCACCGAGAGCGGCAGCACCGTCAGCCAGGCGACGAAGGCCGCGCCGGTGACCGCCGCCGGGCGGCGGACCCGCAGCCTGCGGCCGTTTCGCGGGCCGCCGAGGATCGGA
Source organism: Glycomyces sp. NPDC021274 (assembly GCF_040641195.1). Taxonomy (NCBI): domain Bacteria; kingdom Bacillati; phylum Actinomycetota; class Actinomycetes; order Glycomycetales; family Glycomycetaceae; genus Glycomyces; species Glycomyces sp. NPDC021274. Next base: position 201,491 of record NZ_JBFADC010000001.1, on the reverse strand, counting down.
CCGGTGGAGGCATCGGTACTCGTCATGGCTCCAGCCTGACACACCCGGGTGCGGGGGACGCAAAGTGGCGGTCCGGTTTCTGTCGGATTGTCGCTTGACGTGCGCGCCGAACGTGGCACGATCAGCTGAACAGCAGCGGCACAAGCCTGGTGGGGGTGGACGTGGCCGTCAAGATCACATTTCGACCGACGACGCGCCAGGTGCTCGGTCGGGCGCTGTTCCTCTCCGGCCTCTCGCTGTTCGCCGCCCTCGTCCCGGCCGTCGCGTACATGCTCGCCGTCGGCCACTGGTACCGCTACCTCCTGCTCGCGCTGTTCCTGTTCGCGATCGCCGTTGCGCTCGGGGCCGCGTACGCCGGGGCCCGCGGACGCGGGGTCGTCCTCGACGAGCGCGGCATCCACCCGCTCAAAGCCGTTGCGTCCCAGAAGCACACGGAGCGCTTCGCCGCGTGGACCGACATCGCCGACATCCGGGCCGAGCGGCGGGCGAGCCGCACGGTCCCCGTGGTCTACCTCCTGGACCCCGAGCAGAAGCCGTGGCGGCTCCAGGCCCCGTACTCGGGCCGCGTGCTCTCGACCGACGACGAGCTCGACGAGAAGATCTTCGTGATGCGCAGCCTCTGGGACGCGTACAAGCGCGGCCTGCCGCCCTACCGCCAAGGGCCCTAGCCGCATCGATGGACGTGACGGGCCAAGGGGCGAGGGACCGCCGGAACGTGATCGACCTCATCGAAGGGACTCGCGGCGTGCGCCGATCCGATCTTGACTCGCGGGGGATCGTCGGGGCAGAATCCTGAATGCGCTTTCAGGAACCGTTATCTAACGTCCGCGATGACCATCCGAGCACCGAGGGACCAGCCGAAATGGCACATCCGAACACCGACGTCATCCCCACCATCGAAGGCCTGGCCTTCGGCGGCGACTACAACCCCGAGCAGTGGCCGAGGGAGGTCTGGGACGAGGACCTCCGCCTCATGCAGGAGGCCGGCGTCAATGTGGCCACCGTCAACGTCTTCTCCTGGGCCGGCATCAATCCCGGCCCGGGGGAGTGGGACTTCGCCCAGCTCGACGCCATCATGGACCTTCTCGCAGCGGGCGGGATCAGAGCCGACCTGGCCACCGCGACCGCGTCGCCCCCGCCCTGGTTCTCCCAGGCCCACCCCGAGACCCTCCCGGTCAACGCCGAAGGCGTCAGGCTCAACTACGGCGCCCGCGCCGAATACTGCCCGCACTCGCCGGCCTACCAGGCCGCCGTCGTCGAGATGGCCGCGAAACTCGCCGGACGCTACGCGGACCACCCCGCGCTCGCCATGTGGCACATCGGCAACGAGTACTACCGGTCCTGCTTCTGCGACGACGCCGCCGCCGCGTTCCGCGACTGGCTCCGGGAGCGCCACGGCGACCTCGACGGCCTCAACCGCGCCTGGGGCACCACGTTCTGGTCCCAGACCTTCACCGACTGGTCCCAGGTCCTGCCCCCGCGCGCCTGCGCCGAGACCCCGAACCCCGGCCTCGTCCTCGACTGGCAGCGCTTCTCGAGCGACGCGCTCCTCGCACTCTTCCGCTCCGAGGCCGACGCGATCGCCGAGCACAGCCCCGACAAGCCGATCACCACGAACCTCATGGTCACCGGCAACTTCAGCGGCCTCGACTACCACCGCTGGGGCGAGCACATGACCGGCCCGAACCGGCTCATCGCCACCGACCACTACCTCATCCCCGAACAGGCCGACGGCATTCCCTGGTCGATCCAGGCCGCCTTCGGCGCCGACGCCTCCCGCGGCCTCGCCGCGGGCAGCCCCTGGCTCCTCATGGAGCAGTCCGCGAACTCCTCGGCCTGGCGCCGCGGCGGCTTCGCCAAACACCCCGGGGACCTCAAGCGCCACTCGCTCTCCTACGTCGCCCGCGGCTCCGAAGGCGCCATGTACTTCCAGTGGCGGGCCTCCCGCTACGGCGCCGAGCGCTACCACGCGGCGATGGTGCCCCACGCCGGCGCCGACTCCAGGGTCTTCCGCGAGGTCAAGCAGCTCGGCGCCTGGCTCAAGGACCTCGCCGAGGTCAAGGGCTCCACCGTCGACGCACGCGCCGCGATCCTCCTCGACTTCAACTCGGTCTGGGCCGCGAACACCCCCGGCCAGCCCTCGGACGGCATGGCCACGTACCCGGAGCTGCGGCGCTGGCACGCGGCCCTCTGGCGGCGCGGCGTCACCACCGACCTCGCGAACCCCGCATGGGACCTCAGCGGCTACGAGTACGTCTTCGCGCCGCACCTGTACCTCCTCGACGACGACGCGAACCTCCGCGCCTACGTCGAAGGCGGCGGCACCCTCGTCGTCGGCCCGTACTCGGGCATTGTGGACGGCAACGACCACGTCCTCCCCGGCCTCCCCGGCGCACTGGGTGACCTCATGGGCGTCCGCATCGAGGAGTTCCGCCCGATCTGGGAGGGCGAGACCGCGACCCTGGACAACGGCTGGACGGGCGAGACCTGGTCGGAGGTCACCCACGCGACGGACGCCGAGACGATCGCCTCCTTCAAGGGCCACCCGGAGACCGGCGCGGTCTTCCGCCGCAAGCTCGGCCGCGGCGAGGTCTGGTACCTCGCGACCCGCCTCACGGACCTCGACCCGCTCTTCGAACGCGTCGGCGTCGCCCCCGACTTCCCGGGCGCCCCCGCCGACCTGGAACTGGTGCGGCGCTCCCATGAGGACGGTCGCAGCTACGTCTTCGCGATCAACCACGGCAAGGACCCCGCCAAGGTCCCGGCCACCGGCCGCAACCTCCTCACCGGCAAGGCCTGGGCCCCGATGCTCTCCCTCAAACCCGGCGAGTGCGCGGTGATTCGCGAAGGCTGAACGTCGCAGGTGTCGACTACTGTCACAGGGACCCCGCAGCACCCACTGAGGAGCCCCTGATGTCCACGATCGTCCTCGTCCACGCCCTCGGTTCGAGCTCGCGCGCCTGGCAGCCCCAGATCGCGGCGCTCGGCGAGCGCCACCAGGTGCTCGCCCCCGACCTCCCCGGCCACGGCGGGGAGCCCGGCCCGTTCGGCCTCGAACCCGCGGCCTTCGCGATCGCCGAGCTCATCGCCCACGAACCGGAACCGGTCCACCTCGTCGGCATCTCCGTCGGCGCGACCGTCGCCGTGCTCGCGGCCCTGGACGACCCGTCCCGGGTCGCGAGCCTCGTCCTCTCCGGCGGCACGGCCCACGCCCCCGGCGTCGCCCTCCAACGCAACCTCATGCGCCTCATGCCCACCGGCATGATCACCGCCCTGATGTCCGGCATGTACGCCGGCGGCCGCCCCGACCTGAAGCCCCAAGCGGCCGAAGACCTCCGCACGGCCGGCAAGCAGGCCTTCCTCACCGGCCTCGCCGAACTCGGCGCCCTCGACCTCCGCCCGCGCCTCGCCGACCTCAAGACCCCCACTCTCGTCCTCTGCGGCACCAAGGACAAGGACAACCGCAAGCCGGCCGAAGAACTCGCCGCCACCCTCCCCAACGCCCGCCTCGACGTCATCCCCGAAGCCGGCCACATCTGGAACCTCCAGTTCCCCGACCTCTTCACGGCAAAGCTCACCGAGTCCATCGCCTAGCGCCGCCCGCGTCGCTCTCGTCGGCGTCTTCAGCATGAAGGGCCCGAGCGCAGCGCCGCCTGACACCGCTCAACCGGAGACGGCGAATCCGATCGCGGCTATCGCCATGAGCGGCGCGGCGATGGCGAAGCAGGTCATCGCCGCGCGCACCTTTCGGAACTTGGCGAGAGCCAAGGTGGCCAGCATGGAGAGTTCTTCTGCCGCATCCAGCAACTGCTGCTCGGGATCATGCGACGCACGCAAGGTCGTTTCGACGATCTCATTCGGAGAGCGGCGGGCGCCCGCCCGGATGCCGGTCCGACCCGCAAGCCGCGGCCAGACGGCCGCCCCCAGAAAGCCGATGCCGACGAGCATGGACGCCGCTGCCGACCAACCGAAGAAGCTGGAGACGCTGATGCGCTCGGTTAACGACGGCGCGGCGAGCAGTAGCGCGGTGATCGGAATGGCTCCCGCGGCCAGCAGCGCCGCCTTCGTATCGGCGTGCGTCACGTTGACCCGCGCGTGGTCGATCCGCCGGTAGACCTCGTTCAGCGCGGTCTCGGTGTCCAGGGGCGGTGGGGTTCCCATGGTGTGCTCCATCAACTTCGCTACTGGATAACAGCATCGCATACTTCGGCCCTGCATAGTGGTTGAGGGCCATAGCGATGCAGATGCTCTTCGATCGCAGACAGGTCGGCCCTGTCCTTGGCGCGGCCCAGCATGCGCTTGTACGCGATCACCTCGCGAAGCGGCAGGTATTTCAACCCGTCTATCAGATCGGCGTTCTCGAGCAGCGACGCCGTATCGCTCTGCGGCAAGAGCCAGGTCTGGCAGACCTCCACGACCCCTCCGTACAGACGAGCGATTTTGTCACCGGTGTATTCGCTCGTTCGCAACGGCGCGGCATCGAAGATGATCGCGTGATCGAACGCGAGTTCCATGGCCCGCCGCCAGGTCTCGCTACCCGGTCGAGCGAGGATGTCGATGTCGGAGAGATGGGAGGTGATGCCTCCCGCCCACAGGCGCGCACTGCCCGCGAGTAGGAAGTCTTCAGGATCGAAGTCCGACGGAACATGCTGACGGAGCAGGTCGATCAGCTTGAGGCCCCCGTAGACCTGGCTCCGGACTCGGTTCACTGCGGTGGAATCCCATCTGTCGGTTGCTTCGGCCGGTTCGCGGTCTCGGAGAGTGCCTGTTGCTCTTGCCTGATCTGCCGTTCCTGCCTGATCAACTTGAGTTGGATCACCGTCCCCGTCGTAGCGGCGAGCGCTGCTATCGAACCGATGATCGCGGTGATGAGTTCGATCAAGTTGGGGTCGAGGTCCGACATGGCGGATCAGTCCATTCGAGGTCTAGATGAGGGAGCGGTCGCGGCGCATGGCGAGCGCCTCGATCGCGGCAATGTCGTGGATGGTGAACCGCTCTCTCCCGGTCGAGAGGGTGCCGCGGGCTTTGAACTGCTTGAGCACCGCCGACACCGATTCCCTGGAGATGCGGGCCAGATCGGCAAGGTCGGACTGGCTGAAACCGGCGATGGTGAGCCCGTACTTTCCTGCTGCGCCTATCCCGGAGTCGATGATCCTCAGGATCGCTCGGGCCAGTCGCCGTTCGCTCGTCAGGAACGACTCCTCCTGCACCTCGCCCAGTTCGCGGACGCGCTTCGCGAGTCGCCGCGTCACCGCCAGGTGCATCTGCGGATTCGACTGGAGGAGCTTGAGGAACACGTCGCCGGGAATGTGCAGCACGTCGATCGGCGTCAGTGCGACCAGATCGGCGGACCGCGGTTCGCCCGTGAGCGCGGCCAGTTCACCGATCACGGAGCCCGGGCCGTGGATCCCGAAGATCGCCCGCGGGTCCTGCGAGCAGGACTTCACATGTCCGGAACGGAGGTAGACGACGTAGTCGGAGTGCTCGCCGGCGCGCGCGAGGATCGCGCCCCTCGGGTACGAGACGGCGTGCGCCTCCGGCTTCAGTGCGTCCTGTTCCTCATCGCTCAGTAGCGGATCCCACAGAGCTTGAGCGGTCGTTTCCATGTAGTTGAGTGTATGGCTGCACACAACGAAATCGGGTCAGCGAAACGCCCACTGTCGGAAAACCGACCGGAATTCGTTTCGGTTGGGGCGGAAGGGAGCCGCGTTACGACGCGGTCTTCTCCGGTTCGGGGGACGCCGCCGGGTCCACCGGGTGGCGGATGCCCGGGTGGTCGTTGGGGAGGATCACGCGGATGACCCAGCCGCTCACGATGAGGCAGAGGACCAGGAGCGGCCAGGAGAGCGCCACCTGCGCGACACCGCCCGCGACGACGGCGAGGCGTTCTTCATCGCTGTTCCAGAACGGGGTCAGGATCGCCACGCGGAGCGCGTACATCGCCACCCACACCCACGAGGCCGCGCTGTAGGCGCGCATCAGATGCGGGTCGCGGCGCCAGCGGGTCTTCTGGCCCAGGAGGCCGCCGACGATGAGGCCGAGGAGCGGGCGGCGGAAGACGATGAAGCCCGCCCAGACGAGGGCGCTGGCGGCGTTGGAGGCGATGCGGGGGAGGAGGATGTCCTGCGCGCGTCCGGTGTAGAGGACGATCAGGCAGGCGACCGCGACGCTCAGCAGGCCGAGAATGACGGCCCGGGGCTTCTGGCGCTGCTTGAAGCGGACGAATGCGATGACTCCCGCCGAAAGGAGCGAAGCCCCTGCGGCCCAGGCGATCGAGTTGCCGGAGAGCATCCAAGTGAGGATGAACACCACCACCGGAGCGGTGGCGTCGAAGGCTCCGCGCCTGCCGCCTAGTAGGCTGACTAGCGTGTCTTGCCGCACAGTATCGGACAACTGCCAACCCTCACCTCTCGACCCGCTACCGCAGGCAAGGCTACCCTAACCGCAGTGGCACGCCGGGCTTCGCCCGCAGCCCCACCTACGGACGGATTGGCACGGTAACGGATGCTCGGCACACACCGGATCAGTGAAGCGCAGCTCGTCGACCTGCTCCGCCGGGCCAGAAAGACCGACTTCGGGCGCTGGAACAAGGCGGACCTGCAGCGCGCCATGACCGACCTCGGCTGGCAGGTGCGCTCCGCCGAAGTCGACATCGGCATGTGGCGGGCCGAGACCGGCTACGACACCGGCAACGCCATCGCCGACTCCGTCCCGCCCCAGACCCCCATCGCCGGCCGCGCCGACTTCTACTCCATCGAGGTCATGGTCCTGCGCTCCGCCGAACGCGGCCGCCAAGGCGAGCAGCACCGCACCCTCATCTTCCGCGAAGTGCTGCGCACCATGATGAGCGAACTCGGCGCCCCCGAGATCCGCGGCGGCGACGGCGGCCCCTGGATCCGCTGGTACCGCGACGGCCTCATCTTCGAGCTGCACCTGCGCCGCTTCCACGGCGGCGTCACCCTCCGCCTCCTCTCGCCCGAACTCTTCGAGCAGCTCGAAGCGCACGCCGTCGGCAAGGGCGACGTCTCCGGCTGGGCCGCCTACGCCCGCACCGGCCAGCGCCCGCCCGAGCCCGCCTGCCAGGACATGGGCGAGTTCACCGAGCGCCTCTCGTCCCTGCTGGCCGACATGGCCGCCGACGTGCCCGTCGTCGACACCGCCGGCACCGTGCTCTTGCGCACCGGCGACTGGTCGGCGCGGTACGTGGCCGCGTTCGTCGACGGCGGCCTCCGCGTCGAGGCCAGCGCCGCCGTGAGCGGCGCCTGGCGCTCCGGGCTCTCGAACCTGCCCAGCATGGGCTTCCGCGCCCCCAGCGGCACCCAGCCGAACTGGTCGCGCAGCTTCAACTCCACCGACCGCACCGCCACCAACCAGGCCGCGCACATGATGGTGGACGCCCTGCGCGCCTTCGGCATCCAGGACCTGTTCGACATCGTCTACGACGGCTTCACCGCCGACGGCGAGCGGATGTACCTGCCCGTCCTCGGCATCGGCAACGGCGACAACCCCTACTAGACCGCGGCCTCCGGCTGCGGCGCTCTACTCAATACGGCTCCGTCGCCGAGGGCAGCATGGTCGCCCGCCGGAACGCCGGGAGACGCCAGCCCACGACCGCCACACCGGCGATGCACGCGACGCCGCCCGCCAGGATCGCGCCGCCGAGACCCAGCGGCCCCGCGAGCGCCCCGGCCTGCAGGTTGCCGAGCGCCGGCGACACCGTCGCCTGGGCCAGCCACAGGCTCGTGACGCGCCCGCGCAGCCGGTCCGGGGTGTGGTTCTGCAGTAGTCCCGTGCGCAGCACCTCGGAGACGAGGTCGCTCGCCCCCGAGATCGCCAGGAACACCAGACCCAGTGCGAGCCAAGGCGACAGCGCCAGACCCACCATCGCCGCACCCCACACGCTCGCCGCGATGACGACCACGAACCCGGGCTGCGCCGCCTTCGTGACCTTCCCGCTGAACGCGGCGGCCAGGAACGCGCCGACCCCGGCGGCCGCCGAGAGCAGCCCGAACGCCACCGCCCCGCCGTGGAACTGCTCGGTCGCGAGCGCCGGGAACAGGCCCCTCGGCCACGCGAACAGCATCGGCATGATGTCGATGAGCAGCACCCCGGCCACGACCTTGTTGCGCCGCACGAACGCGAACGCGTCCTTGAGCGAGTACGGGTTCGACTCCTGCTCGTCCTCACCGCCGCGGTCGGGCGGCATCGGCCCGACGAAGATCATCGCCACCGCGAACACCACGAACCCGACCACGTTGAGCCCGTAGCACCACTCGGTGCCGCCCGCCGCGATCACCACACCCGCGAGAGCCGGCCCGGCGACGCCGGTGAGCTGGCCCGTGAGGCCGTTCAGCGCCGAAGCGCTGGCGACGTTCTCCTGGCCGACGAGGGAGGGGACGGCCGCGAAGGAGGCGGGGATGCTGAGGCCGGCGAGGAACGTGTCCGCGATGACGGCCGCGAAGAGGAACCACAGCAGCGGCTCGTCCTGGAGGGCGTTCACCAAGAGCGCCAAGGCGACCAGGAGCCCTGGCACGCGCACGGTGACGAGGATGCGGCGCCGGTCGAAGCGGTCGGCGAGGACGCCGCCGACGAGGAGGCCCGCGACGATGCCGATGCCGCCGGAGGCGGCGGCCGCGCCGACGGCCAGGTTCGAGCCGCTGAGCTGGTAGATCTGCCAGATGAGGGCCGTCTCGGTGAGCATGGCGCCGACGAGGAGGCCGGTGCGCCCGATGTAGAGCCAGCGGAAGTCGCGGCTGATCCGCAGGGCGGTGGTGTCGACGAGGTGGTTCCGGAGGGACATGCGCTGATGATACCGACCGTTCCAGATGATGCAACACTGTGTTTCATGGGATGATGGCGCGCGACGCGCACGGGAGGACCACGATGGACGAGAAGCTGCTGGCCGCCGCCACGGACGTGCTCGGGTCGACCGGCTGGGACCGGCTCACCATGGGCGATGTGGCCGACCGCGCGGGCGTCTCACGCGCCACGCTGTGGCGGCAAGTGGGCGGCAAGGAGGAACTGCGCCGGGAGCTGATCCGGCGCCTCCTCCTCGACTACCGCGACTCGCTGTGGCCCGTGCTCACCGCTGCGGGCTCCGGCCGCGTGCGGCTCCGGCAGGCGCTCGAGGCGATGTGCGGGGTCTTCGACCGCCACCTCGCGCTCCTGTCGGCGTTCGACACGGCCTTCCATGAGACGGGCCTGTTCGAGGAGCCTTTCGAGGACGTGGTCGCTCCGCTGGTGCGGCTCATCCTCGACGGGGCCGCCGACGGGTCCCTCGCGCCGCAGGCCGACGCCGAGGAGGCGGGCGACCTGGTCTTCAACACCGTCTGCTGGCCCTACGTGCATCTGCGCCGCCACCATGCGTGGGAACCCGAACGCGCCCAAGGCCTCCTGCTCGACCTGGTCCTCGAAGGGCTCGTCCACGAGTCCGCCTGACCGCATCCTGGCCCACCGGCCGCAGTAGGGTCGGCCCATGATCGTCGATCTCCGCTCCGACACCGTGACCCGGCCGACCCCGGCCATGCTCGCAGCCATGACCAGTGCCGACGTCGGCGACGACGTGTACGGCGAGGACCCGTCCGTCAACGCCCTCGAAGCCGAGGCCGCCGCGCTCTTCGGCAAGGAGGCCGCGGTCTTCACCCCGACCGGTTCGATGGCCAACCAGATCGGCCTGCAGCTGCTCGTGCGCCCTGGTGACGAGCTCCTCTGCGACGTCAAGGCCCACGTCGTCAACTTCGAGATGGGCGCCGCCGCCGCACTCGGCGGCATCAGCTCGCGCACCTGGTCCGCCCCGAACGGCCGCCTCGAGACCGCGCTCGTCGAGCCGATGATCAACCGCCCGCACCCCTACTCGACCACTACTCGCGCGATCGCCGTCGAGAACACCCACAACATGGGCGGCGGCACGGTGCAGCCCATCGCCGAGCTGCGTGCCCTCCGGGCCCTCGCCGACGTCCACGACCTGGGGCTCCACCTCGACGGCGCCCGCATCTGGAACGCGCACGCCGCCACCGGCATCGCGCTCAGCGAGTACGGCGCGCTCTTCGACACCGTCTCGGTGTGCCTCTCGAAAGGCCTCGGCGCCCCGGTCGGCTCGCTCCTCATCGCGGACGCCGAGCGCATTGAACGCGCCCGCGTCATCCGCAAGCGCCTGGGCGGCGGCATGCGCCAGGCCGGGTTCCTCGCCGCGGCCGGCCGCTACGCCCTCGCCCACAACATCGAGCGCCTCGCCGAGGACCACGCCCGGGCACTGCACCTCGCGCGCTCGCTCGAGTCCTTCGGCGTCTGCGATGCCGCCCAGGTCGAGACCAACATCGTGCTCTTGCGCGTCCACGACATCGCGCAGGTGGCGCACGCCGCCGCCGAGCAGGGCGTGCGGATCTCCGTGCTCGGCCCCGACTGGGGCCGGCTGGTCACCCACCTCGACGTGGACGACGCCGGCATCGAGCACGCCGTGAAGGTGCTCGGCACGCTCGTCCGGTGACGTCGGCGGGTGGCCCGTTCGGGTCCGAGTGATCCACCGGAACGGGGGTTGCCGATCGCCGGAAACCCAGGGTAGGTTAGGCATGCCTTCATTAGTCGAGCCTTACCTGCCCCGGAGGTCGGTGCATGTACGCCTGCATCTGCCATGCAGTCCACGAGAACGAAGTCCGTGACTGCATCAGCGCGGGCGCGCACACCGAAGAGGCCATCGGCGAGGCCTGCGACGCCGGCACGAGCTGCGGCACCTGCCATGAGCGCCTGGTCGACATGATCGAGAGTTACTTCACGTCCTCGGTGCCCGCGGCGGCCTGAGCCCGCTCGAGTCGCCGGATTCTACGGAAATGACGGGCGCTTTAGGTTGTCCTCCGTTAGGATAGGTTGTCCTATTTTAGGCATTCCTGGCTGGAAATAGCCCCCCACCTGGTCCTAGTCTGAGATCGTCGGACACGGAGCCGGCACTTGACGGACCGCGAAGGACGGATTGCAATGCAGGGCGACAAGCAGGTCATCGAATTCCTCAACGAGCAGCTGACGGCGGAGCTCACCGCGATCAACCAGTACTTCCTGCACGCGAAGATGCAGGAGAACTGGGGCTACACGAAGCTCGCGAAGTACACCAAGTCCGAGTCGATCGACGAGATGCGCCACGCCGAGGTCCTGACCGACCGGATTCTCTTCCTCGACGGCATGCCGAACTACCAGCGGCTGTTCCCGCTGCGCATCGGCCAGTCGGTCAAGGAGATCTTCGAGTGCGACCGCCTGATCGAGGTCGAGGCGATCGACCGCCTCAAGCGCGGCATCGAGCACATGGAGTCGGTCAAGGACTACGTCTCGCGGGACCTCTTCAAGAGCATCCTCGAGGACGAGGAGCACCACATCGACTACTTGGACACGCAGCTCGAGATCATCGAGAAGATCGGCGAGACGCTGTACATCCAGTCGCTCATCGAGCAGCCCGAGAGCGCTTAGCGCACGAGGTTCTGAGGGGACCGGCCGCAAGGCCGGTCCCCTTTCTTCATTGCGGCAGAGCCCCTCACATCTCCGCCACAGTGGTGGGTCGGCGCCTTGACAGCCCCGACTCGAGGATCGTAACATATCAATACTTTGAATGAAAGTTTCCGAGAGTTTCGGATCTTCAAAGCAGTCTCCGGCCGCTCCTCGACCCCGTGATGGAGCGGCCGGACCCCTCACTGTCGAAGGAGCGCCATCAATGACGACCACCTCCTCCACGCCTGCCGCACGGCGCCGCACCGTGCTCTCGGCCGCCGCCGCAGCAGGCGGCGCGGCACTCCTCCCGGCCGGGTTCGTCACCCTCGCCGCGAGCCCCGCCCACGCCGACGACCTCCTGCTCGCCACGGACTTCTCCTCCGGCACCACCGAAGGCTGGGCCGGGCGCGGCGCCGCAACCGCCGCAGTCGACCCCGAGCAGCGACTGCTCATCACCGGCCGCACCGCCACCTGGAACGGCGCCGCCATCGACATCACCGCGCACATCGAGGTCGGCGTCCGCTACCAGCTCAAGGTGTACCTGCGGCTCCCCGCAGGCGAGACCGCCGCGGACCTGCGCACCACCGTGCAGCGCGACGTCGGCGGCGTTTCGCACTACGAGGGCGTCAGGTGGAACACCGCCGTCACCGACGCCGCCTGGACCGAGTTCTCCGGCACGTACTCGATCGCCCAGGCCGCCGACCGGCTGCAGTTCTACGTCGAATCCGACGCCAGCCTCACCCCGATCCTCCTCGACGCCTTCACGCTCACCCGCATCGCAGAACCGGAGATCCAAGACTTGCTGCCGCTCAAGGACTTCCTCGCCGACGACTTCACCTTCGGCTGCGCCGTCGAGCCGCCCGAGGTGGTCGGTAAGCCCGCCGAACTCCTCGCGAAGCACTTCGCGCAGGTCACCACGGGCAATCAGATGAAGCCGGAGTCGATCCAGCCCACCGAGGGCGTCTTCGACTTCAGCAGGGCCGACCAGATCGTCGACTTCGCCGAGGCCAACGGCATGAAGATCTGGGGCCACACCTTGTTGTGGCACAATCAGACCCCGGCCTGGTGGTTCCTCGACGCGAACGGCGAGCCGCTGCGCAGGACACGTGCCCACCAGACGCTGCTGCTGCAGCGCCTGGAGGCCCATGTCAAGGCGATCGCGGCGCACTACGGCGACCGCGTGTGGGCCTGGGACGTCGTGAACGAGGTCCTCGACCCCGAGGAGGCCGACGGCCTGCGCCACTCGCGCTGGTACGAGGTCTTCGGCGGCCCCAAGTACATCGAGAAGGCGTTCAAGATCGCCCGGAAGGCCTTCCCGCGCAAGGTGAAGCTCTTCATCAACGACTACAACACCGAGTTTCCGGACAAGCGGGAGGCGATGTTCAACCTGGTGCAGCACCTCAAGTGCGAGGGCGTGCCGGTCGACGGCATCGGGCACCAGGCACATGTGGACTACCGGCGCGACCCGGCCCTGCTGGGCGAGTCGATCGACCTGTTCCGGGAGCTGGGGGTGCTCCAGGCGGTCACCGAGCTCGACGTCTCGGTCTCCGACCACATGGAGGAGAGCCTCCCGGCGACGCCGCCCGAGCGCTTGATCGCCCAGGGCTGGTACTACAAGGAGCTCTTCGAGGTGCTGCGCGAGCGCGCGGACGACCTGGAGTCGGTGACGATGTGGGGCCTGTACGACGCGGTCTCATGGTTGCGGACCTGGCCCGTATCGCGCCCGCACGAAGCGCCGCTGTTCTTCGACGACCGCCTCCAGGCGAAGGCCGCCTACTGGGGCGTGGTCGACCCGACCAAGCTCGAGCCGATGCCGGAGGCATAAGGGGGCAAGGCGTCCGGGAGCGGAATGTATAGATCCGGGATTCCGCTCCCGGGCTTTCACTCGAATGGCTGAGCGACACGCCGGGGAAAGTGTCGGCAGCTCCTCGTACTGTTGTACCAGGGGTCCCTAAGGGGGGATATATCCGTTATTTCGGACCTGATGGGTTTCATGTTGCGGGGCGGCGCATCCCGATGTGCATGATGCCGTCCTCGTCGTACTCCTCGCCCTCCTCGGTGAACCCGAACCTGCGGTAGAAGCCCGCCGCGTAGGTCTGCGCGCCGAGGGTCACCTCCGCCTCTGGTCCGAGGAAGTCCATCGCCGCGCCGAAGAGCTTGGCGCTGAGGCCCGTCCCGCGCGCCTGCAGCGCGGTGCAGACCCGGCCGATCTTCCAGGCGCCGTTGCCGTCCGCCGCACGGTCGCGCAGGACCCGCAGGCACGCGACCGCCTCAGTCGGCGTCTCGCCCTCCACCCAGAAGTGGACCGTCTCCGCGTCCAGGTCGTAGTCGTCCAGGTCCGGGTACGCGCACGCCTGCTCGACCACGAACACCGACTGCCGCAGCCGCGCCAGCGCGAACACCGTCGCGCCGTCCAGCTCCGCGAACTTCCCCCGCTTGATCACGCTCACGCGCCCGTCCCTCCCGATGTGCTCCGCCGGCTACGCATATTCCTCCGCGATCTCCCGCGCCCGGTCCCGCGCGGCCTCGATCGCGTCGGTCACCGCCGACCGCGCCCGGTGGTTCTCCAACTGCCGCACCGCGCTGATCGTCGTCCCCGCCGGGGACTCGACGGCCTCGCGCAGGTCGACCGCCGACTGGCCGCTCTCGCGCAGCATCCGGGCCGCGCCCAGCGACGTCTGCGTCACCAGCTCCTTCGCGATCGCCCGCGGCAGTCCCATGAGGACGCCCGCCTCGGTCATCGCCTCGGCCAGGTAGTAGAAGTACGCCGGGCCCGAACCGGAGATCGCCGTGACCGCGTCCTGGTGCTTCTCGTCGACGACGAGGGTGCGACCGAGCGGCTTGAACAGCTCCTCGACCGCCGCCAGGTGCGCAGCGCTCGCATGCGTCCCGGGCGAGAGCACGGTCATCGCCTCGTCCACGAGCGCGGGCGTGTTCGGCATCGCCCGGATCACCGGGGTCTGGTCGGGCAGCCGCTTCTCGAAGAACGCCACCGGCAGTCCCGCGCAGATGCTCACCACGGGCGCGCCGCCGTCGAACACCCCGGCGAGCTCTTCGAGGAGCGCCCCGGCGTCCTGCGGTTTCACCGCGACCACCACGACGTCGGCGTGCCGCACCGCCTCGGCGTTCGGCTCCACCCGGATCCCGTACGACTCGCGCAGCTCGGCGGCCCGCTCGGCGCTGCGCGCCGTCGCCACCACCGACTCGCCCGACCAGCCGGCCCGCAGCAGGCCCGACACGATCGCCTGCCCCATCTTGCCCGCACCCAGCACTGCGACGTTGCGCATCAGCACTCCTCCCGTTCGACGGCCCCGGCAATTGTCCCTCGCCGCCCCGGGCCCCGAAAACCCGTGCACTCGCGCGTTTCAACCCCTGGGACCGGTCGAGCTGCCACGATAATCACACTCAGGCACTCAATGCGCGATTGGGGCGATATGGACGTTCTGGACCTGGCCCGGATGCAGTTCGGGGTCACGACGGTCTACCACTTCCTCTTCGTGCCCGTCACCATCGGCCTCTCGCTCCTCGTCGCGATCCTCCAGACCCTGTGGCGCACCACCCGCAAGACCGCCTACCTGCGCGCGACCAAGTTCTGGGGCAAGCTCTTCCTCATCAACATCGCCATGGGCGTCGTCACCGGCATCGTCCAGGAATTCCAGTTCGGCATGAACTGGTCGGCCTACTCGCGGTTCGTCGGCGACGTCTTCGGCGCGCCGCTCGCGTTCGAGGCGCTCGTCGCGTTCTTCCTCGAATCGACGTTCATCGGCGTGTGGATCTTCGGCTGGGACCGCCTCAAACCCGGCCTCCACCTCGCCGCGATCTGGCTCGTCGCCATCGGCGGCCTCGCCAGCGCCTACTTCATCCTCGCCGCCAACGCGTTCATGCAGAACCCGGTCGGCTACCAGCTCAACGAGACCGCCGGACGCGCCGAACTCACCAGCTTCGGCGCCGTCCTCTCCAACCCGGTCGCGCTCGCCGCGTTCCCGCACACGATCTTCGCCTCCTGGCTCACCGCCGGCACGATCGTCATCGCCGTCTCCGGCTACCACTTCATGCACCGCCGCGACCTGGACGTGCACCGGCCCGCGATGCGCCTGGGCATCCTCACCACGCTCGTCGGCGGGCTCGGCCTGGTCCTCTCGGGCGACTCGCTCGGGAAGGTCATGACCGCGACGCAGCCGATGAAGATGGCCGCCGCCGAAGCGCTCTACCAGACCACGTACAACGCGCCGTTCTCCGTGCTCACCATCGGCTCGCTCGACGGCAGCCGCGGCACGCCCATCATCGAGATCCCCGGCCTCCTCTCGTTCCTCGCCACCGGCTCGTTCAACGGCGAAGTGCAGGGCATCAACGACCTGAACGCCCAGTACCAGGCCCTGTACGGGCCGGGGGAGTACGCGCCGTACATCCCGCTCACCTACTGGTCGTTCCGGGCGATGATCGGCTTCGGGATGCTCGCGGTCGCCATGGCCGTCATCGTCTGGTGGTGCACGCGGCGCGGCCGCATGCCCGAGCACCGCCTGTTCTGGCCGGTCGCGATGTGGATGGCCGCGACCCCGTTCCTCGCGAACTCCGCGGGCTGGATCTTCACCGAGATGGGCCGCCAGCCGTGGGTGGTGTTCAGCCTCTACGAGACGAGCGAGGCGGTCTCGCCGCGCGTCGGCGTGCCCACCGTCGCGATCTCGTTCATCGGCTTCACCCTCGTCTACCTGGTGCTGGCCGTGGTCGCGCTCAAGCTCTTCCTGAAGTACGCCAAGGCCGGGCCGCCGGACGCGGAGGGCGCGCTGGCGACCTCCAGCCCCTCCGACGA
Organism: Glycomyces sp. NPDC021274; assembly: GCF_040641195.1. NCBI lineage: Bacteria > Bacillati > Actinomycetota > Actinomycetes > Glycomycetales > Glycomycetaceae > Glycomyces > Glycomyces sp. NPDC021274. The sequence goes on along the minus strand of NZ_JBFADC010000001.1, from coordinate 185,209 downwards.
ACCCGACCAGCCGATGGCCTTCGCCTACTGAGGACGCACAGCATGGATTTGACGACGATCTGGTTCATCGCCATCGCGGTCCTGTTCACCGGGTACTTCATCCTCGAGGGCTTCGACTTCGGCGTCGGGATGCTCCTGCCGGTGCTCGGCCGCGAGGAGCGGGAGCGGCGCGCCCTCATCAACACGATCGGCCCGGTCTGGGACGGCAACGAGGTCTGGGTCATCACCGCCGGCGGGGCGATGTTCGCCGCGTTCCCGCACTGGTACGCCAGCCTCTTCTCCGGCTTCTACCTGCTGCTCTTCGCGATCCTCGTCGGACTCATCGTGCGCGGCACCGCCTTCGAGTACCGCGGCAAGGGCGACACCGACCGGTGGCGGCGCAACTGGGACCGCTGCCTCATCGCGGGCTCGGCGGTGCCGGCGTTCTGCTGGGGCGTCGTGGTCGCCAACCTCGTGCGCGGCGTCCCGCTGGACGCGAACTTCGACTACACCGGCTCGATCTGGGGCCTGCTCAACGGCTACGCGCTCCTGGGCGGCCTGACGACCCTGCTGCTCTTCGCGACGCACGGCGCGTACTTCCTGCACTTGCGGACCACCGGGGACCTGGCCGAACGCGCCCGAGCCACCGGCCTGCGACTCGGGGCCGCCACGGCCGTCCCGGCGCTGGCGTTCCTGGTCTGGACGCAGGCCGCGCACGGGAACTGGACCACCCTGGTCCTCATCGTCCTCGCGGTGATGGCGCTCCTGGCGGGCCTCGCGCTCGACTACACCGGCCGCGGCGGCTGGGCGTTCGCGGCCACCGCGCTGACGATCGGGCTCGCCTCCGCGGCGCTGTTCTGCGCCCTGTGGCCGAACGTGCTGCCGTCCACTTCGGATGCGGCGAACAGCCTGACGCACGAGAACGCCGCCGCGACGCAGAAGACGCTCGGGATCATGACCTGGGCCGCCGTGATCTTCCTGCCGCTCATCCTGCTCTACCAGGGATGGACCTACTGGGTCTTCCGCCAGCGCGTCATCGTCGAGAGGATCCCGGTCGCATGACGACCCTCGCACCGAAACCAGCCGGCGTCGACCGGCGCCTCCTCCACCGCGCCCGCGGGGCCGCGGTCTTCATCGGCGTCTGCGCCGCCCTCGGCGTCGCCCGCACTGCGTGCGTCGTCGCTGGCGCGTGGCTCACCGCGAGCCTCATCGCGGGCGCGTTCGCCGGAGGCCGCAGCCTCGATGCGCTTGCGCCCCAACTCATCGCGCTCGCGGGCGTGCTCGCATTGCGGGCGCTCCTGGCCTCCGTGCAGGAGGCCGCCGCGCACCGCGCGAGTGCGGGCGTCAAGTCCGGGCTGCGCCGCCAGGCGCTCGAGCAGCTCATGCGCCTGCCGTCGGGCAAGCGCCACACCGGCGAGACGGCCGCACTGCTGGTGCGCGGGATCGACGCGCTCGACGGCTACTTCGCCCGCTACCTGCCGCAGCTCGTGCTCGCTGTCGTCGTGCCCGTCGGCGTGCTGGTGGTCATGCTCGTCGCCTACCCGACCGCCGCGCTCATCGTGCTGCTCACGCTGCCGCTGATCCCGCTGTTCGGCGTCCTCATCGGCCTCTACACGCGCTCGCGGGCCGCACAGCAGTGGGCGGCCACCGCCCATCTCGCGCACCACTTCGCGGACCTCGTGGCCGGACTGCCCACGCTCAAGGCCTTCGGCCGCGCCTCCAAGCAGGCCGGGGCCATCGAGGTCACCACCGGCGCGTACCGGCGCCGCTCGATGGCGCTGCTGCGCGTGGCGTTCTGCTCGGCGCTCGTGCTGGAGCTCGCCGCGAGCCTGTCCGTCGCCGTCGTGGCCGTCACCGTCGGCGTCGACCTCGTCGAAGGCGGCCTCACCGGCGAAGCCGGCCTCCGGACCGCGCTCCTGGTCCTGATCCTCGCCCCCGAGGCGTACCTGCCGCTGCGCAACGTCGGCGCGCAGTACCACGCCAGCGCCGAAGGCCTCGCCGCCGCTGAACAGGTCTTCGCGATCCTCGCGGAGACCCCCGAGCACGTCGCGACCGCGCCCGAACCGGCGGCGACCGGCCAGGGCGCCTCGGCACTGGCGCGCTGGTCCGGCAGGGCCACTCCCGAACGGCCGAGCAAGCACGGCTCCACCGCCCTCACGAGTGCCGCGGCCCTGGGGCACCCGCCGCTCGGCCGCGCCCCGACGATCATGTTCCGCCGCACCGTCTTCGCCTACCCGGACCGCCGGCCGCTCCCGGAGCTGAGCCTGACGGTCCCGGCCGGGCAGACCACGGTCCTCACCGCGCGCTCGGGGGCCGGGAAGTCGACCCTCATGGCGTCCCTCGTCGGCTTCCGGCAGCCCGTCTCCGGCTCGATCGCGTTCGACGACACCGAACTGACCGACCTCGACCTCGCCGCGGTGCGCCGCTCGATCGCGTGGCTCCCGCAGCGGCCGGTCCTCATCGACGGCACGGTCGCCGAGAACGTGCGCCTCGCCGTCCCCGATAGCCATGGCGGAGCTCGCGGAGCCATAAATGTGCGCGTCTCCGATCCCGCTGTGGCCAAGGCGATCGCCGCCGCCCACGCGCCCGCCGCGACCCGCACCGTCGCCGCCGACGGCTCCGGGCTCTCGGCCGGCGAGGCCGCCCGGGTCGGCCTGGCCCGCTTCCTCCTCCGCGTCGACCTGCTCGACCCGCCCGTGCTCCTCCTCGACGAGCCGACCGCGCACCTCGACTCCGACACCGAGCAGGCCGTGCTCGACGCGTTCGCGCCCTACCGCGCACAGCGGACCGTCCTGATCGCCTCCCACCGCCCCGCGGTGCGCGCGATCGCCGACAGAGAGGTGGAATGGTGAGCCTTCTGCGCAACCCGATCGCCCTGAGGCTCGGCCTCGGCGCGACACTCGGCGCCCTGGCGCAGCTCAGCGCGCTCGCGCTCCTGGCCGTCTCCGGCTACTTGATCTCGCGCGCCTGGGAGCAGCCGCCGATCCTCTACCTGATGGCCGCGATCACCTCGGTGCGGCTGTTCGGAATCAGCCGCGGCGTCCTCCGATACGCCGAACGCCTCGTCTCGCACGACGCCGCCTTCCGCGGCCTGGAGCGGCTGCGGACCGCCGTGTGGCGCAAGCTCGTGCGCCTCGCACCCGCCGGCGTCCCCGTGTGGCGCTCCGGCGACCTCCAGGCCCGCCTCATCGACGACGTGGACGGCGTGGGGGACCGGTGGCTGCGCGGCGCGCTCCCGCTCGCCTCCGCGGTCATCGTGGCCGTCGGCGCGGTCGTCCTGCAGACCGCGCTGCTGCCCGCCGCCGGCCTCATCCTCGCCGCCTGCCTCCTCGCCGCCGCACTCGCCGGCCCGGCACTCGCGACCTGGACCTCCCGGTACGCAGTGCGCGCCACCACGAACGCCCGCGGCGACCTCACCGAAGGCGTCCGCGCCCTCCTCCACGGCCGCGAAGAACTCGTCGCCGCCGGCACCGACGCCGCAGCGCTGGAACGCGTCCTCGAAGGCGACGACCGGCTCCGCCGCGCCCACGCCCGCATCGCCTGGACCGCCGGACTCGGCGAAGCCGCCGGGCTCCTCGCCCTCGCCGCCGCCCTCACCGGCGCACTCGCCGCCGGCATCCCGGCCGTCGCCTCCGGCCGGCTCGACGGGGTCCTGCTCGCCGTCATCGCGCTCGTCCCGCTCGCCGCCTTCGAACCCGTGCTCGCGCTGCCCGCCGCCGCCCAGCAGACCGCCGTCGCCAAAGCCTGCGGCCGCCGCCTCCTGGAGATCACCCAGGCCCCCGAACCGCGCCCCGACCCGGCCGAGCCCACGGAGTACGAGCCGAACCCGCTCGGCGGGCCGCACCTCGCCGGAGGCGAGAAGAAGCTGCTCAGCGCCGGAGGCGAGAAGAGGGCACCCAGCATCGAGATCAAACGCCTTTCGGTCACCTGGCCCGGCGCCGAGGCCCCCGCACTGCACGGCTTCGACCTCACCGTCCAACCCGGCGAGCGCGTCGCCGTCATGGGCCCGTCCGGCTCCGGCAAATCGACGCTCGCCGCCGCCCTCATGGGCTTCCTCCCCTACGAGGGCACACTCCGCTTCGGCGGCGTCGACCTCGCCGAATACGACGGCGACGATATCCGCCGCACCGTCGGCCTCTGCTCCCAGGACGCCCACGTCTTCGACACCACGCTCGCCGAGAACCTGCGCCTCGCCCGGCCCACCGCCGCCGACGAGGACCTCGCCCGGGCGCTGCGCTGGGCCGGCCTCCGCGACTGGCTCGAAGCACTCCCCGACGGCCTCCAGACCCGCCTGGGCGAGCACGGCCGCGCCGTCTCCGGCGGCGAACGCGGCCGCATCGCCCTCGCCCGCTGCCTCCTCGCCGACCGCGAAGTGCTCATCCTCGACGAACCCGACGCGCACCTCGACGCCGCCACCGCCGAACGTGTACTCAGGACCGCCGCCGCCGCTCTTGAAGGCAAGACCACCATCGTCATCACCCACCGGCCGCTGCCCGCGGGCGTCGTCGACCGCGTCGTGCAACTGCGCGGCCCGGTCCCGACTCCCCGACGTGACGCGCCGAACAACCGGCTATTGGGCGTGGCTCCTCCTGGGTAGACTCCCGGAACGGTGCTACCAGGATGCGTACTTGCAACGACGTCCGGTGGAAACGACCGACGGCGCCCGTCCGGGCGCCCGTCACACCTGAATCGCGCTAAGGCATTGATGCAGCAGTGAACACATCTGCACCCGCAACCGGACCGAAAGCCCCGAACTCGGGGCAGCGCTGGCCCGAAGGGTGGACCAAACTCCACGTGTACCTGACCGACCTCGACCAGGTCAAGGCGGTCGCCGAGTCGTACCGCGAGGTCATCGACCGGGCCGAAGGCGACCGGCACGTCCCGCTCGAATGGCTCCACGCCACCGTCGCCTCCGTCGAATGCGACGCCGCATCGATCGACGACTCCACCCGAGAGAAGCTCGTCAACCGGCTCCGCGAGAAGACCGCCGAGATCAAGGCCTTCCCGCTCACCATCGGCCCCGCGCTCGCCGCGACCGGCGCGATCATGCTCGACACCTTCCCCGACACCGAGTTCCGCAGGCTGGTGAACGCCTGCGTGGAGGCCGTCAACGAGATCGTCGAAGGCGACTACGGCCGCCCCTGCGGCGGCCCCGGCCACGTCTCGCTCTCCTACCGGTCCGCCGACGTCGACGCCGACACCAGCCGCGGCGCCATCCAGAACAAGCTCCGCGACGTTCGACCAGGTAGGACCGAAATCACCGTCAGTGGAGTGGATCTCGTCCGAGTCATCCAATCCGACGGCGCCAGCACCTACACCTGGGAACACATCGCCCGAATCCCCTTGGGGGAGTAGCGAACTCAATCTGTGAACGGGCGTCGCCTCAGGCGGCGCCCGTTGCGGTTGACGCACCGGAAGCGAATCTGACACCATTCTGTCACTGGCATGTGGCCTACTGTTGGTATCAGTGTCAATGTCCGGCCACGTGACGTTCAGGCGTGGTCAGCGACGACCTGCCTTTCACCTGCCGGTACCAGTCCCGGTCCACCCCGCAACGGCGCACGCCGTACGTGTCAGGAGGTGTCGATTTGTTCGCAGACAATGACCGTCGCATCGCAACCCGAGCTACGGAATTCCTTCCCCCGCTTGACGAAGCGGCGGAACTCACCGCCCCCCGACCCGTCGAGCCGCCCTCCGCGAAGCACCGCACCGAGGTCACCGAGCCGTACGGGTACTTCTCCGACCTCGACGTCGCCCACCTCCTGCACCAGGGCGAGATCCGCCCCGCCTACACGCTCGCCGAGCCCACGCCGCTCGAAGTCTGGCGCCGCAACCTCGAGATCGTCACCGCGATCCTCACCGCCGCCGGCGTCGACCACTTCGCCGTCCCCGGCTTCAGCCTGACCAGGCCCGTCCTCGCCGTCAACGCCGCCGACCGCCAGCGCGCCTGCACCGCGCTCGCGATCCTCTGCGACGCCACCGGCGGGCGCCTCTCGGTGCCCGAGCCGGCCTTCCGCGAATCGGAGCTCGGCCTGGACCGCCCGCAGTGGGCCCGCAGCGCCGACATGGGCGACGTGCCGCTGGTCCGCGCCTCCTGGCTGTGGTCCGACCCCGGGCACGACCTCCTCTTCGGCGCCGACAGCGGCTGCGACGTCGAGTTCTGGTCCGGCACCGGCGACGGGCACCTCCTGGCCCCCAGGCACAACCGGATCAGTCCCGTCGTCCGCGACGACGGCGCCCGGGTCTCAGCGCCCGGGCGCCTCTTCACGGCCCTGGCATCCGGTCCGCGCGCCGCCCTGCCGCGCGTCTCGACCCGGCCGGAGTTCGCCCGCCCCGGGCTCGACCTCGTCGACTTCCCGATCGACGTCGTGTACACGTGGGTGGACGGGGCCGACCACGCGTGGCTGCGCCGCCGCGCCGAGGCCGACCAGTCGCCGTACCACGCCGAATCGGCGAACGCGGCCCGCTTCCACGACCGCGAGGAGCTGCGGTTCTCGCTGCGCTCCCTGCACCTGAACGCGCCCTGGGTGCGGCACGTGTACCTGGTGACCGACCGGCAGCGCCCGCACTGGCTCGACGCGGACGCCCCGGGGATCACCGTGGTCGACCACCGGGACCTGTTCGACGACCCGGACTGCCTGCCCACCTTCAACTCGCACGCGATCGAGACGCAGCTGCACCGCATCGAGGGGCTCTCGGAGCACTTCCTGTACTTCAACGACGACATGTTCGTCGGGAAGCCCGTGGACCCGCGCCTGTTCTTCGAGCCGAGCGGGATCGCGCGGTTCTTCCCGGCGCAGACGTTCATCGGCATGGACCCGGTGAGCACGGCCGACTCGCCGCCGAACGCGGCGTTCAAGAACGACCGGGCGCTGCTGCAGCGGGCCTTCGGGCGGACGATCTCGCGGATGATGAAGCACGTGCCGTACCCGTTGCAGCGCAGCGTGCTCGCGGAGGTCGCGAAGGAGTTCGAGGAGGACCTGGCGCGGACCGCGCAGAGCGCCTTCCGGAACGTCACGGACGTGTCGACGGTGACCCTGCAGCACTACTACGCGTGCTTCACCGGCCGCGCGGTCCACGGCGAGGCGCAGGACGCCTACGTGGAGCTGGGGATGCCCGACGTGGCCGAGCGGCTGGAGCTGCTGCTGGAGCGGCGCGACCGCGACACGTTCTGCATCAACGACGCCGGCCTGCCCGAGGACCTGGTGGAGGAGCGCTCGACCATGATGCGGCGCTTCCTGGAGTCGTACTTCCCGGTGCCGTCGCCTTGGGAGAAGGCCATGGCGCTGTAGGGAACTGAGGGTTCCTCGCGAACGGTTCGTGTCGTACCCGTCGCGTAGTGTTGAACCAGGGGTCCCTTAGGGGACATATCGTATATGTCGGAAATGTGTGGGGCCCGAAGCGAAAGCTTCGGGCCCCACACACGTCTGTCTGCTACTGCAGGCCGCGCCGCTCCAGCAGCGGATCGATCAGCGCGTCCCGGCCGCGGAAGCGGCGGTAGGACTCCATCGGGTCGATCGAGCCGCCCTTGCTGAGCAGGGTGGCGCGGAAGTGGTCGCCGTTCTCGCGGGTGAGGCCGCCGTGCTCCTTGAACCACTCCACCGTGTCGGCGTCGAGGATCTCGGACCAGATGTACGAGTAGTACCCGGCGGCGTAGCCGATCGAGATGTGCGCGAAGTAGCCCGAGCGGTAGCGCGGGGCGATCTCGGGCATGTAGATCCCGGCGTCCTCGAGCGCCTTGCGCTCGAAGGCCTCCACGGCCGCGTGCGGGTCGTCGCCGCCGTCCGGCACCTCCTCGGGGGTGAGCCGGTGCCAGGCCTGGTCGAGCAGGGCCGCACCGAGGTACTCGGTCGACGCGAAGCCCTCGCCGAACTGCCCGGCGGCCTTCCACTGCGCGATCAGCCCGGCCGGCGCGGCCTCACCGGTCTCGTAGTGCCGCATGTAGTTCGCGGTGACCTCAGGCCAGTCCTCCCACATCTCGTTGACCTGCGACGGGTACTCGACGAAGTCGCGCGGCGTCGAGGTCATCGAGGTCTTCGGGTAGCGGCAGGCCGAGAGCAGCCCGTGGAGGGCGTGCCCGAACTCGTGGAACAGCGTCGTCACGTTGTCGACGGTGATCAGCGCGGGCTGCCCCTCGGAGGGCTTCACGATGTTGAGGTTGTTGACCACCACCGGCTTGTCGCCGGTGAGCTCGGACTGGACGACGAGCGGGTTCATCCACGCGCCGCCCTTCTTCGAGTCGCGGGTGAAGAAGTCGCCCACGAACAGGCCCAGGGGGTTGTCGCCGTCGAAGACCTCCCACACCGTCGCCTCGGGGTGGTACCCGACGAGGTCCTTGCGCTCGGCGAAGGTGAGGCCGAACTCCTGTTCGGCGGCGTAGAAGACGCCGTCGACGAGGACGCGGTCGAGCTCGAGGTAGGGCTTGAGGGCCTCGGCGTCGAAGCCGTACTTGGCCTGGCGCACCTGCTTGGCGTAGAACGACCAGTCCCACGCGGCGAGCTGGAAGCCGCCGCCGTCGGCGTCGATGACCTCCTGCAGCTCTGCGGCCTCGCGGCGGGCGTTGCGCACTGAGGCCTCGGCGAGCCCGGCGAGGCGCTCGGCGATGATCCCGGCGTCCCCCGCGGTCTGGTCCGCGGCGATGTACGCGGCGAAGTGCTCGAACCCGAGCAGCTGCGCCTTCTCGGCGCGCAGCCGCACCATGCGCAGCAGTGTGGCGGCGTTCGCGGCGCCGCGCCCGATCGTGGCCTTGTACAGGCGCTCGCGCAGGCCCCGGTCCTTCAGGTCCTCCAGGAGCGGGTGGCGCGAGAAGTTCGACTGCGTGATGAGCCAGCCCTCGAGGCCGCGCTCCTTGGCGGCCGCGGCGGCGGCGCCGATCTGGTCCTCGCCGAGCCCTTCGAGCTCCGCGCGGTCGGTGACGTGCACGGCCGCGTCGTTGATGTCGCTGAGGATCTGCTGGTTGAACTTGGAGGCGAGCTCGGCCAGCTCGGTGTTGATCGCGGAGAGCCGCGCCTTCCCGTCCGCGTCGAGCGCGGCGCCGCCGCGCACGAACTCGGTCCGGTACCGCTCCAGCAGCCGCTCGTCCTGCTCGTCGAGGCCCAGCTGCGCGCGCTGCTCCCAGACCGCTTCGATGCGCGCGAACAGCGCCGCGTTCAGCAGGATCTTGTCCGCATGTGCGGCGAGCTTGGGGCTGATCTGGGACTCGATGTCGTTCAGGTCGTCGTCGGTGTCCGAGGAGACCTTGTTGAAGAACACGAGCGCGACCCGCTTGAGCGTGCCGAGACCGGACCGCTCCAGGGCCACCACGGTGTTCGCGAAGGTCGGCGCCTCCGGGTTGTCCACGATGTCGTCGACGGCCTTGAGCTGCTCGGCCATGCCCTGCTCGAACGCGGGCAGGTAGTGCTCGGTCGCAATCGCCGCGAACGGCGGGAGCTGGTAGGGGAGGTCGGATGGGGACAGGAACGGGTTCTCGGTCACGGAGGCTCCTCGCTGCGGTCGAACCGGCGCCGGCGGTGGCGGCGGTCGGCGGGCCCGCGGAGGGGCCCATCGGCTGTCGCCGAAAGAACGGTGGTGGCCGAATCCTATTCCGGGCCCTAGCCGTCCGGCAAGCGCGATAGGGCCGCCGGGCGCCGGGCCCGGGAACGGAGCGGCCCGCAACTTCACCGAACGGGGCCGTGCCGGATTAATATCGAGCCCATGTCTGAATCCAGTCCGCTATACGTGGCCAGCGACATCCACGGCCATTACGACGCGCTCGTCGAGTCGCTGCGAGGCCGGGGACTGGTGGACGGGGACGCCAAGTGGACCGGCGGCTCCGCTCGATTGTGGATTCTCGGGGACTTGTTCGACCGCGGCGAGGAGGGCGTGGCGGTCGTGCGTCTGCTGCGCCGGCTCGCCGGGCAGGCGGCCGCCGAAGGCGGGCACGTGGACACGCTCATCGGCAACCACGAGGTGCTGCTGCTCGGCTCCCGCCGCTTCGGCGACGTGGCCTTCACCGACGTCGACGGCCAGGACCGCCAGTTCCTCCACTGGTGGGTCCTCAACGGCGGCTTCGAGGACGAGCTGGGCGACCTCACCGACGACGAGGTGAAGTGGCTCGAGACGCGGCGCGTGCTCCACGTCGCCGGGAACGTCCTCCTCGTGCACGCCGACACCGAGTCCTACCTCGGGTACGGCCGCAGTGAGGAGGCGGTGAACTCCGCGGTCCGCACCATCATGGCCGGGGACGAGCCGGAGGAGTGGTGGCAGCTGTTCCGCGAACTCACCCGCCGCCACGAGTTCATGGGCGTCGACGGGCCCGCGCGGGTGCGCGGGATGCTCCGCTCGTTCGGCGGCGAGGAGCTCGTGCACGGCCATTCGACGATCCCCGACACGACCGAGCTGGCGCCCAGCCAGGTGACGCAGGCCCGCCGCTACTGCGACGGGCTGGTGCTCAACGTCGACGGCGGCGTCTACCAGGGCGGCAAGTGCCTGGTGGTCCGCCTCAACTGATCCGGGACCGGGACGCGGCGGCCGCCTGGTGGAGCGGCCGCCGCTGCCCGTGCACCCGGCCTACTCCTTCATGAAGTAGACGGGGGTGACCGGCGGCGCCGTGGCGGCCCGGCCGGCGCGCGACTCGACCCAGAAGGTCGCGGCGACCGCGGCCGCGAGGCCCATCGTCACCCACCCGGCGAGCGGGGAGAAGGCGATCGCATAGCCCAGCGCGGCCGCCGCCGCGGTGGCGAAGGCGGCCGTCAGGAAGGCCCTGCGGAAGGCGCGTCGATGTTCGCGGCGCGCGATGACTCGGTTGTGTCTCATATCTGACACAACGATGCAGGCCCTTGAATCGACACGTTGCATGTGCAGATTTCCCGCGTTCGGGCGACCGAAACCCGGCATAACCCCAGATAACCGGCTACCCGCCCGCGCGATCGAGTCAGACTGTAAGCGGATTCAAGCGCAGCGTCATCTTGGCAGCTGGCGGCCGTTGTGCCGGAAGGAAAAAGACGGTAAACAGTTAGGGTCGGAGCGCCAAAGGCGACACCCGAGCCTCCAAAGAGCACCGCTCGAAGAGGACCGGACCGTGCGGGGTCAAGACAACCGAGCACAGCTGACAACCGCCGGCGCTCCGACACGGCGGCCGCGCCTCATGGCCGGAGGAACGGCCGCCGCACAACCGAACAGCAGCACGTCCCGACAATCCGCATCCAACTCCTATAGACGGTGGGGTCTGACATGGAGTCCGAAACGCAACCCATGGGGCGGCGCGTCGCCTATTGGCGACAACGCCGCGGCATGTCCCAGCAGGTCTTCGCCGACCGCATCGGCAAGTCCAAGAGCTGGGTCGACAAGATCGAACGCGGCGTCCGCCGCCTCGACAAGTACTCGGTCATCACCGAACTCGCCGAAGCCCTCAGCATCGACGCCGGGCAGCTGCTCGGCCGCGAACCCAAACGCCGCCCCGGGCTCGGCGGCTGCCTCGACCAGGTCGAGGTCGAATCCATCCGCCAATCCCTCGAACGCTACGAACGCCTCGGCCGCTTCCTCGAAGCCGCCCCGATCGACTCCACCCCGATCCCCGAACTCCGCGGATCGGTCAACTACTGCTGGCTCGCCTTCGAGAAAGGCCACTACCCGGTCGTCGCCCGCTCGCTCATCCAGCTCCTGCGCGACACGCCCGTCGCCGAAGACCGACCCGTCGGCGGCACCAGCGCCGACGCCGCCGAACTCATGACGCAGGTCTACCAGATCGCCTCCACCGTCCTGCGCAAACTCGGTGAGGCCCAACTCGCCTGGCTCGCCGCCGACCGCGCCATCTCCGCCGCCAACCGCGGCAACGACCCGCTCCTCGCCGGCATCGCCACGACCCGGGTCGCCAACGCGCTCAGGGCACTCGGACGCCACCAGGCCGCACTCGACCTCAACGTCCAAGTCGCCCACGGCCTCATCTCCGAGACCGGCGGCGAGCACTCCACACCCGCCCAGATCAGCGTCTACGGCGCGCTCCTCCTCCAAGGCGCCATGGCCGCCGCACTCGCCGGCGACAGCACCACCAGCGAGGACCTGCTCGACAGCGCCTCCCGCGCCGCCAACATCCTCGGCCGCGACGCCAACTACTACTACACGTCCTTCGGACCGACCAACGTCCTGCTCCACCGCGCCGCCGCCTTCGTCGAACTCGGCGAAGGCGCCGACGCCCTCGCCGTCCACGACCGCATCCCGCCCGCCGCGCTGGCCGACCTCGTGGCCGAGCGGCGCGCGCACCACCACCTCGACATGACGCGGGCGTGCGTCCAGGTGGGGGACATGGAACGGGCGAGCCGCCACCTCGTCACGGCCGACCGCCACGCCCCGGCCGAGGTCCGCTGCCGCCCGGTCGCGATCGAGCTCATCGACCAGATCCTGCACCGCACCAAGGGCGAACCCGCCCCGGACCTGCGCCGCCTCGCCGAGGAGGTCGGCGCCCTGAACTAGCCGCCCATCGGCTGCACCGGCAAGGTGCGTTGCGACGGTGTCCGGAGCCACGCTGCTCGAGCTCCGGACACCGTCCTAAACTGCAAAGATGCGCACGCTCAGCGAGATCACCGCTGCACTCGACGACCTGTACCCGCGCCACTGGGCAGAGGACTGGGACCGGGTCGGGCTCGTCTGCGGCCGCGGCGGCAACTCGGTCCGCAGGATCCTGTGCGTCGTGGACGTCGTGCCCGCCACCGTCATCGAGGCCATCGAGAGCGACTGCGACCTCATCGTCGCCCACCACCCCCTCCTCCTGCGCGGGGTCTCCAGCCTCGACCCCGCCGCCGACTACAAGGGCGACCTCGTCCACACCCTCATCGAGTCCGGCATGGGCCTCTACGTGGCCCACACGAACGCCGACGTCGCCAACCCGGGCGTCTCCGACGCCCTCGCCGACCGGCTCGGCCTCGTCGACCTCAGGCCTCTGCGGCCGCTCGCCGACGCCGAGCACCACGGCACCGGCCGCGGCATCGGCCGCATCGGCCGCCTGCCCGCACCGCTCACCCTCGACGCACTGCTCGCACGCGCCGCGAAAGCCCTCCCGCCCACCGTCAGCGGCGTCCGCGCCGCGGGTGACGGCGGGCAGCTCATCAGCACCGTCGCCGTCTGCGGCGGGGCCGGCGACTCGTACCTCGCGGACGCCGCCGCGGCCGGCGCGAACGCCTACCTGACCGCCGATCTGCGCCACCACCCGGCCAGCGAGCACCTCGCCCGGAGCGGCCCGGCACTCATCGACGCCGCCCACTGGGCCACCGAGCGACCGTGGCTCGATATCGTTGCCGAGCAACTGTCCCGTCTGGTCGACGACGTCCTCGTCTCCGACCTCGACACCGATCCGTGGACCATCCACCAGAAAACCGGGGTGAACTAGGTTGAAAGCCGACCTTTTCGATCAGCGCCGACTGCTCGAACTCCAGGCGGTCGACACCCAGCTCACCCAGCTGGGCCAGCGCCGCAAGAAACTCGACGCCGACCCGGTGTACGCGACCGCCGTGCAGCGCCAGCGCGCGCTCGCCGACAAGGCCGCGAACCTCACGGGCGACCTCGCCGACCTCGACCGCGACATCGAGCGCGTCGAGCGCGAGGTCGAGCTCGTCACCAAGCGCGCCGAATCCGACCGCACCCGCATGGCCTCCGGCGCCGCCACCGCGAAGGAACTCGAAGGGCTGCAGAGCGAACTGGAGTCCCTCGCCCGCCGCCAGCGGACCCTCGAGGACGACCAGCTCGAGCTCATGGAGCGCCGTGAACTCCTCGAAACCGAACTCGGCGAGGTCCGCCGCCAGGTCGAGGAGTCGCGCCAGGTCCTCGCCGACGCCGAGGCCGACCGCGGCCGCCAGCTCGGCGAGATCGACGCCGAGACCGCGGACGCGACCTCGACGCGTGAGGCCCTCGCGATCAACATCCCCGACCGGCTCGTGGAGCTCTACGAGCGCCTCCACGCCAAGCAGCCCATCGCCGCCGCCGAACTCGTCGGCCGCCGCTGCGGCTCCTGCCGGCTCGAGAAGTCCCCGGCGGACATGATCCCGATCAAGACCGCCCCGATCGACGAGGTCATCCGCTGCGAGGACTGCAACGCCATTCTCATCAGAACCGAACTGCCGCAATCGAAGCCGACCACGCTCGGCTCCGAGGACGAACTCAAGAAGTACACATAGCGACCAGAGGAGGGCGGGCGCATCGCGCGACCCGCCCTTCGCTGAGCCCCTCTCCCCGCATTCCCGGTGCATGAGCACTCACGCACCTCGAATAGCGCTGAGCCCCAATGGATTCGGTGATCTTCTCGGGACCGAGGAGAAGGCGGGCGATTGATATCCTTGCTTGACGATCGTTGCAGCGCACCCGCGTTCGGCCGCCCAAATGATCGCCGTTCGCGAGCCGCGAGTTCAGGAAGCGAGGACCGGGACATGGCCCTCCCCAAAGACGACATCGAGGTCCAGGTCGGCATGGGGCTCATCCGAGTCGCCGCCGACGTCTACCCGCTGCGGCAGGTCGCGCGCGTGGCCACCCGCCGGCTCGACATCGACCAGTGGAAGGCGTGGAAGGAATTCATCCAGGCCTCGTTCGGCATGATCGTCCTCGGGCTGCTGATCGCTTGCTGGGACAGGAACATCGGGACGGCGGTGGGCATCGCCGGCGTGTTGATCATGGCGCTCGTGCACCTGTCCGACCTCCTGAAGCCGCCGGTGTTCGGGCTGATCCTCACCACCTCCGGCACGGACCTGGCCGCGGTGTGGAGCACGGACGAGGACGAGATCGCCGCGCTCGCCGACGCCGTCACAGCGGCGCTGACCGACCCGGACCGCCCGGTCAACGTCTTCAATATTCACAACCATGTCGAAGACGGCGATGTCAACCAGGTCTTCGGCGACATCGCCGGGGGCAAACCGAAAGTAGGGGGCCGGTGAGCGGCGACCACTTCAACATTCAGAACAACCTCCGCGGCGGTGACGTCAACCAGGTCTTCGGCGACGTCACCGGCGCGAACGCGAGCGTCGGGGGCCGCAACGCCGGAACCGGCTCGATCGCCACCGCCATAGGCGAGTTGATCGCGGCCGTCAACGCCCTGCGCCCCGGCCTGGAGGAAGAAGACGATCGGGTCATCGAAGGGGCGGTCGAACGGCTCGACCCCGCTGCGGGAGCGGATCAGCTCAGCGGCCCGCTCAAGCGAATCGCAGGCATTGCGACCTACGTGGGTGAGCTCGGCGTACCGGTGATCAGGGCCGTCAAAGCGGTGCAGAGCGCCATGAACGGCTGAATGCAGACGGCGAAAGGCCGGGCGCGCATCGCGCGTCCGGCCCCTCGTACGTGTTCCGGCTTACCGCTCCTTGCTGAACTCGGCCCAGCGCTCGACCAGCTCAGTTGCCTTGCCGTCGTCGATGGCCTTCGCCGCCAGGACGAGGCTCGACTCCAGCAGGCCCTTGCGGGTCTTGACGTCATGCAGGTCGACGGCGTCGATCAGCCCCTGCCGCGAGGCCAGCGCCGCCGCCGCGTTGATGAGCACCGCGTCGCGCACCGGCCGGTTCCCGCCCGCGAACACCTCGCGCGCGACCGCCGTGTTGAACACGATGTCGCCGCCGCGCAGCGCCTCCGGCCCGGCCTGCACCAGGCCGAACTCCTCGATGTCGATCGAGCCCTGCGAGACCCGCCCCCCCGACACGATCCACTCCGAGGTCGTCGCCGACGTCGAGATCTCGTCCAGGCCGTCGTCCCCGCGCACCACGAACACCGAAGCGCCGCGCGCCGCGAACACCTGCGCCATGAGGGGCGCCTTCACCGGGTCCGCGCAGCCGATCAGGCCCGCCGCCGGCTGGCCCGGGTTCGTCAGCGGCCCCAGCAGGTTGAAGACCGTGGGAATACCGAGCGCCGCCCGCACCGGACCCGCGTGCCGCATCCCCGGGTGGAAGGTCCGCGCGAAGCAGAACCCGATCCCGATCTCCCGCACCGAGGCCTCGACCCGCTCGGCCGTCGCCTCCAGGTCCACGCCCAGCGCCTCGAGCAGGTCCGCCGAGCCCACGTTCGACGACGCCGAGCGGTTGCCGTGCTTGATCACCGGCACGCCCGCGGCCGCGACCACGATCGCCGCCATCGTCGAGATGTTCACCGAGTTCGAGCCGTCGCCGCCGGTCCCCACGATGTCCACCGCGACGCCCAGGTCCGACAGGTCCAGACGCGTCGTCTCCGCCAGCATCCGCCCCGCGATCGCCCCGATCTCCTCGGGCGTCTCACCCTTCGAGCGCAGGAGCACCGCGAACGCCGCCAGCTGGGCCGGATCGGCGTTGCCCGCCATGATCTCGGCCATCGCCCAGTCCGCGCTGGCCTCATCGAGGTGATCGCCGTTCGAAAGGCGCCCGAGGACGTCAGGCCAGGTCGCACTAGACATAAGGACTCCTGAAAAGGGGGAGGTCAGGCGGCGCGCTGCGCCGGTGCCACGCCTGATGCGCGGCTGACCAGCAAGTCTACTACCGTCTGCCCGGTTGTCACGGGGTTAAGGGGGTGCATGAGCACCGCATCCGCCCGCGACCACGCCGCCAGCCACCGGTCCGCCGCCCGGGCCACGACGACCGCCAGCGTCGGCGGCTCATCGAACTCGTCCCGCAGCTGCCGGGCGATCCCCAGCCCGCCCGCGGGCTGCGCCTCGCCGTCGAGCAGCACCAGGTCCACGGCGTACTTGTCGATCAGGGACACCGCCTCGTCGTACTCTCCCGCGACGGCGTACTCGATCTTCACCCCCTCCACCGGCTCATCGCCGATCGCCGAGCGCATCTGCTCGATGACCGCGGGTCGATGGCTGTACAGCAGGACCGCGTACTCAGACGTTGAGGTAGTCACGCCTCGCATATTAAACCGGCCACACTGAAATGGGAAGAGCGGCGCGGCCACTTCCCCCGCGCGCGACGCCCACATTGGCCGAACCGCGAATGACCTGGGCACACGGTGTGAGAAGCCTGGGAGCCTACAACCGCGCGACACGCGCGAAAAACACACCCCATGCGCAGCTTGGGCCTGCCGGGCCGTAATAATGTGCGCGTGACTGCCGCCGAAGCAACTATCGACCCCAGCCGTATCCACTCACTGACGCGGCCCAACGTCGTCAGTGTCGGCACCATCGTGTGGTTGAGCAGCGAACTGATGTTCTTTGCGGGCCTGTTCGCGATGTACTTCTCCATCCAGGCCGCCGCGCCCGCGATGTACGAGGAGGGCTACCACCACCTCGAGATCCCGTACGCGCTGGTGTTCACCGTGATCCTCGTGGCCTCGTCGGTCACCTGCCAGCTGGGCGTCTTCGCCGCTGAGCGGGGCGATGTCTACAAGCTGCGCCTCTGGTTCGCGGTCACGTTCGTGATGGGGCTCGTCTTCGTCCTCGGCCAGGTGAACGAGTACCGGAACCTGGTCACCGAAGGCCACACGATCGCGTCCGACGGCTACTGGACGATGTTCTTCCTGACCACCGGCTTCCACGGCCTCCACGTGACCGGCGGCCTCATCGCGTTCATCGTCTACCTCATCCGCACGACGATGGGACGCTTCAGCCCCGCCCAGGCCACCGCGTCCATCGTGGTGTCCTACTACTGGCACTTCGTCGACGTGGTCTGGATCGCGCTGTTCGCCGTGATCTACTTCCTTCCGATGGCCCAGTACTAACACTCCGGCCGGTTCGCGCTCGCAACGAGCAGTGTCGAACCGACCCAAGGCAAGTCAGGCTCCGGTCACACCGGAGCCGCATCCGAGAAATGCGACGGCCGCCCCCCGGAGGCGGCCGCCGGCCGAACCGGGACCACAACGGGCCCGGTCCGGTCCGAGAGCTAGATAAAGGTGAGGCAACAACCGTGGCTGCATCAGCGAAACGCCGGCGAGGCTGGCGCAAGCGCCTCGGCGCGCTGGCCAGGTTCACCGGCGCACTGGTCATCGTCGGAGGGCTCTACTCGGCGTTCTCCCCGAGCCTGTACGCGCAGGAGGCCGAGTCCAACGCGATCGACTCCGAGGCCGTCAAGGGCCAGGAGCTCTACGACACGAGCTGCATCTCCTGCCACGGCGATAACGGCGAAGGCGTCGAAGGGCGCGGACCGAGCCTCATCGGCGTCGGCTCCGCCGCCGTCGAGTTCCAGGTGAACACCGGCCGCATGCCGATGGCCGCGCAGGGCGCTCAGGCCCCCAGCACGGAGTACCCGGTCTTCACCGAAGAAGAGGCCGCGTGGCTCGGGGCGTACATCGAGTACCTCGGCGGCGGTGCGGGCACGCCCGACGACCTCGACGCGATGGTCGAAGAGGCCGACGTGGCCGCGGGCGGCGAGCTGTACCGCGTGAACTGCTCCTCCTGCCACGGCTACGGCGGCGGCGGCGGCGCCCTCTCCTCGGGCGCGCATGCGCCGTCCCTGGAAGGGGTCAGCAACGAGGAGTTCTACCAGGCGATGCTGACCGGCCCGCAGAACATGCCGGTCTTCGCCGACAACGAGCTCACCCCCGAGCAGAAGGCCGAGCTCATCGCGTACGCCCAGTACCTGGTGAACGACGACAAGGACCCGGGCGGGGTGTTCACTCTCGGCCGTTTCGGACCGGCCACCGAAGGACTGGCCATCTTCCTGGTCGGCATGACCGCGCTCCTGCTGACCACGCTCTGGATTGCAGGTAAATCGTGAGTGCCCACAACGACAGCAACCCGCCCGAACCGGTGGACCTGAGCAACCCGAAGCTCAGCCGCTTCGAGGTCTACACCGAGGGCCTGCGTCGCGACGACATCGAGATCATTCACTACGAGCCGCGCTTCGCCAAGCCGGGGACCAAGGCCGAGAAGCGCATGGAGCGCATCGTCGGCGGCCTGTTCCTGTTCTCCGGCCTGTTCGCGACCGCGTTCGTGGTGGCGTACATCTGGTGGCCCTGGGAGTACGAGGGCGCCGCCACCTGGCGCGACCTCCAGACCTGGTACACGCCGGTGCTCGGCACGACGCTCGGCCTCTCGCTGCTGTTCTTCGCCGTCGGCGTGCTCACCTGGGCGAAGAAGCTGCTCCCGGTCGAGGAGCTCGTGCAGGACCGCCACGACGGCGGGTCCTCTTCGGACGACCGCAAGATCGCCGAGGCCACGGTGGACAACATGGTCGAGGACCTGGGGCTCAAGCGCCGGCCGTTCCTGGTGAAGGCCGCCCTCCTGGGCGCCGCGCCGCTCGGCCTGGCCGCGATCGCCCCGCTCGGCGCGCTCATCAAGGACCCGGGCGACATGCTCACCGTCACCGGCTGGAACGCCGAGCGGCACAACAATGGCGAGCCCATCCGCTTCATGATGCGGGACGGCGCCATGGTGCGCCCGGACATGGTCTCGGTCGGCGGTCAGATCACCGTCTACCCGGCCATCGACCACGGCGCCACCAACGAGCACCCGACCTCGCCGGTCCTGCTGATCCACCTGCGGGACACCGACGCGGAGACCCTGCGCAAGAACCTGTACCCGATGTACCAGGACGTCGAGGCGCTGTGGGGCAACTTCGTGGCCTACTCGAAGATCTGCACCCACGTCGGCTGCCCGACCAGTCTCTACGAGCAGCAGAGCCAGCGCCTGCTGTGCCCGTGCCACCAGTCGCAGTTCAACGTGGTGGACAACGCCGCTCCGGTCTTCGGCCCGGCGACCCGGCACCTGCCGATGCTGCCGTTCACCGTCGACGAAGAGGGCTTCTTCATCGCGAAGTCGGACTTCCTGGTGCCCCCGGGGCCGGCGTTCTGGAACCGCCCGTCCCTCCCCGAGGAGGATGAGAAGTGAAACGCCGCAAAGGCACGAGTGACAGCCTGCTGACCAAGGCGGGTGGCGAACTCGACGACCGGTTCAAGCTCGCGGGCCCGGCCCGGGTGCTGTTCAACAAGGTCTTCCCGGACCACTGGTCCTTCCTCCTGGGCGAGATCGCGCTGTTCTCGTTCATCCTCCTGCTGCTCTCGGGCACCTTCCTGGCGCTGTTCTTCGAGCCCTCCATGGCCCACGTGACCTATGAGGGCGCGTACGTGCCGCTGCAGGGCATCGAGATGACCAAGGCCTACGAGTCCGCGCTGGACCTCTCGTTCGAGGTGCGCGGCGGCCTGTTCATGCGCCAGATGCACCACTGGGCGACGCTGCTGTTCATGGCGTCGATCCTGGTCCACATGCTCCGGATCTTCTTCACCGGCGCGTTCCGCGCGCCGCGCGAGACGAACTGGATGATCGGCATCCTGCTGTTCTGGCTCGGCTTCTTCGAGGGCTTCTTCGGCTACTCGCTGCCGGACGACGGCCTCTCGGGCACGGGCCTGCGCATCATGGAGGGCATGACGGTCTCGATCCCGTTCATCGGCCCGTGGGCCTCGGCGGCGCTGTTCGGCGGCCAGTTCCCGGGCACGAGCGTGATCTCGATGCTGTACATCATCCACGTGTTCGTGTTCCCGCTGCTGATCCTGGCGCTCATCACGGTCCACATCGGCCTGGTGTTCGCGCAGAAGCACACCCAGTGGCCCGGACCGGGCCGCACCGAGCACAACGTGGTCGGCTTCCGGATGTTCCCGAACTACGTCATGAAGCAGGTCGGCTTCATGCTGTTCATCTGGGGCGTCATCGGCGCGATGGCGGGCCTGTTCCAGATCAACCCGATCTGGCTCTTCGGCCCGTACGAGGTCTCTGTCGTGTCCTCGGCCTCGCAGCCCGACTTCTACGTCATGTACCTGGACGGCCTGATCCGCCTGTTCCCCGCGTGGGAGCTGCGCATCCCGCCGTACTTCACGCTGCCGCCGGTGTTCTGGCCGGGCATCGTGGGCATGGGTCTGTCCGTCATGCTGCCGCTGCTGTACCCGGCGCTGGAGCGGCGGTTCACCAAGGACCGCGGGCACCACAACCTGCTGCAGCGTCCGCGCGACAACGCGGGCCGCACCAGCCTCGGCGTCATGGTCGTGGTCTTCTGGATCATCGGCGTGATCTCCGGCGGCAACGACGTGTTCGCCGAGAAGTTCGACATCAGCCTGAACGCCATGACCTGGGCGGGCCGCATCGGACTCGTGGTCCTGCCGATCATCGCGTACTACGTGACGTACCGGATCTGCCTGGGCCTGCAGCAGCACGACCGCGAGGTCCTCGCGCACGGCCTGGAGACGGGCATCCTGATGCGCGACCCGAACGGCCGCTTCTACGAGGTGCACCAGCCGCTGGCCGAGCCGGACGAGCACGGCCACACCGAGCTGGAGTACAACGGCTGGGTGGTCCCGAAGAAGATGAACCGCATCGGCGCGCTCCCGCCCGCCGACAAGGGCTTCTTCAAGTCGATCGAGGAGCCGTCCGAGGACGGCCGCGCCGAGCGGCGCGACGAGATCGAGTCGGGCAAGCACTAAGCGAACGACGCAGAGCGGGGCCGCACCGGAAGGTGCGGCCCCGCTTTCGCTTTGCGTGCATTGGCGTGCGTGCTGCCGATCGGAACTGGTGGTGTCCTTGCGGCCGTGCGGGATCGGATTTAGTGCCGGCGGTGCCTGAACGGTAGGGGTCCCTTCGGGCGGGTCCTTCGGCTTCCCGGGGCGGTCATGTCGGTGTTCAATCTGGCGGCGACAAGGGTACGGGGTTATTTGGGCGGTCTTCGGCTTGCGGACCGTTCGAGTCGGCGTTCAAACTGGCGGCGACAAGAGGTCTGAGCTGCCACGGGTCGGACTGCCGCATCAGACTCGATCCCCGGTGCGCCCGCGAGGGGTCCGACTCGGGCGCTGGCACAACGCCCCGGCCAGGGCCGGCGGACACGCCCGACCGCGAATGACGGTGCCATTGAACTGCAAAAACATCAAACATTCACCCGATTAGGTGATGGCATCACACTCTCGTCCCATCTATGCTTGATGCAGTACAAGCAGGCGAAATCAACCGGATATTCGAGGAGGGTGCCAGATGGCCAACACCCTCAGCTCCTTCCCCCCTCTGGCCTCCGACCGTTCCGCCCGCGCCGCAGCCATCCGCATCGCTCTCGATGACGCAGCAGCCCTCATCAACGCCCAGCACGCGGCAGTCCTCTCCTCGGTGATCGAGATGAAGGAGACGAACCTCCACCGCTCCGAGTTCGGGTACTCGGCCCTGCGCGATCTCCTGGCCTCACAGTTCGACTTCCACAACCGCACTGCTGCTGACATCGCCGCGATCGCCCGCCTCTCCGGCAAGTTCCGCCTCCTCGCTCAAGCGGCAACGACGGGCAGGGCCCGAATCGACCAGGTCGCCTACGCCGTCCGCCAGCTCGACCAGACCCCGGCCATGCGCCTGTTCGCCCGCACCCCCTTCCGGGCACCGATCCCCTCCCCCTTCGACGCCTCGGTCGAGTGCACCACTCCCGAAGCGATGGTGGCCCAGTACTGCACCCACGCCTCCTTCAAGGAACTGCGCCGCCACCTCGACGAGCTCTGGGCCGCCATCGCCGACGAGACCGAACTCTTCGACGAGTTGGGTGAGCAGTCCCTCCAACGCCTCGAACTGACCCCGCAGGGCAACGGCATGTGGGCCCTGGAAGGCACCCTTTCCGAGGCGACCGGCCGTCTCCTGGACAAGTACCTGAAGACCGCCTGCCCGCCCCCGCGCCAAGAAGACCAGGACACCGAGGATGAAGGCGGCCTGCTTCCTCCTCAGGCGAACCGCCACGCCGAAGCCCTCCACCAGCTCCTGGCCGGCTACGGCTCCTCGCCCCAAGCTGCGACCCGCCACGGGCACACCGCCACCCTCGACCTGACCGTGGACATCGAGACCTTGCAGGGCAAGGACACCGGTCGGCTGCCCCTCCTGGAAGGCCAGCCGATCTCGGTCGCCCGCGCCCGCCTCCTCGCCTGTGAAGCCGGTGTCATCCCCTCGGTCTTCAACTACCAGTCCGGTGAGGCCGTCGAACTGGGTCGGGCGTTGCGCCTGCCCAACACCGCCCTCCGCCGCAAGCTCGAACTCGAACAACCCGAAGGGTGCGCCTGGCACGGCTGTTCGCGGCCGGTCGCGTGGACCGAAGCGCACCACATCACTCACTGGGCCGACGGCGGCGCAACTGTCGCGGAGAACTTGATCCTGCTGTGCCGGTTCCATCACGGCCGTGTTCACACCGCTGGCTGGAGCGTGGAGAAGACCGGTCCGGGCCAGGCAGTCATCACCCACCACGACCACGCAGGCTCCGCCACCTCGAGCGCCCCCACCGACACGGCTGGGTGCGGCTGCTCCGACTGGCGCACCGATGCGGACATGGACACCGAACACCAAGACACTGACTGGGACGTGTTCCCGACCGGGCTCTACCGCTCGGAATGGTCCGAAGTAATGAAGCCCGAACTGGATGGCTTCGCCGAGATGACCGAACGCGACCGGTCCATCAAAGCGATGCGGGCGGCGAAAGCAAGATGCAGAGAGAAGTTCGGGAGTCAGTCACCGGTCCCGGTCTTAGGCTGCCCCAGCGGGCGACCGCTGGGGGAAGCGCCGCAACACCAAGCAGCGCAGCCCGATCCCGGGAGGGGTCGGGCCCCTCAGCATGCCCGAGGCCGAAAAGCGACCCCCGCCTGCACCTTCCTGTCGCCGCCCGCCTGGACCAGGGGCAGCTGTGACCTCCGGCTCGAACAGAGAGCAGGTCCCACGCCCACCTCGTTGTCGCTGCCGGTTTGAACCCCGATCGCGTCAGACCGCTCGGCTGGAAGCGAACCCGAACCCCGCACTCACCCGTTGTCGCCGCCCGCTCGAACCGCAGACCATCGAGACCGGGAAGCCGAAGCACCCAACCCCGCTCTCGCCCACCTCTTTGTCACTGCCAAGCCGAACTGCAAGCGTCGCTGCCAAGGTCAGGCTTGACCCTCGGCACATCCTCGTTGCCGCCACCCAGATGAGGGCCGGGTTCCTCGGGCTCCTGATTGTTGCCGGGTTAGTCGCTGGTCGCCGTTTCACACTCAGTGGGGGAGGGCAGGATGCTGAAGGTGAGCGACTGGGCCGCTTCGGAACTGCCGACGGACAGCATGGTGAGTTCGGCTGGGCATACGGTTTCGCTGAGCCGGTTGATGTCCGCCTCGTGCGCAGGGTTGTAGATGGAGTCGACGGCCTCCGCCACCCACCGGCTGCCGAGTGCAATGTCGGCACCCTCGATCTTCGCCGCTGTCCAGCAGGTTTGGAAGAACGATTCGGTCGCAGCCTGGTCTTTGACTCCTTGGACGACGCAATTGAAGCCGGTGACGCCCGCTCCTCCCACGCCGATGGCGGCTTCACGGGTGAGCCCGGCGTCCGTGAACGTTCCGGTGATCGAACCGATGATCTGCCGACCTCCTCCGGACGTGCTGAGTTCTCCGGGAGGGGGCCATGTGAGCCCGTACTCGGCGAAGGCGTCCTGCCAGCCGTCTACTTCAACTGAGACCGCGAGTTCGACGTCCGTTTCAAGTGTGAGGGTTCCTCTACTGGGGACCGGCTCCGCAGTCTCGGAGCCGTGGTTGGCGAAACCGAGGGTCGCGTAGGCGACCAGCAGGGTGATGAGGACCGTGATCTTGATGGCTCGCTTCGTCCGTGGTGAGTCCTCGGACCGGAACAGCAGGCGGAGGCCGATGTACACGGATCCGCTGATGAGGAGCGCAAACAGCAGGATCGAAATGAAGTTGGGGATGAAATCCACAGGGGCAGAGCTCCGATGGGATGCGAAGTGCTTGGCGCGCACTCAAGGGGCTTGAAGGAGCGAAGTGAAGGGTCGAATGCCAGGGGCTTCGGTGTACGAGCGTAGCCTATGCGGCCGCAGTCGATGGGACCTGAAAGGACCTTGAAGCGGGATCGAGCGCGGTCAGAAGCGGTCGACGGTGGTGATGAGCTTGTCGGCGAGCTCGTCGGGGTCGAGCTTCTCGCGGGCGAGGGCGAGGTACATGGAGTCGAGGTCCGGGAAGCCCAGAGACGAGGCGACACCGTGGAGTGGTTGTTCCCCTGAGAGTCCGCGCCCGCGGGCGATCAGGGAGCGCCACAGGCGGTTCTTTCCGGCCTTCAGTTCGTCTTCGAAGCGCTGCATGGGGATGATCGGGAGTTCGCCGGTGGAGTCGACGTCCTCGATGGCCCCGAACCAGTCGTTGATGTGGAGCTGGGCCTCGGGGGTCTTGGCGTGCTCGAGCCACTGCTTCGAAGGGCCGTAAGGCTGCTCGTTGGTGAGGACGAGCTCGACGGTGTCGCCGTCGCGGAGGCTCTGGGCGAGGGGGGCGATCTCGCCGTTGACGTACGCGGCGATGAGGCGGTGCCCTTTGGAGGGGCCGGAGCAGTACGCGACGTCGACGGGGGTGGAGGCCTTGGGGACCATGAGCTGCTCGCCGTCGCGGGTGAAGACGAGGATGTCCTGGTCGGCGAGGTCGCAGCGGAGGGAGTCGAGGAACTGGCCGGAGTCGGCGACCTCGTTCTGCCACTCGAGGAGGCGCTGGAGCCAGGGGAGCTGGATCTCGACCGGGTTGGCGCCGGACTGGCGCAGGCCGGCGACGATGCCGACCTCGGCGGTCTCGTGCATCTCCTTGGTGCGGATCAGGAACTCGACGGGGCTGCCGCCGGGGCCGGCCACGGCGGTGTGGAGCGACTGGTACAGGTTGAACTTCTTGGCCGCGATGAGGTCGCGGAACTTGCCGCCGATGGGCTTCCAGAGCTTGTGGATGGCGCCGAGTGCGGCGTAGCAGTCGGTGGCGGGGCCGTCGACGACGATGACCAGGCGCGGCGGGTCGGCCGGGCCGGTGCCGGGGTGCTTCTGCATCTCGCGGTAGATCGAGTACGGGTGCCGGGGCCGGTCGAGGAGGCGGGCGGCGACCTTGAACTCGCGCAGCGCCCGGCGGACCTGCGGGGCGATGACGGCGACCTGGCGGTTGCGGTCGGTGTCGGAGCCGAGGTGCTCGCGGATGCGCTGGAAGACCTCGGGTTCGAGGGTCTCCAGGACGATGTCCTCGAGTTCGCGCTTGATGACGTAGAGGCCGAGGCGGTCGGCCAGGGGGATGAGGACGTCCTTGGTGGCCTCGGCGATGCGGATCTGGCTGGGGCGCTTCTTGAACTTGATGGTCCGCATGTTGTGGAGGCGGTCGGCGAGCTTGATGACCATGACGCGGATGTCGCGCCCGGCGGTGAGCACGAGCTTGCGGAACGTCTCGGCCTCGGCGGCGGAGCCGAGGTGGATCTTGTCGAGCTTGGTGACGCCGTCGACCATCACGGCGATCTCGTCGCCGAAGTCGCCGCGGAGCGCTTCGAGGGAGTAGCTGGTGTCCTCGACGGTGTCGTGGAGGAGCCCGGCCGCGATGGTCGCGGTGTCGACGCCGAGCTCGGCGAGGATGGTCGAGACCGCGATCGGGTGGGTGATGTAGGGCTCGCCGGAGCGTCGGGCCTGCCCGCGGTGCATCTGCTCGGCGATGCGGTAGGCGCGGCGGACGAGGAGCATGTCGGGCTGCTCGTAGTGCGCACGGTGGGCCGCCTCGAGCTGCGCCACCTTCCCCGCGAGGTCCCACGGATCGTCAGGTTTGGCAGAGCGAGTAGCCGAAAGCAATGCGCGCAACATGAAAGCCTCCGATGCCCAAGGTTGACCGCATTCTAGATGTACAACGAATCCGCGCTGAAGTCGACACTAGGAGCTGTCGGGTTTCAGAGTTCCGGGCGCCGCAAGGGCGCGGGGCACCGGGCCGCCCGGCCCGGTGCCCCGCTTCCAGCGATGACTAGATCTGGGTGATGCAGCGCTTCGCGACCCAGCGCGAGACGCCGCCGTAGGTGATCACCTGCCAGGTGTCACCCCCGCCGCACGAGCTGTAGGAGCCGTAGTGGCCCCAACCGCACGAGTAGCTGGTCAGGATGGCGCCCTGCTGCGCGTGGCCCACGGAGGTGGCGGTCGTGTAGGGGTCGGTCCGGACGTTGACCGGGCCGGAGGTCACCCGGTAGTAGCACGCGGCGGCCTGGACGTCGTCGGCCGTTGCCGCCTCGGTGGTCGAGACTGCCGAGCCGGCGGTCGGCGCCGCCAGGGCGGGGCTGGTCGCGGCGAAGACGCTCAGGAGCATCCCGACTGCGAGTGCGAGGGAGAGAGTGATCTTGCGGATGCGCAT
Source organism: Glycomyces sp. NPDC021274 (assembly GCF_040641195.1). NCBI lineage: Bacteria > Bacillati > Actinomycetota > Actinomycetes > Glycomycetales > Glycomycetaceae > Glycomyces > Glycomyces sp. NPDC021274. The sequence continues at coordinate 158,221 of NZ_JBFADC010000001.1, read as the reverse complement.
TTCGTGGTCCTTTGGTTGGGGTGGGCGGCGGCGGGGTCGCCGGGGCCGATGCCCCGGCTGATCGCCGTTGTCCGCCCGATTTGGACTCGACGCCATTCATGCTAGGGGAACTCGCAAGATCAGTTTTGCATAAGCAAATCGACATATATGGAAGTGAATTCGCGGTGCGGAATAGCGCTTGCCGAGGTAGTGCTCTTGATCATTCTCCAGATCGGCGGCTAACACCGGCGGAACCGGTTGTGTCAAATACGCGACATCCGCGATTCTCTTTGGGGTCCTAGTGAACACGCGTGCGCAACGAGGTCATCGGGCCCCTGAACGCGCGTGATGTCCATATGCAGCAGTGTAACGAGAGTTGGCGATGTGTCCCCAGTGGCGAAAGAAAGCATCTTCAAAGGAGTGCGGATGCAACTCGATCAAGTACGGTATGCGTCAATCAATTGATCGCAACCCGCATCGACGAGGAGTCGAATCAATGAAGAAGAGAGCCGCATCACTGGCCTTGGCCGCGCTTTCTGCGGCCGCTCTGGCCGCGTGCACGGATTCGGGCGAAGGTGAACGCGACGCGAACGCTGCGAGCGAACCGGCCGTGGGCAGCGCCGACGTCCTCGAGGCGCTGAACCAGAGCGCGCAGCTCGAAGCGGAGCTCTACACGGCCGAGGCCCGGATCATCCAGCAGTGCATGGAGGACCAGGGCTTCACCGTCCACGACCAGAATAAGCTGGCGATGCCGCCCGCGACCGAGCGCTCCACCCTCGTGGACTACTACCCGCACGCGATCTACCTCCCCGAGGCCGCCGACGCCCAGGCCTGGGGTTTCGGCCAGTGGACCACGACGGAGGACTCGGCGGGCTCGCCCGAGGCCGCCGACTACTTCGCGTCGCTCCAGGAGGGCGCGCCCGAGGAGTGGGTCCCGCCCGAGAACGGCGAGTGGGACGCGCTGAGCCCCGACGAGCGGTACGAGTGGTACCTCGCCTACTACGGCGAGGAGAAGGGCGCGGTCTACGGCGAGTCGTTCCTCAACCCCGCGGCGGACCTGGAGGACATGGAGGCCGAGGGGCCCGCCGGCGGCGAGGACGGGGAGCTGGACTTCGGTGAGGACGCCTCGGAGGAGATCCGCCCCGGCGGGTGCGAACTGGCGATGATCGAGGCGCTCTACGGGGAGCCGGAGCGGTCGGAGGACGACGAGGGGAACGTGACCTGGACGTTCCGGCCCGAATCGCCGCTGGGCGACGAGTTCCACAACCAGAACCGCGTCGAGTACGGCGGCCGCATCGCCGAACCGGGGAGCGCGTTCCTGGACTGCGTGTCCGAGCGCGGCCACACCGGCTGGACCTTCGACGACGGCGGCAACCTGCCGGTCGCCGACTACTGGCTGCTGGTGTACCACCGCGAGGAGCTCGTGGGCCTGATGGAGGGCGAGACCATCCCCGGGATGCCCGAGCACCCGGAGGACATGCCGGAGGACTACGAGGGCCAGCGGGAGTACGAGATCGAGATGGCCGTCGACTTCGCCGAGTGCGGTGACGAGACCGGCTTCCGCGAAGCGGCGGCGACCGCTTGGGAGGAGCTGCTCGCGGAGCGGTACCAGGCGCTGGAGCAGGACCTCTACGCCTGGCAGGACGAGATGCGGACCGCGCTCGACCGCGCCCAGGACGTCCTCGGCGGTTAAGGGCCGGGGGTGCCGTGCCCGCCGGGCCGGGTTCCGGCACGGCACCCGAACACCATGGCGCCGTTGGGGTCCGGCACGCCTGCGACGGTTCAGCGTTCGCCGTTGGAGCGGCGCCACGGGGACGGGTCGTGGGGGATCGCGCCGTTCCAGCGTTCGGCGCCGTCGAGGCGGCTGGCCCACGCGTGCTCGACCATGACGAGCCGGACGTCGGGGCGGGCGAGCCATTCGAGGAGGAGCCGGGTCTCGGCGGCGTGGGCGGCGTCGGCGACGTCGTCGACCGGGTCGACGACGCGGGCGGTATCGCGCAGTTTCGCGATGTGCGGCATCGGGTCCGCCCGGGGCGGAGTGCGGGCGGCCCCGGCGAGCAGGCCGTGGCGGATCACGGCGATCTCCCAGCCGCCGCCCTTGGCCCGGCCCGCGGCCACGATCTCCCCGGCCGCCACGAGGCTCCTGGTGCGGTGCGTGGCGGCGGCGAGCTGGAGGTAGGCGCCGAGTTCGTCGCGGCGCTCGGCGGCGGTCTCGAAGCGCTCGGCCTCCGCGAGCTCGGCGAGGCGCTCGGTGACGGCCGCGGCGATGGGGGCCGGGTCGCCGTCCATGGCGCGGGCCGCGCGTTCGGCGACTGCCGTGTACTCCTCGACGCTCACGCTGTGGCGGCACGGCTCGACGCACTTCCCGATCTCGCCGAGCACGCACGTGGGCGACATCCGCTTGGGGGACAGGCGGGTGCGGCACGAGCGGATCGGCAGGGCCGCCTCGATCGCGCTGATCGCCGCCTGCGCCTGCGTGCCGGAGGTCGGGCCGAGCCGCGGCGTGCCCGGGCCGGGCGGGTTGCGCGAGATCTGGAGGCGCGGGTAGGGCTCGTCGGTGAGGCGCACCCAGGAGCGGTGCTCGGGGAATTTCGCGGCCCGGTTGTAGGGCGGCTTGCCGCCGGAGATGAGCCGCAGTTCGGCGACGCCCGCCTCGAGCCGGTGGGCGCATTCGACGACCTCGACGCGCTCGGCCGAGGCGAGCATGTCGCGCAGGCGGCGGCGCTGCTCGGCGGCTGAGAAGTAGCTGCGGACGCGGGCGGCGACGTCGACGGAGACGCCGATGTAGAGCGCCCGGTCGTCGGCGTCGCGGAAGATGTAGACGCCGGGGGAGTGCGGGAGCCCGTCGGCGAGGTGGCGCTTGCGCCGTTGCAGCTCAGAGGGAATGGCGCGGCAGAACTCGGCGAGTTCGGCGTCCGTGGTCACCCCGTGCCCGGAGGCGCGCTCGATGAGGCCGTGGAGGACGGTGACGGTGGCGCGGGCGTCGTCGAGGGCCCGGTGGTTCGGGGTGACCGGCGAGCCGAAGAACCGCGCGAGGGTGGCGAGGCGGCGGTTGGGGACCTCGCTCTTCTCGGTGAGGCGCCGGGCCAGGACCACGGTGTCGACCACCGGCGGGCGGGGCCAGCGCGTGTCGGTGAGTTCGCAGGCGTGGCGCAGGAACCCGATGTCGAAGCCCGCGTTGTGGGCGACGAGGGTCGCGCCGCGCGCGAACTCCAGGAACGAGGGGAGGACCGCCTCGATGCCGGGGGCGTCGGCGACCATCGCGTCGGTGATGCCCGTGAGGCGGGTGACGCGCGGGTCGATGGACTCGCCGGGGTTGACGAGAGTCCCGAACTCGCCGATGACCTCGCCGCCCTTGACCTTGACCGCGCCGATCTCCGTGATGCCGCACGCGTCCGCGGCGAGGCCGGTGGTCTCGAGGTCGACGACGCAGAAGGTCACCTCGGCGAGCGGGGTCCCCAGGCTGTCGAGGGTCGGCTGGGTGAAACCGCCCTCGTTCGATGCGCCGTCGGTGAGTGCACCGTCGCTCGCAGCGCCGCTTCTGTACATGTGCGCCACCTTAAGGGCGACCTGTGACAGACCGGTCCTTGCGGTTGTTCGAACGTCGCGGCCGCCGCACCGCCGCACGCACGCGGTCGGTGGCGCGGGCGGAGCGCCGGGCGAGGCGGGCGCTCTCCTCGGCCTGCTTGGCGGTGAGCGTCGCCAGGAGCGACGCGGGCCAGAACATGGCCCGGTAGCGGCGGCGCGGCTCGGCGCGCTTGTCCAGTTCGGAGTGGAGGTCGCGCACGGCGTCGCCGAGCCCGGCCGGGTCGGCGGGCTGCGTGGAGTACCGGTGGCGGGCCATGGCCGCGCCGAGCGCGGCGGCCGCCTCGCGGGCGTCGGGGGCGGCCTGGGCGAGGACCCCGGCGGCCTGCCGGGGGGTGAGCGAATCGGGGATGCCCACGCCGTAGTCGAGGGCGAGGTCCAGCGCCTCGTCCCACGCGGTCGTCGCGGTGATCCGCGCGGGGTGCAGCCGGGAGCGGCGCAGGAGCCCGCGCCAGAGGGCCGGGACGAACGGGAGGGCCGCGAGCGGCAGCAGGAGCAGCCAGGCGGGGTCGAAGCCGGAGCCGCCGCCGGAGCCGCCGTCGCCGGCCTGAGCGGTGGGCCCGCCGGTGGGCGTCTCGACGCCGCCCGTGGGGTCGGGCGCGGCGGTGCTGGGCGCTTCGCTGGGGTCGGCGGACGGGTCGGCCGTCGCGCCGGGGTCCTGGGTCGGCTCGTCCTCGGGCGGGGGCTCGGTCGCCCACGGGAACGAGACCGCGCCGGGCACGCCCCCGACCGGCGTCGGGTCGTAGGTGACCCAGCCGGGCCCTTCGTAGTACACCTCGACCCAGGCGTGGTAGTCGTGGCTGGTGAGGATCCACTCGGTGCCGTCGCGCTCGCCCTGGGCCATGCCGATGACGACGCGCGCGGCGACGTCGGCCTCGCGCAGCATCCACGCCATGGCGGCCGCGTACTGCTGGCAGTAGCCCTCCTGGGTCGCCAGGAAGTCGAGGATCGCCTCGTCGTTGCCCGCGTCGGTGGTCTGGAGCGAGTACCGGAAGCCGTTGGAGACCGACAGGTAGTCGAGGACGGCGAGGACCTTCTCGTGGACCGTGGACGCGCCGCCGAGCTCCCGTTCGACGATGTCGGACATCTCGGGCACGTCCGGGCGAGAGGTGTTGTCCTCCCACCGTTCGTCGCCGGGGTCCATGCCGGCGGCGGCCGCGAGCTCCGCGGCGTCGGGCGCCTCGTCGGTGAAGGTGAACGAGTACGAGTCGACGTCGCCCATGTCGGAGCCGTCGCCGATGATGACGCCGGTGTCGTCGTCGACGGCCCAGTCGCCGTCGACCTCGACGCCGGCCGGGTTCCCGTACACGGGCAGGACCGGCGCCCGCAGGGCGAGGTTCTCGATCTCGGCGGTGTACACCTCCGACCCCTCGGCGCTGAGGTCGCCGAGCGAGCCGCCCTCCTCGTAGTCGTTGGGGCCGAAGCCGTCCGAGGTGAGCTCGTCGAGGACGTGCATGCGCAGGTAGCGCGGGTTCGGATCGTCCGTGGAGACGCGGAGGACGTCGATCTCCTCGGGCTGGTTGAGCGACCCGGACAGCTGCGCCCACGGGTTGACGTCGCCGAGCCCGGCGTCGCCGCCGCCCTCGAAGTCCTCGGCAACGCGGTCGATGAACCCGGAGGTGTTGGTGGGCACCACGGTCAGGGCCAGGAGCGTGATCACGATGAACCCGAGCGCGGACCAGCGGGCGGTGCGCGCCATCGGGGAGGGGAACCGCTGCGAGACGAGCTGGCCCGCGCCGGTGAAGCGGTGCCCGAACGCGGAGACGCGCCGCAGGTTGTCGTCGGCGAGGAGCCACAGGTACGAGACGGCCGGGAGGATGAACCAGAACCAGGCCGTGGCGTCCGGCGCGACCGAGACCGGCACCAGGTACATGGTGAGGAGCGTGAGCCCGGCCAGCGCCGGGGTGCGCAGGCCGACCACGAACATGTCGTGGAGGATCGCGACGAGCCCGATACCCAGGAGGGTGAGGAACAGGATGCCGCCCTCGGCGGCCACGGGCGGGGCGTTCGTGACGATCCCCGCGATGCCGTCGTTCGCGAGGTAGCCGAAGTGCTCGAAGGTGGCCGGCAGCGGGATGACGAACAGGAACGCGGTGCCGTCGCCGAAGCCGGCGGTGAGCACGACCAGGAGCCCGGCGCACATGGCGGCGGTCTGGAGGCCCTGCCCGCGCCCGGCCGCGCGCATGAGCGACCCGCAGGTGGCGATCACCGTGATGGTGAGCAGCACCGGCACGGTCCACCCGACGCCCTCGAAGATGCCGATGAGCGGCGTCAGCGTCAGGGCGAGGGTGGCCGCCGCGACCATCGTGGCGTGCCGCTGTCCGGTCATGTGAGAGTCCTCCACGCGCCCAGGCGGGTCCACACCCGGCGCAGCTCGGTTCCGGCGACCACCGGGATCACCTGCCAGCCGGCGTTCGACAGGGCCGAGACGGCCGCGACGTGCTGCTCGGCGAACGCCCGCTCCCGCGGGTCGGGGCGGCTCGTCGCCGCCTTCGGGATCCACCGCACCGGGTCGACCACGAGCGCCGTGCAGGCCCCGCCGCGCTTGGCGAGCCGCCCCAGCGTGGTGGCCTCCTCGGCGCTGAGGTGGCCGAGGAACGCGACGATCCCGGAGACCGACCGGGACCGCTGCGCCTTCTCGACCAGGTGCGAGATCGGGGCCTCGGGGGCGGCGGCCACGGTCGCGAGGTAGCGCATCGCCTGGCTGTAATCGCCTTGGCGGCATTCGAAGTCGCGGTGCGCGGTGATGAGCCACGGGTCGATCCCGTCGCGCGAGAGCCGCACCGTCGCGGAGGCGGCCGCGTCCACCATCCACTCGAAGCTCGAGAGCTCCCCGCGGTGCGCGCCGCGGCGCACGTCGAGCAGGAGCGCCGCGTTGTTCTCCCACGGCTGCTCCTCGCGGCGCACCATGAGCTGGCCGCGGTGCGCGCTGGCCTTCCAGTGCACGCGCCGCATGTCGTCGCCGTGGCGGTACTCGCGCACGGCGATGTCGTCGTTGCCGGTGATCGCGACCGCGTGCGCCGCGGACTCGCCCGAGGACATCCCGGCCCCGCCCGGCAGCAGGAGGCTGCGCAGCGGCTGGATGCGCGGGGTCACGATGAGCTCGGTCGTCAGCGGGAACTCCTGCACCGAGACGGCCAGCCCGAACGGGTCCGAGGTGCGGACCGTCAGCGGCCCCAGCTCGTACGCGCCGCGCGTCCCCGGCGTGATCGTGTAGTTCACGACGCTGCGCGCGCCGGGCGCGAGCCGCTCCAGGACCAGGCGCGGGCGGTTCCCGAGCCGGTAGGGGATGCGGTCCTCCAGCATCAGCGCCGGCGGGCGGCCCCGCCCGGTGTTCTGGATGCCCAGCCGCACCTGCGTGGGCTGCCCCGCCTCGACCTGCGGCGGGTTGAGCACCCGGTTCGACTCGAGCGAGGGGCGCGCCCACCGCAGCAGGACGAGCCCGCCCAGCGGCGCGATGAGCGCCAGGAGCGCCGCGCGCAGCAGGTCGCCCTCGCCCACCAGCAGGGCGACGAGGCCGACGACCACGCTCACCGCCAGCAGCGTCTTGCCGCGCCCGGTGAGCTCCACGCCTAGTACCTCCCCGGGTGGGACACCACCGGGACGTGCCGAAGGATGTCGGAGACGATCGCCTTCGTGTCGCCCCCGCCCATCGTCGTCTCCGTGGTGGGGATGAGCCGGTGCGCGAGCACGGGCACGGCCAGCTGCTGCACGTCGTCCGGCAGCGCGAAGTCGCGCCCGTCCATCGCCGCGAGCACCTGCGTGCACCGCAGCAGCTGCAGCGTCGCACGCGGGCTGGCGCCCAGGCGGACCTGCGCGTTCGTGCGGGTGGCGGCCACCAGGTCGACCACGTACCGCTTCAGTTCCGGGGCCAGGTGCACCGCGCGGGCGGCGGCGATCATCCGCACGATCATCTCCGCGTCCGCCACCGGGCGGAGCGCGTCGAGCGGGTTGTACTCCTCGCGGCGGTCCAGCAGCGCCAGTTCGGCGTTGATGTCCGGGTACCCGATCGCCAGGCGCGCGGCGAACCGGTCGCGCTGCGCCTCGGGCAGCGGGTACGTGCCCTCCATCTCCACCGGGTTCTGGGTGGCGATGACCATGAACGGGCTGCGCAGCTTGTACGTGTTCCCGTCGACCGTGACCTGCCGCTCCTCCATGCACTCCAGGAGCGCGGCCTGGGTCTTGGGGCTGGCGCGGTTGATCTCGTCGCCGAGGATGAGGTTGCCGAAGATCGCGCCCGGCTTGAACACGAAGTCGCGCTTCTCGGGGTCGAAGATGCTCACGCCCGTGACGTCGGACGGCAGCAGGTCCGGCGTGAACTGGATGCGCCGCACCGAGCAGTCGACCGAGCGGGCCAGGGCCTTCGCCAACTGGGTCTTGCCGACCCCCGGCACGTCCTCCAGCAGCAGGTGGCCCTCCGCGATCATCACCGCGATCGCGAGCTTGATCGTGTGGGACTTGCCCTCGATCACCCACTCGACGTTCGTCAGGATGCCCTCGGCCGTCGCCTTGAACTCCTGGGGGGAGAGCGGCGCCGGAGCCTGAGGCGGCTGGCCTGGGGACGACTCGAAGGTCAATGGTCCTCCCGGGAGAAAGTCTGTGGAATGCGCTAACTGCAACGCCGTTCCGCGTTACGGTCGCCTGTCCGCCATCCTACTCGGACGCGCCCAGCGCCTATGTCACGCGCCAGCGGAACGGCCCTCCGCTACACTGGAGGCATGTCCCGGCGTTCCGCGCTCCTTAGATAGCCGTGTTGGAGAGAACCGACACGGCCACCCCTGCATGCCAGGGGTTTTTTGCTGTCTGAGCAAATTTACAGCTCGCAAACTCGCCGAGACAGGGTCAGTACCCGGAAACCGCAGCCCGAACCCAGAGCCATCACCGGACCACAGGACGAGCCATGACCGAACCCGCACACCGCTACGACGCCAAGCTGGCCAACCGGATCGAACCGCGCTGGCAGGAGCGCTGGGAGGCCGAGCAGACCTTCCGCGCGCCCAACCCGACCGGGGACCTGGCCGAGCCGGGCCACCCGCGCGCCGGGGCGCCCAAGAAGTTCGTGATGGACATGTTCCCGTACCCCTCCGGGGCCGGGCTGCACGTGGGCCACCCGCTGGGCTACATCGCCACCGACGCCTACTCGCGCTACCTGCGCATGGCCGGGTACAACGTGCTGCACCCGCTGGGCTACGACGCGTTCGGCCTGCCCACCGAGCAGTACGCGATCGCCACCGGGCGCCAGCCCGCCGAGATCACCGCGGAGAACATCGACCGGTACCGCGAGCAGCTGCGCATCCTGGGCATGGGCTACGACAAGCGCCGCGAGTTCGCCACCACCGACCCCGACTACTTCAAGTGGACGCAGTGGATCTTCCTGCAGATCTTCAACTCCTGGTACGACACCGAGGCCGACCGGGCCCGCCCGATCGACGAGCTGGTCGCCGCGTTCGAGTCGGGTGAGCGCGAGACCCCCGACGGCCGCCCGTGGGCGGAGCTGGGCGCGGTCGAGCGCCGCCGCGTCATCGACGGCCACCGCCTGGCCTACGTCACCGAGGCCCCCGTGAACTGGTGCCCCGGCCTGGGCACCGTGCTGTCCAATGAGGAGGTCACCTCGGAGGGCCGCTCCGAGCGCGGCAACTTCCCGGTCTACACGCGCACCCTGAAGCAGTGGATGATGCGCATCACCGCCTACGCCGACCGCCTGCTGGCCGACCTGGACGGCCTGGACTGGTCCGAGTCGCTGAAGTCCATGCAGCGCAACTGGATCGGCAAGTCCATCGGCGCCTACGTGGACTTCGGCACCTACGCCGGGGACATCCGCGTCTTCACCACCCGCCCCGACACCCTGTTCGGCGCCACCTACATGGTCCTGGCCCCCGAGCACCCGCTGGTCGACGCCCTGACCGCCGAGTCCTGGCCCGCCGGCGCCCCCGCCGCGTGGACCGGCGGCCACGACACCCCCGCCGGGGCCGTCGCCGCCTACCGCGCCCAGGCCGCCGCCAAGACCGACGTGGAGCGCCAGGCCGACGCCAAGGAGAAGACCGGCGTCTTCACCGGCGGCTACGCCACCAACCCCGTCAACGGCGCCACCGTGCCCGTCTTCATCGCCGACTACGTGCTGGCCGGCTACGGCACCGGCGCCATCATGGCCGTCCCCGCCCACGACGAACGCGACTTCGCGTTCGCCAAGGCCTTCGACATCCCGATCGTCCAAGTCGTCGCTGGCGATGGAGCGTGGGACGGCGAGAGCGCCTTCACCGCCGACGGCACCGCCGTCAACTCCGGCTTCCTGGACGGCCTGCGCGTCACCGAGGCCAAGGCCCGCATGATCGACTGGCTGGCCGAGCACGGCCGCGGCGAAGGCGCCACCACCTTCCGCCTGCGCGACTGGCTCTTCAGCCGCCAGCGCTACTGGGGCGAGCCCTTCCCGATCGTCTACGACGAGACCGGCCTGCCCGTCGCCCTGAGCGAGGAGCACCTGCCCGTCGAACTGCCGCAGATGGACGACTTCTCGCCCAAGACCTACGACCCCGAGGACGCCGACTCCGCCCCCGAACCGCCGCTGGGCCGCGCCAAGGACTGGGTCGAGGTCGAACTGGACCTGGGCGACGGGCCCAAGACCTACACCCGCGAACTGAACACCATGCCCAACTGGGCCGGTTCCTCCTGGTACGAACTGCGCTACACCGACCCCAAGTCGGCCGAGAAGCTGACCGACCCCGCCAACGAGTCCTACTGGATGGGCCCGCAGGACGCCGAGGACGTCGGCGGCGTCGACCTGTACATCGGCGGCGTCGAGCACGCCGTCCTGCACCTGCTGTACGCCCGCTTCTGGCAGAAGGTCCTGTTCGACCTGGGCCACGTCTCCAGCCGCGAGCCCTTCCGCCGCCTGTTCAACCAGGGGTACATCTCCGCGTACGCCTACACCGACGACCGCGGCGTGTACGTCCCGGCCGAAGACGTCGAGGAAGTCGACGGCGAGTACTTCTACCAGGGGCAGAAGGTCAACCGCGAATACGGCAAGATCGGCAAGTCCCTGAAGAACGTCGTCACCCCCGACGGCATCTGCGCCGAGTACGGCGCGGACACCTTCCGCGTCTACGAGATGTCCATGGGCCCCCTGGCCGAGTCCAAGCCCTGGGAGACCCGCGCCATCGTCGGCTCCCAGCGGTTCCTGCAGCGCCTGTGGCGCAACATCATCGACGAGGAGACCGGCGAGGTCCACGTCAGCGACGTCGCGCCCGAACCGGCCACCATGCGCGAACTGCACAAGACCATCGCCGGCGTCCGCGAGGACTACGAGCAGCTGCGCATGAACACCGCCGTCGCCAAGCTGATCACGCTGAACAACCACGTGACCGGCCTGAACCCGGTCCCGCGCGAGGTCGCCGAGGCCCTGGTCGCCATGGCCGCGCCGGTCGCCCCGCACATCGCCGAGGAGCTGTGGGAGCGCCTGGGCCACGACGGCGGCATCGCCTATGTGGACTTCCCGGTCGCCGACGAGCGCCACCTGGTCGAGGACACCGTCACCTACCCGGTGCAGATCAACGGCAAGGTCCGCGGCCGCATCGACATCAGTGCGGGCGCCGACGAGGAGGCCGTGAAGGCCGCCGCGCTGGCCGAGGAGAAGGTCGCCGCGAACCTGGCGGGCAAGGACGTCAAGAAGGTCATCGTGGTGGCGGGCAAGATGGTCTCCATCGTCGCCAAGTAGCCGGGCTGAGCGTGAGGCGGGCCCGTGACCGCGGGCCCGCCTTCGTCAGTCCTCGGGCCAGCGGGCTTCGCCGCTCTTGTAGGTGTACGCCTGGGAGCGCTCATTGCTCAGCAGGGCGATCATGAAGAGCGAGAGGGCGCCGCTCGCGAGGGCGGCGGGGTAGAACTCGCCGATGACGGCGAGGACGATCAAGATGCCGACGGCGGCCAGGAAGAAGACGAGGTTCAGGACGATGGCGAGCTTCCTCGCCTTGTTCAGGCGCGCGGCGATGCACACGCCGAGGCTGACGTAGACGACGGTTACCAGCGCCACCAGGGCCGTCAGCATCAGCAGTAGGCCCTGGAACTGTCGCGGCGCGGAGGCGGAGACGGCAGCGAGTCCGGCGGCCATGAAGGCCAGCGCCAGGGCGTCGAGGCCGGTGACCACGAGCGCCACGACTATGTGCCAGGGCATCGGGCGGTGGTAGACGGGTTTCGAAGGGGTGGTCTCCATGTCGGAAGAATAAGTCTCCTCGCCTGCTCGCGGGTCCCCTCGTGCGGCGGTCGCCCGATTCCCGCCGGTGTTCCGCCGGTGCGCCGCCGGTTGGCCCCTCGTGCGGCGGGCGGCGTCGAAACGACTGCCGGAGTATTGACCAGCATCGATGCATTCGCTAGGCTGTGCTCACCTCGCTGGGAGCGCTCCGCTCCGGCGCGGACCACCCTTTGAACAGCCTCGTTCCCTCACGGCGCGGCACCACCATGAGGAGATTTTCGTGCTGCTTACCCGTCAACGCCGCCGGGCGGTGATCGCGGGGGCCGTCACCCTCGCGACCGCGGCCCTCGGCATAGGCCTCTCGACGCAGTTCGCGGGCGCCCAGGCCACCACGCTCCGCGCCGCCGCCGACGCCATCGGCAAGGACATCGGCGTCGCGGTGGACTACAACAAGCTCCAGAGCAACACGCAGTACCGCGAGACCATCGCCAGGGAGTTCAACTCACTCACCGCCGAGAACGCGATGAAGTGGGACGCCACCGAGCCCTCGGACGGCAACTACACCTTCGGCCAGGCCGACGCCATCGTGGACTTCGCCGAGGACAACGGCCAGTCCGTGCACGGCCACACCTTCGTCTGGCACGCCCAGACCCCGACCTGGGTGCAGAACCTCAACGCGACCGCGATGCGCGCCGCCATGGTCGACCACATCAACACCGTGGCGAACCGCTATGAGGGCCGGGTCGACTCCTGGGACGTCGTGAACGAGGTCGTCAGCGACAACAACGGCGCCATGCGCGACTCGTTCTGGCTGCGCACCATGGGCGAGGGGTACATCACCACCGCGTTCCAGACCGCCCGGGCGGCCGACCCGAACGCCGACCTCTACATCAACGACTACTCGATCGACGGCATCAACCCCAAGTCCGACACGGTCTACCGGATCGCGCAGGGCCTGAAGTCGCAGAACGTGCTCGACGGCGTCGGCTTCCAGGCGCACCTCATCCTCGGCCAGGTGCCCTCCACGATGGAGGCGAACCTGCAGCGCTTCGTCGATCTGGGCCTGAAGGTCCGCATCACCGAGCTGGACATCAGGCTCACGACCCCGGCCGACGCCAACGAACTGCAGCAGCAGGCGAACGACTACCGGCGCGTGACCGAGATCTGCGCCGAACTCGCCGACTGCTCCGGCATCACCGTCTGGGGCCTGCGCGACAACGACTCGTGGGTGCCCGGCACCTTCCCCGGCACCGGTGCGGCGCTGCTGTTCTTCGAGGACTACTCGAAGAAGCCCGCCTACAACGCCGTGCTGAACGCGCTCGGCGGCGGCACCAGCAACCCGACCACGACCCCGGCCACCTCCGACCCGGCGACGACCACCTCGCCGCCGCCCGGCTCGGGCTGCACCGCGACGCTGAGCGTCTCGAGTCCATGGAACACGGGGGCGACGTACTCGGCCACCGTCAAGGCCAATCAGAACCTGAGCGGCTGGAAGGTGACGTGGACCTGGCCGGGCTCGGAGCGGATCTCCAACGCCTGGAGCGTGACCGGGACGCTCACGGGGGCGACGGTGAACGGCGCGAACGCGAGTTACAACGGCACGCTCGCGTCGGGCCAGTCGACCACGTTCGGATTCAACATCACCAAGGCCGACGGCTCGACCGCGTCGGTGCCCGCGGTGACCTGCACACCCGCTTAGACCTATCTCTTCGCACAGGCAGGGGCCGGTGCGGAGCGGCCGATTTGTGAGCGCGGCGAAGCCGTGCTCACCAGCCGCTCCGCCCGGCCCCTGCCGCGTTCGCGATGCGCTAGCCGAGTTCCGCCTGGAACATCCAGCTCTGCTTCTCGAGCTCGGCGGTGACGCCGATGAGGAGGTCCTGGGTGACCGGGTCGGCCGATTCGGTGACCTCGATGCGCTCGCGCATGTTGGCGATGATCGCGGTGTAGGCCTCGATGAACAGCGAGACGACCTCGTTGTCGCTGATCTGACCGTCGTGGATCTTCGGCACGGAGGAGGTCTCGGCGACCGTGGCCGCGCGCCCGTCGGCGCTCACGCCGATGGCGATGGCCCGCTCGGCGACGAGGTCGGTGGCGTTGCGCGCCGACACGACGATCTCGTCGAGCTGGAGGTGGAGCGAGCGGAAGTTCTTGCCGTAGACGTTCCAGTGCGCCTGCTTGCCGATGAGGGAGAGGTCGATGAGGTCGACGAGCGCGCCCTGCAGGGCCTTCGCGGTGGTGTCGCGGTTCTCGTCGGAAAGGCTGGAGCGGACGGTGGACATCTCGGTACCTCGCATCGGACTGGGCTCTGGTCAGCGGCTCGTGCTGCGCGGCGCGCGGCGTGAGCGTTCGGGCGGTCGCACCGCCCAGGGTAGCTTTCCCGCGCCCGCCGTGTGGGCGACTCGGCGCACCGGCGTGGATCGCAGGCCCCCGGGGGGCGGGACCGAACCCGCTTGTGGAATCTCGTCGCCCCCGGTCGCAATTTGTTCGGATAGTCGATAAACTAATGAGCGTCGTGCCGCCCCACCCCGGCCCGCGCTGTCGTACACACCCTCAACAGGCAGGAGCATCCAATGCCTTATCGCCCGCCGCTGGTCGCCCGCGAGTTCTTCGTCGCCGACCCCCCGGAGCTTCCCCAGCGAGCCGACGGCGAGCAGGGTCTGTCGGCCGTCACGAGCGCCGAGGTGGCCGAGACCGGCCCCGCCTCCGTGCTCCTGAAGGCCGTGACGAGCGCGGGGGAGGAGCTCTACATCGGGCTCGCCGCCGTCGCCGAGGGCGTCGTGCGCGCCCGCCTGTCGGCCGACCCGGCCGCCCGCCCCGCCGTCGAGAAGATCATCGAACTGGTCCACGCCGGCGCCTACGCGGACGCGAAGGTCACGGTTGAAGACGGCACAGACGAGGGCGGCACGGTCGTCGTCGTGGACGCGGGCTCCGTGCGCGCCGTCGCGACCCTCGGCACCTGGTCGCTGCGGTACACCGACGCCGCCGGCAAGACGCTCGTCGCCCAGAACCCGGGCGAGCAGGACATCTCGGGCCGCCTGCGGACGCTGCCGTTCGGCCGGTCCCTCGTGGACGGTCAGCCGGTCGCGTTCCACGAGTCGTTCACGGCCGCGCCGGACGAGGCCTTCGCCGGGTTCGGCGAGCGGTTCGCGCCGCTGAACGCGCGCGGCCAGCGCCCAGTCATGTGGAACTTCGACGCGTTCGGCTCCGAGTCGATCCGCATGTACAAGAACGCCCCGATCTACGTCTCGGACCGCGGCTACGGCATCGTCGTCAACTCCGGCGCGCCCGTCGAGTTCGACATGGCCCAGCAGACGCACGCGGCCGTCGAGTTCATCGTGCCCGACGACGCGCTCGAGTACTTCGTGCTCGGCGGCACCCCGGTCGAGGTCCTCGACCGGTTCGATCGGCTGACCTCCCGCCCGTCGCTGCCCCCGAAGTGGGCCTTCGGCACCTGGATCTCCTCGGGCTTCTTCGTGGACTCCGAGGAGCGGGTCATGGAGCGGGCCAAGAAGATCCGCGAGCGCGGCATCCCCTGCGACGTGCTGCACCTGGACACGTTCTGGCAGCACGAGCCGCACTGGTCCGACATGCAGTGGGACCGCGAGAACTTCCCGAACCCGGAGCGGATGCTCACCGAGCTCACCGCCCAGGGCTTCAAGGTCTGCCTGTGGATGAACTCGTACATCTCCCACAAGTCGCCGGTCTTCACCGAGGGCGACGAGCGCGGCTACTTCCTGAAGAACGCCAAGGGCGAGACCTACGTGGCGGACGTCTGGCACGGCTCGCACCAGGCCAGCGGCATCGTCGACTTCACCAACCCGGACGCGGTGGCGTGGTGGAAGGACTTGCTGCGGGGTCCGCTGCAGGCGGGTGCGGCTCTGTACAAGACCGACTTCGCCGAGGGGGTTCCCGCGGATGCGGTGGCGCACAACGGCATGACCGGCACCGAGCTGCACAACGTGTACACCCTGCTCTACAACGACGCGGTGGTCGAGGTGACCCGCGAGGTCAACGGGCACGAGCTCGTGTGGGCCCGTTCGTCGTTCCTGGGCGGGCAGCGCCACTCCGCGCAGTGGTCGGGCGACGTCCAGACCACCTGGGCGGGCCTGGGCGGCACCATCCGCGGCGGCCTCTCCCACGGTCTGTCGGGCGTCCCGTTCTGGTCGCACGACACCGGCGGCTTCAACGGCACGCCCACCGACGACCTGTACATCCGCTGGGCCCAGTTCGGCGCGCTCTCGCCGCTGCTGCGCTACCACGGGACGACGACCCGCGAACTGTGGGAGTTCTCCGAGGAGGCCGAGCGCCTCGCGGTCGAGTCGCTGCGGCTGCGGTACTCGCTCATGCCGTACATCTACTCCGCGGCCGTGCACGCCTCGCGGACCGGCGAGCCGGTGCTGCGGGCGCTCAATGTGGACAACCCCTCGGACCCGGTGGCGTGGAACGCCGACCAGGAGTACCGCTTCGGCAAGGACCTCCTCGTCGCGCCGGTGAACGACCCGTCGGGCGAGCGGAAGGTCTACCTGCCCGAGGGCCGGTGGATCGACTTCTGGACCAAGGAGGTCCACGAGGGCGGGCGCTACATCGACACCAAGCACGACCTGGAGACCTTCCCGGTGTTCGTGCGCTACGGCGCGATCGTCCCGCGCGTGGAGCCCGGCCTCCAGATCGGCGACGGCGCGTTCGAGGGCATCACCCTCGAAGTCTGGGGCACGCCCGACCGCGGCATCGTGATCAGCGACGTCGACGGCGACACCACCGTAGGGATTGAAACAGTTTCAGAAACTGTTGTGACCCTGGTGTCGACAGGGCCCGCGGATATCGCTAATGTGAGCGTCGTAGATGTTGCGGGCAAGCCCGCGAACGTGGAGCTGGAGCGTAACTAGATGACCCTCGTGGCCGGAGTCGACTCATCGACGCAGTCGACGAAAGTGTTGTTGGTCGAAGCCGAGACCGGCGAGATCGTCGACTCCGGTCGCGCCTCCCACCCGGACGGGACCGAGTGCCCGCCCGAAGCCTGGTGGGAGGCGCTCCAGGAGGCCGGCAAAGGCCTGCTGGAGCGCGCCGAGGCCGTAGCCGTCGCCGGGCAGCAGCACGGCATGGTCGCCCTCGACGCGAACGACCAGGTCGTGCGCCCGGCACTGCTGTGGAACGACACCCGCTCGGCCCCGCAGGCCGAGCGGCTCACCGCCGAGCACGGCGGCCCCGAAGCCTGGGCCGCCGACACCGGCCTCGTCCTCGCGGCCTCCTTCACCGCCACGAAACTCGCCTGGCTCGCCGAGAACGAGCCTGAAAACGCGTCGAAAACAGTTTCGGTGATGCTGCCGCACGACTGGCTCACCATGAAGCTCCGCGGGGCCACCGCCGCCGACGCCACCACCGACCGCTCCGACGCCTCCGGCACCGGCTACTGGTCGCCCGCCACGGGCGGCTACGTGCGGGACCGGCTCGTCCAGGCCTTCGGCCGCGACCTCGTGCTCCCGCGCGTCGCCGCCCCGAACGAGATCGTCGGCCGCACCGCCGCGGGCGCCAAGGTCGCGCCGGGCACCGGCGACAACGCCGGCGCCGCCCTCGGCCTGGGCCTCGGCCCCGGCGACGTCGTGGTCTCGCTCGGCACCTCCGGCACCGTCTTCGGCGTCTCCGACGTCCCCGCCGCCGACGCCACCGGGCTCGTGGCCGGGTTCGCCGACGCAACCGGCCGATTCCTGCCGCTCGTGTGCACGCTCAACGCCGCCCGCGTCCTCGACACCTTCCGGACCCTCCTCGGCGTCGACCACGCCGAGTTCGACCGGCTCGCGCTCGCCGCCGCCCCCGGCGCCGGAGGCCTCACCCTCCTGCCATACCTCGACGGCGAACGGACCCCCAAGCGCCCCAACGCGACCGGAGTCCTCAGCGGGATCACCACGGCGTTGACCCGCGAGGACCTCGCCCGCGCCGCCGTCGAAGGCATGCTCTCGGCCCAGGCCGACGGCCTCGCCGCCATGGCCGCCCAGGGCCTCACCGCCAAGCGCGTGCTCCTCATCGGCGGCGCCTCCGCCTCCGAGGCCGTGCGCCGCATCGCCCCGAGCGTCTTCGGCGTCGACGTCGAGGCCCCGCCCTCGGCCGAGTACGTCGCCCTCGGCGCCGCCAAGCAGGCGGCCTGGGCCCTCACCGGCTCCAAGAACCCGCCACAGTGGACGACAGGCGACACCGCGCGGCTCACCGGCACCGCCGCCGCGTCAGTGTCCGAGCAGTACGCGAGCCTCCGGGGCGAGACCTCGTCCTGGGCCGCACACCAATGAGAAAAGGACTGATCATGACCGACAAATACGCACCGGTGCCTGAGGACAAGTTCTCCTTCGGCATCTGGACGGTCGGCTGGGCGGCTCAGGACGTCTTCGGCTCGGCCACCCGCGAGGCCATGGCCGCCGACCGCGCCGTGCGCAAGCTCGCCGAGCTCGGCGCCTACGGCGTCAACTTCCACGACAACGACGTGTTCGGCTTCGACGACTCCGAAACCGAGCGCGACGCCAAGGTCGGCGCGTTCCGCAAGGCCCTCGACGAGACCGGCCTCAAGGTCACCACCGCGACCACCAACCTCTTCAGCCACCCGATCTTCAAAGACGGCGGCTTCACCCACAACGACCGCGACGTGCGCCGCTACGCCATCGCGAAGGTCATGCGCAACATCGACCTCGCCGCCGAACTCGGCGCCGAGATCTACGTCGCCTGGGGCGGCCGCGAAGGCGCCGAGTTCGGCGGCTCCAAGGACGTCCAGTCCGCCATGGCCCGCATGAAGGAAGCCTTCGACACCCTCGGCGACTACGTCACCGAGCAGGGCTACGACCTCCGCTTCGCCATCGAGCCCAAGCCGAACGAGCCCCGCGGCAACATCCTGCTGCCGACGCTGGGCCACGCCCTCGCGTTCATCAACGAGCTCGAGCGCCCCGAACTGGTCGGCATCAACCCCGAGATCGGGCACGAGGAGATGGCCGGCCTCGACTTCGCCGCCGGCATCCGCCAGGCCATGTGGCACGGCAAGCTCTACCACATCGACCTCAACGGCCAGACCGGTCCGCGCTTCGACCAGGACCTGCGCTTCGGCGCCGGCAACGTCGGCGGCGCGTTCTGGGTCGTCGACGCCGTCGAAGAGGGCATCGCCAAGGGCCAGTACACCGGCCCCATCCACTTCGACTACAAGCCCCCGCGCGTCGAAGACGACAACGGCGTGTGGGTCTCCGCCGCCGCCTGCATGCGCAACTACAAGATCCTGCAGGCCAAGGTCCGCGCCTTCCGCGCCGACCCCGAGGTGCAGGAGGCCCTCAAGGCCGCCCGCGTCGACGAGCTCGCCACCCCCACCCTCGCCGAAGGCGAGACCTGGGCCGACCTCAAGGACGTCAAGGTCGACGTCGAAGGCCTCGCCGCCAAGGGCATGGCCTTCGAGCACCTCGACCAGCTCGCCCTCGAACACCTCTACGGCGTTCGCTAGAAAGCACAATGCGATCGGGCCCGGAGCTTCCGCTCCGGGCCCGATCACTACCCCACACCCATCAATTGGATTCGACTCGCCTTGCGGCTTGTCACCCCTCAGGAGGTTTCTTTCCCCTGCACCGAAGATTAGGGACGGGGCCTCTGTATTCCACGCGAGAACGATTAGAGGTTCATTGGAACCGCTCAGGCCGCCGAACGGTCGGTCGGCGCCGTCGGCGCGGGCGGGTCGGGCAGGGCCGCCAACGTGCGCTGCCAGATCCCCACGTCGTGCCACTCGCCGTGCTTGAACCCGGCGGCCTCGATCGTGCCCACCAGCTTGAAGCCGAACGACGCGTGCAGCGCCTCGCTGCCCTCGTTCGGACTCGTCACCAGCGCCATCACACTCCGGAACCCCTGGGCCTCAAGGCGCTCCAGCAGCTCCCGGTACAGCGTCGAGCCCACGCGGCGGCCGCGCTGGCCGTCCGCGACGTACACCGTGGCCTCGGCGGTCCAGTCGTACGCCTGCCGGGCGTTCCACGGCTTCGCGTACGCCAGGCCGACCACGTCGCCCGCATGCTCGGCGACCAGCCACGGGTAGCGGTCGCCGTATGCGGCGATCTCGTGCTCCCAGTCCGCCGCCGGCTGCGGCTCGGTGCGGAAGTTCGCGGTGCTGCGGGCGATGTAGTGGTTCACGATCGCGGCGAACGCGGCCGCGTCCGAGGACTCGGCGTAGCGCACGGCGACGAGGTCCGGGGAGGTGTCACTGGTGCTCATGAGCGGCAAGACTACCGAGGAACTGGACCGGTACCGGGTCGCGATCCCGTCAGGCGGTAAGCCGACACACCGGGCGTCACCACACCGTGCTGGGCCGCCACATGCAGCCCGAGGGGCGCAGGCCGCCCGTGGCCCGGAAGTCCTCCACCGCGCGCGCCAGCGTGCTCAGCGCGATGTGCGCGTCCGGCGGGAACGTGCTCGCCGTGTCCATGTCCCGGAAGAGCCGCAGATGCGGGGCCTGCAGCTCGTTCGAGTAGGTGACCCAGGCGCCCGGACCGTAGTCCTCGCCGCCAGGACCGAAATAGGCCAGGGCCCCGATCTCCGCCGATTTGTCCGCGATGATCTTGAGACCGTGGTCGGGCCGGCCGCCGGGCTCGTAGCCGGGCCGGTCGCGCACCAGCGCGGTCGCGACCTGGAGCAGGTCGGCCGCCACGATCGTGGCGACGGCGGCGGCAACGCCGTCGGGGTCCTGGGCGAGGAGGACCTGGGTCCCGCTGTCCCGGGTCTCGAGCCGGAACTCGACGCAGTAACCGGCGATATGCGCGCCGGCGGGGCCAGGACTCATGGGGGGATCTCCTTCCGGGTCATGTGACTCGGCAGTGCGGGGCAGAGCATCGTATTTGTGATCGAGACTGATCGCCATGGCGGACACCGCACCTCACATGGGGTCGTACTGCTTCGGGGTTTTGGGAACGACAGTACGTGCGCGATCGGGCCGTATGTTCGATCAGTCGGGAACTTGACAGAAAAGCACTGATAAGGCCCTGATATGCCGTGACAACCTGTTCATGCAAGTGGCAGATTCCATTAGGGAGTCCAAGAGGCCCCTCGCCGACCGGGTCGCCCCGGCCCCCGCAAGGGCGGCAAGATAGACCGCATGCGAGTGGAGCTGCTGGGACCGTTGCGAGTGCTCGACGAGGACGGGACCGAGGTCCCGATCCCCGCCGGCCGCCAGCGCGCCCTCCTCGCACGACTCGCACTCGAACGCGGCGCCGTTCCCGCCGCCGCCCTCATCGGCGCCGTCTGGCCCGAGGACCCGCCCGCCAATGCCGGCGGCGCCCTCCACACGCAGTTGTCGCGACTGCGCGGCCTCCTCGGCGACCGCCTCGAAAGCGGCCCCGGCGGCTACCGCCTCGCCGCCGCCGAGACCGACATCGACGCCTTCGAGCGCCTCGCCGCGCGCACCGAAGCGGCCTCTAGAGAGGACAGGCCCGCCGCCGCCCGCGCGAGCGCCGAAGCCGCCCTCGCGCTCTGGCGCGGCCCCGCGCTCGCCGACCTCGACGGGTACGCCTTCGCCGAGGCCGCCCGCACCCGGCTCGCCATGCGCCGCGACACCGTCGCCGCCCTGCTCCTCGACGCCCGGATGCGCCTCGACGGCGCCGACGCAGTGCTCGCGGAGCTCGCCGCCCGCCACAGTGCGGACGTGCTGAACGAGCCGGACGCCGCCCGGTACATGCTCGCGCTCGCCGCCGCCGGCCGCCGCGCCGAAGCGCTCGCCGTCTTCGACACCGTGCGGGAGCGGCTCGCCGACGAACTCGGCGTCGACCCCTCCACGGTGCTTCGCGAGGCGCACCTGGACGTGCTGCGCGGCGTCGAGCCGCCCGCGGCCCCGCACCGGCAGCATCGACTGCCGGAGCCGCTCACCGCGTGCATCGGCCGCGAAGCGGAGATCGCGGCCGTGACCGGGCTGCTCGGCGCGAACCGGCTCGTGACCCTCACCGGCCCCGGCGGGACCGGCAAGACCCGCCTCGCGGTGGAGACCGCGAACCGGCTGGCCGCCGAGGACCGCGAGGTGCGCATGGTCGAGCTCGCGCCCGTCACCGACCCGGTCCGCCTGCCCGAAGTGCTCGGCGACGCCATCGGCCTCGGCGAGTCGATCCTCGCCCGGCGCAGCGAGGACCCGCGGACGCGCCTGACCGATGCCCTGCGGGGGCGCGAACTCCTCCTCGCCGTGGACAACTGCGAGCACCTCATCGAGGACGTCGCCGAACTGCTCGCTCACCTCCTCGGCCGCGTGCCGGGCCTGCGGGTGCTCGCCACGAGCCGTGAAGCGCTCGGCATCACCGGGGAGGCCGTGTTCGGCGTCGGGCCGCTGCCGCTGCCCGACAGCGCCCTTGCAGACAGCGCCCTTGCAGGCAGCCCCGCCGCAGCCAGCGCCGACCCGGTGGCTGAGCTGCGTTCGCACGCGGCGATCGCGCTGTTCGAGGAGCGGGCCCGCCAGAGCGATCCGGGATTCGGCATCGACGCGTCGAACGCCGAGGCGGTGCTCCAGGTCTGCGTCGCGCTGGACGGCCTGCCGCTCGCGATCGAGCTCGCGGCGGCCCGCCTCCGGTCCATGAGCCTCGCGGACCTCTCCGCGCGGCTCCCCGAACGATTCGACCTGCTCGGGCGCGGGCCGCGCACGGCCGAGCCGCGCCAGCGGACGCTGCGCGCGGTCGTCGACTGGAGCTGGGACCTGCTCGACCCGGTCGAGCGCCTCGTGCTCGCCCGCATGTCCGTCTTCAGCGGCAGCACGGACCTCGCCGCCGCGTGCGAGGTCTGCTCCGCGAACGCCGACGACATCACGGGCCTGGTCGAGAAGTCGCTGGTGCAGCGCCTGCCCGGCGGCCGGTACCGGCTGCTGGAGACCGTGCGCGAGTACGCCGCCGCGCGGCTCGCCGAGGCCGGGGAGACCGCCGAGCGCTTCGAGCGGCACGCCGAGCACTACGCGGCCCTCGCCGAAGAGGCCGAACCGCACCTCATGCGCGCCGAGCAGGTCGAGTGGCTCGAACGGCTCGGGACCGAGCACGCGAACCTCTTCGCGGCGATCCGCCGGATGGTCGCGGCCGGGAACGCCCGCGTGGCGTTCCGCGCGATCGCGCCGCTCTCCTGGTACTGGTGGATGCGCGGCTACCGCGAGGAGGGCATGGAACTGGCCCGGCAGGTCCGGGCGATGCCGTTCGACCCCGCCCACGTGGACCCGCTGCACCGCGCCAAGGTCTCGATGGCCGGCAGCTGGGGCCTGTGGTCCGGTCGCAGCGACCCCGCCGAGGTCGACGCCGAGTTCGCCGCGGCGCAGCGCATCAGCGAGGAGCACGGCCTCTACGAGGTCGAGCCGCTGCTGCAGATGATCCCGATGATCCGGGCGATGATCGCCGGGGACGCGTCCCGCCTGCGCGAGATCATGGCCGGACTCGGCGACGAGAAGCACGCGTGGGTGCGGGGGATCGGCCTGCTGTTCGTCTCGGAGTTCTCCTACCGGTCCGGGCGGCCCGAGGAGGCCGCGGCCGAACTGGCCGAGTCGAACCGGATCTTCGCCTCGCTGGGCGAGCGCTTCGGGCTCATCCTCTCCTGGCAGGGCCTCGCGGCCGACCGGATGGCCGCGGGGGACTACCTGGGCGCGCGCGGGCTGCTGCTGCGGGCGATCGCGGCCGAAGCGGAGTTCGGGGCGGACCTGGCCGACTCGGTGATCGCCGACCTGCTGTGGCGGATCGACGCCGAGCACGGCGACGACCCGGAGGCGATGCTGGAGCGGATGCGGGCGCAGCGGGAGCGCGCCGAGCGGATCGGCAACGCCGAGAACGCCCTCGCCACCCGCACCGTCGCGGCGATCTGCCTGCGCCGCATGGGGAAGACCGACGAGGCCCTGCGCGAACTGCTCGACGCCGAGCGGGACCTGCCGCGGTTCCAGCACTTCTCGGAGGTCGCGATGCAGCTGTACCGCCAGCTCGCGGCCATCGCGCGCGAGCAGGGCGACCCGGACCTGGAGGCCCGGGCCGCCTCGATGCTCGAGCAGAGCACCTGGCCGTTCAGCTCCTGACTCAGTCGGTGAGCTTGCGGCGGTAGGCCCGCAGCGACAGCGGCACGAACACGGCGGTGAGCGCGGCGCACCAGGCGAGGAGCGCGAGCACTTCGCCGCCCGCGTCGCCGCCGTTGAGGAAGACCCGCATCGAGTCCGCGAGGGCCGTGAGCGGATTGAGCTCGGCCCACCACTGGACCGCGCCGGGGAGCGTGTCGAGCTCCACGAACACCGTCGAGGTGTACGCGAGCGGCATGAGGAGGCTGATCATCCAGGTCTGGATCTGCTCCTCGCTCTTGGCGGTGAGGCCCACGAGGACCATCGACCATGAGGCGGCGAACAGGAACAGCAGCAGCACGCCGGCGGCCGCGGCGGTGCCGAGGAGCCCGCCTTCGGCGCGGTAGCCGATCGCGAAGGCGACCCCGCCGACGACGAGCAGCGCCCACGCGTACTTCACCATGTCCGCGGCGACCCGCCCGGCGAGCAGCGCGAACCGCGACACGGGCATGGCGGTGAGGCGGTCGAACACGCCGTCCTTGATGTCGCCGAACAGGCCCAGCCCGGTCGAGGTGATGGCGAAGAACAGGCCCATCGCGATGATGGTCGGCCCGGCGTACTGCAGGAAGTCCTGCCATGAGCCCATCATCTGCCCGCCCATGAAGAACGTGATGGACAGCAGGATCATCAGCGGGATCATGAAGAAGTCGATGAGCTGGGCGGGCGCGTGCCTGATCGAGGCGAGCGAGCGGGCCGCCATCGTGGCGGACTGCGCGAGCGTCCCGCGCTTGGTCGTCCAGGTGGTCTCGGTTGCAGCGGTGCTCATGCCACCGGCTCCTTCGCGGTCTCGTCGGTGCGGGTGCGGTGCCCGGTGAGTTGGAGGAAGACCTCGTCCAAGGTCGGCTCGTGGAGCCCGAACCCGGCCAGGTCGACCCCGGCCTGCGAGACGCGGGCCATGACCGCCTGCGCCTCGCCCGCGTGGGCGACGGGCACGAGCACCTCGCCGCCCTCGGCGCGGGCCTTCACGCCCACGGCCCATTCGGCGAGCTGGACCAGCTGGTCGACCGCGTCCGGCCGGGTGGGGGACAGGCGCAGGACCTGGCCGCCCACGGCCTGCTTGAGCTGCGACGGCGTGCCCGAGGCGATCACGCGGCCGCTGTCGATCACGGCGATCGCGTCGGCGAGCTGGTCGGCCTCCTCCAGGTACTGGGTGGTGAGCAGGACGGTGGTGCCCGAGGCCACGAGGTCGCGCACGACCTGCCACAACCCGTTGCGGCTCTGGGGGTCCAGGCCCGTCGTCGGCTCGTCGAGGAACAGGACCTCGGGCCGCCGCACGATCGACGCGGCGAGGTCGAGGCGGCGGCGCATCCCGCCGGAGTACCTGCCCGCGGCGCGGGTGGCGGCGTGGGCGAGGTCGAACCGCTCGATGAGCTCGTTCGCGCGGGTCTTCGCCTGGCGGCGCGACGCGCCGAGGAGCCGCGCGACGAGCACGAGGTTCTGCTCGCCGGAGAGGGCCGGGTCGAGCCCGGCGTACTGGCCGGTGAGCCCGATGCGCTCGCGCACCTGCGCGGCCTGCTCGACCACGTCGAGGCCGAGGACGCGGGCGGACCCGGCGTCGGGTTTGGTGAGGGTGGACATGACGCGGACGGCCGTGGTCTTCCCGGCCCCGTTGGGGCCGAGGACCCCGAGCACGGTGCCGGGGGCCGCGGCGAGGTCCACGCCGCTGAGGGCGTGGACCTCCCCGAAGGACTTCTTCAGTCCCCGGACTTCGATGGCGTATCGCATGGGGTGCGCCTCTCTGGTGCTGCACTGGTCTGCTTCCTGTGCCGCCCAGCGTGCGCGCCCCGGCTTTCACTCCGGTCCCATTCGCCTTTCACCCCGGCTTTCACCTGACCGCACGTGAAAGGGCCGCCTCCGCAATGCGGAAGCGGCCCTTTGCACCAGGGGGAGCCTGTCGGCCGGTCACGGCGACGCTTGCGAGCCGTAAATCAGCCGGTCACGGCGACGCTCGCGAGCCGTAAATTAGCCCTTGATCGCGCCGGTGATGACGGCCTTCGTGAAGTGCTTCTGGATGAACGGGTACATGATGACGATCGGGATGATCGTGCAGACGACCACGGCCATCTTCAGCGCCGCGTCGGGCGCGGCGGACTGGTACTGGCTCACGTTCGCCGCGGCGCCGGGCAGGCCCTGCGTGGACATGAGCATCCGCTGCAGCACGACCTGGATCGGCTGGGTCTCCAGACCCGGGATGTACAGCACCGCCGAGAAGTAGATGTTCCAGTAGCCGACCGCGTAGAACAGGGCGACGACCGCCAGGATCGCCTTCGACATCGGCAGCACGATCTTGAACAGGGTGCGGAACTCGCCCGCGCCGTCCATCTTGGCGGCGTCGATGAGCTCGGTCGGGACGCTGTTCATGAAGAACGCCCGGAGCACGATGAGGTTGAAGGCGCTCAACGCCATCGGCAGGATGATCGACAGGTAGTTGTTGAACAGCCCCAGCTTCTGCACGACCAGGAAGCTCGGGTAGAGGCCCGGCGCGAACAGGAACGTGAAGAGCACGAGCATGAGGATCGGCCGGTGCAGCAGCGAGCCGGGCCGCGAGAGGCCGTAGGCCGCGCCGATGGTCAGGACCATGCTCAGTGCGGTGCCGCCGGCGGTCAGGCCGATCGTGAGGAGCAGCGACTTCGTGAGCGCGCCGCCGTCGAAGATCTCCTGGTAGGCCGCGATGCTGAACTCGGCCGGGATGAGCAGCATGTTGCCGCCCGCCTTGGCGAGCGACTCCTCGCTCGCGAAGCTGGTGGCCACGACCGCCCAGATCGGCAGGACGATGGCCGCGCCGTAGGCGATCAGGAAGAGCGCCTTGACGAGCTTCCCGAACCACGAGGGCTCCTCGTCCCAGACGGGGCGCGCACTCTTGCGCGGCTTGAGTTTGAGCTTGGTGTCGATGGCCGTCATGACTTCTGGTAGATCCCTTGCTCTCCGAGGCGGTGCGCGACGTTGTTGGCGATGAGGATCAGGATCAGCCCGATCACGCCCTTGAACAGGCCGGCCGCGGTGCCGAAGGAGGCCCCTTCGGTGCCGATGACGCTGCGGTAGTAGATGAAGGTGTCGAGCACTTCCGTGGTCTGGTAGCCGATCGCGTCGCGCTGCAGCTGGTACTGCTCGAACCCGACCGTGAGGATGCCGCCGATGTGGAGGATCAGCAGCAGCACGATCACCGGCCGGATGCCCGGCAGGGTGATGTGCCACAGGCGCCGCCAGCGGCTGGCGCCGTCCACGGCCGCGGCCTCGTAGAGGCTCGGGTTGATCGAGGCGAGGGCGGCCAGGAAGATGATCATGCCCCAGCCGGCGTCCTTCCACGCCCACTGCAGCCAGGCCAGGAACATGAACGTGTCCGGGTTCGAGGTGAACGTGAGGCGGTCGCCGCCGAAGCCGAGGATCCAGTTGGAGACCAGGCCGTCGGCGCCGAGCGTCTGGACGAACACGGTGACGACCAGGACCCAGGAGAAGAAGTACGGCAGGTACACGATCGACTGGAAGACGCTGCGGACCTTGGTGGAGACCACCGAGTGCATGACCAGCGCCAGGACGATCGAGAGCGGGAACAGGAACAGCAGGTTCGCGAACGAGTACTTCAGCGTGTTCAGCAGCGCCGGAACGAAGTACGGGTTGTTGAACAGCCGCTCGAACCAGGCGAAGCCCACCAGGGGGTTCTCCCAGAACGCGCGGTGCGGGCTGTAGTCCATGAACGCGATGATGTTCCAGGCCGAGGGCCAGTAGAAGAACACCGCGAGCTGGGCCATCGCCGGGAGCGTCATGAGCAGGAGCGGCCAGTCGGACCGGAACCGCTGGGCCACGGTCCGCTTCCGCTTGCGCTTGCCAATGGTGCGGCCGCCCGACCCGGACGGAACCGGGGGCGCTGAGGTCTGCAGAGCTGCCATCGCTTGTGTGTAATCCAGTCAGTGAGTACCTGTGCAGGGACGGGGAGGCCGGGCCGCGACGGGCGTCGCGAACCCGGCCGGGCGCCTTAGCCGTGCAGCTTGTCGTAAGCCGCGGTGTAGTGCTCGCGGCCGGCCTCGCCGCCGTTGGCCTTCCAGGTCTCGACCATCTCGGGGATCGACGAGAGGTCGGCGCGGCCGTACGCGATGTCGTTCTGCTGGTCGATGAGGACCTGGCCGGCGGACTTGAAGTCGGCCGGGCCCTCGACGCGCATGCCCTCGAAGATGTTGACCTCGGCGAACTCCAGCAGGGAGGCGTTGTACTCGAAACGGGCCTGGACCATGTCGGGCGCGCCCGTCAGGAACTGCTGCACGTGCCCGGAGATCGTCTTGTGGTTCACCGGTGCCTGGACGACGGTGGTGCCGACCTCGTTGAAGACCGGGACGCCGTCGGGGCCGTAGGTGAAGTGCGTGCCTTCGATCCCGTAGTTGATCAGCTCGTACTCGGTGGTCCCGAACGGCGCCGAGGCGAAGTTGCAGAAGTCGAGGAACTCCTCGACCTGCTCTCGGGAGAGGTCCTTGTTCAGGAACGTCCAGGAGTCGACGCTGGTGTTGACGTGCACGAGGGGCTTGCGGCCCTTCGCGGCGAGCGCGCCGAGCGGGGCGATGGTGCCGCCCGTGCCCTCGGCCGTGGACTGGTCGATGAACCCCTGCCACCACGAGATGCCGTCGAGCTGGAAGACGATGGTCCCGGCCTTGTGGAGGGCCTGGCCGTCGAGCGTGCCCGAGGGAAGGTCCGGGTGGACCAGCTTCTCGTCCCAGATGGTGCGGCGGAACTCGAGCCACTCGGTGTACTCGGGGCGCTCGCAGTTGTGCACGAGCTTGCCGTCGATGTACGCCCAGCCGTCGCCGCCGGCGAGGCCGAACCAGGCCGGGGTGAGGTAGTCGGTGCCGCCGAAGGCCCAGCGGCCGCCGGCGTCGTCGTTGACGGCGCGGGCGACCTCGAGGAGCTCCTCGACGGAGGTCGGCAGGGCCTGGCCCTTCTCCTCGAGCAGGTCCGTGCGGGCGAACATCGCGTTGTTCGAACCGCCGGAGAAGGAGCCCGGGATGGCGAAGACGCGGGCGGTCTCGGGGTCATTGGGGTCCGTCGACCACACCGACTGGCCCCAGGAGGCGGTCGGGAGGCCGGCGAGCAGCGGCCAGCGCTCGGAGATGTCGCCCTTGACGATGTCGGTCAGGTCGTAGAAGGTGTTGACCACCGTCTCCTGGAAGTTCGGGTGCGAGGCGATCATCCAGGCGAAGAACATGATGCCGTCGCCGAACTCGTTGGCGTTGAGCCACTGCACCGAGGTCTCGGCGTAGGTCATGCCGTCGGCCTGGCGCAGGTCCACCCTGGTGCCGCCGCTGGCCTCGGCGATCGCCGCGAAGTACGGGTCGTCGTTCGAGGGCGCCTCGCCCCACATCGGCATGGTGATCTCGAAGGTCCCGCTGTTGGACGGGAGGTTCTCGATGGCCGGGACGGGCTCGGGGTAGGTCGTGAACCCGGACGGGTGGTTCGGCGGCTCGCCGACCAGGTCGGGTTCGACCGGGAGGGGCCATTCCTTGTACTCGGGCAGGAAGTCGAAGCCGTCGGTCGTCTGCGAGGTGCCGCTGCCCGATTCGATGTCGCTGCACGCGGCGATGAAGGGAAGGCCCGCGGCACCGGCCGCGCCCAGGCCGGCTGCCTTGAGCAGGGAGCGGCGCCGGAAGATCGACCCGTCTGAGGGAGTAGCCACGATGCTGTCCTTTCGGTCGTAATGCACATGTGAGGGTCTTGCAGGTCTTGTGGGGGGTCTGGCCGATAATTAGTTCGGCTATTCGATAAACTAAAGTAGCGCACGGTGGCACCCGACACAAGCCGGGGGTCAGGCGATACGGGCGCGGATTGATCACGATTCGGGAACGGCCCTTGTGGTGAAACGCTTCGCTGCGCAACCGTCAGGGACCGCTCGAGGACCCGTTGCCGTGATCGATCAGAATGAGCCGGGACATGCACAGGAGGAACACATGGCGATGCGCATAGCGTCGAAGTCGGCCGGGGCTGCCGGCGAGGAAGCGCGGGTCCGGGCCAAACGCGCCGACTTCACCGACGTGCGGGCCAACAACCTCGGGTTCGTGCTGCGCCAGGTGCGCGCCGAAGGGCGCTGCTCCCGTGCGGATCTCGCCGCGAA
Organism: Glycomyces sp. NPDC021274; assembly: GCF_040641195.1. Classification (NCBI taxonomy): domain Bacteria; kingdom Bacillati; phylum Actinomycetota; class Actinomycetes; order Glycomycetales; family Glycomycetaceae; genus Glycomyces; species Glycomyces sp. NPDC021274. The sequence goes on along the minus strand of NZ_JBFADC010000001.1, from coordinate 128,323 downwards.
GACCGGCCTCAACAAGGCCACGGTCTCCTCGCTCGTGGCCGAGCTCATCGAGCGCCGCGTGCTGCGCGAGTCCGGTTCGGTCATCGGCAACATCGGCCGCCCCGCAGTGCTTCTCAGTGTCGACACCGGCTATTACGCCTCGCTCGGCGTCGAAGTCAATGTGGACTACATGACACTCGTCGCCGTCGATCTCGCGGGCAACCGGCTGCTCTCCTGGCGCCGCGCCCACGACGGCGCCGGGTCGACCCCAGGGCGCTCCGTCTCCGCCCTCGCGGGCCTCGCCAAGCGCGCCGTCGACAAGATGGACGCCGAAGGCCGCCAGATCCTCGGGCTCGCCGTCGCCGTCCCCGGCATGATCGACAACGACGGCGTCGTCCAGCGCGCCCCCATGCTCGGCTGGGAGGAGTTCGACCTCACCGGCCGCCTGCGCCAGGCCATGCGCGACCCCAAGTACGCCGTGACCGCCGACAACGACGCCAACCTCGGCGCCGTGGCCGAGCAGCGCTTCGGCTCCTGGGCCGGGGTGTCCAACATGATCTACCTGACCGGTGAGATCGGCCTGGGCGCCGGCCTCATCGTGGACGGCGAGCTGCGCCGCGGCGCAACGGGCTTCGCCGGGGAGATCGGCAACCTCCTCATCGATGTGGACGGCCGCGTCGGCCGCGTCGAGGACCTCGCGGGCATCAGCGCCGTCCTCAAGACGCTGTCCGAGTCGGAAGCCATCGCCGGGGCCGAGGTCGAGGCCGAGGTCGAGGACGTGGTCACCCGCGCCCGCGCCGAAGAGCCGGACGTCCTCGAGGCCCTGGACCGCATCGGGCGCTCGCTCGGCGCGGGCATCGCGCTCGCCGTCGACCTGCTCAACCCCGAAGCGGTGGTCCTCGGCGGGCACTACCAGGCGCTGAGCCCCTGGATCGGCCCGGCGGCCGAACGCGAGCTCGCCGCCCGCACCCACGCCTCCGGGGCCGGCGGCGCCGAGATCGTGGTCTCCGCCCTCGGCCACGAGGCCCCCGCCCTGGGAGCGGCCACCGGCATCCTCAACGACATCGACGCCGGAAGGATGCCCACGCCCCTGGGCGCCTAGCACCCTGTTTCACGATTGTTACCCCGCATGTTTGCGCAGGTTAAAGCCCTGCGAATCGGCCGAAACCCGTCAATCCCGTACGTTGTCGCACCCCACCTGCCTTGACTTGGATCACGGCCCAGGTGTACAAATCTTGCATCCTCATCGAAGCGCTTCGACAAGACACTTTCCAATTGCAGATCACGGACGTAATGCCCTGATCATCGAAGCGCTTCGACTCGGGTTTCCTGGAGCTTCGGCTTCCAGGAGCCGGTTCCAGGAGCACGGCCTCACAACGACAGCGACGTCCGAGTAAGCAAGGAAGTCCACCCATGAGCGACATCGACCCGCGACCCGCCTTCCGCGACCCGAACCTGCCTCGCGCCGAGCGCGTCGCCGATCTCCTCGCCCGACTCACCCTCGACGAGAAGATCGGCCTGCTGCACCAGTACCACCGTCCGGTCGAACGCCTCGGCATGGGCCCCTTCAAGACCGGTACCGAAGCGCTGCACGGTCTCGCGTGGCTCGGCGAGGCCACCGTCTTCCCGCAGGTGGTCGCCCTGGGAGCGACCTGGAACCCCGAGCTCGTGGAGCAGATCGGCGCGGCCGTCGCCGACGAGGTGCTGGCCTTCAACCACAACGACCCGGTCAAGGTCGGCCGCAACGTCTGGGCCCCCACCGTGAACCCCCTGCGCGACCCCCGCTGGGGCCGCAACGAGGAGGGCTACTCCGAGGACGCGGGCATGGCCGGCCTCATGGGCGCCGCCTACGCGCGCGGCCTCAAGGGCGACAACGGCTCGGTGTGGAAGACCGCGCCCTCCGTCAAGCACTTCCTGGCGTACGGCAACGAGGCCGACCGCTGCACCACCTCCTCGAACATGCCGCCGCGAGTGCTCCGCGAATACGAGTTCGCCGCCCACCGCCCGGCACTGGCGAGCGGCGACGCGGTCGCGGTCATGCTCTCGTACAACCTCGTCAACGGCCGCCCGGCGCATGTGACGCCGCTGGTCAACGATGAACTGCGCACCTGGACCGACGAAGAGGTGTACATCGTCTCGGACGCCTACGCGCCCAACAACCTCGCGAACCTCCAGGGCTACTTCGAGGACCTCCCGACCGCCTATGCGGCGGCCGTGAAGGCCGGCCTCGACTCCTTCACGCAGGACGACGAGCATTCGCGCGACGTCCTCGTCCACGTCGAGACCGCCCTCGAGCGCGGCCTGCTCGACGAGAGCGACATCGACACGGCGGTGCGCCGCAACCTCCACGTGCGCTTCGGGCTCGGCGAGTTCGACCCCGAGGACCCGTACGCGCACATCGGCGACGACGCGGTCAACTCGCCCGAGCACCAGGCGCTCGCCCGCGAGGCCGCGACCCAGTCGATCACGCTCCTGAAGAACGACGGGATCCTGCCGCTCGGCGGCCCGGACCGCCAGGCCCCCAAGAAGATCGCGGTCCTCGGCCCGTTCGCGGACACGCAGATGCAGGACTGGTACTCCGGGACCCTGCCGTATGCCGTCACCGCCCGCCAGGCCCTCGGCGAGCGCGCCGAGGTCGTCTACAGCGAGGCCGTCGACCGCGTCCGCCTGCGCCACAAGCAGGGCTACGTGACCGCCGTCGAGGACGGCAAGGCCCTGGAGATCACCGACGCCACCGGCGCGGCGGCCCAGTACGACCTGTTCGACTGGGGCGGCTGGTCGTACACCGCCCGCAACGCCGCCACCGGCCTGTACGTGGACGGCCGCCTCGACGGGACCGTGGGCGCCGACTCGGTCGGCCCGCACGAGTTCGACGTGCACGAGACCTTCCGCATCGTCGAGCTCGAAGGCGGCAAGGTCGCGCTCCAGCAGATCCACGTCGCCGAAGGCGACGAGGGCGGCAAGTGGTACGCCCTCGAAGCAGGCCGGATCGTGCTCAGCGACGACCGCGCCGACGCCGTCGAGCTCGACATCGAGCTGGTCGTCAAGGGCCACGACGTTGCGGCCGAGCTCGCCCGCGACGCCGACGTCGCCGTCGTCGTCCTCGGCGACCACCCGCTCGTGAACGGCCGGGAGACCGAGGACCGCACCGACCTGCGCCTGGCGAACTCCCAGGAGTGGCTCCTGCGGCGCGTCCAGGACGCGAACCCGAATACGATTCTGGTCATGTCCTCCTCCTACCCCTACGCCGCGAACTGGGCCGAGAAGCACGTGCGCGCCGTGGTGTGGTCGGGCCACGGCGGCCAGGAATGGGGCAACGCCCTCGCCGACGTCCTCTACGGCGACCGCGACCCCGAGGGCCGCCTCCCGCAGACCTGGTACACCGACGCGGCCGAGCTGCCCGCGATGCTCGACTACGACATCGTGGCCTCCGACGCGACCTACCTCTACTACCTCGGCCAGCCGCTCTACCCGTTCGGCCACGGCCTCTCCTATGCGGACTTCAAGTACGCGAACCTGAAGGCCGACAAGGAGAACGCCAAGCCCGGCGACGAGCTCACCGTCACCGTGGAGGTCACCAACACCAGCGGCCGCGACGGCGTCGAGGTGGTGCAGCTCTACACGCACCAGTGCGGCTCCCGCGTGAAGCAGCCGCTGCGCCAGCTGCGCCGCTTCGCGAAGGTCCGCCTGGCCGCGGGCGAGACCCGCACTGTCGCGTTCACCCTCCCCGTGGACGAACTCGCCCACTGGGACAACGTGACCGGGCGCATGATCATCGAGAAGTCCCGCCAGCGCCTCATGGTCGGCCGCTCCGCCACGGACATCGTCCTCTCCGCCTCCGTGCGGGTCGACGGCGAGACCGTGGGCGCCCGCGACCTCTCGGAGCCCTTGGCCGCCACCGCGAACGACCTCTACGAGGGCGTGCTGTGGCGCGACGAGAACCGCACCTCCGGCGACGTGATCGCCGCCGACGAGGCCGGCGGCTGGATCATGCTGGGCGACTGCGACTTCGGCACTGCCGAGCAGTACCCGGCGGTGACCGCCCGGGTCGCGGGCCAGGCCTCGCAGCTCACGCTGCGCGTGGACGACCCGCTCGACGGCGACGTGCTCGCCAAGATCGACACCCCCGCCACGAGCGGCGTGTACGACTACACCGACGTGACCGTGGAACTGGGCCGCATCGAGGGCGTCAAGGACCTGTACGTGACCTTCGAGTCCGGTCCGGTGCGCCTCGCGTCGCTGCACTTCTCCACTGAGTACAGCGCTGCTGCGCACGGCGCCGAACCCGACGGGGAGGCGTAGTGGCCGGCCGGGGCGTCACGATCGCCGATGTCGCGGCGCGGGCCGGCGTCGCCGCCAGCACCGTCTCCTATGTGCTGAGCGGGAAGCGGTCGATCTCACCGGAGACGGCCGACCGCGTCATGGCGGCCGTGGCCGACCTCGGCTACCACCCGCACGCCGGGGCGCGCTCGCTCGCCTCCCGGCGGGCCGGGGTCCTCGCGATGATGTTCCCCATCCGCGACGGCATGCACCTGCCGGTGCTCATGCAGTTCGCCGCGGGTGCGGTCGCCGAAGCGCGCCGCCACGACCAGGACGTGCTGCTCATGACGGCCGACGAGGGCCCCTCCGGCCTGGCCCGGGTCGCCGCCTCGGCCATGGTGGACGGACTCATCCTCATGGACGTCGAAGTCCGCGACCAGCGGGTGGAGACCTTGCGCCGCTTGGGACTCCCGAGCGTCCTGATCGGATTCCCAGCGGACTCCGAAGGGCTCACCTGCGTCGACCTCGACTTCACCGCGGCGGGCCGGGTCTGCGCCGACTACCTGGCCGAACGCGGCTGCGGCGACATCGCGCTGCTGGGCGCCGCGGAGGCGGTCTACGAGCGGCGCACGGGCTTCGCCGAGCGCGTACGGGAGGGCTTCCTCAGCCGCCCCGGCCTGCGCGCGGAGGTGCGGCCCTGCCCGAACTACCCGACCGAGGTGCAGCGCACGGTGAAGGAGCTCCTCGCCACGCGACCGGACCTCACCGGACTGGCCGTCCACAATGAACCCGCGGTCGGCCATGTCATGCACGCCCTCGCCGACGCCGGCAAGCGCGTGGGGGAGGACTTCCACGTGGTCGTCATCGGCCCCGACGAGGTCGCCGAGCGGGTCCACCCGCAGCTGCCCTCCGTCCTCGTGCCGGCCGAGACCCTCGCCCAGACCGCGGTGCGCCACCTCATGCGCAAGCTCGACGGCCTCGACGTCCCGGACTCGACACTCATCGAACCGCAGCTCACGCTGCGCTGACGCACGCACAGCGGCGGCCCTGGGGGAGATGTCCCCAGGGCCGCCGCGCTCTATTCACTTGTGATGGTGAGAGGAAAGTCCTCAGGGGGTCGGCCGACGGCGTGTCAGCCGACGTTGACGCCCTGCTCCTCGAGCCAGGCGAGCGAGTCGACCTTCTCGCCGTCGATCAGCACCTCGAAGTGCAGGTGCGGGCCGGTCGAGCCGCCGGTGTTCCCGGAGAGGATGATGGTGTCGCCCTTGGAGACCTTGTCGCCGACGCTGACGGGGACCTCAGAGGCGTGGGCGTACCGGGTCTCGATGCCGTCGCCGTGGTCGACGTAGACCACGTTGCCGTAGCCGCCCGCTTCGAAGCCGACATAGGTCACGGTGCCGTCGCCGACCACCGCGATGTCGTCCCCCTCGAAGTTGCCGAAGTCAGTGCCGCCGTGCAGCCGGCCGTCGCGCATCCCGTAGTACGAGGTGATCGGCGCGTCCGACGGGGCCGTCCACGGCTTCGCCGCCTCAGCTGCCGCCGCGGCTGCCTGCTCGGCCTCCTCAGCGGCCACGCGGGCCGCCTCCTCGGCGGCGGCCTGCTCGGCGGCCTCCTTCGCGGCCTGCTCCTCGGCCAGTCGCTTCGCCTCTTCGGCAGCGGCCTGCTCGGCCTTCTCGCGGGCCGCCTGCTCGGCCGCCCACTCGGTCTCCATCCCGGCCAGGACGGAGTCGACCTGCCACTCGGTTTGGACGACCGTGTCGTTCTGCTGCTCTTCGGCCTCAGCGGCCTGCGCCGCGGCGTTCTGCCCCGAAAGGGCGGCGAGCCCGGAGCCGACGAGGATCGCGGCGGCGAGCCCGCCGTTCACGAAGCGCCAACTGTGACGTTCGCGACGAATGCGGCGGCGCCGAAGCACGGCCCGAAGCCGGCGGCTGGTCATTTCTCTGCCAGCGGATTCGCTGGTGTCGTCATGTTTGCCCATAGCGCGGGGAAACCTAACAGACCCGAATTGGACAACAAGCCCACGACCAGGCGATACAACGCTGTGACTGGTCCTCTTGCGGCAGAGGTCGGCACCTCGGGGCGGCCGCGCCTCATCCGAAAGGACGAGGGGTATCACCAGGAGTGAGTGCTCGTTCACATTCAGCAGGACGGCTGATATCGGCATGACCGTGACGTACGACGCCGCCTAAACTTGGAAAGTCTGCGGCAGCGTCGCTCGTACGACCGCCGCCATCTCACCCGGTCGCCGTCCACGGTCGCCATCGCCTGAAGGAGTCCCCACATGATCACTGCCACCGGTCTCGAGCTGCGCGCCGGTTCGCGCATCCTCCTGTCCGGGGCCGATCTGCGGATCCAGCCCGGCGACAGGATCGGCCTCGTCGGACGCAACGGCGCCGGCAAGACCACCACGATGAACGTCCTCGCAGGGCTCACCCAGCCCTACGCCGGCAAGATCGAGAACAACGGCCCCTTCGGGTACCTCCCGCAGGACCCGCGCTTCGCCGACCTCACGCAGACCGCCTCCAACCGCGTCCTCTCCGCCCGCGGCCTCGACCAGCTCATCGCCGACCTCGCCAAGACCGAGGCCGCACTCGCCGAGGTCGCCGACGACGCCAAGCGCGACAAGCTCGTCAACCGCTACTCCCGCCTCGAAGAGCAGTTCTCCTCCCGCGGCGGCTACCAGGCCGAGTCCGAGGCCGCCCGCATCTGCTCCAAGCTCGGCCTCGAGGACCGCATCCTCGCCCAGCCGCTCGAGACCCTCTCCGGCGGCCAGCGCCGCCGCGTCGAGCTCGCCCGCATCCTCTTCTCCGACGACGGCGACGGCATCCTCCTGCTCGACGAGCCCACCAACCACCTCGACGCCGACTCCATCAACTGGCTCCGCGGCTTCCTGGCCGGGCACAAGGGCGGCCTCGTCCTCATCACCCACGACGTCGAACTCCTCGAAGAGGTCGTCAACACCGTGTGGTTCCTCGACCCGACCCGCTCGGTCATCGACGCCTACAACCTGGGCTGGAAGGCCTACCAGCGCCAGCGCGCCGAGGACGCCGAACGCCGCCGCCGCGAGCGCGCCAACGCCGAGAAGAAGGCCGCGACCCTCACCAAGCAGGCCGCGAAGCTCGGCGCCAAGGCCACCAAGGCCAAGGCCGCCAAGGGCATGATCCGCCGCGCCGAGGAGATGCTCGACAACCTCGAAGAGGACCTGCTGCAGGAGAAGGTCGCCGACGTGCGCCTCCCGCAGCCCGCCCCGTGCGGCAAGGTCCCGCTCACCGCCTCGGGGCTCTCGAAGTCCTACGGCTCGCTCGAGATCTTCACCGGCGTCGACCTCGCCATCGACCGCGGCTCCCGCGTGGTCATCCTCGGCCTCAACGGCGCGGGCAAGACCACGCTGCTGCGGATGCTCGCCGGGACCCTCGAACCCGACACCGGCCAGGTCGAACCCGGCTACGGCCTGCGCATCGGCTACTTCGCGCAGGAGCATGACACGCTCGACCACACCGGCACGGTGCTGGAGCAGATGCAGTCGGCCGCCTCGGACTCCGGCGCGGACATCCCCGACGCCGACTTGCGGAAGATCCTGGGCGCGTTCCTGTTCCCCGGCGACGACGTGCACAAGCCCGTGCACGTCCTCTCGGGCGGCGAGAAGACGCGCCTGGCGCTGGCGAGCCTGGTGTGCTCGGGCGCGAACGTGCTGCTGCTCGACGAGCCCACGAACAACCTCGACCCGGCGAGCCGCCAGCAGGTGCTCGACGCGGTCGACGGCTTCACCGGCGCGATCGTGATGGTCACGCACGACCCGGGCGCGGTCGAGGCCCTGCGTCCCGAGCGCGCGATCCTGCTCCCGGACGGCGACGAGGACCTCTGGTCTGACGACCTCATGGAACTGGTGGAGCTGGCGTAAGCGGGCTGTGCTCATCCGGAGTACATGAGCACGATCGCCGCGCAGGCGCCCGCGCCCGCCGTCACGAGCGGCACTCGCACTGACCGCGTGCGGGCCTTGCCGGCGTGCGCGCCGTAGACCTGCGGGGCGGTCGCGGCGACGATGAGCCAGGGGCACAAGGCGATCCAGCCGTACTCGGGCTGCTCGGGGTTCGATCCGCTCAGCGGCGCGATCATCAGCGCCAGCAGCGGGCCGATCATGAGCGGCCACGCCGCGCTCGTGCCGAAGCGCCGCAGGCTCTCGATGATCGCCGGGCCGCACGCCACGCACACGAGTGCGGGCATGAGCGCGAGCCACCACAGCTGGCCGGGGTGCGCCGCGATCTCGCCGATCGCCGCGTTGTAGGTGTCGACGAGGCCGTACGGCCACGAGTTCCCCAGGGCCGCGGCCAAACCGAGCACCGCGAGCGCGGAAGCCGCCGCGGTGAGGATCTGCGCGGAGCGGCGCCGCGCGAAGAAGATGCAGAGCAGCGAGACCGCGAACCACGCCGCGCCGTAGGAGAGCAGTGCCGCGATGCCGAGCATGCCGCCGGCGGCCGCCGCGCCCCAGAACGCGTCCGCGCCGCGGACCTTCCGCTCCGAGACGACCGCGCCGCACGCGAGCACGGCCGCGCAGGCCGCCGCCGAGATCCCGTCGATGCCGAGGGTGGTCCAGGCCGCCCACGGCCCGAGGATGAGCACCGGCGAGAGCGACCGCGCCGCAACGGGTCCGGCCACCGACTTGACCGCGACGAGCGTCAGCGGCACCGCCAGGCACGAGATCGCGATCACGGTGATCGCCAGGCCCGCCTGCGACCCGGTGTACGAGACCAGGAGCGCGATCGCCTGCCGCGCACCGGCGGTGGCCGTCGTCATCGTCGTGGGGTCCACATTGGTGTGCAGGGCCGCCGACCACGTGATCGAGGCGAGGTACGACAGCACCAGCAGCGAGTTCCAGGACATGCGGGCCGCCATGGGCCGCGAGGCCACCGCGAGCACGGCCGCGGCGGTGAGCGGCGCGACCACCATGCCGGCGGTGACGTGGAACTGGAGGTTCTGGGCGGGCCACCAGGGGAGCGTCGTGGGACCGACCACTTCGGACGCGGTCTCGACCGCGACCGACGCGAGCGTCAGCGTCGCCACCAGGAGGGTGATCCAGATGCCGATGTCACGCACGCGGCCGTGGCGGGGCCGGGCCGGGGCGAGGGCCTCGACCCGGTCGGTGAATGAGGTCTGCGGTGCGGTCACGTTACGAAACTATCGGGTATCCGACACAAGCGACCGCCGGGCGAGAAAACTCCGGCAAACTTCACAACGCACCTTCATTACCCTCCGTGCATAGGAAAGGACACATGGCATCAGAGGTTCCCTCCCGCAGCAGTGGTGCGTCCGGCCTCCCCCCGGCCGAGTCCACCAGGACCGACCCGAACCGGCAGGTCCGCGGCGACGAGCGCCGCGAGCTCACCGAGTTCGTGTGCGTCGAGTACGAGAAAGGGCAGAGCATCCGGGACATCGCCGCGACCATTGGGCGCTCCTACGGCTTCGTGCACCGGCTCCTCGCCGAGTCCGGCACCGAGCTGCGCACCCGCGGAGGCGCCCGCAAGGGCCCGCGGAAATAAACCGGGCCGGACCGGGCGTTGAGGGGGCGACGAGACAGCAGCTCCAGCCCAAGCCCACCCGCTCCGCCTTGCAGGCAGACGACGAGCGGGGCCCCAGACCGATCTTGGGCAATACCTGAACACAGGAGGCCCAGTGTCATCCATGGGACCTGCCGGATGGGACGCGATGCGCTCCATGCGGCGCGCCGACGACCTCAAAGGCGTCACCCTCTCCCGCGGCGTGAAGCGCCGCATCCTCCGCTTCGCGAGGCCCTACCGGCGCGACATCGGCTTCTTCCTCGGGCTCGTGACGCTCATCGCCGCGATCGGCGTCGCCACCCCGGTGCTCGCCGGCGACATCGTCAACGAGCTGACCGGCGCGAACGGCACGCAGCGCGGGGTCGTCACGATCGCGTGCGTCATCGCCGGGCTCGCCGCGGTCGAAGGCGTCCTCAACCTCGCCATGCGCTGGTACGGCGCGAAGCTCGGCGAGGGCATCATCTTCGACCTGCGGCGGGTCGTGTTCGACCACGTCCAGTCGATGCCTGTCGCGTTCTTCACCCGTTCGCAGACCGGCGCGCTGGTCTCGCGGTTGAACAACGACGTGATGGGGGCGCAGCGGGCGTTCACGAGCACCCTCTCCGGGCTCGTCTCGAACGGCATCGCGGTCGCGCTCATCATCGGCGTCATGTTCTTCCAGTCCTGGCAGATCACGCTGCTGTCGCTCGTGCTCGTGCCGGTGTTCCTGGTGCCCGCCAAGTGGGTCGGCCGCAAGCTCGCGGCCCTCACCAAGGAGGGCTTCGACCTGAACGCGGCCATGAACACGCAGATGGCCGAGCGGTTCAACGTGGGCGGCGCGATGCTCGTGAAGCTCTTCGGCCGCCCCGAGACCGAGTCCGGCGAGTTCGCGGACAAGGCCGACCGGGTGCGCGGCATCGGCATCACCACCGCGATGTACGCCCGCACCTTCATCGTCGCGCTCACCCTCGTCGCGGGCCTCTCGCAGGCCCTCGCGTACGGGCTCGGCGGCGCGCTCGTGTTCGCCGGGGAGCTGAGCGCGGGCACCGTCGTCACCCTCGCGCTGCTGCTCACCCGCCTGTACGGCCCGCTCACCGCCCTGTCGAACGTGCGCGTCGACGTCATGAGCGCGCTCGTCAGCTTCCAGCGCGTCTTCGAGGTCCTCGACCTCCAGCCGCTCATCCGCGAGAAGGAGGACGCCCGCGAGCTCCCCGCGGGCGCCGCCTCGATCCGCTTCCGCGACGTGAGCTTCCGCTACCCCGGCGCGGACGAGGTCTCCCTCGCGAGCCTGGAGGACCTGGCCCGGCCGGACCGCTCGGACAACGGCCGCCAGATCCTCGACGGCGTCTCCTTCGACGTGGCCCCCGGCGAGCTCGTGGCCCTCGTCGGCCACTCGGGTGCCGGCAAGACCACCACCGCGACCCTGGTCCCGCGCCTGTACGACGTCACCGGCGGCGCGGTCGAGGTCGGCGGCATCGACGTGCGCGACCTCAAAGCCGCGTCGCTCGCCGCGCACATCGGCATGGTCACCCAGGACGCGCACCTCTTCCACGACACCGTGCGCGAGAACCTGCGCTACGCCCGGCCCGACGCCGAGGACGAGCAGATCTGGGAGGCCCTCGACCGGGCGCAGATCGGCGACACCGTGCGCCGCCTCGAATCCGGGCTGGACACCGTGGTCGGCGAGCGCGGCTACCGGTTCTCCGGCGGCGAGAAGCAGCGCCTCGCGATCGCCCGCGTCCTGCTCAAGGCCCCGCCGATCGTGATCCTCGACGAGGCCACCGCCCACCTCGACTCCGAGTCCGAAGCGGCCGTCCAGCGCGCCCTCGACACGGCCCTGGAAGGCCGCACCTCCCTGGTCATCGCCCACCGCCTCTCCACGGTGCGGCGGGCCGACAAGATCGTGGTCCTCGAAGACGGGCGCGTGGCCGAGTCCGGCACGCACGGGGAACTGGTGGACCGCGGCGGGCTCTACGCCGAGCTGTACAAGACCCAGTTCGAGGGAGCCGGAGTATTGTAGGGTGCAGAAGCCGGTTCGGAGTATTCTTCGCCGAAGTGGTGAAAGGCCAGCAATGGCAGTACGCGCAGGCCTCGCCGCCGCGTTCGCACCGGGCTACCGGGGCGGGTGCGAGGCGGGTCTGGAAATCAACATCGCAAGGAAACGCAGTAATGGCGCAAGGCACTGTCAAGTGGTTCAACTCCGAAAAGGGCTTCGGCTTCATCGCTCCCGATGACAACGGACCCGACATCTTCGTTCACTTCTCCGCCATCACCGGCAGCGGCTACCGCTCGCTGGAAGAGAACCAGCGGGTCGAGTTCGACGTCGAGCAGGGGCAGAAGGGCCCGCAGGCCGCAAACCTGCGCGCACTCTAGTCCCATCAGCCGAAGCCGCTGCCCTTCCGATGCGAAGGACAGCGGCTTCTGTGGTGCCCGGGGTCAACCGGTGTAGTAACCCCGCAGGAACGTGCCGCCCGAACCCTGGCCCTCCAGCGTGCGCGTGTCCATGACCGTGCCTTCGGCGTCCACCATGGTCAGCACGATCTGGCCGTACTGGTCGTCGCAGACGATCATCGAGCCGTCCGCCAGGAACACCACGTTCGGGTGCTGCGCTGCCACGGGCAATGCCAGTTCGTCGCCGGTGGCCGTGTCCACATACCGGTCGCAGCGCTCCGCGTCCACGTGGCCGGACGCGGCGGCCTCCGAGTCGTCGAAGTGCAGGCACGCGCGGGTCAGGTCCGCCGAGATCGACGCGACGCCGACGAATCCGGCCGCCTCGGTCCAGGCGTCCGCGCCCGCCAGTTCCACGCGGCCGCTGCCGTCGGGCCGCATCGCCACGGCGCCGTCGGCGCTGACCAGGAACTCCCCGTCCGGCGACCAGGTCGCCGAGCACCCGACCGCCGCGGGCACGTCCGACACCGCCCCGGTGGCGACGTCGAGGAGGTAGGCGGTGCTCTCCGGGTCGGCGCGGTTCAGCACGACGCGGTCCGAATCCGGGGACCAGGACGGCTTGCAGTACATCGTCCAGACCTCCACTTCGTCGATCCGTTCGCCGCCCGCGGTCTCCAGGGTGCCGTCGCACGTGCCTCCGTTGGAGGAGATGAAGCGGTCGCCGTCGGGGGCCATCGCGTATCCGGGCCCGGGTTCGCCGTCGATCGCGTTCGACGGCGTCTGGCCGTCGAAGCGGACGAGGGTCTCCAGGCCGTCGAGGTCGTCCTGGCGCACCAGGAACACGAGGGCCTCGGGCAGCTGGTCGAGGTCGCCCATCGACGCCGAAGGCCCCCAGCCCGACCAGCCGTCGAGCCCGCTGCACCCGCCGTCGGCCTCCGCGCCGGTGGGCGTCGCCTCCTGCGGCGTGGTGGCGGGATCGGTGGGGGCCGTCGTGCCGGTGGTGGGATCGCCCACCGGCGGCTCGACCCTGTCGCGGTCGATGATCGAGGCGGTCGCCCCGCCGGCCATCGCCAGCGCGGCGACGACGGCGACGGCGACCGCGCTGAACCTGCGCCGCCTGATCGTCCGGGCCCGCCGGTACGCGCCGGCCGCCAGGTCCTGTGAAGGACCCTCGTCGCCGGCGATGCCCTGCAGCACTTCGCGGATCGAGTCAGGCATTGGCCTCTCCCTTCACGTTCGCGAATTCCGACTCCCAGCGCGCCAGGCGGGTGCCCGGATCGCCGCCTATCACCAGTTCGGGGAACCCGTTCCGCAGCCGCCGCAGGCCCCGCTGCACGCGGGCCCGCAGGGTCGTGACCGGGCAGTCCAGGATCGCCGCGGCCGACGCCTCGGTCTGGTCCTCGAAGTACCGCAGCACGATCGCGGCGCGCTGGGTCGCCGGCAGCGACAGCAGCGCCGCGTGCACCGCCAACCGCAGCGCCGTGTCGGGCTCCTCGCCCGCCCGCTCGGGCACGGTCTCGGTCGCGACTTCTGCGACCTTCCGCCGCCGCCACCAGCTCACGTGCAGGTGGTACATCGTGCGCCGCGTGTACGCCTCGGCGTTCGCGGTGCGGTGCAGGCGCTTCCACGAGCGCCAGGTGCGCGCGAGGGCGTCCTGCACCAGGTCCTCGGCGAGGCCCCGGTCGCCGGTGAGCAGGTACGCCGAGGCGTACAGCGCCCCCGACCGCGCCCGCACGAAGTCCTCGAACTCGCTCTGCCTCGTGGGCGCCCCTGGCGGCGGGGGACCCGGCGGCTCCCCTGCGGGGACAGACGATCCGGTCACGGTAGGTTCCGTTTCTCTAGGGAAATGCGGTGGAGATACCTGTAGAGACGGAAGAACCGCCACGGGTGCACATCGTACGAACGGATGACCACGCCCTGGCCGAACGGCCAGGAGCCGGGCGTCCACCGATATCCGATTGAGACCGTCGGTCGCACCCGGCACACTGTCCCAGTGAAAATCATCGAATTCGGCGCCGAAACCCCCGACCTCGTCGAGCAGGCGTTCGCCGTGCTGACCGCCGCCCACCGCGCGGACACCCCCGAGAACCCCGCGCCCGTCGAGCGCTTCTTCGCGACCCTCTTCACCCACGCCTTCCCCGGCCGCGAGAACCACTGGTTCGCGTGCGTCGAGGACGGCGCCCTCCTCGGCCACCTCCGCGTCACCTTCTTCACCGACGAGAACCGCGAACTCGCGATGCTCCGCTTCGGTGCCGTCCACCCCGACCACCGCGGCCGCGGCGTCGGCACCGCCCTCCTCGACCACGCCGAGCGCTTCAGCGCCGAGTACGGCCGCACCACCGCCCTCACCAGCGCCCCGGTGTACTGGGAGCACGGCCCCGCACGCGACGAGGCCTTCGCGCGGCTCCTCGAAGCACGCGGCTACGCCAAGGCCCTCACCACCGTCAACCGCCGCAGCCCCGTCGACCCCCTCGGCCCCGAACGCGAAGCCGAGCAGTACGCGAAGGCGCTGGCCACCGCGGGCGAGGCGTACGAAGTGCGCCGATGGGTCGGCGCCGTCCCCGACGACCTCCTCGACACCATGTGCCGCATGGAGACCATGATCATCAGCGAGATCCCCTTGGGGGAGATCGAGATGGAGGCCGAGCAGATGACCCCCGAGAAGCTGCGCGGCCGCGAGGCCGTCTACGCCGCCGAAGGCCGGCTCATCGCCCACGCCGTCGCCATCGAGCGCGCCACCGGCGAGATCGTGGCATGGACCGAGGTCGGCATCGACGACGGCGACTACCGGGACGCCCACCAGGCCATCACCATCGTCGACCCCGGCCACCGCGGCCACCGTCTCGGCCTGCTCCTCAAACTCGCCAACCTCCGCCAGATCCGCGAGCGCTTCCCGCACATCGAGTACATCTGGACGGACAACGCCGACGTCAACGCCCCGATGATCGCCATCAACGAACTCCTCAACTACACCACTGTGGACGCCAACGCCGAGTACCAGCTCAAGCTGGAGGCCGAATGACACTGGAGATCCGCCGCGTCCTCCCCGCCGACCGGGAGCTCCTGCAGCAGGTCCACGAGGCCTTCGAGGCCGTGCGCGCCGCCGAGACCCCCGAACTCGCGCCCGTCCCCGCGGAACGCTACGCAGGCGCCCTCGAGCACCCCCCGCCGAACGCCGAGTTCCGCTGCCACGCCGCCACAGAGGACGGCGCCGTCCGGGGCCAGACCTGGGTCTACCTGCCGCACGACGAGAACGCGCACTACACCGAAGTCGAGCTCGCGGTCCACCCCGCCCACCGCCGCCGCGGCATCGGCAGCGCACTCCTCGACCACCTCCTGCAGCTCGCCCGCGACGAGCGGCGCAGCGAGATCGTCGTGACCGTCCGCAATGCCGTCGACGGCGGCCCGGACCGCCCCGACACCGGCGCGCGGTTCCTCGAGAAGCGCGGCTTCACCGCCGCCCTCACCGAGGTCCACCGCAGCCTCGACCTCACTGAGGCCGACCGGGACGCCGAAACCCGCCTCTGGGACGAGTCGATCACCGCCGCCGCCGACTACGAGATCGTCTCCTGGACCGGCCGCACCCCCGAGCGCTACCTTGAAGGACTCGGCCGCATCGACTCCCAGATCTTCGCCGAGATCCCCCTCGGCGACGTCGACCTGCGCCCCCGCACCATCGACGCGGCGTACGTCACCGCCCGCGAAGAACGCGCCGAAGCCCAGGGCGACATCATGGTCCGCACCCTCGCCGTCCACAAGCAGAGCGGCGACGTGGCGGCCAACACCCTCATCTACGTCCACGGCGAGGAAGCGCACGCGAACCAGGCCATCACCATCGTCGACCCCGGCCACCGCGGCCACCGCCTCGGCCTGCTCACCAAGCTCGCCAACCTCCGCCAACTGCGCGAGCACCACCCAGGGGTCACCACCATCTGGGCGGGCAACGCCGACACCAACGCCAACATGGTCGCCATCAACGACCAGCTCGGCTTCCGCCCCGTCGACGCCGTCGTGTCCTACCAGCGCCGACTCGACTGACGAACCCCTGGCCGCACCGTCGGGCCGGGCGCCCCGCCCGGCCCGACATCGATTGCACCCCAATAATTCACACTCGTCCTCCTATACTCGCCCGATGGACATCGCCGAGATCGGACCCGCCGACCACGCCCGCATGACCGAAGCCGCCGGGCTCGCCGCCACCGTCAGAGCCGCCGACGCCCCCGGCGGCCAGCCGATCATCGCCGCCAACTACGCGGCCACCATCGCCCATCCCCGGCCGGGCCACCATGTCAGGCACTACACCGCCGCCGTCGACGACCACGTCATCGGCTACCTGCGGCTTGACGTCGCGCCCGAGAACCCGCGCACCGCCTCCGGGGAACTCCTCGTCCACCCCGGCCACCGCGGCGCAGGCCACGGCACCGCCCTCCTCGACCACGCCCTCGCGACCTGCCGCGCCGAAGACCGCAGCACCCTCACCTTCAGCACCATCCGCGCCCTCGGCGACGACGGCCCGCAGCGCTCCAGCGACGGCACCCGCTTCCTCGAACGCCACGGCTTCACCCTCGCCCTCGACCTCGTGCGCCGCCGCCTCCCCGTCCACACCCCGGGCGACGCGGTCGAAACCCGCCTCTGGGACGAGGCGCTGGCCGCGTCCCGCGACTACGAGGTCCGGAGCTGGACCGGTCCGGTCCCGGACGACCTCCTCGACGACATGTGCCGCATGGACGCCATGATCCTCGCGCAGGTGCCGATGGGGGACCTCGAGATGGCGCCCGAGCAGGTCGACGCCGCGCGCCTGCGCGCCAAGGAGGCCGTCACGGCCGCGCACCGCATGACCGCCGTCCACACTGTCGCCGTCCACCGCGCCACCGGCGAGGTCGCCGCGCACACCCGCGTCGACGTGTACGACGTCCCCGACGCCCGGCACGGCCACGTCCTCATCACCATCGTCGACCCGGCCCACCGCGGCCGCCGCCTCGGCCTCCTCGTCAAGCTCGCCAACCTGCGCCACCTGCGTGAACACCACCCCGACGTCACCGAGCTGTGGACCGCCAACGCCGCCTCCAACGCCCCGATGATCGCCGTCAACGAGCGCCTCGGCTTCGAGCCCGTGGAACGCATCGGCATCCACCGGCGGGCCGTCGACGCCTGAACCGGGGCGGCGGCGCCCGCCGAATCCGATATTCGGTTGCCGCAGGTCACCGCCGATGTCCACACTGACGAGATGGAAATCATCGAACTCGACTCCGCTGACGGCGACCTCGTCTCCGGCGCATTCGACGTCATGTGCGCCGTCCACGCGGCGGACCACCCCGAGAACCCCGCCCCGCACCGGGCCACCTTCGTCGCCGGCCTCGGCTACCCGCCGCCGGACGAGGACGAAGCCCACTTCGTCGCCGTCGAAGACGGCCAGGTCGTCGCCGTCCTCGGCATCGGCCTCCCCACCCGCGCCAACCTGCACTTCGGCTGGGCCTGGATCAACGTCCACCCCGACCACCGCCGCAAGGGCATCGGCTCGGCCCTGGTCGACACCTTCATCGCGTACGCGCGCGAGCGCGGCCGCACCGAACTCACCCTCGACACCCATATGAGCTGGGAAGGCGGCCTGGAACGCTCCAAGGCCGGGCAGCAGTTCCTGGAGAAGCACGGCTTCAAGCTCGCACTCACCTGGATCAACCGCCGCTGCGCCGTGGACGCCCTCGACGCCGCCACCGAGCAGGCCCTCCTCGAGAAGGCCGAAGCCGCCGCCGGCGACGACTACGAGATCATCTCGTGGGTCGGCCGCACCCCCGCGGAGCTCATCGAGACGATGGCGCGCATCGACTCCACGATCCTCGCAGAGGTCCCGCTGGGCGACCTCGAGCTCGAGCCCGAGACCATCGACGCGGAGCTGAAGACCGCCAGGCAGGACCGCAACGATGCCATGGGCATGACGATGGTCCAGACCGTCGCCCGCTACCGCGGCACCGGCGAGGTCGTCGCCAACACGTGCGTGTTCATCCACGACGACGGCGAGTTCCCGGACGCCTACCAGGGCATCACGATCGTCGACAAGGACCACCGCGGCCACCGCCTCGGCCTGCTCCTCAAGATCGTCAACCTCCGGCTGGTGCGCGAGAACTTCCCGCACATCCGTGCGATCTGGACGGACAACGCCGACGTCAACGCCCCCATGATCGACATCAACGTCACCCTCGGGTACGAGATCGTCGACGCCGGAGGCGAATTCCAGCGCAAGTTCGAGGCCCGATCCGAGTAGGACCCGCCCGGGGACACGGCCTCGAAATGGTGTCCCTAGGCACAAGCCGACCGCGGAGGTGGCGAGCCCGCTCCGCGGTCGGCTATTGTCAATAGCTGGCCCTCTTTGTGGCCCGATCAGGCGCGTCCCGCCCTATCACCGTCGGCTCATGGTGAACCAAATCTCCGCGGAACGTGCGTCACTTACGAAGTCGTTCTCGCGGAAGGCGAACCATGACCCTTGACAAAACTGTGCCGGATACTGCCATGAGTGGATCCGACACGGCGCTCGAAACCCCCGAAACCCCCGAAACCACTGACGTGCAGGCCGTCGAGACCGCCGCCGCGACCGAGGCTCCCGCCACGGTCGAAGCCGCTCTCGAGGCCGCTGCCGAGACCCTCGAATCCGTCGAGACCGCTGCGGCCGTCGAAGCGGCCCCGGCCGTCGAGACCACCGAAGCCCTTGCGGCGGAAGCGACTCCCGACGCGGCGTTCTCCGTCGAAGCCGATGAGGTCCCGGCCTACACCGGTCCGTCCTTCGAGGAACTCGGCCTGCCCGAGAAGATCACCGCCGCGCTGGCCGAGCAGGGCATCATCACGCCCTTCCCGATCCAGGCCGCGACGATCCCCGACGCCCTCGCCGGGCGCGACATCCTCGGCCGCGGCCAGACCGGCTCGGGCAAGACCCTGGCCTTCGGTCTGCCGACCCTGGCCCGCCTCGCCGCGGGCGGTCGCACCAAGGCCAAGCGGCCCCGCGCGATCATCCTGACCCCGACCCGCGAACTGGCCATCCAGGTCGCCGAGTCGCTCCAGACCTTCGGCGACGCCGTGGGCATCGACATGAAGGTCGTCTGCGGCGGTACGGCGTTCAACCGCCAGATCGACGCGCTGCGCTCCGGAGTCGACATGCTCGTCGCCACCCCGGGCCGCCTGCGCGACCTGATCCGCCGCGGCGAGTGCTCGCTCGACTCGGTCGAGCTCGCCATCCTCGACGAGGCCGACCAGATGGCCGACATGGGCTTCCTGCCCGAGGTCGAGGAGCTGTTCGACATGCTCCCCGTCGGCGGCCAGCGCATGCTCTTCTCCGCGACCCTGGAGAAGGAGATCGACGTCCTGGTGCGCAAGTACCTGCAGGACCCGGTCACCCACTCGGTCGACCCGTCGGCCGGCTCGGTCACCACCATGACCCACCACCTGCTGCTCATCGGCCCGCGCGACAAGGCCACGATGACGGCCGCCGTCGCCGCCCGGCCGGGCCTGACGATGGTGTTCGTGCGCACGCAGCTCGCCGTCGACCGGATCGCCGAGGAACTGCGCGAGCAGGGCGTCAAGGCCGAGGGCCTGCACGGCGGCATGTCGCAGGTCGACCGCTCCAAGGTCCTGGAGCGCTTCAAGAACGGGCGCCTCGACGCCCTCGTCTGCACCGACGTCGCGGCCCGCGGCATCCACGTGGACGGTGTCGACATGGTCCTCCACGTCGACCCGCCGAAGACCCACAAGGACTACCTGCACCGCGCCGGGCGCACCGCCCGCGCCGGCCAGTCCGGGCACGTCGCGACCCTGGTGCTGCCGCACCAGAACCGCAGCATGTTCAGCCTGATCGAGCGTGCGGGCGTGGAGGCCCAGCGCCACCACGTCGGCGACAACTTCGACACCGAGCTGGCCGCGCTCATGGGCGCCCGCAACTTCACCGACCTCCGGGCGGTGGCGGCGGACCACCAGGCCTCGCAGAACGACGCCGAGGCCGCGCGCCTCGAGCAGCAGATCCAGCGCCTGAAGGAGGACGCCGAGGGCCTGCGCGCCCAGGCGGCCCGTCTGCGCGAGCAGGCCGAGCGCGAGATCCTCGACCCGCCGAAGCGCCGCGAGCGCGACGACCGCGGCCCGCGCCGCGAGCGTGACGACCGCGGTGGCGGCGAGCGCCGCAGCGGCGGCTACGGCGGCAGCCGTGGCGGCAGCGGCGGCGGCTACCGGGGCAACCGCGAAGGCGGCTCCGGCGGCGGCTACCGCGGGAACCGCGAAGGCGGTTCCGGTGGCGGTTACCAGGGCAACCGCGAAGGCGGCGGCTACCGCGGCGGCGAGAACCGCAGCGGCGGCTACCAGGGCAGCCGTGACGGCGGCGGCTACGGCGGCAGCCGTGGCGGCAGCGGCGGCGGCTACCAGGGCAATCGTGAAGGCGGCTACCGCGGGAACCGTGAGGGCGGTTCCGGTGGGGGCTACCAGGGCAACCGCGAAGGCGGCGGCTACCGCGGCGGCGAGAACCGCAGCGGCGGCTACAGCGGTGGCGGCGAGCGTCGCAGCTACGGCGACCGCGACAACCGCGGTGGCGGCGGCTTCCGCAGCGACGACCGCGGCACCCGCAGCGGTTTCCGCGGCGACGACCGCGGCAGCCGTGAAGGCGGCGGTTTCCGCGGCGACCGCGAGCGTCGCGACCGCTGGTAAGCAGCGCAGCGTCGGTCCGAACTGACTGAGCAAGCGGCCCTGAGGAACTCGTTTCCTCAGGGCCGCTTGGCGTCTCACATGACCATCGTGACGCGGCCGAGTGGACGAAGAGGACCACCGGCTCCGCGCCGGCGCGGACGGCGACGTCCAGGGCATTCGCCGCACCGGGCGGTGCTCCGCGACGACGGCCGCCGCCACCAGCTGCTCTTTCGAGGGCGCCCCACTGCTGCATTCAGGAATATATCTCGACAGCGAGGCATCAATCCTCGTCGGCCGCGACGCCGCCCGCGAAGGTCGCCGCCGAATGCTGACGTCCACGCCGCCGAGGTGCCGCCGCCGGGGCCTCCGAGCGGTGTCCGCTCAGAGGCCCCGGCGTTGTCGCGTCAGGCCATGCTCTCGGCGCGAACCGGCTCGTCCTCCGCTTTCTTGTCGCCGATGTTGTTGAGCCACAAGGAGTCGACTGCGAGCGCGCCGCCGCCGGAGAACCCGATGGCGATGGCGATCGCGGCCAGCAGCAGCACGTACTCGTAGCCGCCCTCCTGGGAGAAGAACGCGCCGTCGAGCGGGTGCACGAAGTACATCGCGCCGAACATGACGCCGGCGAGCGCCAGCCCCGCCAGAGGTAGGAGCGCTCCCACAATAAGCATTGCGCCGCCGATGAGTTCGGCTCCCACGGTGAAGTAGGCCGAGAGCGCGGGTGCCGGGATGCCCAAACCCTCGAAGCCCTGGACGGTCGCGTCCATGCCGTTCTCACTGAACTTCTGCCAGCCGTGTGCAATGAAGACGACGCCGAGTACGACGCGTCCGATGAGGAGTCCGATCGGTTGGAGTCGGGTGATCATGTATGCCCTCCAAGGGGGGTGAGATCCCGGACCGGCCTGTGAGCGGCACTGCGATGCGGTCGGTCGACCGTGCGGCGGAGGAGCCCGGGGCGACTTGGTTGCGTTTTCAACTAAGGAAAGAGTTTAGCAAAATGTAATGATGAATGTAAATGTCTGCTGGCTAGGAATGCTGTGCGCGTATTGCGGCGCAATGCGGCAGTGACAAAGTGACGGGAGGGCGGGCACCATGCCCCGCCCTCCCGTCACTGTCGACCCGGCCCGCTCAGTGGCGGCGCACGGCCTCTTCCACGAGCCTGAGGATGCGGGTGATGTCGAGGTCGTCGCGGCCGGTCGCGAGGTAGCGCACCAGGCCGTCGTACATCAGGTGCAGGAACCCGGCCAGGACCTCGATGTCGACGTCCGTGCGCAGCACCCCGATCTCGCGCTGGTGCTCGAGCCGCTCCCGGCTCGCCTCGGCGATCGCCTCGCGCCGCCGCCCCCAGGCCTCGGCGAACTCCGGGTCCGTGCGCAGCCGCCGCGCCACCTCCAGCTGCGTGCCGAGCCAGCCGGCGGTCTCGGGCTTGTCCGCGCCCGTCGTCAGGTCCTGCATCACGCCCACCAGGCCCCGCTCGGCCACTGTCGCCGCCATCTCCGCCGCATCGACGGAGGCCACGGCGAGGAACAGGGCGTCCTTGTCCCGGAAGTGGTGGAAGATCGCCCCGCGGGAGAGCCCCGTCGCCTCCTCCAGCCGCCGCACCGTCGCGCCCTCGTATCCGTACTTGGCGAAGCACGAGCGGGCGCCGTCCAGGATCTGCTGGCGGCGGGAGTCGAGGTGTTCTTGGCTGACGCGAGGCACCCGGCAATCTTGCCACCCATGATTGGCCCCAGCCCACGGAGTCGCCTACCGTTGTCCCGGTACAACGGCGGGAACGCCGCACCGGAAGGTGCGGGGAGCGGGGGAGCGGCGCATGAAGCTGAGCGATTTCTGGGACCGGATGAACGAGACCTTCGGGGCCGCGTACGCCCGGTCGGTCGCCGCCGACCACTCCCTCGGGCAGCTCGGCGGCCGTACGATCGACCAGGCGCTCGCCGAGGGCGAGAACGCCAAGGCCGTCTGGATGGCCGTCTGCCGCGCCTGGCCCGAGCGGATCCCCTCGCGCCTCGTTCGCTGACGGACTGCGCGCTCACCGCTCGCCCTGGGACCCGCGGGCTCCTCATCTCTGCGAGATGCGCCCTGTTCGAACATGCCGTTGACCTAGGTTGTCGGTGGGTGCGACTACCGTGTTCACCATGGCTAAGCAGACAGGAACCAGGGGAGGCGGGATGAACTCCGCTCAGGACAAGTCCAAGGCGCTCGATCTCGCCTTGGCCCAGATTGACAAGCAGTTCGGCAAGGGCTCGGTCATGCGGCTGGGCGAGAAGCCGAAGCAGAACATCAAGACCATCTCGACCGGCTCGATCGCGCTCGACGTGGCGCTCGGCGTCGGCGGCCTGCCGCAGGGCCGCATCATCGAGATCTACGGCCCCGAGTCCAGCGGTAAGACCACGATCGCCTTGCACGCCATGGCGAACGTGCAGGCCGAGGGCGGTGTCGCGGCGATGATCGACGCCGAGCACGCGCTCGACCCGATCTACGCCGAGAAGCTCGGCGTCAACGTCGACGACCTCCTGGTCAGCCAGCCCGACAACGGCGAGCAGGCCCTGGAGATCGCGGACATGCTGGTCCGCTCCGGCGCGGTCGACCTCATCGTCATCGACTCGGTGGCCGCGCTCGTGCCGCGCGCCGAGATCGAGGGCGAGATGGGCGACTCGCACGTGGGCCTGCAGGCCCGGCTCATGAGCCAGGCCCTGCGCAAGATCACCGGCGGCCTGAACAACACGGGCACCACGATGATCTTCATCAACCAGCTGCGCGAGAAGATCGGCGTCATGTTCGGCTCGCCCGAGACCACCGCCGGCGGCAAGGCGCTGAAGTTCTACGCCTCGGTGCGCCTGGACATCCGCCGGATCGAGACGCTCAAGGACGGCGGCGAGGCCGTCGGCAACCGCACCCGCGTCAAGGTCGTCAAGAACAAGGTCGGCTCGCCGTTCCGCCAGGCCGAGTTCGACATCCTCTACGGGCACGGCGTGTCCAAGGAGGGGTCGATCATCGACATGGGCGTCGAGCACGGCATCGTGAAGAAGTCGGGCGCCTGGTACACGTACGAGGGCGACCAGCTCGGCCAGGGCAAGGAGAAGTCCCGGACCAACCTCAAGGAGAACCCGGACCTGGCCCTGGAGATCGAGAAGAAGATCAAGGAGAAGCTCGGCGTCGACGCGGCCGCGGCCGACGCCCCGATCGAGGTCGAGATTGAAGAACCCCCGGTCGACTTCTAAGCCGAACGACCCCGAGGCGGCCCGGCAGTACTGTCTCCAACTGCTGTCGGGCCGGCCCCGCACGCGCTCTGAACTCGGGGACTCGATGCGCCGCAAGGGCTTCGAGGAGGAGATCGTCACCGATATCCTGGAGCGCTACGCCGAGGTCGGCCTCATCGACGACGCGGTGTTCGCCCGCGCCTGGGTCGAGTCCCGCCACCGCAGCCGCGGCCTCTCCAAGCGGAGCCTCGCGGGGGAGCTGCGCCGCAAGGGCGTCGACCCCGATTTCGTGGACGCCGCCGTGGAGCAGGTGAGCGACGACGACGAGCGCGCGGCCGCGCTGGAGCTGGCGAGGCGCCGCTACCGGTCGCTGGCGGGCCAGACCGATGACGCGGTGCTCCGCAAGCTCGTGGGCATGCTCGCTCGCAAAGGCTACGGCTCGGGCGTGGCGATCCCGGTCGTCAAGCAGGTGCTCGCCGAGGCGGAGAGCGACGCGGCCGAGCTCCTGGACGAGGACGCCCACTTCGAATAGCCCCGCAATCGCGGCGAGCGCCGCCTCCGCGACCGCCAGCTCATCGAGGCCATGCTCGCCGACCTGCGCCACGCCTACAACCGCGGCCGTCTGTCCAAACACGGCGCTCGCCTACAAATCGGGCATCCGCTGCGCCCCCGATTCCAGTGTGGCGCAAGGGTACGACATGTCGGTGGGGCCGGGCACCATCGAAACCGGGGGCGACTGCGAAGCCGAGCCGCCCTCGCGTCAGAGTCGCAAGCGGCGCTCGGCCGCGAATCTCACAAAGCGGGCGGCCGCTCGTGCGGAGCGCACCGTCTCGGCCGTGACCTGTGGGGTCTGACATGCGAGCGGTGTTCCAGGATTCGGAATGCGGCAGGTCGGTAAGGAGCCGTTAACGCGTTGGACATACCATTGGCCGCGACGACGCAGCGCCGCGCCCGGTCCTCCGTCTCTCCTTACCTTTGCGAGGTATCCATGACCGAACCGAAACCCGTCGTGGTCATTGCCGACCCGCTAGCGCCCGCCGCGGTCGAAGTCCTCTCCGGAGACTTCGACGTCCGGGAGATCGACGGTACGAACGTGGAGTCCCTCCACGCCGCGCTGGTCGAGGCGGATGCCGTGATCGTCCGCTCCGCCACCACCATCAACGCGGCCGCGCTCGAGCACGCGCCGAAACTCAAGGTCATCGCGCGCGCCGGCGTCGGGCTCGACAACGTCGACCTGCCCGCCGCCACCGAACGCGGCGTCATGGTCGTCAACGCGCCGACCTCCAACATCGTCTCCGCCGCCGAGCAGGCCATCACGCTGCTGCTCGCCAGCGCCCGCCACATCGCCCGAGCCGACGCCTCGCTGCGCGCCGGGCGCTGGGACCGCAAGAAGTTCACCGGTGTCGAGATCCAGGGCAAGACCCTCGGCGTCATCGGCTTCGGCAAGATCGGGCAGCTCGTCACCACCCGCATGCAGGCCTTCGACATGGACGTGGTCGCGTACGACCCGTACGCCCAGCCCGCGATCGCCGCGAAGCTCGGCGTGAAGCTCGTCGACCTCGACACGCTGCTGGCCGCCTCGGACTTCATCACGATCCACCTGCCGAAGACGCCCGAGACCGTGGGCATCCTCGGCGAGGACGCGTTCAACAAGGTCAAGCCGGGTGTGCGCATCGTCAACGCCGCGCGCGGCGGGCTCATCGACGAAGAGGCGCTCGCGGTCGCGCTGCAGGACGGCCGCGTGGCCGCCGCCGGCCTCGACGTGTTCGTCAAGGAGCCGTGCACCGATTCGCCGCTGTTCGCGCTCGACAACGTGGTCGCCGCCCCGCACCTGGGCGCGTCCACGCGCGAGGCGCAGGACAACGCGGGCCTGGCGGTCGCCAAGAGCGTCCGCCTCGCCCTCTCCGGCGAGTTCGTGCCGGACGCTGCGAACGTGCAGGCCGGGGGTGTCGTCCACGAGGACGTGCGCCCGCTGCTGCCGCTCGCCGAGCGCCTGGGCCGCACGTTCAACGCGCTCACGGGCGCGCCGGTCCAGTCGCTCACGGTCGAGGTCCGCGGCGACGTCGTCGACCACGACGTCACGGTGCTGCAGCTCGCGGCCACCAAGGGCCTGTTCGTGGACGTGGCCGACTCGGTCACCTACGTGAACGCGCCGCTCGTGGCCGACCAGCGCGGTGTCGAGGTCGGCCTGTTCACCTCGAAGGAGTCGCCGGAGTACCAGACGCTGCTGACGCTGCGCGGTGCGCTCGTCGACGGCCGGAGCCTCACGGTCTCGGGCACGATCAGCCCGGGTCCGCACGGCGGCCTGCGCCTGACCGAGATCGACGGCTTCGAGCTCGACATCGACCTGGACGGCTCGCTGCTGTTCCTGCGCTACACCGACCGTCCCGGCGTCGTCGGCCTCATCGGCGGCGCGCTCGGCGACCTGGGCATCAACATCGCCGCGATGCAGGTGGCCCGCAAGGCCGCCGGCGGCGAGGCGGTCATGGCGATGGCCCTGGACGCTCCGGTGCCGTCCGAGCTGCTCGGCCGCATCAAGGCGTCGGTCGGCGCGAGCGGCGTCAAGTCGGTGACCCTGCAGGACTAGCGCCTGTCCGGTGTCCGCTTTTGTGGCGTTCGCCGGTCCGGTTCCACCTGCTGAGAGTCGTTCGTCGGAATGCGGGACGGGTGCGTTAAGGTGAACGCACTCGCCCGCATTCCGCGTTTCCCCGGGAAGTACTGACCGATGGGGAACCGGCCGGTCCCAGACCGGAAGCGGCGCACCAGTTCGCGTCAGCGACTGAGGACGGAATCAGAGAGGCAGCATGAGCAGGATCGCGGTCATCCCGGGCGACGGGATCGGGCAAGAGGTCATCGCCGAGGCGCAGAAGGTGCTCGCCGTGGCCCTTCCCGGCTACGAGTCGACCGAGTACGACCTGGGCGCCCGCCTGTACAACCGCACCGGCGAGGTCCTCCCCGAGGGCGTCCTGTCCGAACTGGACGAGCACGACGCGATCCTCCTGGGCGCCATCGGCGACCCGTCGGTCCCGCCGGGCGTCCTCGAGCGCGGCCTGCTGCTGAAGCTCCGCTTCGAGTTCGACCAGTACGTGAACCTGCGGCCCAGCCGCCTCTACCCGGGCGCGCCCACGCCGCTGGCCGACGTGAAGCCCGGCGACATCGACTTCGTGGTCGTCCGCGAGGGCACCGAGGGCCTGTACACCGGCGCCGGCGGGAACCTCCACACCGGATCGGCGGCCGAGATCGCCACCGAGGAGTCCCTGAACACGCGCTACGGCACCGAGCGGGTCATCCGCGACGCCTTCGAGCGCGCCAAGCGCCGCCGCGGCCACCTCACGCTGGTCCACAAGACCAACGTGCTCGTGCACGCCGGCGGGCTCTGGAAGCGCACCTTCGACGAGGTCGCCGCCGAGTACCCGGACATCACCACCGAGTACCAGCATGTGGACGCCGCCGCCATGTTCCTGGTGAACCGGCCCCACACGTTCGACGTGATCGTCACCGACAACCTGTTCGGCGACATCCTCACCGACATCGCGGCCGCGGTGACCGGCGGTATCGGCCTGGCCGCCACCGGTTCGATCAACCCCGACCACACGCACCCGTCGACGTTCGAGCCCGTGCACGGCTCGGCGCCCGACATCGCCGGTCAGGGCATCGCCGACCCGGTCGCCGCGATCTCCTCCACCGCGCTCCTGCTCGAGCACTTGAGCCGCCCCGACGCCGCCGCCGCGGTGAACGCCGCGGTCGAGCGCGAACTCGCCGGACGCGACTCCGGCACCAAGATCCGCACCGGCGAGGTAGGCGACCGAGTAGCCGCCGACGTCGCCGGACAGCTCAGCTAGCACCCAAGCAGCTTCGACGCCCGGCGGGCCAGCGCTCCGACAAGAGCGACTCGCCGGGCGTTTTTCCGTGTCGGCGACGACCGGGCCGCGCGCCGCCCGACCACCTGAACGAGCGGTAAGTTAGGCATCAGGACCAAATACAGCACCACACCCGAGCCACTTGCACTGAAGGACAGATCAATGACCAGCGACGGTCTTCCCGACCTGCGGCACGAGCCGCACCCGAACCCGACCCCGGCCGCCGAGCGCGCCGCGCTCATCGCCGACCCCGTGTTCGGCACCGTGTTCACCGACCACATGTTCCAGATGACCTGGACCGAGGGACGCGGCTGGCACAGCGCCACCGTCAAGCCCTACGGCCCGCTCACGCTCTCCCCGGCCGCGGCGGTCCTGCATTACGCCCAGGAGATCTTCGAGGGCCTCAAGGCCTACCGGTACCCGGACGGCGGCATCGGCCTGTTCCGCGCCGAGGCCAACGCCCGCCGCCTCAACCTCTCGGCGCAGCGCATGGCCATGCCGAATTTGCCGGAGGAGTGGTTCCTCGCCTCGATCCGCGAGCTCCTCGCCGTCGACGGCGACTGGGTGCCGAGCCAGGAGGAGGCCAGCCTCTACCTGCGCCCGTACATGTTCGCGTCCGAGGCGTTCCTCGGCGTGCGCCCGGCCAAGGAGTTCACGTACCTGGTCATCGCCTCCCCGGCGGCCGCCTACTTCAAGAACGGCCCGAAGCCGCTCAACCTGTGGGTCTCCGAGGAGTTCAACCGGGCCGGGCCCGGCGGCACCGGTGCGGCCAAGTGCGGCGGCAACTACGCCGCGAGCCTGCTGCCGCAGGCCGAGGCCATCGAGCACGGCTGCGACCAGGTGGTCTTCCTCGACGCCGTCAAGTACGAGAACGTGGACGAGCTCGGCGGCATGAACCTGTTCTTCGCCTACGAGAACGACCGGGTCCTGTACACGCCGAAGCTCGGCACGATCCTCCCCGGCATCACCCGCGACGCGATCTTCACGCTCGCGACCGAGGCGGGCTGGGAGGTCCGCGAGACCGACTACTCGCTCGCCCGCTGGCGCGAGGACGCCGAGAACGGCGCCCTCTCCGAGGCCTTCGCGTGCGGCACGGCCGCCGTGATCACCCCGGTCGGCACCGTCAAGGGCCGCAGCGGCGAGTTCAAGGTCAACGGCGGCGAGGCCGGCAAGTTCACCATGCAGCTGCGCCAGACCATCCTCGACCTCCAGCACGGCCGCGTCGAGGACACCCACGGCTGGACCACCAAGGTCGCCTAGCGGCAGGCCGGTCAGCGGCACCGCCGTCACGATCGGCACTGTCGTCAAGATGGCACTGCCGAGCAGACGGTCGCTTGACGCCCTCCTGCCGTTGCCCGTCGCCGGAAATCGGGACCATTCCCGGTCCCCTTCCCGTACCTTGATATCCACGCGTGTCAAGGCTCGGGGAGGGGACTTTGGGCGACGTCACCATCGACCTGAACCGGTTCGGGGTCGAACGCGGCCGCATGTGGCAGGCCGTCGTCGCGGCCCTGGCCATCGCGCTGCCGCTGGTGTTCTGGATCGGCATCGAACGCGCCCTCGGCGACTCCGTGCAGCAGATCGACGCCGGCGAGACCCTCTACCTCCAGTCCTACCCCGTCACCGGCGCCAGCCTCGAGTTCACGCTGCCCGGCGAGGGCTGGACCTCCCCGGGCATCCACATGGCCGACCAGCGCCAGAACTTCCGCCACGGTGCCCTCACCGCCGCCGTCGAGGTCGACACCCACGTCGAGAGCCTCGAGAACCTCCTCGTCCGCCGCGCCGACCCGATCACCGCCGAACGCGGCTACGCCTACAACAACGAGCGCCCCTACACGAACGCCGCCTCGGGCCTCTCGGGCTACCGCGCCGACATCGTCGGCCTCGACACCGCCGGATCGATCACCGTCGTCGGCGAGGACGGCGGCGCGGCCGCGATCCTCATCCTCATCGCCCCGGGCGACGACCCCGGCAGCGCCACCGTCGACCCGGACCCGTTCATCGACGCGTTCCGACTGGAGGGCGAGTGAACGTCCGGACCGAACGCGTAGTAGTCGAGAGCCAGGGCGCCTTCGTCCGCATCCGGCGCCCCGCCTACTGGCTCTTCGTCGCCTGCCTCGTCTACGGCCTGCTCGAACTCGGCCGCGTCCTCTCGCCCGACTACGGCGACATCGCGACCGCCCTGTGGGCCTCCATCGGCGTGAACGCCGTGCTCGCGTACTTCTTCCTCGACATCCTGGCCCGCCTCGACCTCTTCGAGCGCGAGCCGCCCACGGTGCGTGCCGCCGCCATGTGCTGGGGCGGCCTCGCCGCCGTTGCCTTCGCGATGTTCGCGAACGACGCCGCGATCGTCGTCCTCGCCGAGTTCACGGACGCCCAGTGGGCCCGCACCTGGGGCCCGCCCATCGTCGGGCCGCTCAACGAGGAGTGGCTCAAGGCCATGGGAGTGGTCATGCTCGTCCTCATCGTGCGCGAGCACTTCGACCGCTCCATCGACGGCCTCATCTACGGCGCGCTCGTGGGCCTGGGCTTCCAGGTCGTCGAGAACCTCACGTACGCCATCAAGTACGCGGTCATGAACCCGAACTCCGACCTCACCGGCGCGCTCACCGTCACGTTCACGCGCGTCCTCGTCGCCGGGCCGTGGTCCCACCCGCTGTACACCGGCGCGGCCGGGCTCGGCATCGCGTTCTTCGTGACCCAGACCCGGCGGCGCCTCAGCACCCGCATCGGCGTCGCCGCGGGCCTGTACGCGCTGGCCCTGGCGATGCACGGCCTGTGGAACATGCCGCTGCCCTCGAGCATGCCGCCCGCGCTGGGGATCCCGCTCAGCTACGGCAAGGGCCTGATCATCCTGGGCCTGTTCTTCGTGCTCTACCATTTCGCGGCCCGCGCGGAATGGCACTGGTTCGTGACCACGATGTCCGATCAGGACGAAGGGATCATCACGGCCGACGACCTCACCGAGATGCGGTCGCTGCGCAGCAGGCGCAAGGCCCGGCAGCACGCGCACAAGGAGTGGGGCAAGGAGGCCTCGAGCCTGCTCGGGCAGCTGCACCGGGAGCTGGTGAACCTGGCGACGCTCGTCGCCCGCGACCAGCGACGCGGTGAGACGTTGGAGGACGGGCCCGACGTGGCCGCCGTGAAGCGCAACATCGCCGCGATCAGGGCCGAGCTCGACGAAGCGAAGGGGCGACGCGCCGTCAGCGTGGGCGCCGCGCAGTGAACGGCCCGGCCTCACGGTCATGGTGCTTCGGGCGCCGCGGGCGTCGCTCAATGAACAGCCCGGACCTCACGGTCACGGCGCTTCGGCGCGGGTGCCGCGGGCGTCGCCTCACCGAGATCGTGCGAGAGGTCAGCGGATGCCAAGCGCCGCAAGCGGTCTCAGTCGATGCGGCTCTTGCGGGGGACCGGCGCACTGGAGCCCCGCAGGGCCTGGTCGGCACTCGACTCGGTCGTCGGCGCGGCGGTCGGGTCCGTGGTCGGGGTGTCGGTCGTGGGCACTGAAGCGCTCGGCGTCGGCTCCGCCGTCGTCGGCGCGTCAGTGGTCGGCTCCTCGGTGGGCGTCTCGGTCGGCTCGTCCGTGGTCGGCTCGTCGGTCGGTTCCTCCGTCGGCTCCTGCGTGGGCGTCGGCGACGTGCTGCCCTCCTCGACCGGGCGCGAGGTCTCCTCGCCGATCGGCACCAGCCCGGGCGACTCGCCGGTGTTCCGGCTCCGCGCTTCGCTCGACGCTTCGCCCAATGCCGGGGCCGACGCCGCAGGATCGGCGGTCTCGTCTGCGGCGGAAGGCGACGACGAGGCCCCTTCCTCCGCGTCCTGACCGGTCGTGTCCGCGCCCAGGCCGAACCAGCCGTCGGTGATGTCCGAGCCTTCGTCGGCCAGGTCCTGGAGGCCCGGCACGGGCTCGCGGAGCAGCGCGCCGGTCGCGATCATGCCGCCCGCGACCGCCACCACCGCGATCGCACCGGCCCGCCGGAAGCGCCGCGACTGGCGCAGATCGTAACCGAGGGAACGGAATGCGCCCCTGGTCTCGCGCCCGATGGCGCCGAAGAGTCCCACTGTTGTCCCACCGTCCGTTTCATGTCCTTCACTCGTATCAACGAGCGAGGCGACCGGTGGTAACCGTTGGGTCACCCGTGCGGGTGTCAATCGGCCCGTTCGGGTGAACCCGTGCCGACCGAAAACCCGAATTCCAACGTGGAGGGTCCTCAGAAGTCGCGCTTCACGGCTTTGACCAGCAGTCCGGCGAAGACCTGCAGCGCGGCCGGGTCGACATCGGCGCGCGAGTCCTCCAGCGCCGCTTCGGCTTCCGCCGCAAGCGACGCGATGCGCTCTTCCGTGTCGGCCAGTGCCCCCGTGTCCATCAGGACCGCTCGCAGCCGCTGCACCCCGGCCTCGTCGAGCTCCGGGTCGCCCAGCCCCGCGTCCAAGGCCGCCCGCTGCGCCGCGTCGGCCGCCGCCGAGGCCCGCGCGATGAGGAACGTGTGCTTGCCCTCCCGCAGGTCGTCCCCGGCCGGCTTGCCCGTCTGCGCCGGGTCGCCGAACACCCCGAGCACGTCGTCGCGCAACTGGAACGCCTCGCCCAGCGGCAGCCCGATCGCCGAGTAGTGCTCCCGCACCCGCTCCGGTGCGCCGGCCAGCGACGCGCCGATCAGCATCGGCCGCTCGATCGTGTACTTCGCGGACTTGTACCGCGCCACCTTCGCCGCCGTCGCCTCCGAGACGTCCCGGCGCACCTCCGACAACACGTCGAGGTACTGCCCGGCGCTCACCTCGGTGCGCATCAGGTCGAAGTCCCGCCGCGCGGCGGCCACCAAGGCGAACGGCATCCCCGCCGAGCAGAACAGCTCGTCAGACCACGCCAGGCACAGGTCCCCGAGCAGGATCGCCGCCGCCGCACCGAACCCGCCGGGCCGTCCCGACCAGCCCTCGCTCTCGTGCAGCGCCGCGAACCGCCGGTGGATCGAGGGCATCCCGCGGCGCGTGTCCGAACCGTCGATGAGGTCGTCGTGCATCAGCGCCGACGCCTGCAGCAGCTCCAGCGACGCCACGCACGCCACGAGCTCAGGGGAATCGGCGAGCCCCGCACCCCGCGCACCCCAGTACGCGAACGCCGGCCGCAGCCGCTTGCCGCCCCGCAGCACGAAATCGCGCACCGCGTCCGCATACGCACCGAGACTGGGGTCGATCCCGCAGATCACGGCGGCCTGCCGGTCCAGGAAGACGGTCAGGGCGGCGTCGATGCGGTCGTTGAGCTCCACGGTTCGAACCCTAGGCTCACACCGTTCCATCCCAACTATTGGGTGGTCGCCAGTGCAGGTCAGCACACGTGTACCCAGGCCGTTACATTTGCAGGCATGACTCTCGGAGTGCCCAGCGTGATGCCGCAGAAGACCGCCAAGATCGGTGATCTGCTGCGCTCGGGCATGCCGAAGTTCTCCTTCGAGATGTTCCCGCCCCGCGACGAGCAGGCCGACGCCGTCCTCTGGCGCACCATCCGCGCCCTCGAAGGCCAGAACGCCGACTACGTCTCCGTCACCTACGGCGCGGGCGGCTCGACCCGGCAGAAGACCGTCGAGACCACCGAGCGGATCAACTCCGAGACCACCCTCCTGACCATGGCCCACTGCACGGCCGTGAACCACTCCATCGCCGAGCTGCGCAACCTCATCGGCCACTTCGCGAACGTCGGCGTGCGCAACATCCTCGCCGTGCGCGGCGACCCGCCAGGCGACCCGCGCGCCGACTGGGTCAAGCACCCCGACGGCGTCCTCCACGCCCGCGAACTCGTCGAACTCATCAAGGAGTCCGGCGACTTCAGCGTGGGCGTCGCCGCCTTCCCCGAAGGGCACCCGCGCGACGCCGACTGGGACACCGGCGTGCGCCACTTCGTCGAGAAGTGCCGCGCCGGCGCCGACTTCGCGATCACCCAGATCTTCTACGACGTGGACGACTACCTGCGCCTGCGCGACGCCGTCGCCGCCGCCGGCTGCGACATCCCCATCGTCCCGGGCATCATGCCCGTCACCAACATCAAGCAGATCGAGCGGTTCGCGGTCCTCACCGGCATGAGCTTCCCCGAAGCGCTCGCCGAACGCCTCCGCGCCGTCGCGGACGACCGCGACGCCATCCGCGACATCGGCGTCGAAGTCGCCACCGACATGGGCTCCCGGCTCCTCGCCGAAGGCGCCCCGGGACTGCACTTCACCACCCTCAACCACTCCCGCTCCACCCGTCGCGTCTGGCAGAACCTCCGCCCGTGACGCGGCGGCCGCTGTCGGCTACCCGATCGAGGGATGGCAGTCACCGCACAGACACGTAGAGTCCTCTTCTATGTTCGATGCTGCGAATGCGCGGTTGGTGCCGTCTGCTACAACAACATCCATGCGCACCCGTGTGCCCGCCGACTCCCTTGTAGGCAGGGTCATCCTCTCCACCCGATTCCAGCCCGGGGCCGTCGTCGGCGTCGGACTCGTCGCGAGCCTCCTCATCCCCCTCTGCGTCCTCCTCGGCGGCCCGGTCATCCTGGTCACCTTGCCGCTCATCGGGATCACGGCGCTGGCCGACTCCTCGTACGCGCTCCTGGCAGCCCGCTCGACGAGCCTCTCCCGGCGGGTCCTGGTGTTCGAGCCGCTCGCCGCTCGCCTCTCGGAGGGCGCTTGGCTCGTCGCGCTGTGGCTCCTCGGCGCGCCCGGCTGGGCCGTCACGATCACCGGTGGGCTGTGCTGGATGTACGTGCTGACCCGCAACCGGTCCCGGCAGGTGGGCCTGCGCGACCTCGGCATGACCACGATGGGGGAGCGGTCCGTCCGCGAACTCGTGGTCGCCCTCGGCTTCGGCGCGGCAGGTGTGATCGCCGTCGCGGGCGGCGGGCAGTACGAGCAGTGGATCGGCGGCGCGATCACCATCGCGGTGACCGCCTGGATGCTGCTGGCGGCGTTGGGCCTGCTGCAATTGGTCATCGTGGTCTCGACGGCGCTGCGCAACGACTGAACCGGCGCGCGCCACGACCGGGGCGGCGAGGCTGTCGTACCCCGGCGCATCGCGTCTGGCCGGTACGCCGCGTCCGGCGCGGCGGAACTGTCGTACTCCGGCGCACTGCCTATGGCCAGCACGGCACGCGACTGACGTGGCGGAACTGTCGTACCCCGGTGCCACCCTTGTCATCGGGGGCCCAGCGATGCCCGTTTTGAAGGGCAGGGCCGGAAATGCGGGGATCGTTCCGGCCGGGAATGATCCGAGGCGCACTTGCGTTGTCCACAGAATGCGCTACGAGAACATCACCGACGACCAGATCGCCGCCTTCATCGACTCCGACTCGAGGCCGCGCCAGATCCCCGAGGAGACTCGGCGGCTGCGCGACGCCGAGGAGATGCTCGCCCTCAAGGACCCGCTCGGGGCCCTGCAGTTCCTCGCGCCGCTCCTGCGCGACCACCCGGACCACCCGGACGTCATGCTCGTCGCCGCGCGCGCCTACTTCAAGTCGGCGCAGCTGAACAAGGCGCTCGAGCTCACCGAGAAGATGGTCGAGGCCAACCCGGCGGACTTCTACGCCCGACTGCTGCTGGGCCGCACGCTCCAGCGGCTGGGCCGCGCCGAGGAGGCCCGGGGCCACCTCCGCATGGTCCACGAGATCGCCGAGTAGCCCGACGAGCGCGGGCCGCGAAGCGCAGGCGCCCGCGTTTTTTCGAACACCCGGTGTGCCTCAGGCAATCGGAAGGGGTCGTGAACCGTCAGGTTCGCGGCCCCTTTTCCGTTGCCGGGCAATGACAATGCTGTCGGATGGGCGACACTCCGTAGCCAATTGCTGATTTCGGGCGACGATGGGGGTTGGAAATGTCGGACCCGTGTGGTTCCATATTTCTCGAACGCAAGTTCGAACAAGGTTTAGGAGGCCCACGTCATGGCAGCTTCTCGACCCGCCGCTACCCGATCCGCCTCGCCCGTGGGAACCCGCGGCGCGAGCGGGCCCCGATTGGTGCAAGCGGGCACCGTGCAGAACTCGCGCCTGCGCATTCCCGCCGACCAGCTCCCCAACCGCTCCCCGCTCCAGCTCCTCGCCACCGCCCGCGTCGACCTCGACGATGCGGCGGAGCGCACCCGCCCCGGGGAGCGCTACGCCGAGGCCCATCTGGCCGCCCTCCGGGTGGCCGTGGCCGTGCTCGCCGTGCGGGCGGGCGACGCCACGGGCAGGCGGCGGCCCGGCCGCCCCTCGAGCACCTGGGAGCTGCTGCGGGGCGTGGCCCCGGAGCTGGAGGAGTGGGCCTCGCACTTCGCCCGCACCGCCCGCAAACGGGTGCTCGCGCAGGCCGGTATCCCCGACATCGTCACCCCGGAGGAAGCCGACGCGATCGTCGCCGACGCCCGCCGCTTCCTCGACGTGGTGGTGAGGCTGCTCGGCTTCAGTGCGCTTGCGCGCTGAAGTGGAGGTGCAGTAGCGCGCTTGCGCGCTGAAGGAGCGGTGCGGTAGTGCGCTCGCGCACTGAAGCAGGGGGGCAGCAATGCGCTCAGGGGCGCAGTAGCGCGCTCGCGCGCTGAGCAACCCGCGCCGCGCGGAGCAGCCGCGGCGGCTCTGCGGCGTGACCTGCGTGACGTCCGCCGTGGCGGGCGGCACGGCCGACTCGCTGCGGCACGGGCGGTTATACGATTGCTGCCGGCACCGAGTTCTCGAGAGAATGTCATTGGCCCCGGCCCGCGAAGCGGGCCTCGGCGCGGCGTTCCGGGCGAGTCCTGCGGGCCGCGGACCGGCTCCGCCGGTCAATCGACCAATCGTTTCCTTCGAGGAGTTTTGAACCCGTGTATCGGACACACCTCGCCGGCACGCTGAGTGCCGCTGACGTCGACCAGCAAGTCACCCTCGCCGGATGGGTGGCGCGTCGCCGCGATCACGGCGGGGTGGAGTTCGTGGACCTGCGCGACGCCTCTGGCGTCGTCCAGGTCGTCTTCCGCGACTCGGAGGCCGCCGAGGCCGCCCAGAAGCTGCGCAACGAGTACTGCGTCTCCGTCACCGGCACCGTCGCGCGCCGCCCCGAAGGCAACGAGAACCCCGAGCTGCCCACCGGCCAGATCGAGATCACCGCGACCGACCTCACGGTGCTCTCCGAAGCCGCGCCGCTGCCGTTCCAGATCGACGACCACGTGGACGTCTCCGAGGACATCCGGCTGCGCCACCGCTACCTCGACCTGCGACGCACCGGCCCCAACAACGCGATCCGCTTGCGCTCCAAGGCGAACCACATCGCACGCAACCTCCTCGTCGAGGACGGCTACGTCGAGATCGAGACCCCGACGCTGACCCGCTCCACCCCCGAGGGCGCCCGCGACTTCCTCGTCCCCGTGCGCCTCCAGCCTGGCACCTGGTACGCCCTCCCGCAGTCCCCGCAGCTGTTCAAGCAGCTCCTCATGGTCGGCGGCTTCGAGAAGTACTTCCAGATCGCCCGCTGCTACCGCGACGAGGACTTCCGCGCCGACCGCCAGCCCGAGTTCACCCAGCTCGACATCGAGGCCTCCTTCGTCGACCAGGACGACATCATCGACCTGGGCGAGCGCGTCGTCCAGGCCCTCTGGTCCGAGCTCGCCGACCACGAGATCCAGCTGCCGATCCCGCGCATGACCTGGCACGACGCCATGGACCGCTACGGCTCGGACAAGCCCGACCTCCGCTTCGGCCAGGAACTCGTCGAGCTCACCGACTACCTGCGCGGCACCGAGTTCCGCGTCTTCGCGGGCGCGATCGACGCCGGCGGCTACGTCGGCGCGGTCGTCATGCCCGGCGGCGCCTCCCAGACCCGCAAGGAGCTCGACGGCTGGCAGGACTGGGCCAAGGCGCGCGGCGCCAAGGGCCTCGCCTACATCACCTTCAACGCCGAGACCGGCGAGCCGAAGGGCCCCGTCGCCAAGAACCTCTCCGAGGAGCACCTGGCCGGGCTCGCCGACGCCGTCGGCGCCAAAGCCGGCGACGCCGTGTTCTTCGCCGCCGCCACCGACCGCCGCGAGGCCCAGGAACTGCTCGGCGCGGCCCGCCTCGAGGTCGGCAAGCGCGTCGGCCTCATCGACCCCGACGCCTGGGCGTTCTGCTGGGTCGTCGACGCGCCCATGTTCGAGCCCACCGAGAACGGCGGCTGGACCGCGGTCCACCACCCGTTCACCTCGCCCAACCCGGAGTGGATCGACAAGTTCGAGACCGACCCGGCGAACGCGCTCACCTACGCGTACGACATCGTCTGCAACGGCAACGAGCTCGGCGGCGGATCGATCCGTATCCACGACGCCAAGGTCCAGAGCCGCGTCTTCGACCTGCTCGGCCTCTCCCACGAAGAGGCCAAGGACCAGTTCGGCTTCCTCCTCGAGGGCCTGAAGTACGGCACCCCGCCGCACGGCGGCATCGCCCTCGGCTGGGACCGCGTCTGCGGCCTCCTCGCCAAGACCGACTCGATCCGCGACGTCATCGCGTTCCCCAAGTCGGGCGGCGGCATGGACCCGCTGACCTCGGCTCCCACCACCATCACGCCCGAGCAGCGCGCCGAGGCCGGTATCGACTTCGTACCGGAAGAGGAAGCGGGTACCGAAGCGGTTGCCGGTTAGCCCTACGATGTCGTAGTGGGCGGCCCGGGCCTACGGCCCGGGCCGCCGTCTTCGTTCGATGCGTGCCCGGTTGCCCCTCAGCCAATTCCGACTGGCAGGAGTCCGTGAAGGCGGCGGCCGCGGCCCGCTGACGGCTGCTATATGTAACATCCGGCCGATGCAGGAGTAAGAGGAGCGGGTTCGACGTGCAGAGCGGGACCTTGGTGGCGGGTCGCTATCGATTGGACGAGCGGATCGCCGCAGGTGGCATGGGGGAGGTCTGGAAGGGCACCGACACCCGCCTCGGCCGCGCCGTGGCCATCAAGATCCTCCACGCGGGACTGTCGAGCAACGACAAGTTCCGCACCCGCTTCCAGCTCGAGGCCCGAGCCGTTGCGGCCCTGCAGTCCCCGGGCATCGTCGCGCTCTACGACTACGGCGAGGAGACCAACGACGACGGTGAGGTCTCCTACCTCATCATGGAACTCGTGCGCGGCCGCTCGCTCGCCGAGATCCTGCGCGACCGCGGACCCCTGCCGCCCGCCGAGGTCATGCAGATCGTCGCCGCCGCCGCAGACGCCCTCGAGACCGCCCACCGCCACGACATCATCCACCGCGACATCAAACCCGCGAACCTCCTCGTGGACGAGGAGACCGGCGCGGCCAAGATCGTCGACTTCGGCATCTCCGCCGCCCGCGGCGCCTCCGGCCTCACCGAGACCGGCACCGTCATGGGCACCCTCGCGTACGCCTCGCCCGAGCAGCTCAACGGCGCGGAGCTGACCGGCGCCAGCGACCTCTACTCGCTCGGCATCGTCGCCTACGAAATGCTCATGGGCCGCCCGCCGTTCGTCTCCGACACGCCCGTCGCGGTCATGAACGGCCACATGACCCAGGCCCCGCCGCCGCTCTCCCGCGACATCCCCGCCGGAGTCGCCCAAGTCGTGCTCCAATCCCTCCAGAAGGACCCGCGCGCCCGCTACACCTCCGCCGCGGAGATGGCCCGATCCGCCCGCGAGGGCCGCGTCGTCACCGGCGGCATCCCCGTCTCGCCCGCCACCCCGCCCGACGGCCAGCAGACCCAGTACTTCGGCTCCGACCAGACCGCCCTCCTCGGCGCAGGTGTGGGCCCAGGCGGCAACACCGCCGAGCAGCCCACCGGCGCGATGGCGCAGGAAGAGGAGAAGAGCAGCGTCGCACCGTGGCTCATCACCGCCGCCGTGGTCGCCGCGCTGGTCATCATCGGACTGATCATCTGGTGGAACTACACGCAGGGGCCGAACGCCCGGATCGAAGACCCAACCCCGGCCCCGTCGAGCCCGGCGACCAGCGAAGAGGCGCCGACCAGCGAGGCCGAGACCAGCGCCGACGACGATGATGACGACGACGACACCGACTGGAACCCGACCACCGACGAGGAGACCTCGGAGACGCCCAGCGAGACGCCGTCCGAGACACCGACCACTGAGGAGCCGACCTCCGAGGAGCCCACATCTGAGGAGCCGACTTCAGCTGGACCGACTACCACCGATCCGACTGAAGGACCGACGTCGGAAGCCGCCGGCGGTGGAGGCGGCGAAGACACCTGACAGTGACGGCGACGGCCCGCGACTCAGTGCCGCGGGCCGTTCTGCCTCCCTAGCCGCCGATCGGCCGGTACCGCACCAGCTTGTCCTGACCGCCGCCGTTCGAAGTGGCCACCCACAGCCAGCCGTCCGGGCCCAGCTCGACCGTGCGGATGCGGCCGAGCGTGCCTTCCAGCACCGCAACCGGCGCGCCCGCTTCGCCGCCCTCCACGGGCACCGTCCACAAGCGCTGGCCGCGCAGTGCCGCGACGTACATGGTGTCGCCGGCGACCTCGCCGCCCGAGGGCGAGGCCTCTGCGGTCCTCCAGGTGACGAGCGGGTCGACGAACTCCGGATCGCCGCTGGTCCCTTCTGCGTCGGGCCAGCCGTAGTTCGCACCGGGTTCGATGTGGTTGAGTTCGTCCCAGGTGTTCTGGCCGAACTCGGTCGCGTACATTGCGCCGTCCGGACCCCACGAGAGGCCCTGCACGTTCCGGTGCCCGTAGCTGTAGACCGGCGAGCCTTCGATCGGGTTGTCCTCGGGGACGGTTCCATCCGCGTTGACCCGCAGGATCTTCCCGCCGAGGCTCTCGAGGTCCTGCGCGTTCGCGGTGTCGTTCGCGTCGCCAGTGGTGATGTACAGCTTGCCGTCGGGCCCGAAGGCCAGGCGGCCGCCGTTGTGGTTGAGGGCCGCGGGGATCCCGGTGAGGACCGGCTCGGGTTCGAAGTCGTTGAGGTGGAAGCGGACGACCCGGTTGTCCTGCGCGGTCGAGACGTACGCGTACACCCACCCGTCAGTCGCGAAATCGGGGGAGACGGCCAGACCGAGGAGCCCCCGCTCGTCGAACTGGCTCGTGCCGCCCACGACTTCGAGGTTCCCGAGGACCACCGGGTCGGCGTCGGCGGCGACCCGAAGCACGTCGCCCGAGTTGCGCTCGGCCAGGATCCCGGAGCCGTCCGGGAGGAACCCAAGCCCCCAGGGGATCGTGAGGCCGGTGGCGACCGTGTCGCCGGTGCGGAAGTCGAACTCAGGGGTCTGCTCCGGCTCGGCGCCGGGCCCTTCCTGCGCGGATGCGGTGGCCGTACCGAGGGCCAGGGCCGTTCCGACGATGACGGCGCCGACGGCGGTCAACTTGCGTCGCATGGCTGCTCCTTGTCTCTCCTGATGCCGGGTAAGAAAGCGAAGAAATCATGATATAGACGAATATCGATTGAATTGCCATCGTAAGCACGCTTCGGGGCGGATGTCCAGGCAAGCGGCTCCACCGGAATCGATCGAGAATCGTGACATTCGGATGTTCACTTATGTCGATGGTTGGAATAAGCTGACCCCAGCCCCTTGCTGGTTACCGATCACTCGGCCTCCGGCCTGCGTGATCGATTGAGTGAAGAAGGTTGGACAGTGACGTCTAAACGATTCATCGGAGCCGTCGTCGCCATTGCGGCGGTGACGGTTCCCGCCGCCGCGGCGGTCGCCGCCCCGGCTGACGGACCCCTGCTGTGGTACCAGTTCGACGAGGCGGGCGGCGCTGTAGTCGCCGACGCCTCCGGCAACGGCCACGACGGCACCCTTGTGGGGGGAACCTGGCTCGACGACGGTTCGGGCGGCGGCCTGGCGCTCGACGGCGTGGACGACTACGTCGACCTGCCCGACGACCTCCTCGCCGGACTCGACGCGATCACGGTCACCGCCGAGGTCTACATCGAGCCCGCGCAGGCCAGCCCGTACTTCATCTACGGTCTCGGCAACTCCAGCGGCGACTGGGGCGACGGCTACCTCTTCACCACCGGCAACGGCTACCGGACCTCCATCTCCACGTGCCACTGGACCTGCGAGCAGAACGCCTCGAGCGGCCAGAACCTCGCGCGCGGCACCTGGAACCACCTCGCCTACACCCTCGAAGGCGGCACGGCCGTCCTCTACCTGAACGGCCAGGAAGTGGACCGCGAGGCCGTCACGATCACCCCCGGCGACATCGGCTCCGGCTCGACCACCGCCAACTACCTCGGCCGCTCCCTCTACCGCGGTGACCGGTACTTCAACGGCAGGTTCGCGGACTTCCGGATCTACGACGGGGCCCTCGCCCCGGCCGAGATCGGCGAGCAGGCCGCCCGCATCGGCGCCGAGAAGGCCGCCGAGGACGCCGCCGCGATCGACCTCGGCGACACCAGCGCCGTCACCGCCGACCTCGACCTCCCGAACCGGGGCGCGAACGGCTCCCAGATCACCTGGGCCTCAAGCGAACCCGAGGTCATTGCCG
Source organism: Glycomyces sp. NPDC021274 (assembly GCF_040641195.1). NCBI lineage: Bacteria > Bacillati > Actinomycetota > Actinomycetes > Glycomycetales > Glycomycetaceae > Glycomyces > Glycomyces sp. NPDC021274. The sequence goes on along the minus strand of NZ_JBFADC010000001.1, from coordinate 86,058 downwards.
CCGACGGCACGGTCACCCGCCCGGCCATGGACGCGGACGACGCGACCGTCACCCTCACGGCAACCGTTATCCTCGGCACTGTGCAAGAACAACGCGACTTCACGGCGACCGTGCTCGCCCAATACGACGACGAAGAGGCGGTCGCCCTCGACGCCGCCGCCATTGCGATCCCGAACCTCGACGACGTCCGCTCGGCGGTCAACCTGCCCACCGCGGGCGCCAACGGCTCCACGATCACCTGGAAGTCCAACCACCCCAATGTGGTCGACACCGACGGCATCGTCAACCGCGACGAGCCCGGCGGCAAGACCCGCAAGGTCAAGCTCACCGCCACCGTCCAGCGCGGCGGCGAGAAGGAGAAGCTGCACTTCACCGCGACGGTGCCGCCGCTCCCGGCCGAGGCCGACCACACCGGCTACTTCTTCACCTACTTCACCGGCGAAGGCACGCCCACCGGCGAGCAGGTCTACGGCGCGCTCAGCGAAGGCAACGACCCGCTGCGCTTCACCGAGCTGAACGACGCCCAGCCGATCCTCACCTCCGACCAAGGCGAGCAGGGCGTGCGCGACCCGTTCCTCATCCGCTCGCCCGAAGGCGACCGGTTCTTCCTCATCGCCACCGACCTCAAGATCAACGGCAACGGCGACTGGAACCGGGCCCAGCGCCACGGCAGCCTCTCGATCATGGTGTGGGAGAGCGACGACCTCGTGAACTGGTCCGAGGGCCGCCTCGTCGAGGTCTCGCCCGAGAACGCCGGCGCCACTTGGGCTCCCGAGGCCTACTGGGACCCCGAGCAGCAGGCGTACGTCGTCTACTGGGCCTCGCCGCTGTTCGCCACCGAGGACCACTCCGAGGGCTTCTACCACCGGATGATGTACGCGACGACCCGCGACTTCGTCAACTTCTCGGAAGCGCAGGTCTGGGTCGACCAGGGGTACTCGACGATCGACTCGACCATGATCGCGTCCGACGGCGTCTACTACCGCTTCACCAAGGACGAGCGCTCGAACTCCTCCTCGACCCCGTGCGGCAAGTTCATCCTCGCCGAGACCGCCACCTCCCTTGCGGCCGACGCCGAATGGCAGTTCCTCGCCGACTGCATCGGGTCCGGGGCCATCAGCGCCGGCGAAGGGCCGCTGATCTTCAAGTCCAACACCGAAGAGAAGTGGTACCTGTTCATCGACGAGTTCGGCGGGCGCGGCTACGTGCCGTTCGAGACCACCGACCTCGCCTCCGGCGAGTGGACCCCGGTGGCGGAGTACGACCTGCCGTCGAGTCCCCGCCACGGCACCGTGCTGCCGATCACTGCCGCCGAGTACGAGCGGCTGCAAAACGCCTGGTAGCGAACCGATAGCGAGGCGGCCTCCGCACCTTGGGTGTGGAGGCCGTCCCCTATGCTCGGCATCGGAACTCGATCTCCCCGAAATTCAGGAGCACCCATGTCTTCCCGTACCGCCACCCGTCTGCTCGGCGCGCTCGCCGTGCCCGCCCTCGCCCTCGGCCTGTCCGCCTGCGGCGCCGACGAGAAGCCCGCCTCCGAGGGCTCCGACGCCCCCGACGAGGGCGCGGTCGCCGCGCTCAGCCCCCAGGACGCGATCCTCGCCTCCGTCGAGAACCTCAACTCCTCCTCGTACAAGATGGACGCCACGATGACCGTCGACGGCATCGAGTTCATGGCCATGACCGGCTCCTACGAGGGCGAGAACTCGCAGGCCACCGCCGACATCTTCATGAGCGCCATGATGGAGGCCTCCGGCGAGACCATGACCGCCGAGGAGGAGGCGATGATGGGCGGCATGCTCGACGACATGCACACCGAGACCGTCGTCGTCGACAAGGTCATGTACATGCAGTTCACCGGCGGCATGTTCGACGCCATGGCCGAGAGCTACGGCGAGGACGCCTGGTTCACCATGGACCTCACCTCGGACGACGCGATGGCCCAGGCCTACGCCCAGTACGGCGGCATGGACCTCGCGCAGCAGACCGAGCTCATCCTGACCGAGCTCGCTGATGTGAAGGAGACCGGCGACGGGGTCTACACCGGCACGCTCAGCGGCGACTCCGAGGCGATGTCGGCCCTGTCCGGCTCCGCGATGGGCGGCGCCGACGCGGCCGCGATGGTCGACGGCACCGAGGTGACCGTGACCCTCGACGACGACGGCCTGCTCAAGTCGATGACCATGACGATGCCCGAGATCGAGGGCATGGCCATGGAGATGACCAGCGAGATCGTGGAGATCGGCGGGACCTACGACATCAAGGCCCCCGAGTCGACGAACCTGCACGACTTCGCGGAGTTCACCGCAGCCATGGGCGGCGGCATGTAACTCCCGCAACGAGAAGGGCCGCCGCGCAGTTGTTGCGCGGCGGCCCTTTCGCGTTCCAGGGCGGACGCCGCGATGCCGTCAGATACATGCCGGCGATGAGAAGGGATGTGCGTCATACCTTGTAGTGCATGGTGGCACTTTGACTCTCTGATGGCATCACTCTCCGGCTCACCCTCCAGAAGGGACACACATGTCCGTCCACACCCTCAACCGCGCCGCCGGTGCCGCAGCCGTCGCCGCCCTCGCCCTCGTCCTCGCCGCCTGCAGCGACGACGCGGGCTCCGGCGACCAGGACTCCGGCGACAGTGCCGCTACGGAAGCCCCCGCCGCGGACCTCACACCGCAAGAGGCCCTGCTCGCCTCGGTCGACGGCCTCGGCGACGACTCCTACACACTGGAGTCGACCATGACCCTCAACGGGATGGACTACCTGGTCTTCATCGAGACACAGGACGGCGACGCGCGCCGAACCTCCAATGACCTGTACTGGAGCATCCTTCCCGATGCCATGGGCCTCACCGAGGAAGAGGCGTCCTACATGGGCGACTTCTTCACCGACTCCCACACCGAGATGATCACCGTCGGGGACACCGTCTACGTGCAGTACAGCGGCAGCGACGACGCCGCGATCGCCGAGGAGTTCGGTGCGGACGCGTGGTTCACGAAGGACGCGACGGACGACGCCGACATCGAGGCCGGAGCCGGCTTCGGGAACGCGGGGATCATCGGCGAGCTCACCGACGTCAAGGAGACCGGCGACGGCGTCTACACGGCCGTCCTGCCCGCTGATTCGGCGGCCATGCAGGAGCTGGTCGGCGCGGGCGCCGACGAGGAGGCCGTGCCGGTGGACGGCGCGGTGATCATCGAACTCGACGAGAACGGCGTGTTCAAGCGGATGTCGATGGAGGTGCCCGAGTCCGGCGGCATGGCCTACACGTTCGTCAGCGAGCTCACCGAGACCGGCGTCGACTACGACATCAAGGCCCCCGACTCGGCCAACCTGCACACCCATGAGGAGTACGAGGCCGCGATCCTCGGCGCCTGATGCGCGCAGGGAGGGCCGCCGCGCCGGCGTTCGGCGCGGCGGCCCTCTCGCCTATTCGGCGGCCGGTTCCGCGGCGGGCTCCTCGTCTTCCGACGGGGCCGTGCGGGGCGGTCCCTGCCGGTCGTTCCAGGCGGCGGCGAGGCCGCGGGCGGCCTCGACGATCATCCAGAGCGCCAGTACGAAGATGATCGCGTCGAGCGGCGCGAGCACCCACTCGCCCTGCTCGACGAAGCGGCCCAGGTTCTCGATGAGCGCCCAGGTCGTCATGCCGACCAGGAACACCAGCGGCACGAGGATCGCGATCGGGTTGGCGCGCCGCTTGGTCACCCACACCGCGATCACGGCGAGCGCGAGGCCCGCGAGCAGCTGGTTGGTGGTGCCGAAGAGCTGCCACAGGACGCCGAAGGCGTAACCGGCGTCCTCGCCGCCGGGCATGAGCGCCAAGGCCAGCGGGATGGCGACGGCGACGGCCGTGGCGAGCGTGAGGTGGTTCGCGACCTTCCGCCAGCCGGCCATCTCGGCGATCTCCTGCACCACGTACCGCTGGAGGCGGACGCCGGTGTCCATGGTGGTGGCGGCGAACGAGATGACCACGACCGCGGCGAAGATCGCGGCCACGTCGAGCGGGATGCCGAGGTTGTTGGCGAACACGGCGATGCCGTTCACGAAGTTGGCGGTCGCTCCGCCAGAGGCGGTCGCGAAGTCCGGGTAGAGCGCCTTCCAGTCCGCCTGCGTCGCGGCGACGCCCGCGGTGACCGCCAGGACCGAGCACAGGGCGAGGGTGCCTTCGCCGAGGGCGCCGCCGTAGCCGACGTACTTGGCGTCGGTCTCCTTGTCGAGCTGCTTCGAGGAGGTGCCGGACGAAACGAGGCAGTGGAACCCCGAGATCGCGCCGCACGCCACGGTGATGAACAGGAACGGCCACATGCTCGGGCTGTCCTCGGGCACGGTGTTGAGCGCGGGCGCGACGACCTTGTTCCAACCGACGCCGACGCCGAGGAGCACCAGGGCGAGCGCCACGAACAGCTGGTGCGAGTTGATGTAGTCCCGCGGCTGGAGCAGCATCCACACCGGGATGCGGGCGGCGATGAAGCAGTAGACGAAGAGGATCACGATCCACACGTTGCGCGCGTTGTCGACCCCGAGCCCTTCGGCGAGCGGCGTGATGTCGACCGGGACGGCATCGCCGATCCAGATGAGCACGTACAGGGCCGCGACGCCGAGGAGGCTGGGCACGAGGGCCGCGCCGCGCTTCTTGTGGACGTAGTAGCCGATGGCGATCGCGATGGGGATCTCGCCGAAGATCGGGATCACCGCTCCGGGGTAGGCGACCAGGAGGTTGCCGATGACCACGGCGAACACGGCGTTCACGAGGGTGAGGAGGAAGAAGATGATGACGAGGAACAGGATGCCGGCGCGGCGGCCGATCACGTCCCTGGTGATCGTGCCGATGCCTTTGGCCTTGTGGCGCACGGAGAGCACGAGGGCGCCCATGTCGTGGACGCCGGCGGCGACGATGGTGCCGACGACGATCCAGATGAGCGCGGGCAGCCACCCCCAGTAGACGGCGATGGCCGGGCCGACGATCGGGGCCGCTCCGGCCACCGAGGTGAAGTGGTGTCCGAAGAGGACGTGCTTGTTGGTGGGGACGAAGTCGACCCCGTCGTTGTAGCGGTGGGCGGGGGTCACGTACTCGGGGTCGAGCCGGTAGACCTTCTGCGAGAGGTATCGGGCGTAGAAGAGGAATCCGCACGCGAAGAGCGCGAGGACCGCCATCGCCAGGACCATTGCGGGCATCTTTGCCTCCCAATGTGGTTTGTGATGTGGGCAACACCGGTGCCTCCACGGTAGGGGGGAAGAATCATGCCTGTCAATGTCTTCTGGGGGTTCGGCGACGAATCTCCCGGTTCAGGTGCTGATCTGCGGAGTGCTCATGCAGATGGCTTACGCTGATGGGGATATGGACGCTCCAGGTTTGTTCGACGCCCCCGGTCCGGCCGGGCCGCAGGGCGCTGCCGCAGGAGGCAGCGGCATTCTGGGCACCGGTTCGGCCACCGGGGACGAGCCGCTGGCGGTGCGGATGCGACCACGGACGCTCGACGAGCTCGTGGGCCAGGACCACCTCCTCGGCGCCGGTTCGCCGCTGCGCCAGGTCGTGGAGGGCCGCCAGCCGCTGTCGGTGATCCTGTGGGGCCCGCCCGGCTCCGGCAAGACCACTATCGCGCACCTCGTCGCCCAGTCCGGCGACCGGCGGTTCCGCGCGATGTCCGCCCTGAACTCCGGGGTGAAGGACGTGCGGGCCGCGATCGACGAGGCCCGCCGCATCCGCCGCACCGGCGGCCCCCAGACCATCCTCTTCATCGACGAGGTGCACCGCTTCACCAAGACCCAGCAGGACTCCCTGCTCGGCGCGGTGGAGGACCGCACCATCACGCTCCTGGCCGCCACCACCGAGAACCCCTACTTCTCCGTGGTCGCACCGCTCGTGAGCCGCTGCGTGCTCCTCACCCTCCGGGAACTCGACGCCACCGACATCGGCGAGCTCGTCGACCGGGCGGTGGAGGACGAACGCGGCCTCAACGGCGCGGTCGCCCTGGAGAAGGAGGCCCGCGACCACCTCGTGCGCACGGCCGCAGGCGACGCGCGGAAAGCCTTGACCGCCTTGGAGGCCGCCGCGCTCTCCACGGTGCCGATGCACGGCTCCGCGAGTGCCGCCGAGGATGAGCACCCGCCCGAGATAACCGTCGCGATCGTCGAGGCCGCCATCGACACCGCCGCGGTCCGCTACGACCGCGACGGCGACGGCCACTACGACGTCGCCAGCGCCTTCATCAAGAGCCTTCGCGGTTCCGACGTCGACGCCGCGATGCACTACCTCGCGCGGATGGTCGTCGCGGGGGAGGACCCGCGCTTCATCGCCCGCCGCCTGGTCATCTTCGCGTCAGAGGACATCGGGATGGCCGACCCGACCGCGCTGCTGACGGCCACCGCCGCGGCGACCGCGGTCGAGCGGATCGGCCTGCCCGAGGCGCGCATCAACCTCGCCCAGGCGGTCGCGCACCTCGCCACCGCCCCGAAGTCGAACGCGGTCATCACCGCGATCGACGAGGCGATGCGCGATGTGCGCCAAGGGAAGATCGGCCCCGTCCCGCCCGACCTGCGCGACGCCCACTACAAGGGCGCCGGCGACCTCGGCCACGGCAAGGCCTACGTCTACCCGCACTCCGATCCGCGCGGCGTGGTCCCGCAGCGGTACGCGCCCGACGTGGTCGCCGGGCGCGACTACTACCGGCCGACCCGCCACGGCCGCGAGGCCGAGATCGGCGAGCGGCTCGAGAAGCTGCGCCGGATCGTGCGCAGGCCGTCCGATGGCGACTGACCGCCGCCCCGGGCGCGCGTCCAGCCGCCTCGCGGCGGACCTGGAGCAGTCGGGTGCGCGCATCGAGCGGCTGCGCATGACCGTGGCGGCGATCGCGGTCCTCGCGGTGCTCCTGGTCGCGGCCGTGCTGTGGCTGGGCCGGGCGTTCACCGTGGATCCGACGCGCCGGGCCGCCGACGAGTTGACGGTGCCCGGGTGGGCGGCGGTCAACGTGCACGACGAGACCTACGGGAGCCGCTGGTGCCTGGGGGAGTGCCGGGTCCGCATCCGCACCTGGACTTCCGAAGGCACAGTGGACGACACGGCGAACGAGTACTGGCAGGCGATCCTCAACGCGGGCTGGATCCCGGCCGACCCGGAGCTGTGCGTGGGCGGCCTCGGCGAGGAGGGCTGCTACGTGCGCGACGAGCTGTACCTGGAGTTGTGGGTCGTCCCGGTCGACTGCGGGGACCGGTACGAGCTGTGCGTCGAATCCGAGGTCACAGCCGTGGTCGCGGCCCAGGCGGCCCTGCCGCGCCTCGCCGAGGAGCGCTCGGCGTGATGACGGCTCGCCAGGGCCGCTGAGGCTCCCGAGTGACGGCACGCGGGCTGTCCTGCGCGTGCTGCGCGGCCGTTGACTGGAGTGTGGACTGACCGCCCCGTTGCGCTGGATGTCCGGTACCGCAAGGTAAGGTCGACACCGCGCCGCTCTTTGCGCGAGAGCCCGGCCTGGCCGAAGGCACCGCGCGGCTGGCGCGTTCAGGTCCGAGAGGACCACGCAACCACACAGCAATGCCGGTGGGGCCCACCGGATGGCGACAGGGGGAGACCGTGCCTGAGGAGACCGTGGCAGCAGGATGGACCGGGAGCGTCTGGGAACTGGGGGTCCTGCTCGCGGGGCTCGGGTTCTTCCTCCTGTGCGTGATGCTCGCCTTCCGCCTCATCAACAAGGCCACCGCCACCCTCAACCGCGTCAACAAGACGCTCGACAAGGTCGACCACGAGATCGGGCCGATCCTGCGGAACGTGAACACGAGCCTCGACAACGTCAACGCCTCCCTCGCGCAGGTCGAGGGCGAGCTGGAGAAGGTCGGCACGATCACCGGGAACGCCGCGCACATCTCCTCGAACGTCGCCAACATCACGAGCCTGGTCGTCTCGGCCGTCGGATCGCCGCTGGTCAAGGCCGCCGCGTTCGGGTTCGGCCTCCGCACGGCCGTGAAGAAGCGCAACCAGGACGTCGACGAGCAGCAGGTGCGCCGCATGGTCGAGGCCTCCCGCCAGAGCAAGCGCCAGGCGAAGCGGGCCGCGAAGGCCCGCCAGAAGGCCGGCGAGTAGACAGCCCGTTCGCGGTAAATCAGGTTGAGGAGTAGCCGTGTTGAAACGGATGATCTGGGTAGGCATCGGCATCGCGGTCGGTGTGGTCGCGGTCCGCAAGATCACGAAGGCGGCGGAGTCGGTCACTCCCGGCGGGGTCGCCGAGCGGGTGGGGGACGCCGGTGCTGAAATGAGGGCATCGTTCAAAGCGTTCTGGGCGGACGTCTCTGAGGCCAAGCAGGCCAAAGAGGCCGAGCTGTTCGACGCGATCGAGCGCGGCGAGGACATCACGCCGCTCCTCAGCGAAGAAGAAGAAACGGACGACGCGGCCCGCGGCCGGTTGTTCTAGCAGTTGCGAGCCCTTGAAGGAGGTGCCCCATGGAGACCGCTGAAATCCAACGCCGGTTTCTGAAGTTCTTCGAGTCCAACGGCCATACGGTGGTCCCCAGCGCACCGCTGCCCGCCTTCGAGGACCCGAACCTGCTGTTCGTGCCCGCCGGCATGGTCCCGTTCGTGCCCTACTTCCTGGGCCAGGCGACCCCGGACTGGAACCGCGCCACGTCGGTGCAGAAGTGCATCCGCACGCCCGACATCGACGAGGTCGGCAAGACCTCCCGCCACGGCACGTTCTTCCAGATGAACGGCAACTTCTCCTTCGGGGACTACTTCAAGGAGCAGGCGATCCGCTACGCCTGGGACCTCACCACCGGCTCGGTCGAGTCCGGCGGCCTCGGCCTCGACGGCGACAGGATCTGGGCCACGGTCTACCTCGACGACGACGAGGCGATCGACATCTGGCACAAGCAGATCGGGCTGCCGTTCGACCGCATCGTGCGCCGCGGCCAGGCCGACAACATGTGGTCGATGGGCATCCCCGGCCCGTGCGGCCCCTGCTCCGAGCTGTACTACGACCGCGGCCCCGACTACGGGCCCGAGGGCGGCCCGGAGGTCGACGAGGACCGCTACCTCGAGTTCTGGAACCTCGTGTTCATGCAGAACATCCGCGGCGGCGGCCCCGCCAAGGAGGGCTACGAGGTCACCGGCGACCTGCCGAAGAAGAACATCGACACCGGCATGGGCATGGAGCGCATGGCCGCGCTCCTCCAGGGCGTCGACAACATGTACGAGACCGACCAGGTCCGGCCGATCATCGACAAGGCCTCGGAGCTGACGGGCAAGCGCTACGGCGTCTCGACCTCGCACACCGCCTCCGAGTCCCACCCGGACGACATCCGCTTCCGGGTCATCGGCGACCACGTGCGCTCCTCGCTGATGCTCATCGGCGACGGCGTCGTGCCCTCCAACGAGGGCCGCGGCTACGTGCTGCGCCGCCTCATGCGCCGCGCGATCCGCGCCGTGCGCCTCCTCGGCTACGACAAGCCGGCGATGCCCGAGCTGCTGCCGGTCGCCATGGAGCGCATGTCCACCGCGTACCCCGAGCTCAAGACCGACTTCGAGCGGATCTCCTCCTACGCGTACGGCGAGGAGGAGGCCTTCCTCAAGACCCTCAAGCACGGCACGACGATCCTCGACACCGCCGTGACCGAGACCAAGTCCGAAGGCGGCAGGACGCTCTCGGGCTCCAAGGCGTTCGAGCTGCACGACACGTACGGCTTCCCGATCGACCTGACCCTGGAGATGGCCGAGGAGCAGGGGCTCTCGGTCGACCAGGAGGGCTTCCGCAAGCTCATGACCGAGCAGCGGCAGCGCGCGAAGGCGGACGCGGCGGCCCGCAAGACCGGCCACGCGGACCTGTCCGCGTACTGGCAGCTCCTCCAGGAGCAGGGCCCCACCGACTGGAAGGCCTACGAGACCCTCGAGACCGAGTCGCGCGTGATCGGCGTCCTCAAGGACGGCCAGTCGGTCCCGCTCGCCAAGGCCGGGGACATCGTCGAGGTCGTGCTCGACCGGACCCCGTTCTACGCCGAGTCCGGCGGCCAGCACGCCGACGCCGGCAAGCTCGTCGGCCCGAGCCTGTTCGCCGAGGTCCTCGACGTGCAGCGCCCGGTCAAGAAGCTCGTGGTCCACAAGGTCCGCGTCCTCGAAGGCGAACTCGTCCTGGACGACAAGGTCGAGGCCGCGGTCGACCCGGAGTGGCGCCTCGGCGCGCGCCAGGCGCACTCGGGCACGCATGTGGTCCACGCGGCCCTGCGCGAGGTGCTCGGCCCGACCGCGCTCCAGTCCGGTTCGTTCAACCGCCCCGGCTACCTGCGCCTGGACTTCTCGTGGCGCTCCAAGCTCTCGGACGAGACGAGGAGCGAGATCGAAGAGGTCTCCAACCGCGCCGTCCGCGACGACCTGCCGGTCGCCGTGCAGTACATGACGCTCCCGGAGGCCAAGGACTTCGGCGCGGTCGCGCTGTTCGGCGAGACCTACGACGAGACCGTGCGCGTCGTCGAGATCGGCGGCCCCTGGTCGCGCGAGCTCTGCGGTGGCACGCACGTGGAGCGCTCGGCCCAGATCGGCCCGCTCGTCCTGACGGCCGAGTCCTCGGTCGGCTCCGGCCAGCGCCGCGTCGAGGCCGCCACCGGCATGGAGGCGTACAAGTACCTGGCCCGCGAACGGGACCTCGTCACGCAGATCGCCGAAGAGATCGGCGCCCAGCGCGGCGACGTGCTCGAGCGGGTGCGCGCGATCCTGCAGCGCACCAAGGACGCCGAGCGCGAGCTGGCGAACCTCCAGGCGAAGGCCGTCTCCGGCCGTGCCGCGGAGTTCGCCGCGAACGCGAAGCAGGTCGGGGCCGTCAAGGTCGCGGCCGTGCAGGCGCCCGAGGGCACCAAGGGCGGCGACGTCCGCAACCTCGCCATGCAGATCCGCGGGCACCTGCCCGAGGACCAGCCCGGTGTCGCCGCGGTCGTCGCGACCGCCGGCGGCAAGGCCAGCATCGTCGTCGCGGCCAACAAGGCCGCGCAGGCGCAGCACGTCTCGGCGCAGGCGCTCGTGAAGGCCGCGCTGTCCGGCAAGGGCGGCGGCAACGACGAGGTCGCCCAGGGCGGCGGGGTCCCCGCCGACCAGGCCGCGCAGCTGCTCGCGGCCGTCACCGGCGCGATCAACTCCTAGATGAGCGACACAGCGAACGGCCCCGCGTCCAGCGCTTGGACGCGGGGCCGCCGTCTCGGCGTCGATCTGGGCAAAGCGCGCATCGGCGTCGCCGTGTGCGATCCGGACGGACTCATCGCCACTCCAGTCGCGACGGTTCGTCGCGACCTCAAAACCGCTGGTGAGGACATTCCGAGCGATATCCGGGAAATCGCCGAAACGGCCCGCGAATACGAGGTTGTCGAAATCGTCGTTGGCCTACCCGTTACTCTTTCGGGTGAGGAGGGGCCGGCAGCCGCCCACACCCGAGCCTGGGTGGAGCGATTCGCCGACCACGTCTCACCCGTTCCGGTGACCCTGACCGATGAGCGCATGACCACCGCCGTCGCGACACGCAGACTCAATGAAGGCGGCGTGCGCGGCAGACGGAAGCGCTCCATCGTCGACCAGGCGGCGGCGGTGGAGATCCTCCAGCAATGGTTGGACCAGCGGCGGAGGTAGAGAACAGGATGCTCGGCGATTTTAGGACCGAGGACGAGCGGGCGGACGCTCCCCGGAGCCACCGCCGCAAGGACTCCGGCAAGTCCCTGATCGCCATGACCCTGGTCGTGGCCTTGTTCGCCGTCGTCGGCGTCGGCGGCTGGTGGGCGTACAACAACATCATCAAGGACTTCTTCGTCGCCGAGGACTACGTCGGCGACGGCAACGGCAACCAGGTGGTCATCACCGTCGAAGAGGGCTGGTTCGTCTCCGACATCGCCGATGAACTCGAAGCCCAAGGGGTGGTCGCCTCCGCGAAGGCGTTCCTCAACGCGTCCGAGGACGCGAACAACGCAGGGCAGTCCATCCAGGCGGGCTCCTACGCGATGGAGGAGGAGATGTCCGCCGCCGCCGCGCTGGAGTTCATGACCGACCCCGCGAACCTGACGCTCGACCATGTCGTGGTCCCCGAAGGGAAGCGCTCGTTCGAGATCTACGAGATCCTCTCCGGGTACACCGGCGTCCCGGTCGAGGAATTCGAGGCCGCCGCGCAGGACCCGGAGGCGCTCGGCGTCGACCCGATCTGGTTCGAGGGGTTCTCCGACCGGCAGGTCAAGTCCGTGGAGGGCTTCCTCTTCCCCTCCGCCTACGAGTTCGACGAGACCATGACCGCCGAGCAGATGCTGACCGAGATGGTCAAGCGCTTCAACGAGACCATCGAGGAGATCGGCTTCCTCGACAAGCTCGCCGGCATCCAGGACCCCGACCCCGACTACGACCCGAGCGCCAACGAGAACCAGACCTTCTACCCGCCGACCAACGGCGAGTTCAAGATCCAGCCCTGGATGGCGCTCCAGGTCGCCTCGATCGTCCAGTCCGAGTCCGGCATCGCCAGCGACGACCCGAAGATCGCCCAGGTCATGTACAACAAGATGTACATCAACCCGTACTCGCACGAGCAGACCAACTGCAACTGCTTCGAGTCCGAGGCCATCTGGAACTACGGCCGCCTGCTCAACGGGGAGGAGGCGATCACCTCCGGCGAGGAGATCGCCTGGTACGACGTCATGCGCGACCCCGACAACCCCTGGTCGCCCAGTGCACCGGAGCACGCCGGCTACCTCCCGAGCGCCATTTCCAACCCCGGCGCGGCCGCGCTGGAATCCGCGGTGAGTCCCGAGCCGAACGACTACCTGTTCTTCGTGACCGCCTACCCCGACGGCTCCGCCTACTTCTCGGAGACCCTCCAGGAGCACAACGAGGTGGGCATCCCGCTCGCCGAGGACAACGGGATCCAGTAGTGCGCGCCGCCGTCCTCGGGAAGCCCATCGAGCACTCGCTCTCGCCGGTCATCCACAACGCCGGGTACGTCGCCGCCGGACTCGCGGACTGGACGTACACACGCCACGAGTGCGACGAGCCCGCGCTCGCCCGCTTCGTCGACTCGCTCGACGACACCTGGGCCGGGCTCTCGCTCACCATGCCGCTCAAGGAGATCGCCCTCAGCGTCGCCGATGAGGCGACGCCCGTGGCCGCGGCGATCGGGGCGGCCAACACGCTCGTCCTGCGCGGCGGGCGGCGCGTCGCCGACAACACCGACGCGCCCGGGATCGTGGACGCGCTGGCGGAGGTCGGACTGCGCGAGGCGGACGAGGTCGCCGTGCTCGGCGCGGGCGGTTCGGCCCGCGCCGCGCTGGCCGCGGCGCAGTCGATCGGCGCGGGCGCCGTGCAGGTCTACGCCCGCCGTCGCGAGGCGATCGCCGAGCTCGAGCCGGTCGCTTCGGCGCTCGGCCTCCGGCTCGAGGCCCGCAGCTGGGAGGAGGCGGTGCGCGCAGGCGACGCCGACCTCGTGATCGCGACGGTCCCGAAGGGCGTCACGGACGAGCTGCGCCTCAAGTGGAAGCCCGGCGCCGTCCTGTTCGACATCCTCTACGACCCGTGGCCGACGCCGCTGGCCGCCGAGGCCGAACGCCAAGGGGTGCAGGTCCTCGACGGGCTCGCGCTGCTGCTCGCGCAGGCGGTGCGGCAGTGGACGCAGTTCACCGGCCTCGACGAGGCCCCGGTCACGGCGATGCGCGCGGCGCTCTACGGGGCGGTACCGTCGAGGGCAGTCACGAACCGCCCCGACCGCTGAATCGAGACCGGCATGGACCACACCTTCCTCTACGACGGCGACTGCGCGTTCTGCACCCAGTCCGCGCAGTTCCTGGAGAAGCACGTCCGCACCACCGCGAAGGTCACGCCCTGGCAGTGGGCCGACCTCGACACGCTCGGCGTGACCCAGGACGAGGCCGAAGCGGCGGTGATCTGGATCGAGCCGGACTTCAAGCAGGCCGGGCCGGACGCGATCGCGGTGCTGCTGCGCCGCGCCCAGTGGTACTGGAAGCCGATCGGCGGGGTCCTCTCGCTCAAGCCCGTGTCGTGGCTCGCCTGGCCGGTGTACCGGCTCGTGTCCCGCAACCGCCACAAGCTTCCGGGCGGCACCGCCGCGTGCTCGCTGCCGCAGGCCGAACGGGACCGCCTCGCCGGCCTGTGACGTTCCGTCTCGGGTGGAATTATCCGGATATGACATACTCGCTCGGTGCCGAAAGCAGCCGCCGAGCCACCGTTGACGCGCCGAGGGAAGCTCGTGCGCATCGCGGCCACCTTCGCCATGACCCTCGCCCTCATGGCGACCTCGCTGTGGGGCACCGATGACTTCTTCCCGTTCGCGCCGTTCAAGATGTACTCGCACGCGCACGACCCCGACGGCTGGGCCAACAGCACCGGCCTGATCCTCACCGACGCCACGGGCCGCAGCTTCCCCATCGGCGACAACGACACCGGGTTCCGCCGCGCCGAACTCGAAGGCCAGCTGGACCGCTTCCGCGAGGACCCCGGACTCCTCGCGCTCATCGCCGAGGCCTACGAGGACGCCCACCCCGACAGCCCCGAGATCGTGGCCGCCGAAGTCGTGGTCGTCCGCTACGAGCTCAAGGACGGCGAACGCACCGGCGCCGAGACCGTCGAGGTCGCCGCCGCCTGGACCGAGGACTCGCCATGACCCGGTACGTGAACGGCTTCTTCTTCACGCCCGTGGCCCTCGGCCGGGTCGCCGCGATGCGCTTCCTCGCGGGGCTCTTCGTCTGGATCGAATGGTGGGCGTACAAGCCGTTCATCATCCAGCACCGCTTCCTGCCCGAGGACCTCTACCAGCCGCTGCTCATCGGCCGCGTCCTGCCGATCCCGGCCCCGAACTACTGGATCGTCACCGGCACGCTCGCGGTGTGCCTCGCGGCCGCGCTGCCGGTCATGTTCGGGTACCGCCCGCGCCTGTTCGGGTGGATCCTCTTCATCGCGTACTTCGAGTGGATGCTCATCTACAACTCGTACGGAAAAGTGGACCACGCGAGCTTCGGCTTCATGGTGCTCCTGCTCGTGCTCTGCATGATGCCCGCAGCCCGCTGGGGCGATCGCGAGCACGTCTCCGAACGCGTCGGCTGGGGCTTCAACCTGGTGCAGATCGCCGTGGTGTGCACGTACTTCCTCTCGACCTGGTCCAAGTTCCGCTACGGCGGCTTCGACTGGGCCGACTCCGGGGTCTTCACCTGGGCGATCATCCGCCGCGGCACGGTCTTCTCGGACTGGATGCTGGACTTCCCGCAGCTCCTCACCGCCGCCCAGTGGGGCATGGTCGCGTTCGAGCTGCTCACCCCGCTGGTGCTCTTCGTCTACCCCTGGAAGCGGATCCAGTACGCGATCATCGCGTTCTTCTACGCCTTCCACGTGGCGATCTTCGCCGCACTCACGATCAGCTTCCTCCCGCACCTGTTCGCGATGGCCTGCTTCCTGCCGCTCGAACGCGTCGACCCGAAGGACCTCGCCCGCCGCGCCCGCGCGAAGCTCAAGGGCCGCAAAGGCAGTCCCGACCAGCACGAACGCGGCGGTACCGACCCGGAACTCACCGCGACCGGCTGACTCGGGCGGGTCCACCGTGGCACACCCGTGCCATACTCTTGCCGTGGATACCCAGTACGCGACGGTCCGGCCCCGCGGGCGCGCCGTGCGAGTCACGATCTCCCTGGTCGTGGTCGCCCTCGTCACCGCCACCACCTTCTGGGGCGGCGACGACTTCTTCCCCTTCGCGCCCTTCAAGATGTACTCCTCCTCCATGGAGCTCGACGGCTGGGCCGGATCGACCCGCGTCGAGGCCGTCAACGAAGAAGGCGAGCGGTTCAAGCTCACCGAGGCCGCCACCGGCTTCCGCCGCGCCGAACTGGAAGGCCAGAAGAGCCGGTTCATCGAGAACCCCGCCCTCCTGGAGTACATCGCCCAGGCGTACGAGAACACCAACCCCGACAAGCCCGAGATCGTCACCGTCGAGATCATCGAACGCCGCTACCGGCTCGAGGACGGCCACCAGACCGGCGAGGTCACCGAGGTCGTCGAGGCCGCCTACACCCGCGAAGGAGCCGATGCATGACGCCGCTGCCGCTCGCGCAGAAGTCCGCCGGCTGGTTCTTCCAGCCCGTCGCGCTCGGCCGCGTCGCCGCGATGCGCTTCCTCGCCGGGGCGTTCATCTGGGTCGACTGGTGGTGGTACATGCCGTGGATCCTCGGCCACCGCCACGTCCCCGGCGAGCTCTACCAGCCGCTGTTCATCGCCCGCGTCCTCCCGGTCTTCCCCGTCCCGAGCTACTGGCTCGTCGTCGGGACCCTCGTCGTGCTCCTCGCGGCCTCGATCCCCATGATGTTCAACAAGGCCCCGCGCCTGTTCGGCTGGATCTGCGCGGTCGCCTACTTCGAGTGGATGATCATCGCGATGTCCTACGGGAAGGTCGACCACGGCAAGTTCGGCTTCCTCATCCTGCTGTTCCTCCTGCCCACCATGCCGAAGGCCCGCTGGGGCGACCGCAAGCACCTCTCCGAGCACGTCGGCTGGGGCTTCAACCTCGTCCAGATCGGCGTGGTCTGCACCTACTTCTTCGCGGCCTGGGCCAAGATCCGCTACGGCGGCTGGGAATGGGTCAACTCCGCGACCATGACCTGGGCGATCATCCGCCGCGGCACCGAGTTCTCGACCTGGCTCCTCGACTACCCGTGGATGCTGCGCCTCTCCCAATGGGGGATGGTCGGCTTCGAACTGCTCAGTCCCATCGTCTTGTTCGTGGCCGCCAAACGGCTCAAGTACGGCATCGTCGCGTTCTTCTACCTCTTCCATCTCACGGTGTTCCTCGCCGTCGAGATCAGCTTCCTGCCCCACATGGTCGCGATGGCCTGCTTCCTCCCGCTGGAGCGCATCAACCCGCGTGAGCTGATTCGCAATGCGCCGGGGCTGCCCGGCCGGATCCGCCGGAAACTCAAGGCCCGCAAGGCCGTACCAGCGCAGACACGCTCCGGCGACCCGGTTCCGGAGGCCGAGCCCGCGTCCTGACCCGCGGAAAACGAGTGGCCCGCTCCCACCGAACCTCCATACGGTGGGGGCATGCCGATTCTCGAAGCCCAAGCCCTCACCAAGACCTTCCGCAGGCCCGACAAGGACTCGGGGTTCAAGGGCGCCATGCGGCACCTGATGCAGCGCAAGTACAAGAACTACACCGCGGTCGACGGCATCGACCTCTCGATCGACGCGGGCGAATCGGTGGCCTACGTCGGACCCAACGGCGCGGGCAAGTCCACCACGGTCAAGCTCCTCACCGGCATCCTGCGCCCCTCCGAGGGCACCGTTCGGGTGATGGGCCGCGACCCGCACACCGAGCGCATCGCCAACGCCCACGACATCGGCGTCCTCTTCGGCCAGCGCACCCAGCTGTGGTGGGACCTGCCCGTGGAGGAGTCCCTTAAGCTCCTCAAGCACATGTACGGCGTCTCCGACGCCGACTACAAGCGTCGCATCGCCAGGTTCGACGAGCTGCTCGACCTGAACGAGTTCATGCCCGCGCTCGCGCGCACCCTCTCCCTGGGCCAGCGCATGCGCGCCGACCTGGCGTGCGCGCTCATCCACGACCCCAAGATGGTCTACCTCGACGAGCCGACCATCGGCCTCGACATCTCCGTGAAGGACCGCCTCCGCGCGTTCCTGCGCGAACTCGTCAACGACGGCACCACGCTGCTGCTCACCAGCCACGACCTGGCCGACATCGAAGAGGTCTGCGAGCGGATCGTCGTGATCGACAAGGGCGCCATCGCTTACGACGGCTCGATCGAGCGGCTCAAGGCGCACTACATCACCACCAAGGCCGTGAACCTCTACCTCGAAGGCACCGCGGACGTGCCGGCGCTGGCCGAGAAGTTCCCCGACTACGAGTGGACCGCCGGCGAAGCGCCGTCCGAGGTCACCGTGACGTACGAGTCGAACCGCTTCACCACCGCCGAGGTCCTCGGCTCGCTCACCGCCCAGCTCTCCCCGCGGGACCTCTCGCTCTCGGAGCCGAGCATCGAGGACGTCATCCGCCGCCTGTACGCCGGGGAACTCACCAAATGACCCGGACTCCCCGCCCCACCCGACCGCGCAACGCACCGAACCGGAGCAGACGAAGATGACCCACGCCTTCGCGGTCGACCGCGCGCTCGTGGTCATCGCGTTCAAGCGGCGGCTCGCCTACAAGTCCGGCTGGATCTTCGGCCTGGCGCTCGGCGGCGGCTCGATGCTCATCTCGATGGCCATGTGGCAGAACCTGCTCGGCGCCGGTTCGCTGAACGGCTACGACTGGGCCTCGATGCGCGCGTACACCATCATCGGCTTCGTCGCCGCCACCATGGTCTTCGGCGCCGCCGACTTCCAGATCGCCGACCGCATCCTCGACGGCCACATCGCGGTCGACATGACCAAGCCCGTCGACTTCCAGCGGGCCCGCGCCGCCGAGTACGTCGGCTCGATGATCTCCACCGCCCCGACCGCCGCGCTCGGCGTCCTCGGCGCCTGGATCCTGTTCGACCCGCCCGGACCGGCCACGCCGACGGCGGGCCTGCTCACCGCCCTCAGCTTCGTGCTCCTGTTCCCGCTGGCCTTCGGCATCACCTACCTCTCGGTCCTGGTGTGCTTCTGGACCAAGCGGTACCTCGGGATCATGTGGCTGCGCGAAGCCCTGCTCAGCTTCTTCTCCGGACTCATGATCCCGCTCGCGTTCATGCCCGGCTGGCTGCAGGCCGCGGCCTGGGCCCTGCCGTTCCCGCACTTCACGACCACCCCGGCCGCGATCTACCTGGGCCGGGTCGACACCGCGGGCGCGCTCGGACTCCTCGCCGCCGAGGCCGCCTGGGTCGTCGGCCTCTGGTACGCGGGCCGGCTCGTCTTCCGGTTCGCGGTAAAGAAAGTGACGGTCCACGGTGGCTGACGCCCTGCCCATCAAACGGTCCGTGCCGATCCGGCACGCCTCCGGCGTCTACCTGCGCGCGCTGGCGGCGCACGTCCGCTCCGTCATGGAATACCCGGCCGACCTGTGGATCATGGCCACGGCAGGGGCGGTGTGGAACGTCCTCCAGTTCGCGTTCCTCGCCGTGCTGTTCGCCAACATCCCGAGCATCGAAGGCTGGGACTTCCACGAGATGCTCATGCTCTCGGGCCTCCTGAGCATCGCCGGCGGCGCGAACGCGCTGTGCTTCGACGGCGCCTGGAACACCGGCAGCATGGTCATCAAGGGCGACATCGACTACCGGATCACCCGGCCCGCCCCGGTGATCCTCCAGGTCGGGTCGTCCCACATCGGACTCCAGTCGTTCGGCGAACTGGCACTCGGTCTCGCAATGCTCGTCTACGGCTGGATCGGCGCGGGAGTCGGCCTGGCGTGGATCCCGGTCGGCGCCCTGGCGATCGTCTGCGCGGCCCTCACCCAGACGGCGCTCGTGACCGCACTCTGCGCGCTGAACTTCTGGATCAAGAGCCCGATGTCGATCTTCGCGTTCCTCCTGATCCAGCTCCAGGGCGGCGCGATGAAGCTGCCGCTCGGCGTGTTCCCCGTGGCGGTCAGGATCATCTCGCTGTTCATCGTGCCGGTCGCGTTCATCAACGTCGTCCCCGTCGCGGTCTTCACCGGCCACATGAACGTCTGGTGGCTGGTCGGCGTGCCGCTCGCCGCGGTCGCAGCGGTCGCGCTGGCCGCCGGCATGTACCGGCTCGGCCTGCGCGCCTACGACTCGGCGGGGCACTGACATGGCGAGCATCGACCTGGCGTTCGCGACGATCGCGTTCAAGCGCAAGATCGCCTACAAGGGCACCTGGCTGTTCTCCGTCCTCTTCGGCGGCTTCTCGCTCCTGGCCGGCCTGGCCGTGTGGAGCCATCTCATCGGCGACGGCGAGCTGGGCGGCTACGACTGGGACGCGATGAAGGCGTACCTGATCATCGGCTTCCTCACTTCGACGCTCGCGTGGGCGGGCTCGGACTGGGAGATGGCGAACCGGATCCTCGACGGGATGGTCGCCATCGACCTGACCAAGCCCGTCGACTTCCAGCGGGCGCGGGCCGCCGAATACATCGGCGGCATGGCGGCCTCGGTCCCGGCGGCGGTCCTCGGCACGGCCGCGGCGGCGCTGGCCTTCCAGCCCGCGGCCCCGGCATCGCCGCTCGCCGCGGTCCTCACCGTGCTCAGCCTGCTGTTCATCTTCCCGCTGGCGTTCGGCATCAACTACCTCGCTGTCATGGCCTGCTTCCTGACCCAGCGGTACCTCGGCATCCAGTGGGCGCGGGACTGCATCCTGGCGTTCTTCTCGGGGCTGATGATCCCGATCGCGCTCATGCCGCTCTGGCTCCAGACGATCGCGTGGTGGCTGCCGTTCGTGCACTTCACAACCACACCCGCGTCCATCTACCTCGGCCGCGTCGACACCGGTGCGGCCCTCGGCCTCATCGTGGTCGAGGCCGCCTGGTCGGTCGGCCTGCTGCTCCTCTCCCGCCTCATCTGGGGGCGGCTCGTCAAGAAGGTGACCATCCATGGCGGTTAAGGACGCAGTACACGCGGGCGGCGTCTACCGCCGCTCGATCGGCGCGTACCTCCGCACGATCGCGGAGTACCCGGCGGACTTCTGGGTCATGGCGATCGCCGGGTGCTTCTGGCAGATCCTCAGCTTCTCGTTCCTGTCGATCCTGTTCCGGAACGTGAACGCCATCCAAGGCTGGGACTACCACGAGATGCTGCTCCTGGCCGGGTTCGTGTCGGTCTCCTTCGGCTCGACCGCGCTGCTGTGGGACGGCATCTGGGACACCGGCGCGATGATCGTCCAAGGCGACCTGGACTACCGCATCACCCGGCCCGCGCCGGTGCTGATCCAGGTGGGCTCCAAGCATGTCGGGATGCAGGTCTTCGGCGAGGTGTCGCTCGGCCTGGGGATGCTCGTCTACGGCTGGATCGGCTCGGGCGTCGGCCTCGCGGCCGTCCCTGTCGGAGTGTTCCTGCTGTTCTGCGGCATAGTGATCCAGGCGGCGCTGCTGACGATCGCGAACGCGGCGAACTTCTGGATGCAGGGCCGGTCCCCGGTCGTCGCGTTCCTGCTCACCGAGATCCAGAACGAGTCCATGCGGTTCCCGCTCACGATCTTCCCGATCGCGGTCCGCATCGCCCTCACCTTCGGCCTGCCGCTCGCGTTCGCCAGCTTCATCCCGGTCCAGATCCTCACCGGCAAGACCGACCCCTGGTGGCTCATCGCCCCGCCGATCGCGGCGGCGGCCACCGTCCTCCTCGCCGTCCTCGTCTTCCGGGCGGGCCTGAAAGCCTACGACTCCGCCGGGCACTGATCCGAACACTTTGCAATGGTCAGGAAGGCGAGGCGACCTTGATGCCGTTGAGGCTCGCTACTTCGAGGAGTCGCTTGTCGTAGACGATCATCCACTCGATGTCCTCGCGCTCACGGAGCACCGACGCGAGATGTATCGCGTCAAGCGATCGAAGCGACGGAGGCTGACAGGTTGCGGCGAACTCAAGGATGCTCTCCGAGAGAGGGATGCGGATCATGCGCGAGAGTCGTTGCTGTGCCTGCAGCAACGCCGTTGGCTCCTGCCGCATCACACCGCGGAGCAGCTCCACTCGAGTCAGATCGCTGGTCGCCCAATCGTGTCCTGGATGTGCCTTCAACCAGTCCACGAGTGCCTGAGATTCAGCCTCGGCGACGACCAGCTTCATCAAGGCCGAGGTGTCGAGGTAGATCACACCCGGTCCTCTCGGAGCTCATCCAGGATCTCCTGGCTGGACCGCACCGGAGAGGTTGGAACGACGATCGGAATGTCCATCGGATCCCCGGCGACTTCGGGTGCGAGGAGGCGCCCGGAACGAATCTTCGCCTGAATCCTGTCACCGCTCGTGTCGTCGATCGGCACGAGCTTCGCCGCTGGTTTGCCGTGGTTGGTCACGATCAGCTCGTGGCCTTGGTTGACCCAGGCCAGGTACTTGCCGGCGTTCTGGCGAAGTTCGCGAACACCGATCTCGCTAGGTTCTTTGAGTCCCATATTGGTAACCGTATCATTATTTGCGTATCAAGTCCGGGAGTGGTAGCGCGACACCGGTGTCTGTTCGGCCGGGCGCCGTCGCGCTCCGGTCAGCGGAAATGGCGTTGACTCGGCAATCCCTTGCGGTGCAAGCTGGTCTGCCGCCTTCCCCTTGAGCCCTGGATGCTGATGCCCTTGACTGCCATCCCCGTCCGAGCGCGCCCAGGCGCGTTCTCCGTCGACCTCGCGCTGGCCGTCGTCGCGCTGAAACGGCGCCTCGCCTACCGCTTGAACTGGGTCTTCAGCGTCGTGCTCGGCGGCGGCGAACTCCTCGTGTCGCTCACCTTGTGGGGGACCATCCTCGCCGAGCAGGGCTCGGTCGCCGGCTACGACTGGGACGCCATGCGCACGTACTACGTGATCGGCTTCGTCACGGGCACCTTCATCTTCAGCGGCTCCGATACCGCGCAGCGCATCCTCGACGGCAGCGTCGCGATCGACCTGCTCAAGCCCGTCGACTTCCAGCGGGCCCGCGCCGCCGAGTTCTACGGCGGCCTCGCCGGGTCGCTCCCGACCATGGCGGTCGGGCTCACCATCGCGCTGATCTTCTTCACGCCGCTGCCGCCGGCCTCGTTCGCCGCGGGGCTGCTCACGCTCGTCAGCATCGCGCTGATCGCGCCCATCGCGTTCAGCGTCGTCTACCTCTCGACCATGCTGTGCTTCTGGACCCGCAGCTACCAGGGCGTCATGTGGGCCCGGCAGACCGTCGTCGCGTTCTTCTCGGGGGCCATGGTGCCCTTGGCGATCATGCCCGAACCGATGCAGGTCCTCGCCTGGTGCCTGCCGTTCGTCCACTTCACGACCACCCCGTCCCAGATCTACCTCGGCCGGGTCGACGCCCTCGGCGCGCTCGGGCTCATCGCGGCCCAGCTCGCGTGGGTGGTCGCCCTCTGGTTCCTCGGGCGATGGCTGTGGAGCCGCGCGGTCCGGGCCGTCACCATCCATGGAGGCTGACATGCGCCACAACGCCGCCGTCTACGTCCGCTTGATCGCCGCGCAGTTCCGCTCGATCACCGAGTACCCGGCCGACTTCTGGACGATGGTCTCGGTCGCGCTGATCCAGCAGGCCGCCCAGATCGCCTTCATCGCGGTGATCTTCGCGCAGATCACCACCCTCGACGGCTGGGGCTTCCCGGAGATGCTCCTGCTCATCGGCTTCATGGTCCTCACCGATGCGGTGACCGAGGTCGGCTGGGACGGCATCTGGACCGTGGGCCGGAAGATCGTCGACGGCGGCCTCGACTACGCGGTCGTCCGCCCCGCCCCGGTGATGATGCAGATCGGCGCCAGCGCCATCGGCATGCAGTCGGCGGCGAACCTGACCACGGGCGCGACGATGATCGCCATCGGCTGGAGCGGCGCGGGCATCGCGCCGTCGCTGATCCCCGCGGCGGCCCTGCTCCTCCTCTGCGCCGTCACCGTGCAGCTGACGATCATCACGACGATGAACTGCCTGAACTTCTGGATCAAGGGCCCGAGCCCGATCTTCGCCTGGCTGACCGCCCAGACCCAGGAGACCGCCACGCGCTTCCCCCTGACCATCTACCCGCGGGCGGTCCGCGCCCTCCTCACCTGGGCCGTGCCCCTCGCCTTCGTCAACTTCATCCCGGTCGGGATCCTCACCGGCCGGCTCCCGCAGTGGTGGCTCGCGTTCCCGCCCGCGATCGCCCTGGCCCTGGTCGGCGTCTGCGCCCTCGTGGCGAGAGCGGGCATGAAGCGGTACGAGTCCGCCGGCCACTGATGTGGCGCGGCACACGCTGAAAAACCAGTTGCGCGGCTCGCGAGGGTTCCGCTAGGCTTCTCGCTGTTGCCCGAGGCGTGTCGCCTTGGGGCTCTTGAGGATTGGAGGTGTTACTGATGGCTGTCGTTGTCCGCGTTCATGCCTTGAAACTCAGTTCACCTCCCGTCGGCTCGCGCTGATTCCGCAGCGAGCGACGGACCTTCCTCCAGGAGCTCGCCACCTTGGCACGCAAGTCTGACTTCTCCGAATCCTTCCAATCCATCAAAAGCCGCAAGTCCAAGAACATGCGGGTCTTCTCAGACGAGGACCAGGCCCGGTTCGAGGAGATGCGCACCGACTTCGACGACGACATGCCGCAGGACGACGGCCCGCCCACGGGCGACCGGTGGTCGATCTGGTGGGACTCCGAGCCGCTGCAGCGCGGCCCGGAACCCCGGCCGGCGTGGGTCATCACCGACCACGGGGCCGTCGACTACGAACTCGGCGTCCTCAAGACCGGTAAGGAAGCCGATGTCTTCCTCATCGAACGCGCCGTCCCGGGCACCGACCGGGCCGTGATCCTCGCGTCGAAGCGCTACCGCAGCGCCGAGCACACCCAGTTCAACCGGGCCGGCGACTACATGGCCGGACGCGGCGCGAAGCGCTCGCGCGACGTCCGCGCCATGGCCAAGCGCACCACGTTCGGCCTCGAGCAGGCCGCGGGACGCTGGGCCGCCGCGGAGTTCGACGCGCTCAAGCGCCTCCACAACGCCGGGGTCGCGGTCCCGTACCCGGTCCAGGTCCTCGGCCGCGAAGTGGTCATGGAGTTCATCGGCGACGGCCGCACCGCCGCGCCGCGGCTCGCCGAGACCAGACCCGACGCGGACGAGCTCGACAGCCTGTGGGAGCAGGCCTGCGAGTCGCTGCGGCGCATGACCGAACTCGGTTTCGCGCACGGCGACCTCTCGCCGTACAACACCGTGGTCCACGACGGCCGCCTCGTCGTCCTCGACCTCCCGCAGGTCGTGGACATCTACGCGAACCCGCTCGGGATGGGCTTCCTGGAGCGTGACGTGGAGAACCTCGGCTCGTGGTTCACCGCGCGCGGCATCGGCCGCGACGAGGTCGAGGACCTCCAAGCGGAGCTGAAGGCCTTGGCGGCCATGCCGTAGTCACCAGTGTGTCGGGGGCGGGTCATATCCTTGTGGTGTGGCAGTTGATTACCGTCCCGCCCCCGGCACCATCCCGACCGCACCGGGCGTCTACCGCTTTCGCGACCGCGACCGTCGGGTCATCTACGTAGGCAAGGCCAAGAACCTCCGCAACCGGCTGAACTCCTACTTCGCCGACGAGACGCGACTGCACGAGCGCACCCGGCGGATGGTCAACACCGCCCGCAGCGTCGAGTGGACCGTGGTCGCCACCGAGGTCGAGGCCCTCCAACTGGAGTGGACCTGGATCAAGGAGTACGACCCGCGCTTCAACGTCATGTTCAAGGACGACAAGTCCTACCCCTGGCTGGCCGTCACCGTGGGGGAGGAGTTCCCCCGCGCCCAGGTGATGCGCGGCGCCCGCCGCAAGGGCGTGCGCTACTTCGGGCCCTTCGGCTCCGCGTGGGCGATCCGCCAGACCCTCGACCTCCTCACCCGCGTCTTCCCGATCCGCACCTGCTCCGACTCGGAGTACAAGCGCTGCAACCGGATCGGTCGCCCCAACCTCCTCGCCGACATCGGCAAGTGCTCCGCCCCCTGCGTCGGCCGCATCTCCGCGGAGGACTACCGCGAACTCGTGAACGGCTTCTGCGCCTTCATGTCCGGCGACCACGCCCCGGTCCGCCGCCGCCTCCTCAAGGAGATGCAGGAGGCCTCCGAAGCGCTCGAGTTCGAGCGGGCCGCGCGCCTGCGCGACGACCTCGCCGCCCTCGACAAGGTCCTCGAGCAGCAGGTCGTGGTCCTCGCCGAGGACGTCGACTGCGACGTCATGGCCGTCGCCGACGACGAGCTCCAATCCGCCGTGCAGGTCTTCCACGTGCGCGGCGGCCGCATCCGCGGCCAGCGCGGCTGGGTCATCGACAAGCCCGAGCCCATCGACCTCCCCGGCATCGTGGAGAGCTTCTGCCTCCAGTTCTACGGCGAGCAGAACGAGGTCGTGCCCCGCGAAGTGCTCGTCCCGGCCCTGCCAGGCGACGCCCCCGCCCTCGCCGAACTCCTCTCCGAACGCCGCGGTGCGAAGGTCGACCTGCGTGTGCCCCGCCGCGGCGACAAGCGCGCCCTGGCCGAGACCGTCGAGAAGAACGCGATCGAGAATCTCCAGCGCCACAAGCTCAAGCGCGCCGGCGACCTCACCGCCCGCTCCAAGGCCCTCGAAGAGCTCGCGGACGCCCTCGACCTGCCCGAGGCCCCGCTGCGGATCGAGTGCTACGACGTCTCGCAGTCCCAGGGCGAGGACGTGGTCGCGTCGATGGTCGTCTTCGAGGACGGCCTGCCGCGCAAGAGCGAGTACCGCCGCTTCGTCATCAAGGGCGAGCGCAAGGACGACCTCGCGAGCCTCCAGGAGACCCTGCGACGCCGCCTCGCCAAACTCGCGGAGCAGCCCACCGGCTCGCCCGTCGAGGAGGGCGAGGAACCCGCAGAGGCCGCCGAGCCCCGCCGCGGCTTCCACTACCCGCCGCAGCTGCTCGTCGTCGACGGCGGCCAGCCGCAGGTCGCCGCCGCCGAGGCCGTCTTCGCCGAGCTCGGCATCGACACGATCAACCTCGCCGGCCTCGCCAAGCGCCTCGAGGAGATCTGGCTCCCCGGCGAGGACTACCCGGTGATCCTCTCGCGCACCTCCGAGGCGCTGTACCTCATGCAGCGCGTCCGCGACGAAGCCCACCGCTTCGCGATCTCCTTGCACCGCACCAGGAGACGCAAGAGCCTCATCACCTCCGCCCTCGACGGCGTGCCCGGCCTGGGCGAGTCCAAGCGCAAGGCGCTCCTCAAGCAGTTCGGCTCCGTCAAGCGCATCCGCGAGGCCGAACTGTCCGATCTGGAGGCCGTGCCGGGCATCGGCCCGAAACTGGCGGAGGCTTTGCAGACACATCTGCGTAATCCCGGCGACAACGGGGCTTGAGACGCGGCGGGTAGTAATACGCTTGTCAGTTCGGCAAGCACGTCGAAGCCGTGTCACCACGGCGGCAGGAACGAACTCGGGGATACTTGACTTATGGGTGTGGCAGCAGTGCAGGCAGGCAAGACCGACCGCAGTGAATTGGACCTCGTGATCGTCACCGGCATCTCGGGCGGCGGGCGCTCGACCGTGGCGCGCGCGTTGGAGAACGTCGGCTACTACGTCATCGACAACCTCCCCGAATCGCTCGTCGGCCAGGCCGCCGAGCTGGCCGCGGCCGGGGGAGAAGAGGTGCGGCGCACCGCGATGGTCCTCGACGTGCGCTCGCGCGCGTTCATGACCGACCTCGTGGGCGTCATCGAGGACCTCCGCAAGGGCGGCTTCAAACCGCACCTCGTGTTCGTCGACGCGGACGACGACATCATCATCCGCCGCTTCGAGAAGGTCCGCCGAGCCCACCCGCTCCAGGGCGACGGCATGCTCGCCGACGGCATCGCCGCCGAGCGCCGCATCCTCGAACCGGCCCGCGGCTCGGCCGACACCCTGTTCGACACCACCCACCTCAACGAGAACCAGCTGCGGTCGCGCGTCGAGGAGGCCTTCCTCGCGCCCTCCACCCCGGGACTCCAGTTCACCTGCATGTCATTCGGGTTCAAGTACGGCATCCCGCGCGATGCGGACTACGTGGCCGACGTAAGATTCCTTCCCAACCCGTACTGGGTTCCCACCCTGCGCGAGCACACCGGGACCGACCAGGACGTCTCCGACTACGTCCTCGGCCAGGACGGCGCCGAGGAATTCGTCGCCGCCTACGCGTCCCTGTTGCTCGGCACCACCCAAGGGTTCGAGCGGGAAGGCAAGCGCTACATGACGATCGCCATCGGCTGCACCGGCGGCAAGCACCGTTCCGTCGCCATCGCCGAATCGCTGGCGAAGCGCCTCAGCGCCGCCGGCTTCCCCGCGAACACCCACCACCGCGACCGGGGCAACGAGTGACCGACGCGCCCCCAGGACCCGCCGAGGCCACCGCCGACGCGGGTCCCCCGGACGCCCCACCTCCCCGCCCCGAGCGCCGCACTCCCGAGGTGACCGCATGACCAGCGTCGTCGCGTTCGGCGGCGGACGGGGCCTCTCGACCGCCCTCCGCGCCCTCTCCAGGCTCGACGTCGAGATTACGGCCGTGGTCACCGTGGCCGACGACGGCGGCTCCACCGGCGACATTCGCGCCACCCGCCCGGTCCTGCCCCCCGGCGACCTGCGCAAAGCCCTCATCGCCACCGCCGACACGGCGAAGTCCGAGACCGCCCGCCTCTTCTCCCACCGCTTCGGCGGCCAGGACTTCCTCACCGGCCACCCTGTCGGCAACGTCGTCCTCACCGGCCTCCTCGAACTCCACGCCAACCCCGTGGACGCCCTCGACTTCGCCGCCCGCCTCCTCGGCTCCCGCACCCGCGTCCTCCCCATGTCCTGCACCCCGCTCGACATCGAGGCCGACCTCTTCGAAGGCAGCGGCACCCGCACCATCGTCGGCCAGCACGACATCGCCGTCGCCGACGGCAGCGTCAAGGACGTGCGACTCCTCCCCGCGAGCGCCACCGCCTGCCCCGAGACCCTCGAAGCCGTCGCCGCGGCCGACTGGCACGTCTTCGGCCCCGGCTCCTGGTACACCTCCGTCATCCCGCACCTGCTCCTTCCCGACCTCCGCGAGGCCATCGGCGCCGCGAAGGCCAAGCGGATCGTCGTGCTCAACCTCTCGGAGGAGAAGGAGACAGACGGCCTCACCCTCGCCGGTCACGTCGACACGCTGCGCCGGTACGCGGAAGGTGTCCGGTTTCACTACGTCCTCGCAGGCGACACCCGAACCCTCGCCGATCCCGGATCGTTGAACAGTGCGGCACAATCGTTGGAGGCGCAGCTGGTCGCGGCGGACCTCGCCGCCGACGGCGTGACGCACGACGTCGCCGCGCTGGCTGCCGTATTGGGAAACCTGCTGGTCGAAGATGGTGGTTAACGAATGGCGATGACCTCGGAGGTCAAGGACGAACTCAGTCGCATCGAGGTGACGAAGTCCTGCTGCCAGCGCGCCGAACTGGGCGCGCTGTTCCGCTTCGCAGGCGGCCTGCACCTCGTCGGCCAGGGCAACGTCGTGGTCGAGGCCGAGGTCGACGCCGGCAACGTCGCCCGCCGCGCCAAGAAGATGATCGACCAGCTCTACCACTACGAGTCCGAGATCCACGTGCTCGTGGCCGCCGGGCTGCGCCGCAACAACCACTACCTGCTGCGCGTCATGGCCGACGGCCGGGCGTTCTCCAAGCAGATCGGCCTCACCGACCAGCGCGGCTACCCCGTCCGGGGCCTGCCCAACCACGTCGTCGGCGCCTACCCGTGCTGCGCCGAGGCCGCCTGGCGCGGGTCCTTCCTCGCCCGCGGCTCGCTCACCGAGCCCGGCCGCTCCTCCTCCCTCGAAGTGACCTGCCCCGGCCCCGAATCGGCGCTCGCGCTCGTCGGCGCCGCCCGCCGCCTCGGCATCGCCGCCAAGTCCCGCGACGTGCGCGGCGTCGACCGCGTCGTCATCCGCGACGGCGACGCCATCGGCGAACTCCTCACCCGCCTCGGCGCCCACTCCTCGGTCCTCACCTGGGAGGAGCGCCGCGTCCGCCGCGAAGTGCGCGCCACCGCCAACCGCCTCGCCAACTTCGACGACGCCAACCTGCGCCGCTCCGCCCGCGCCGCCGTCGCCGCCGCCGCGAAGGTCACCCGCGCCCTCGAAGTCCTCGGCGACGACGTCCCCGAGCACCTCGCCTCCGCCGGGCGCCTGCGCCTCGACCACCGCCAGGCCTCCCTCGAGGAGCTCGGCGCGCTCGCCGACCCGCCGCTGACGAAGGACGCCATCGCCGGGCGCATCCGCCGCCTCATCAACATGGCCACCAAACGCGCCCAGGAGCACGGCATCCCCGGCCCCGACGACGTTGTGGCCGAAGAGGAAATGCTCGTCGCCTGAACGGCGCGCGACCTGCCCGGCCTTCGGCGCGGGAACCCGGACCGGAGGCCGATCAACCGCTACGCTTAACCGCGATGTCACACCCCTGTTCCGGGTGTGACATGATCGGGGGGAACCGGCCGCGACAGGTTCAGGAACCGCAGCGGTAGGGTCAAGAAAGTGCTCGGCGACGAGGCCGAACAGCGATCTGTTCCACCGTCGCTATTCGGCTGAACGGATCGCGTACGAGACCGCTCCCGGTCTCAGTCAGTTATTCGATCCTGTTCAAGCGAGGAGATGGCCACGTGACCATCCGTGTGGGCGTCAACGGCTTCGGCCGAATTGGGCGCAACTTCTTCCGGGCGGTTCTCGCCTCTGGTGCCGATGTCGAAATCGTCGCCTTCAACGACCTCGGCGACCTCAACACGATCGCCAACCTGCTCAAGTACGACTCGATCCTCGGCCGCCTGCCGTACGAGGTCAAGATCGGCGACGGTGAGCTCACCGTCAACGGCAAGACCATCAAGGCGTTCAGCGAGCGCGACCCGAAGAACCTCCCCTGGGGCGAGGCCGGCGTCGACGTCGTCATCGAGTCCACCGGCTTCTTCACCGACGGCACGAAGGCCTCGGCCCACCTCGAAGGCGGCGCCAAGAAGGTCATCATCTCCGCTCCGGCGAAGAACGAGGACATCACGATCGTGATGGGCGTCAACCACGACAAGTACGACGCCGAGAAGCACAACATCATCTCGAACGCGTCCTGCACCACCAACTGCCTGGCCCCCATGGCCAAGGTCCTCAACGAGTCCGTGGGCATCGAAAAGGGTCTGATGACCACGATCCACGCCTACACCCAGGACCAGATGCTGCAGGACGGCCCGCACAAGGACCCGCGCCGGGCCCGTGCCGCCGGTCTCAACGTCGTGCCCACCACGACTGGCGCCGCCAAGGCCGTCGGTGTGGTGCTGCCCGAGCTCAACGGCAAGCTCGACGGCTACTCGCTGCGCGTCCCGATCGCGACCGGCTCGATCACCGACCTCACCTTCGAGGCGTCGCGCAACGTGACGGCCGAAGAGGTCAACGCCGCGCTCAAGGCCGCCGCCGAGGGCCCGCTCAAGGGCATCATGTACTACACCGAGGACCCGATCGTCTCCAAGGACATCGAGACCGACCCGCACTCGTGCATCATCGACGGCCTCCTGACCAAGGTCATCGACAACCAGGTCAAGGTCTTCGGCTGGTACGACAACGAGTGGGGCTTCTCGAACCGCCTCGTCGACCTCGTCAAGCTGGTCGGCTAGCAGCCTGATGAAGACGCTCGACGAACTCCTGCAGGAGGGCGTCAACGGTCGGCGCGTACTCGTACGCGCCGACCTCAACGTCCCTCTCGACGGGAAGAACATCACCGACGACGGCCGCATCCGCGCCGTCGCGCCCACCGTCAAGGCGCTGGCCGAAGCCGGCGCCCGCGTCGTGGTGTGCTCGCACCTGGGCCGCCCCAAGGGCGAGCCCGACCCCGCCTTCTCGCTGGCCCCCGTGGCCCAGCGCCTCGGCGAGGTCCTCGGCCGCGAGGTCGCCTTTGCGACCGACACCGTCGGGACGGACGCTGAGAACAAGGCCGTCGCCCAGGGCGACGGCGGCGTCCTGCTGCTGGAGAACCTGCGTTTCAACAAGGGCGAGACCAGCAAGGACGACACCCAGCGGGCCGAGTTCGCCGGCCAGCTGGCCGCGTTCGGTGACGTGTACGTGGACGACGCCTTCGGCGCCGTGCACCGCAAGCACGCCTCCGTGTACGACGTCGCGCAGCTGCTCCCGCGCTACGCGGGCTGGCTCATCGCGAAAGAGGTCGAGGTCCTCTCGAAGCTCACCGGCAAGCCTGAGCAGCCGTACGTCGTGATCCTCGGCGGCGCGAAGGTCTCCGACAAGCTCGCGGTCATCGACAACCTGCTCGACAAGGTCGACACGCTCATCGTCGGCGGCGGCATGATGTTCACCTTCCTCGCCGCCCAGGGCTACGAGGTCGGCTCCTCGCTGCTCGAGAAGGACCAGATCAAGGTCTGCAAGGACTACCTCGAGCGCGCGAAGGAACTCGGCGTCGAACTGCTGCTGCCGGTCGACACGACCACCGCGGCCGAGTTCGCCGCCGACGCCGAGCCGCTCACCGTGGGCGTGGACGCGATTCCGGCCGACCGCATGGGCCTCGACATCGGCCCCGAGTCCGCGAAGCTCTTCGCGGACCGGATCGCCGGCGCCAAGACCGTGTTCTGGAACGGCCCCATGGGCGTCTTCGAGTTCCCCGACTACGCCGCCGGCACCAAGACCGTCGCGCAGGCGCTCGTGGACTCCGAGGCGTTCTCGGTGGTCGGCGGCGGCGACTCCGCCGCCGCGGTCCGCACCCTCGGCCTGCCCGAGGACGGTTTCGGCCACATCTCGACCGGCGGAGGGGCGAGCCTCGAGTACCTCGAGGGCAAGACCCTGCCCGGCCTTGACGCACTGGAGAATTGAAGATGACTGAGACCCGCAAGCCGCTCATCGCCGGCAACTGGAAGATGAACCTCAACCACCTCGAAGCGATCGCACTGGTGCAGAAGCTGGCCTTCAGCCTCACCCGTGAGCAGCTCGAAGCGGTCGAGACCGTCGTCCTCCCGCCGTTCGTCGACATCCGCAGCGTGCAGACGCTGGTCGACGGCGACAAGCTCACCATCGGCTTCGGCGCGCAGGACCTGTCGGCGCACCCGTCCGGTGCCTACACCGGCGAGATCGCCGGCTCGATGCTCGCGAAGCTGGGCTGCTCCTACGTGGCCGTCGGCCACTCCGAGCGCCGCCAGTACCACGAAGAGGGCGACGAACTGGTGGCCGCCAAGGTCCGCCAGGCCCTCAACAACGGCATCAGCCCGATCCTCTGCGTCGGCGAGGCCCTGGACGTGCGCGAGGCGGGCGACCACATCGCGCACTCCGTCAGCCAGCTCATCGCGGCGGTCGACGGCCTCACCGAGGAAGAGCTCGCCAAGGTCGTCGTGGCCTACGAGCCCGTCTGGGCCATCGGCACCGGCCGCACGGCCAGCGCCGAAGACGCCCAGGAGGTCATCGGGGCCCTGCGCCTCGCGCTCGCCGAGAAGTTCGGTGCGGTCGCGGAGCGGGTCCGGATCCTCTACGGCGGTTCGGTCAAGTCCGGGAACGTCGCCCAGATCATGGCCAAGCCCGACATCGACGGCGCCCTCGTGGGCGGCGCGAGCCTGGACGCTGAAGAGTTCGCCAAGATCGTACGTTTCCCGGAGCACGCCAGTGCGTAGGGAATGTGTGCTCAGTCCGGAGCATGCAGGGGCGTAGTACCAAACGCGTGCAGTGCCCGAGCTGAGCACTGCAGGCCGCAGACAGGGCCGCCGCACAGCGTTGTGCGGCGGCTCCTTGCGTTTGTGTACTGGCCAACGGCGAGGTGTCATGTGCACATGACACTGGTTGCCTCCCGAATGTGGCAACCAGCTAGAATCGGACGCGGCCCGCGCCCCATAACGGGCCAGAATTGCTGAGAGGACACCCGATCACCGATGTTGACGGTTCTGAGTTATACCCTGATGATCCTCCTGCTGCTCTCCAGCGGCGTTCTGATCCTCATGGTGCTGCTGCACAAGGGCAAGGGCGGCGGCCTGTCGAGCATGTTCGGCGGCGGCATGTCCTCGGTGGCGTCCGGTTCATCGGTGGCGGAGAAGAACCTCACGCGCATCACGATCGGCGTCGGTGTCATCTGGTTCGCCTGCATCGTGGCCTTCGGTCTCCTCCTCCGCATTGTCGCCTAGCAGCACCGTCGTCTAAGACGGCCCCAGACTTTCGAAGCGGCCCGCCCGAGCATTGCTCGGGCGGGCCGCTTCGCTTCTCCCGCTTTCGACTTACCGGCTGCCGATTCATGGTGGGATGCCACGTATGAAAGCAGTGGTGCTGCCCCGCTACGGCGGGGCCGATGAGCTCGAAGTCGCCGATGTGCCGCGGCCGCCGTGCGCGGCCGGGGAGGTGCTCGTGAACCTGAAGGCGACCTCGGTGAACCCGGTGGACTGGAAGGTCGCGGCCGGGCATCTCGATTCGATGATCCCGGGGGAGTTCCCGCTCATTCCCGGCTGGGACGCCGCAGGCGTCGTGGCCGAGGTCGGCGCCGAGGCCGAGGGCTTCGCGGTGGGGGACGAGGTGTTCGGCTACGTGCGCCGCCCCGTCGCCAAGTGGGGGACCTACGCCGAGTACACCGTGGCCGAGCCGTGGATGATCGCGCGCAAGCCCGCGAGCCTCGACTGGGACTCCGCCGGAGGGCTCTCGCTCGTCGGCGTGACGGCCCTGCAGGCGCTCGACACCGTGCAGGCCAAGGAAGGCGACACGGTGCTCGTCCATGCCGCGGCCGGCGGCGTCGGGACCATCGCCGTGCAGATCGCCAAAGCCCGCGGCGCGCGGGTCATCGGGACCGCCAGCGTCCGCAACCACGACTACCTGCAGGCGTTCGGGGCCGAGCCGCTCGAGTACGGGCCGGGACTGCTGGAGCGGCTCAAGCTGCTGGTGCCAGGCGGGCCAGATGCGGCCGTCGACGCCGTGGGCGGTGACGCGGTGGAGGTGTCGATCGAGGCCGGTACCGATCCGTCGCGCGTGGTGTCCGTTGTGGACCCCGGAGTGCGGGACGCGGGCGGGCACTACGTGTTCATGAGCGTGACGCCGAAGGACCTCGACACCTTGGCGAACCTCATCGAATCGCGCGAGTTGATCGTGCCGATCTCGGAGACGTATCCGCTGGATCGCGCGGCCGATGCCTGGCGGGCGAGCCGGACCGGGCGGACCAGGGGCAAGATCGTACTGCGCATCTCCTAGGGACGGACCCGATCGTCAAGGCGCAGTGACGGGGCCGTGCGTGAGTGCACGGTCCCTGTCTTTATGTGAAACCATTTCGCCGTAGTCTTTACAGTGTGTGCTTTGCGTCATAGAATTGCTGAGGGCGGTGCCCCAGCCGCTCCGACCGGTGACTCCACGGCGACGCTCAAGGGGAGTCGCGGTCCCTTCCCGCAGGCTCCTCACTGCAGCCGTGTCCGGTCGACATCCACAGAAGATCCCCCGTCTGTGAGGAGCGATCACACATATGTCCAACGGACAGGCCATCCGAGGCACTCGCATAGGCGCCACCCCGGGCCTCCACTCGGAACGCGGCGAGCCGGTGCCGCGGCAGCACATCAAGTACTGGTGCGCCAACGGACACGAGACCGCACTGTCATTCGCGCTCTACGTCGAGGTCCCGACCGAATGGGACTGCACCTGCTGCGGCTGGCCCGCCAGTCCCGACCAGGAGAACCCCCCGGAACGCCGCACCGCCAAGCCGTACAAGTCCCACCTCACCTACGTGCGCGAGCGCCGCAGCGACGAAGAGGCGGAAGACCTCCTCGCCGAAGCCCTGGCCGCCAGGGCCGCCGCCCGCGGCGAGCGCTCCCTCTACTGAGAGGCCCGACGGCGCACGGTCGGGCGACGCGCCGCCGACACGACGAAGGGCCCGGACCCTCCCCCGCAGGGAAGATCCGGGCCCTCGCGCTTGCCTAGAATTCGAGGTGCTTCAGCCGCGAGGCCGCGTCCTTGTCGATGAGCCACCTGGTGTGGCCCACCGCCTTCACGCGGCCCGCCGGAAGCTCGCCCTTCGACAGGGCCTCGTCGACCGCCTCGGCCTTGCCCTCGCCCGAGGCGATGATCCACGCCGCCGTGGCGGCGTTGATCGCCGGCATCGTCAGCGAGACCCGCTCCGGCGGCGGCTTGGGGGAGTTGCGCACCCCCACCGCCGAGCCCGCGGCCTCCAGCGCCGGGTTCCCCGGGAACAGGGACGCCACGTGGCCGTCCTCGCCGATGCCCAAGAGCAGCAGGTCGAATGCCGGAACGCCCTCGCCACCGGCGGCCTTCGCCAGCTCCGCGCGGTACAGGGACGCCGCGTCCTCCGGCGTGTCCACCGCGTCGGCGGCCGCCATGGGGTGCACGCGCTCCGGGTCCACCGGCAGGTGGTCCAGGAACGCCTGCCGCGCCTGCGTCTCGTTCCGCTCGGCATCGCCGGACGGCAGGAACCGCTCGTCGCCCCACCAGAAGTCGACCTTCGACCAGTCCACGACCGTGCGGATCGGCGAGCCCAGGATGTTCTGGTACACCTTCGCCGCGATCCGCCCGCCCGTCAGGACGATCGACGCCTCACCGCGACGCGACTCTGCCCCTGAGCCGCTGCGCGACTGTGCGTCCGCGAGCCGGTTGAGCAGCCGCGCCGCCACCGCCTCCGCGAGCACGTCGGCGTCGTTGTGGACGATCACCGCACCCGTACGGCTCATACGATCGCCCGCTCGCCCGCATAGTGCTCCTGGAAGGTCTCGAGGACCTTCCGGTACGCGGTGTCGGGGTCGATGTGCCGCAGCTCCTCCGCGAGCAGCTGCCCGAGCGTGCGGCCCTGCAGCGTCTGGCGGCGCTTCGGCAGCCCCGCCTGGCGCAGTACCGTGGTGCCGTCCGCCTTCCGCTCGACCTCCATGGTCTCGCCGCCGGCCATCGTGAACGCCACGGAGGCGATCGCGGGCAGGTGCTCGGAGTTGCGCACCACCGTGGTGTCGACGATCTCCGGCGAGACGCCCAGGCGCGTGTGCAGCCACGCGGCCATGAGCTGCGCCGACGGGTCGTTCTCGGCGGCCTTGATGGTGATCTTCTCGACCGCGTGGGTCACCCCGTCGAAGGC
The DNA here is from genome assembly GCF_040641195.1 of Glycomyces sp. NPDC021274. Lineage (NCBI taxonomy): Bacteria > Bacillati > Actinomycetota > Actinomycetes > Glycomycetales > Glycomycetaceae > Glycomyces > Glycomyces sp. NPDC021274. The sequence goes on along the minus strand of NZ_JBFADC010000001.1, from coordinate 49,504 downwards.
GCTGGCGATGAGCGAGCGCCACAGGGAGATGCGGGTCCAGCAGATGTCGGTGTCGCCCGAGACGTAGGTCTCGGCGCGCCGGTAGAGCGACTGCACGGGGTCGTTCGCGCGGGCCGAGTACGTGATGCGGCGGTCGGCGAAGCTGCGCAGCTCCTGCTCCAGTCCGTACCGGACCGGGTCGAGGAGCCACCAGGTGACCACCGGGACGTCAGAGGCCAGCATCGGCAGCACGATCGAGCTGAGGTGCGCGGCGGCGGGGCCGTCGAGCCGCAGGATGATCGCCTCGGCCGAGCCGAGCCGTTCGCCCACGGTCACTTCGGCGTCGATGCGCGCCACGTCGGTCTCGAGGTCGCGCGGGATCGCCATGATGAGCCGGTACGGGTGCTCCTGCGCGGCGACCGAGGCGGCCTTCTCGACCTCCTCGCGTTCGTCCTCAGTGGTCAGTGCGACCAGGTTGAGGGCGAGGCCGGAGGCGCCGCCCACCTCGTGCAGGAGTTTCGCCAGCGTCTTCATGATGTCGCCGGTGGTGGTGTCCTTCAGATGCACGTCCAGACTCCCCTTCTAGGCCCGGCGCCAGCGGCGGCCGGACGATTGCAGCATGAGATCGGCGCCCGTGGGGCCCCAGGTCCCGGACTCGTAAGGTTCGGGCTTGGTGCCCGCCCAGAACTCCTCGAGCGGGTCGACGACGGCCCAGGAGGCGTCGACCTCCTGCGCGTCGGGGAACAGGGTCTTGTCGCCCAGGAGGACGTCCAGGATGAGCCGCTCGTACGCCTCGGGGCTGGACTCGGTGAAGGTCTCGCCGTAGCCGAAGCCCATCGAGATGTCCCGCAGCTCCATGCCGGTGCCGGGGACCTTCGAGCCGAACTTCACCGTGATGCCCTCGTCCGGCTGGACGCGGATGACCAGCTGGTTGTTGCCGAGCGTCTTGGTGTCGTAGTCGGCGAAGGGCATGTGCGGGGCCTCCTTGAAGACCACCGCGATCTCGGTGACCCGCTTGGGGAGCCGCTTGCCCGTGCGCAGGTAGAACGGGACGCCGTTCCAGCGCCGGTTCTGGATGCCGAGCTGGACCGCCGCGTAGGTCTCGGTGGTCGAGGTCTGGGGGATGTTGTCCTCGGCGAGGTAGCCCTTGACGGGCCGGCCCTGGACCCAGCCGTCCGCGTACTGGCCGCGGATGGCGGTGGCCTCGAGGTCGTCGTGGAGCTTGATGGCCCGCAGGACCTTCAGCTTCTCGGTGCGGATCTCCTCGGCCTCGAACCCGTTGGGCTGCTCCATGGCCGCGATGGCCAGGAGCTGCAGCACGTGGTTCTGGAGGACGTCGCGGGCGGCGCCGTTGTCGTCGTAGAACCCGGCCCGGGAGCCGATGCCGACGTCCTCGGCCATGGTGATCTGGACGTGGTCGACGTAGTTGGAGTTCCAGATCGGCTCGAACATGGCGTTCGCGAAGCGCAGCGCGAAGATGTTCTGCACCGTCTCCTTGCCGAGGTAGTGGTCGATGCGGAACACGTCGTTCGCGGTGAACACCTCGTCGACGAGGTGGTTCAGCTCGGCCGCGGACTCGCGGTCCTCGCCGAACGGCTTCTCGACCACGACGCGGCGCCAGCCGCCGCCGTCCTGGCGGTTGTCCGACATGCCGGTGCGCTTGAGCTGCTTCAGCACGGTGGGGAACGCCAGCGGCGGGATCGAGAAGTAGAACGCCGCGTTGCCGACGATGCCGTGCGTCTCGCGCAGCTCGTCCACAGTGGCGTCGAGGCGGTTGAAGGCCTCGTCGTCGTCGAACGTGCCGGGCACGAACTTGAAGCTGCCGGCCAGGCGGGCCCAGACCTCTTCGCGCCAGGGGGTGCGGGCGTGCGACTTGGCGGCCTCGCGGGCCATCTCCTCGAACGTCTCGTCGCCCCAGTCGCGGCGGGCGAACCCGACGATCACGAACGACGCCGGGAGCAGGCCCCGGTTGGCGAGGTCGTAGACCGCCGGGATGAGCTTCTTCTTCGCGAGGTCGCCGGTGACACCGAAGATCACCAGGGCGCACGGCTCGGGGATCCGCGGGAGCCGCCGGTCGGCGGGGTCGCGCAGGGGATTGCTGGTGTGCAGGGTCTCGCCCATCTAGCTCAGCTCCCTCACGGCGTGAAGGATCTGGTTGACACCGCGCTTGCGGTCGGTCAGGTGCAGGCGCACGAGCGGGCGCTCGCGCGACTCGAGGGCCTGGCGGTCCCCGGCGGCCTGCGCGGCCTGGAGCCCGGCGAACGTGTAGTCGCGGCCCGGGATCTCCAGGTCCTGCTCGACCTCGCCGGTGAGCTGCAGGAACACCCCGGTCTGGCGGCCGCCCTTGTGGAACTGGCCCGTGGAGTGCAGGAACCGCGGTCCCCAGCCCCACGTGACGGGCGCGCCGGTGCGGTCGGCCAGCTCGGCCCGGAGCTTCGCCACGTCGGCGTCCGCGATCCGGTCGAGGTAGGCGAGCACTGCGATGTACGCGCCCTCGCTGTCGGCGTCGGTGAGCAGCTCACCGAGCGCGCCCGCGACCGTGGTCGAGTGCGAGCCGTAGATCTCCACCGCGCCGTCGACGGCGTGCGGACGCTCCTCCGGGAGGCCGTCGGCGAGGATGCGGTTCGTGTTGTTCTTCGACTCGGTGACGTTCGGCTGGTTGAACGGGTCGATGCCGATCAGGTAGCCCGCGTAGGCGGTCGCGAGCTCCCACGCGAGGAACTGCGCGCCCAGGGGGCCGTTGACGACCACATCGGGCATCGCCAGTGCCGAACCCGAGGACGGCAGGCCCGTCGAGGAGCCCCCGACGGTGGCGTACACGCGGTCGGAGCCGCGCGCGCCCGCCGCGGCGGGGCCTTCGAGGACGACCGGGAGGGTGCCCTTGCCGTCCTTGCCGAGGGACTCGGCGATGAGCTGCTCGGCCCAGTCGCCCAGGCCCACGACGCCGGTGCCGTCGTCGGCGATGGTGATCGTCGGCTTGGCCGCGATGACCGCGCCGAGCACGACCGCCGGGTCGTCGTCCTCGCTGCCGATGGTGGCCGCGAAGGCCTCGGCCTGGTCGATGAGCTCGGCGACGTCGGCGCCCGCGAGCGCGGTCGGGACGAGCCCGAACGCGGTGAGCGCCGAGTAGCGCCCGCCCACGGTGGCGTCGGCGAGGAACAGGTGCGAGCCCTGCTTCGTCGCGAGCTCCTCGAGTGCGGAGCCGGGGTCGGTGACGAACACGAAGCGGCCCGCGTGCTCGGTGATGCCGATGGACTCGAAGGCCTGCTCGAAGGCGCGGCGCTGGGAGTCGGTCTCCACGGTGGACCCGGACTTGGAGGAGACGACGACTGCGGTGCGCCGCAGCGAGGCCTCGCCGAGCTCGGCCAGGATCTGGCCGGGGTCGGTGGTGTCGAGGATGCTGATCCCCAGGTCCAGGGTGCGGGAGATGACCTCGGGGGCGAGCGAGGAGCCGCCCATGCCCGCGAGGGCGATGTGGTCGACGCCCTGCTCGTTCAGTTCGGCGCGGAGCTTCGCGAGCGGCGCGAGGAGCTCCTTCGACTTCTCGAAGGTGTCGACCCAGCCGAGCCGGATCGCGGCCTCCTCCGCGGCCTCGGGACCCCACAGGGTGGCGTCCTTGGCGGCGACCTTGGCCGGGACGCCCTCGGTCCGGAGCCGCTCGACGGCCGCGTTCACGTCGACGCCGGTCGTTACGGCCAGGCCCCCGGCGGCTTCCATCTTGCCCATCACATCGCTCACTTCTGTGCTCCGCTTTCTACAACCGTGCTCTCGCCGAGCTTCGATTCGATCTGCCCCAGGAGCTGCTTCCAGCTGACGATGAACTTCTCGACGCCCTCGTCCTCGAGCACCTGCACGACGTCGTCGTACTCGACGCCGACGCGCTCGAGCTCGAGCATGACGGTCGCCGCGTCCGCGTAGAACGGGCGGACGGTGTCCGCCTCGACCTCGCCGTGGTCGGCGAAGTCCTGCATGGTGCCCTCGGGCATGGTGTTGACGGTGCCGGGGGCGATGAGGTCCTCGACGTACATGACGTCGCGGTAGTCGGCGCTCTTGACCGAAGTGGACGCCCACAGCGGGCGCTGCGGGACGGCCCCGGCGGCGGCGAGCGACTCCCAGCGCCCGGACCCGAAGGCGTTCTCGAACTCCTGGTACGCCAAGCGCGCGTTCGCGATCGCGGCCTTGCCCTTGAGGGCCAGGGCCTCGTCGGTGCCGATGCCCTCGAGCCGCTTGTCGATCTCGGAGTCCACACGGGACACGAAGAAGGAGGCGACGGAGCGGATCTGCGACAGGTCGTGCCCGGCGGCCTTGGCGGACTCCAGGCCCGCCATGTACGCGTCCATGACCTCGCGGTAGCGCTGCAGCGAGAAGATCAGCGTCACGTTGACGCTGATGCCCGCCGCGATCGCGGCCGTGATGGCGGGGAGCCCGGCCCGGGTGGCGGGGATCTTGATCATCGTGTTCGGCCGGTCCACGGCCCACCACAGGGCCTTGGCCTCGGCGATGGTCGCCTGCGTCTCGTGGGCGAGGCGCGGGTCGACCTCGATGGACACGCGGCCGTCCTGGCCCCCGGTGGTCTCGAAGACCGGGGCCAGGACGTCCGCCGCCCAGCGGATGTCGAAGGTGGTGATGGCGCGAGCGGCCTCGTCGACGCTCACTCCGCGGACCGCGAGGTCCGCGATCTGCTCGTCGTAGGCGTTGCCCTTGGCAACGGCCGCCGCGAAAATGGACGGGTTCGAGGTGACGCCCGCGACGGACGACCCGGCGATGAGGTCCTTCAGGTTGCCCGTCTCCAGGCGTTCACGCGAGATGTCGTCCAGCCAGACGGACACCCCCGCCGCCGACAGTCCGGCAAGGTTCTCGTTCGCGCTCATCGTGCTCCTCCAGCTTTCCAGCTAGTTCTTCGACGTTGCTACTGCTGTGCCTTCTTGATGGAGGAGCGGGCCGCGTCCGCCACTGCGGCGGCGGTGATGCCGAACTCCTCGTACAGCTTCTCGAACGGCGCGGAGGCACCGAAGTGTTCCAGGGAGACGCTGACTCCTGCGTCACCCACGAGGTCCCTCCAGGACAGGCCGATGCCCGCCTCGACGGACACGCGGGCCTTGACCGCCTTGGGCAGCACCGATTCCCGGTAGTCCTCGTCCTGCTCGTCGAACCACTCGATCGACGGCACGGACACGACGCGGGCCTTGACGCCTTCGCCCGCAAGGGACTCGGCGGCCTCGACCGCGAGCTGCACCTCGGAGCCGGAGGCCATGAGGATCACGTCAGGGGTGCCCTCGGTGTCCAGGAGCGTGTACGCGCCCTTCGCGGCGCCCTCGGCCGAAGCGAACTTCGTGCGGTCCCACACCGGGATGTTCTGGCGGGTCAGCGCCAGCGCGGCCGGGCGGTCGGTCTTGCCCAGCAGCGTCTTCCAGACCACGGCGGTCTCGTTCGCGTCGCCGGGACGGATGACGTCCAGGCCCGGGATGGCGCGCAGGGAGGCCAGGTGCTCCACCGGCTGGTGGGTCGGGCCGTCCTCGCCGAGGCCGATCGAGTCGTGCGTCCACACGTAGACCACGGGGGTCTTCATGAGGGCCGCGAGGCGGACCGCGCCGCGCATGTAGTCGGAGAACACGAGGAACGTGCCGCCGTAGGGACGGGTCGGGCCGTGGAGCTTGATGCCGTTGAGGATCGTGCCCATCGCGAACTCGCGGATGCCGAAGTGGAGGGTGCGGCCGTACGGGTTGCCCGGGTAGGCCTTCGTCTGGCGCGACAGCGGCAGGAACGACGGCTCGCCGTCCATCGTGGTGTTGTTCGAGCCGGCGAGGTCGGCCGAGCCGCCCCACAGCTCGGGCAGGACCGGCGCGAGCGCCGACAGGACCTTGCCGGAGGCCGAACGGGTCGCGACGCCCTTGGCGGACGGCTCGAACACCGGGAACGCGTCCTCGAAGCCCTCGGGGAACTCGCCCGCCCACAGGCGCGCGTGCAGGGCCTTGTTCGCGGGGTTGGCGGCGGCCCAGTTGTTGAAGTCGGTCTCCCACGCGGCGCGCAGGTCCTGGCCGCGGCGGATCGAACCGCGCGTGTACTCCAGCACGTCCTCGGGCACGTTGAACGACACGGCCGGGTCGAAGCCGAGCAGCTCCTTGGTCGCGGCGATCTCCTCGGCGCCCAAGGCGGAGCCGTGCGCGGCGTAGGAGTTCTGCTTCTTCGGCGCGGGCCAGCCGATGATGGTCTTCAGGCGGATCAGCGAGGGCTTGTCGGTGACGGCCTTGGCCTTCTCGATCGCCTCGAAGAGGGCCTTCGGGTCCTCCTCGTACTCGGACCCGGACTTCCAGTCGACGGTCTGGACGTGCCAGCCGTACGCCTCGTAGCGCTTGGCGACGTCCTCGCCGAGGGCGATCTTGGTGTCGTCCTCGATGGAGATCTCGTTGTCGTCGTAGACGACGACGAGGTTGCCCAACTCCTGCACGCCCGCGATCGCGGAGGCCTCGTGCGTCACGCCCTCCTCGATGTCGCCGTCCGACGCGATCACGTACACGTGGTGGTCGAACAGGCTCTCGCCAACGGCCGGCTCCGGGTCGAACAGGCCGCGCTCGCGGCGGGCGGCCATCGCCATGCCCACAGCGGTCGCCAGGCCCTGGCCGAGCGGCCCGGTGGTGGTCTCAACGCCGGCGGTGTGGCCCACCTCGGGGTGGCCCGGGGTCAGCGAACCCCACTGGCGCAGGCTCTGCAGGTCCTCAAGCTCCAGGCCGTAGCCCTGGAGGTACAGCTGCACGTACAGCGTCAGGCTGGAGTGGCCGCACGAGAGCACGAAGCGGTCGCGGCCTTCCCAGTCGGGGGCGCTCGGGTCGTGGCGCATGACCTTCTGGAACAAGGTGTGCGCGACCGGCGCGAGGCTCATGGCGGTGCCGGGGTGGCCGTTGCCGGCCTTCTCCACCGCGTCGGCGGCGAGCAGCCGCGCCGTGTCGACCGCCTTCTGGTCGAGTACGGTCCACTCGAACTGTGCCACTGGGATACTCCTTGATACTCGTCGTATTTGGGCCATTGACGTGTGCCTTCTGACCCTACCTACACAGGCTGAACTTTATGCGCGGTCTCTCGGAGGTCGGAATTCAGCGGCTTGTGAGCCCGCCCACGAGCAAGTCTCCCATCAGAAACGCCCAGGTAGGGCCCCTAGACCCAGGCCCAGGTCACCTCCTCACGGCCCGTATGGTGGGCGGTGATGAACGAGGACCCGACCCGCGCCCTGGCCGACCGCCCCCGGCCCCAGGCCCGCAAGCGAATCGAACTGCCCGCGCCCGGGAGCGAGACCCCGGCCAGACCGTCCTTCAGGACGCTCGTCGGCGCCTACGTCTCGCTGACGAAGCCGCGCATCGTCGAACTGCTCCTCATCACCACCATCCCGGCGATGCTCGTCGCCGCGCGCATGGAGAACGACGCGCTCCCCTCGCTCACCGCGGTCCTCGCGACGATCATCGGCGGCGCGCTCGCCGCCGGGTCGGCGAACGCGATCAACTGCTACATCGACCGCGACATCGACCAGCTCATGGCCCGCACCTCGCGCCGCCCGCTGGCCAAGCACCAGATCCCGCCGCGCAACGCCCTGATCTTCGGCCTCGTCATCGGCGCCGTCGCGGTCCTCGGCATGGGCCTGCTCGTCAACTGGCTCGCGGCGCTCCTCACTTTCGGCGCCATCGTCTACTACGACGTCGTCTACACGATCTGGCTCAAGCGCACCACCCCGTACAACACGGTCTGGGGCGGCGCGTGCGGCGCGGCCCCCGTGCTCATCGGCTGGGCGGCCGTCACCGGCCACATGTCCTGGATGGCCTGGGTCCTCTTCGCGATCGTCTTCCTCTGGCAGCCCCCGCACTTCTACGTGCTCGCCATGAAGTTCAAGGACGACTACGCCGCCGCGGGCATCCCGATGCTCCCCGTCGTCGCCCCCGCCAGGCGCGTCGCGATCGAGTCCGTGGTCTACGGCTGGGCGATGCTCGCCGTCTCCGTCGTGCCCATGTTCCTCCAGCCCGGCACGACCTGGCTCTACGGCGTCGTCGCGGTCGTGGCCGGCGGCCTGTTCGTCCTGGAGTGCCACAAGCTCCTCGGCCGCGTCAACCGCGGCGAGGACCCCAAGCCGATGCGCCTCTTCCACTGGTCGACCAGCTACCTGACGCTCCTGTTCCTCACGCTGGCGATCGACTCCTTCCTCATGTAGGACGGCGCCCGCTCAGCGGTAGTCGATCACTTCGACCAGCGAGGTCGAGTCGACGCGGTTGAGGGCGCGGCACTCCGGGCAGCGCACGCGGGTCACGTCGCTGTAGCGGATGCCGTCGATCCATGCGTGCCGGCAGCGGCCGCAGCGGATCTCGGCCAGGAAGTTGTCGACGGTGCCGCGCATCGCGAGCAGGTAGTTGTGGAAGCCGTCGATGAGGGACTCGATGGAGCCCTCGCAGTCGACGGCGTCCGTGTCCAGCTGCCAGGCGCGCAGCCGCTCCAGGTAGAGGCTGCTGCTGTCGGTGCCCCAGACCCCGTCCTCGGTTTCGACCACGATGTACGTCGTGTCGTCCGCGATCGGCTCTTTGCGCAGGAAGGCCTTCGCCTTCTCCGGGTCGGTGCCCGTGTACGTGATGTACCGGCGCCCCTCCCGCTTCTCGATGTACCTGAAGGTGAGGCCGGCCGCCTCGGCCCTGCGCCGGGCGTCGTCCGCGGCCTGCCGGGTCGCGTAGACGATGTCGACGTACTCGGATTCGCGGCGCCGTTTGAACCATCCCATCGCTGCCTCCCAGTCGCGCTCGGGTTCCGGTCGCGACGCTAAGCGGAGGCGTTCGGGACCGGTCCCGAGTTGAGCCCCGGCGGGCCGGCCCGGGTGTCGCACCACGGGCCTATCGTCGGGGGCGACACTCCCTGACGAAGGACCCCGATGACCGATCACGTTGCCCTCCAAGAAGACCAGCTCCAGCTCCCGGCGGCCTGGACCGCCAGGCTGCTGCCGTGGCGCGGCAAGCGCACCGGGAAGCCGTTCACTCCCGCCGACCCCTCCGTCATCGTCGGCCAGCGGCAGAAGATCGCCGCCCGCTACGTGAAGGTCCAGACCGCTCTGGGGCTGCGCGAGAACGCCCGGTACGCCGCGGACGCCCAGGCGTACCTCGCCGGCGAGGCGAACCCGCGCGGCGCGGCCGCCGTGGCGACGCTGATCCTCGACTACGAAGGGCGCTCGCGCGAGTCGTGGCTGCGCCCCGAGTTCGACTTCTGGCTGCACGAGCACGGCCTGCCGTTCGCGGTGGCCGCCGCCGTCGAACGCCTCGCGGTCTGCCCGACGACGAGCGGCTACTACGGCGGAGCGGCCATCGCCAAGCGCACCGTCTTCGAGCACGACGTCGCGCACGCGGACACGGCCGTGCACGAACTCGACCACGGCGATATCGCCGCCCTGCGCTCGCTGCTCGCATCAGTCTCGGACGAGGCGTACGCCGAGGTCGTCGCGGCCGTCGCCGGCCACCGCGACTCCGGGGCCAAGCGCATCGCCGCCATGCTCCTGCTCCCAACTGAGGACGCCTGGGTCACGGAGGCCTGCACCGAGTACGCGAAGGCCCGCAGGTACATCTCTCCGTCAGACGCGATCGTCTGGGCCAGTGCCGGCAGCCCCGAGCAGCTGGCGGCGGCGGGTTTCACCGTGATCCCGGACTACTACCGGGTCGAGTCCGCGACCACCGCGAACGCCCTCGCGAACATGGGGGAGCGGGCGCTGCCGCTCCTGATCAAGACGTACGGGCGCACCGACCGCTCCGACGAGCCCTTCAGGAAGGTCCTCTACCGCGGCATCGCGGCGGTGCCGAGCGACGAGGCCGTCGCGTTCGTGCTCGAACGCCTCGACCTCCCGCACGTGTGGGACGCCGCGGCCGAGGCCGCCGCCCACTTCCCCGTCCGCACCCTCCGCGCCGCGGCGCGCCTCGTCCCGAACGCGACCGCCGACCTGCGCACCTGGCTGGCCGCCGTCGCGAACCTCGTCGACCCCGCGCTCCACGCGCACCTCGAAGCGGCGGACCGGGCGGCCCTCGCCGACCTCCTCGCCGGGGGCGGGCGCGTCCCCGAGGCCGGCCCCGGCGAGCTGCCGCCGCTGCTCGTCGCCCCGCCATGGACCCGCAAGCGCCCCAAGGCGAAACGCGTCGTCATCGACGGGCTCGAGCCGCCCGCCGCGTCCCGTCTGGCATGGGCCGCGGGCGAACGGGAGGCCTGGGGCCGGGTCCGCGGCCACTGGGACCTGGACGACGCCTACTGGCTCGGCACGGACACCATCGAACCGGACGACTGGCGGCTGGTCGCCTTCCTCGCGTACGCGGAGACCGAGCGGGCCGAACCGCTCCTGGAGCACTGGGACGCCGACAAGGCCGCCGGCAACGAGCCCCAACTCCAGCGGGTCCTCGCCCGGTACGGCGAGCGCGTGATCGACCGGGTGCTCGTCTTCCCCGCGACCGAGCACACCGCCCTGGAACTGCCCGGGCCGATCCTCAACCAGGCCGCCGCCCGCATCGCCGCCGAACGCCTGGCCCGCTTGAAGGGCGCCCGGCCCAGCGCCATCCGCTGGCTCGAGCGGCACGGGCTCGCCGCCGTCCCGTACCTCGTGCCCGACGCGCTCGGCGCTGACAAGAAGCGCCGCTCGTACGCCGAGGCCGCGCTGCTCCTCCTCGCCGCGCGCCACGGCGACACCGCCGTCGCGGCCGGAGCCGAGACGTACGGACCCGAGGCGGCCGCGGCGATCAGGGCCCTGCTCGACGTCGACCCGTTCGAACCGCGTGTCAGCGTCCCCAAGCCCGGCAGCTGGGCCACGCCGCTGATCCTGCCGCAGGTGCTCCTCAAGGGCGGCGAGCGGGCCCTGCCCGCCGAGGCGGTCGCGCACCTGATCACCGTGCTGGCCTTGGGAACCCCGGACTACGACTACCCGGGGGTCGCGGTCGTCGCCGAGGCCTGCGACCGCGCGTCCCTCACCAGGTTCAGCCGCGCCCTGTTCGACCGGTGGACCGCGGTCGGGTCCCCCGCGAAGGACTCTTGGGCGTTCACGCAGCTCATGCACTTCGCCGACGACGCCGCCGTGTGGGACCTCGCCGCGCTCATCCGCGAATGGCCCGGCCAGAGCCAGCACAAGCGCGCCGTCACGGGCCTGGCCGTGCTGGGCGCGATCGGCAGCGAGACGGCACTGCGGGCCGTGCAGACCATCGCGGAGAAGGTGAAGTTCAAGGCGCTCAAGGAGGAGGCGGGCCGCCAGATCACCCGCATCGCCGACGACCTCGGGTTGACCCGCGAGCAGCTCGCCGACCGCCTCGTGCCCGACTTCGGGCTCGGCGAGGAGGCCGCGCTCGTCCTCGACTACGGGCCGCGCCGGTTCTTCGTGGCCTTCGACGAGCAGCTCAAGCCGTTCGTCCGCGACGGCGACGGCAAGCCCCGCAAAGCGCTGCCCAAGCCCGGCGCGAAGGACGACCCGGAGCTCGCCGAGGAGGCCTACCAGCGGTTCAGCGCGTTGAAGAAGGAGCTGCGCAGCGTCGCCGCCGACCAGGTGCGCCGGCTGGAGAACGCCATGGTCGCCGGCCGCGAATGGACCTTGGAGGAGTTCCGCCGCTACTTCGCCGAGCACCCGCTCACCGGGCACCTGGCGCGCCGCGTCGTCTGGCTCGCCGAGCACGCCGAACGCCGGTTCGGGTTCCGCATCGCCGAGGACGGGACCTTCAGCGACGTCGAGGACGACACCGTCGAACTCGACGCGGCCGCGCGCATCCGCATCGCGCACCCCGTCCACCTCGGCGCCGCGACCGCCGCGTGGGCGGCAGTCCTCGCCGACTACGAGGTGCTGCAGCCGTTCGAGCAGCTGAACCGCCCCGTCATGGCGTTCCGCGACGATGAGCTGGCCACCGGCCGCCTCAAGCGCTTCGAAGGCGCCACAGTGGACGTGGGCCGCGTGCTCGGCCTGACGCAGCGCGGCTGGAACCGGGCCGCGCCCGAGGACGGCGGCGTCGCCCCCGGGATCTCGTACCCGCTGCCCGGCGGCGGTTTCGTGGTCGTCTCGCTCGAACCCGGCATCTGGGTCGGCGCGGTCGGCGAGGCCCCGGACCAGACCGTCGAGAGCGTCGGGCTCGACCGGTTCGAGCGCTACGCGTGGTCGAACGCCCACGACTTCACGCGCGAGGTCCCCGACGGCATCGACCCGGTCGTCGCCTCCGAGGTCCTGGCGTCGCTGGCCCGGCTCACCGGCACCGCATAGTGTCCGATTCGTGACCGAACGGGAGTGTCGCACCGGTTTTCTATCCTCGGCTGCGACACTCCCGGCCGCACGAAGGACGCAGATGACGGCATCGCTTGCACCCCAGGAAGACCAGGTCCACCTTCCGAAGACCTGGGAACGGCACGTGAAACCGACCCGCAGCATCGGCAAGCCCCGCAAGGTCACTGCGTCGTCCGAAACGGGCGGCCTGCTGTTCGCCGAGCACGAGCGGTGGGCCCGCGCCGTCCTCGACCTCACCCGCGACGAGCGGCTGCGACAGGCGGGACTCGCCTTCCTCGACGGGGCCGCCGACCCGCTCGGCGCGGCCGTCGCGACCGCCCTCATCTGCCATTACGTGGGCGGCTACAACCCGGGGACCACCGAATTCATCAAGCGGAAGGCGACCGCGTCCCGCGCCATGGTCGCCCGGCTCACCGCCGACCACGGCCTGCCGTTCGCCGCCGCGGCCGCCGCGATGCTCTTCACGCTCGACACCGGCACGGACCTCCTCGACGTTCGCCTGCGGCAGGTGCATCCCGACGACTACGGCTGGCACCGCAGCGTCCCCGACGGCCTGCTCGCCGACTGCCGCCACCTGATCGCCGCCGCCTCCGACTCCGAATACGCCGCAGTCCGCGAAGCGCTCGCACACCACCGCACCAACCCGGTCGAGCGGCTCGCGGTCACCCTGCTCGTCCCCGACGAGCGGGCCTGGACCGACGAGGTGTGCGACGAGCACCAGGACGGCCGACTCTCATCGCACCCCACCGAGCTGCTGGTGACGCAGGCGGTCACCACCCCCGGCCAGCTGCGCGCCCTCGGCCCGCTCCGCATCCCGCCCTACCGCCTGGACACGCCCGAGCTCGCGAACCTCGTCAAGCGCCTCGGCGCCGCAGCCGCCCCGATCGTGATCGACAGCGTGAAGGACACCCACCCCGTGGCCTGGCGGCGGCGGCTCCACAAGGCACTCGGCGGCCTCCCCTCCGACGACGCCGCCGGATACCTCCTCGACCGGCTCCAGGAGCCGGACGTCATGGGCGTCGCGACCGAGTTCGCGTCGCGCTACCCGCTGCGGACGCTCCGCGCCGCAGCCGCACGTCTCCCCGAAGCGGGCCCGGACCAGCGCAAGCGCCTCACGCAGCTCCTCCATGCCGACCCGGCCGTCGCTGCGGCCGTGCCGGGGCTCGACGAGGCGGCGCTGCACACGGTCGGCCCGCTCTTCGCCGGCACCGACCGCGCGCCGTACGCCGACCCGGCCGAACTGCCGCTCCTGCTCGCCGCCCCGCCGTGGACCGCCAAGCGCGCCAAGCGGAAAGCTGTGGTCATCGAAGGGCTCGTGCCGCCTGCGATCAACCGGGTGGTGTGGGCCGAGAACGAACGCGACCACTTCGCGGGCGCCCACACCCCGTGGGAGGACGAGCGCGACGAGGCCGCATGGCGACTCGAGGCCCGCCGGCTCGAACTCGGCAGAACGACCAGCGAGCGGGGCCTGTACCTGCTGGCCAACGCCCCGGCCGCGATCATCGCGCCGGTCGCCGACCGCTGGCTCGCGCGCGAGCCCCTCGGCTACATGCGGCAGTACGAGCTGGGTCGGGCCCTGGCGTGCTTCGAGACGGCCGTGTCCGAACAGGTGGCGGTGGCCGCGGGGTTCCAGGCCGACTACCGCCGGACGGCCCTGCCGATCGCGAACCGCACCGCCGCGAGGCTGATGGCCGACGCGTTCGTGCGGCTGAAGTCCGTGCGCCGCACCGCGACCGAATGGCTCGCCCGCCACGCCGCCGACGCCGCCGTGCTCCTCGTCCCGGACGCCCTCGGTGCGGACAAGAAGCGGCGCAAGAACGCGACGGCCGCGCTCGCCCACCTCGCGGCCACCCGTGGACCCGAGCTCGTGCGCGACGCCGCGAAGCACTACGGCGACGAAGCCGTCGCCGCCCTCGGCCCCATTGTGGACGCCGATTCGCTCGACCCGGTCGGCGTGACGATCCCCAAGCGGCCCGCCTGGGCCGCACCGGCACTCCTCCCGCAGGTGCTCCTCGCCGGAGGCGAACGGGCACTGCCGCCCCAGGCGGTCGAACATCTGCTCACCGTCCTCGCGATCGACTCGCCCGACCAGCCCTACCCCGGCGTCGCCGTCATCGCCGAGGCCTGCGACCGCGCCTCCCTGGGCCGCTGCTCGCTCGCGCTCTTCGAGCAGTGGCTCAGCGCGGGTGCATCGCCCATCGATGCCTGGGCGCTGCACCAGCTCGCCCACTTCGCCGACGACGAGGCGGTGCGCACCCTCGCCGCACTCGTCGCGAAGTGGCCGGGGGAGCACCAGCACCAGCGGGCCGTGGCAGGCCTCAAGGTCCTCGGCGCGATCGGGACCGAGGCCGCGATGCGCGCCGTCCAGACCATCGCCGACAAGGCCCGGTTCGACGAGATCCGCTGGCAGGCCGGCGCCCAGATCGAGGCCATCGCCGCGCGGCGCGGCCTGACCGCCGACCAGCTCGCCGACCGCCTCCTGCCCGACTTCGGGCTCGGCGAGGAGGCCGCGCTCGTCCTCGACTACGGGCCGCGGCAGTTCACCGTGCGCTTCGACGAGCACCTGAAGCCCTTCGTCCAAGACGGCGACGGCAAGCCCCGCAAGGCACTCCCCAAGCCCGGCAAGAACGACGACACCGCGAGGGCCGACGACGCCTACCAGCGCTTCACCGTGCTGAAGAAGGACCTGCGCACCGTCGCCGCCGATCTCGTCAAACGCCTCGAAACAGCCATGATCGACGGTCGCCTGTGGACTGTTCCGGACTTCCGCGAGTACTACGTCGAGCACGCGCTCGCCGGCCACCTCGCGCGGCGGCTCGTCTGGATCGCCGAGCACGACGGGGTCCGCACCGGCTTCCGCATCGCCGAGGACGGGACCTTCAGCGACGTTCATGACGAGACCTTCACGCCCGCAACCGAATCCGCGATCCGCCTCGCGCACCCGGTGCTCCTCGCCTCCGAAGCGGTCCAAGCCTGGGGGGAGGTGCTGGCCGACTACGAGATCCTCCAGCCGTTCGAGCAGATCAGCCGGCCGGTCCTGGCCTTCCGCGACGATGAGCTCGCCACCGGCCGCCTCACCCGCTTCGAAGGCGGCACCGTGCCGGTCGGCGCGGTCCTCGGCCTCGTCAACCGCGGCTGGATGCGCGCCCAGCCCGAGGACGGCGGCGTCGAACCCGGCATCCTCTACGCCCTCACCGGCAGCGGCCACCTCACCGTGGAACTGGAACCGGGCATCTGCACCGGCTCGGTGAACGCCTACCCCGACCAGAAGATCGCCAGCGTCTGCCTCAACCGCAGCGGCGACTTCGGCGAACCGTTCCTCCCTGACGACGAGCGGCTGGGCGACGTCGACCCCGTCCGCGCCTCCGAGGCCCTGAGCGGCCTCGCCCGCCTCACCGGCGCCGCGGCCCCGCAAGGCGACCGATGACATTGGGCCCCAGCGCGAACACCGTGTCGTACCCGGTTCCTAAGCTGACGCCCATGACCGAATCCGAGATGCCCGCGGCACTCCCCGACGAGGACCTCCTCGCCTTCCCCGACACCTGGCGGCGCATGGTGCAGCCCCGGCGCGGCGCCGCCAAGCCGCGCAAGACCAGACTGGACGCAGAGGCCGGACGAGCCCTCCTCGACCAGCACCGCGACCGCCTCCGGGCACTGCTGCTCCCGGACCCCAGGAGCGAGCTCGCCGTCGCCTGCGCGGCCTTCCTCGACGGCGCGGCGGACGCGCGCGGCGCGGCGGTCGCCCTGCGGCTCACGAAACTCGAGTACAACGCGCCCCAGTACCGCCCGGTGTTCGACGCGCTGGCGGCCGAGCACGGCCTGCCGTTCGCCGCCGTGGCGCTGGCCGAGGCCTTCACGTTCGACGACGCGTCGAAGGGCCGAAAACTCCGCGTCGCTCCGCGCCGGCTCGAGGACGCCGGCTGGTCCCGGCTCTACGACAACAAGGAGGTCCGTCAGATCCGGTCGCTCATCGCGGCCGACGCCGGCTACGACGCGGTCGTGGCCGCGCTCGCCGAGTGCCGCACCAGCCCCGAGCTGCGCCTCGCGGTGAGCATCCTCGTCCCCGACGAGGAGGCCTGGCTGAACGAGGTCTGCGAGGAGCACCGCGCCATGGCGCCGAACGCGTCCTACTCGGTGCTGTTCCTCGCCCTGGTCACCACCGAGGCCCAGCTCGAGACGGTCGAGGTCGACGCCCCCTCGTACTACTGGCTGCCGGCCGCCGAGATCGCGGACCTCGTCCACCGGGTCGGGACAGCGGCGCTGCCCGTCATCGAGGGGCGCATCGGCGGCGGCTACAACGACGCGAACGACCGGAAGACGCTCTATCGGGCCCTCGCGGCGCTGCCGAGCGACCGCGCCATGTCGACACTGCTCGACCGGCTCGACCAGGCGGACGCCATGGGCTTCGCGATGGAAGCCGCCGCGAACTTCCCCAGGCGCGCACTGCGACTCATCGCCGACCGCCTCGCTGACGCTGACGCCGCCGAACGCGGGCGGTTCGCGGCGCTGCTCCACAGCGACCCGGTGCTCCTCGGCACCGCCCTCCCGCTCATGGACGAGGCGACGCAGGCTGTGATCGCGACCCTCACCGCCGACCGGCGTAGCGTCCCCGAAGCACCCGCCGAGGCCGTGCCCGCGCTGCTCGCCGCCCCGCCCTGGGCCGCCGGCGGGACCGAACGCGAAGCGGTCGTCCTCAAAGGGCTCGAACCCGCCCCGATCAACCGGATGACCTGGGCCGAAGGCGAACGCGACGCCTGGGCCGCAGTCCACCACTACGGGCTCGCCCGCTACCGGGAGTCCGCCGACTGGAGCCGCACCCGCTGGGAGTACGAGACCCGCGAGTTCGACGCCAAGGACGCCCGCGACCAGGCCGTGCTGCTCGCCCTCGCGCACCCCGAGGTCGCCGCCGCGCTCCTGCCCCGCTGGAAGGCCGCCGACAACTACTTCCACCTCGAGGTCCTGCAGCGCATCCTCGTCAACCTCGGCGCCCAGGCGACACCGCACATCATGGCCGCCACCTCGTACGACTTCGAGTACCGGCGCACCCTCCTGCCGCCGATCGCGAACCTCACCGTCGCCCGGTACGCGGCCGACGCGCTCGTGCGACTGAAGAGCATGCGGTCCCTCGCCGTCGAGTGGCTCGACCGGCACGGCGCCGACGCTGCCGCGCTCCTCATCCCGGACGCGCTCGGCAAGGCCAAGAAGGCCCGCGCCGCCGCCGAGGCCGCACTGCGCTACCTCGCCGCGAACCACGGCGCGGACCTCGTGCGCGGGGCCGCCGTCCCATACGGCGACGAGGCCGCCGCCGCGATCGCCGCGCTCGTGGACATCGACCCGCTCATGCCCATCGGCATCCAGGTCCCCACGACCGGCGCGTGGGCGTCGCCGACGGCGCTGCCGCAGGTGCTGCTCGCCGGCCGCGAGCACGCGCTGCCCGACGCCGCCGTCCGCCACCTCCTCACCGTGCTCGCCATCGGCACGCCGGAGTACGACTACCCGGGAATCGCAGTCGTCGCCGAGACCTGCGACCGGCTCTCCCTGGCGCGCTTCTCAGTGGCCCTGTTCGAGCAGTGGCTCACCGCCGGAGCGCCCTCCGAGGACGGCTGGGCCCTGACGCAGCTCGCGCACTTCGCCGACGACGAGGCCGTGCGCCTCCTCGCTCCGCTCGTCGCGAAGTGGCCGGGGGAGAGCCAGCACCAGCGAGCGGTGAAGGGCCTCAAGGTGCTCGGCGCGATCGGCACCGAGGCCGCGCTGCGCGCGATCGACCAGATCGCCGAGAAGGCCAAGTTCGCCGCGATCAAAGCCGAAGCGGGCGAGCAGATCGACGCCATCGCCGCGAATCTCGGCCTCACGGCCGACCAGCTCGCGGACCGCCTCGTGCCCGACTTCGGGCTGCGCGATGAGGCCGCGCTCGTCCTCGACTACGGGCCGCGCCGGTTCACCGTCGGCTTCGACGAGGCGCTCAAGCCGTTCGTGCGCGACGGCGACGGCAAACTCCGCAAGAGCCTGCCGAAGCCGGGGGCGAAGGACGACGAGCTTCTCGCCGCCGCCGCGTACCAGCGGTTCGCCGGCCTGCGCAAGGACCTCCGCACGGTCGCCGCCGACCAGGTGAAGCGGCTCGAACGGGCGATGGTGCAGGGCCGGACGTGGACGCCCGCCGAGTTCGACGAGCACTTCGTCCAGCACCCGCTCGTGTGGCACCTCGCCCGGCGCCTGGTGTGGATCGCCGAGGCCGACGGCGAGCGGACCGCGTTCCGCCTCGCTGAGGACAAGGGCTGCACCGACGTCAACGACGACGAGTTCACCCTCCCCGCGGACGCCGCGATCCGCCTCGCGCACCCCGCGATCATGGGCGGCGAGGTCGACGCCTGGGCCGAGATCCTCGCCGACTACGAGATCCTGCAGCCCTTCGCGCAACTGGACCGCCCGGTGATGGCCTTCACCGAGGAGGAACTGCGCACGGGCCGCCTGACCCGCTTCGAAGGGGCCGCCGTCCCGGTCGGCAAGCTGCTCGGCCTCACGAGCAAGGGCTGGGAGCGGGCCGCGCCGCAGGACGCCGGGATCGAACCGGGCATGTCCTGCGAGGTGCACGGCGCCGGCTACCTCGTGCTCGACCTCGATCCGGGCATCTGGGTCGGCGCGATCGAGCAATGCCCCGACCAGGAACTCCGCACCGTCAGGCTGACCGCCCGCAACCTCCGCGGCTGGGACGTGCCCGACCCGAAGGCGGCGTTCGGACCGGTCGACCCCGTGGTCGCCTCCGAAGTGCTCGCGGCGCTGTCGAAGGCCACCGGCATCGCCTGACCGGCCCGCCTCCGGCCCGCCGCACCCACTGTTCGAACGCGGCGGGCCGGAGGCGTGTCGCACCGCCCTCCTATGCTCTGCATGACACCACCGCCTCCCGAAAGCCGGTCATGAGCGATCACCTTGCGCCCCAAGAGAAGCGACTCGACGTAACCGACGAGTCGCTGCCGTCCGGCCTCCCCGCCGCGGCGCTCGCGGACCTGCCGCAGGTGCTCGTCGCCCCGCCCTGGGCCGAACCGCGCAAGAGCCGCCCGCCCCGCGAGATCCCCGGCCTCCGGGCCCCCGAACCGCAGCTCGTCGGCCGCCCCGGCGACTTCGAGCGCGCCATGGCCCTCGAACCCGACCTCGTCGAATGGGACCCCGAGACCTACTGGGACGACTCCGCAGGGGATCGCCTCTACGGCTACCGCTCCGGCTGGGACATCGACGACAGCATCCTCTCCCAGCTCGCCCGCGGCGGGCCGCGCTTCGCGGACCAGGCCGTCGAGCACATCAAGACCTCCCCGTGGCAGGGCCGCGCCCTCCTTCCGATCCGCAGCACTCCGGCAGCCGCTGCCGCCGCGCACTGGTTCCTCCGCCTCGACGCGGGACGCAGCCCCGGTCTCGACTGGTTCGACCGGCACGGCCTCCACGCCGTGCCGCTGCTCGTCCCGGAGGCGTTCGGCCCCAAGGGCTACCAGCGCACCACCGCCCGCGGCGCGCTGCGCCTCCTCGCCTGGCGGTACGGCCCCGAAGCCGTGATCGCCCGCACCGAACCCCATGGCCCCGAAGCGGTCGCGGGCGTCACCGCCGTCCTCGCGGACTACCCCGACCGGCCCCTGCTGAACAACCCGACGGCGGGCTTCATCCACGCCCAGGAGGACCTTCCGCCCGTCCTCACCGCCGACCGTGCGGCGGTCCTGCCGCCCAGTGCCGTCTCCCACCTCATCGCGGTCCTCTCGCAGTGGTCGCCGCGCACCCCCTACCCCGCGGTCGAGACCGTCGCCGACGCCTGCGACACCGCGTCGCTCGCGCGCTTCTCGCTCGCACTGGCGCGGCGGTACGGGTTCACGAACTGGTCGGTGGGCCAGCTCGCGCGATTCGGCGGCGCCGAGGCCGCCGCACTGATCGAAGCCCGGGTCACGAAGTCGGGGGCCCGGCGCTTCGCGCAGAGCGGCCTGGCGCTCGAGACCCTCGCGGCCTTCCCCGCCGACCTCGCGTTCCCGGCCCTGTACCGCCTCTCGCGCGGCAGGCTGCACGCTTCGGTCCGGCGACTGGCCGCCTCCCACGCCGCCGCCGTGGCGGCCCGCACCGGATCCGAAGTGGAGCCGTTTGCCGACCGCGCCGCCCCCGCGCTCGGCCTCGACGACCCCGCCCGGCTCACCCTCGACTTCGGACCGCGCACCTTCCACATCAAGGCCGACGACCGGCTCAACCTCAAGGTCGCCGACGCCGACGGGAAGATCCGCGCGCGACCGCCGCGCCCCGGCGTCCGCGACGACGCCGAGACCGCCGCCGCGTCCCTCGCCCGCTTCCGCAGGCTCGCCAAAGACCTCGCCGCCGAACTCGACTTCCAGCGCGACCGCCTCAAGGACGCGATGCTCACCAGCCGCATCTGGGGCCCCGACGAGTTCGCGCACCTCCTCGCCCACCCCGTGCTCGCCGCGCTCGCCCGCGGCCTCCTCTGGATCGGCGAGACCTCCAGCGGGCCCCAGGCGTTCCGCCTCGCCGAGGACGGCAGCTTCGCCGACGTCGACGACAAGCCGCTCGACCTCCTCGACGACGCCCGCGTCCGCCTCGCCCACCCCGTGCTCCTCGGCCCCGACCTGCCACTGTGGACCGAGGTATTCGCCGACTACGAGATCCTGCAGCCGTTCGACCAGCTCGCGCGACCCGCGCTGACGCTCACCCCGGAGGAGGCCCGCACCGGTGTCCTTGACCGCTTCTCCGGCGTCACCGCCTCGTTCGGCGCGCTGAGCGAGGTCATGGAATGGAAGCCGATGTACTGGGGAGACGACGGCACTGCGGGGAGGGCCGGCGAGTGGACCCACCTCTTCTCCCGGGAACTCCCGCGCGAGGCACTGAACGCCGCGAGCGCCGAGGTCGTCGACAACGTGCACCTCCTCGCCGAGATCGATCCGAGCCCCTACTACCGTGAACCCGACCCTGAAGGTCGCCACCGCATCATCTGGATCTGGTTCTCGCCCACCAAGAACCGCCGCCGCGGCGTTCCGACGCTGCGCGGCGACGCCCTCGACCCCGTCCTCGTCGCCGAGCTCCTGGCCGAACTCGGCCGCGCCACCGGCCTCCACCACTGAGCAGAAAGCCGCCATGACCAACGACCTTGTGAGCACCGCCGCCGCGCCGAAAGTCCAGCGCCCGCCCGCCGAGCAACGCTATGCGACCGAGCTCGCGAAGCTCGCCGCCGAGGACGAGTCGCCCCGCCCGCCCGGGTGGGCCCTGAGCCTCCAGGCCGCCCGCACGTTCATCGTGGGCGACGAGTCGCGCGGCATCAGCCGCAAGTTCGTGGGCGACCCCTCGCTCATCGACCGCGCGCTCGTCACCCTCGCGACCAACCGCGGCCTGATGCTCGTGGGCGAGCCCGGCACGGCGAAGTCGCTGCTGTCCGAGCTCATCGCGGCCGCGGTCTCCGGCGACTCGACCCTCACGATCCAGGGCGGCGCCTCCACCACCGAGGACCAGATCGCCTACTCCTGGAACTACTCCCTGCTCGTCTCGGAGGGCCCCACCGAGCGCGCCCTGGTGCCCGCGCCGCTGCTGCGCGGCATGTCCGAGGGCCGGGTCGTGCGCTTCGAGGAGATCACCCGCTGCCCGCTCGAAGTGCAGGACTCGCTGCTCTCGCCCCTGTCCGACCGCGTGCTCGCCATCCCCGAGCTCGAGGGCGACTCGATGGTGTTCGCCCGCGAGGGCTTCAACATCATCGCCACCGCCAACACGCGCGACCGCGGCGTGAACGAGATGAGCGCGGCCCTCAAGCGCCGCTTCAACTTCGAGACGGTCTTCCCGATCGCCGACTTCAAGACCGAGCTCGACCTGGTCGAGGCCGAGGCCTCGGCGGCCCTGGCGCGCTCGGGCGTGCCCGCGCCGCCGTCGCGGGACGTGCTCGGCGTGCTCGTGCGGGTCTTCCGCGACCTGCGCACCGGGGACGCGAGCGCGGGCCGCCCGCAGGCGGTCATGTCCACCGCCGAGGCCGTCTCGGTCGCGCACGCCGTGGGCATCAAGGCCTGGTACCTGCGCGGCGGCACCGCCGTGGCCGGGGACATCGTGGACTGCATGGCCGGGGCCGCGGCGAAGGACAACGCCGAGGACCTCGCGCGCCTGCGCCGCTACCTCGAGCAGCAGGCACCCAAACGCAAAGGCCCGCACTGGGAATCGCTCTACCAGGCGCGGAACCTGCTGCCGGGATGATCGAGCGCCTCCTCGTCCAGGGCGTGCGGCACCATTCGCCCGCCTGCGCCCGCCTCGTCGCCGCGCGCATCGCCGAGCTGCGGCCCGCCACCGTGCTCATCGAGGGCCCGGCGGACTTCAACCCGCGGCTGGGCGAGCTCGCCCTGGAACACGAACTGCCCGTGGCGATCTACTCGTACGCCAGCACCGACCTCGCGGTGCGGCGCACATGGGCGCCGATGTGCGACTACTCGCCCGAGTGGGTCGCGCTCACCCAGGGCCGCCGAGCCGGGGCCGAAGTGCGGTTCATCGACCTCCCCGCCTGGCACCAGTCCTTCGACGGCGTCGAGAACCGCTACTCGGACGCCGAGCGCCGCTACACCGACGCGACCGACCGCCTCTGCCGCGCGTTCGCCGTCGACAACGTGGACGCCCTCTGGGACCACCTCGTCGAGGTCGCCGAGCCCGAGGGCCTGGCCGAGCGGCTCGACCACTACTTCGACCTCGTGCGCGGCGAGGCCGAGGCGGACGGCCACGATGTTGCGCGCGAAGCGTATATGGCCCAATGGATCCGGGCGGCCCTCGCTGAGACCGAGGGGCCGGTGCTCGTCGTCTGCGGCGGCTTCCACGCGCCCGCGCTGCGCCGCCTCGCCGAGGAGGGCGACGCCGCGCCCCCGGCCCTGCCCGAACCGCCCGAGGGCACCGAGACCGGCGGCTACCTCGTGCCCTACTCGTTCAAGCGCCTCGACGCGTTCGCCGGCTACCAGTCCGGGATGCCCTCGCCCGAGTACTACCAGCGCCTCTGGGAAGCCGGTCCCGAGGAGGCGGCGGCCACCCTCGTGCAGCGGATCACCCTCCGCCTGCGCGACCGCGGCCTCCACGTCTCCACTTCGGACCTCATCGGCGCGCGGAGCCTCACCGAGGGGCTCGCGCGGCTGCGCGGCCACGGGCGGCCCGGCCGCACCGACCTCCTCGACGGCCTCGCCAGCGCCCTCATCAGCGACGACCTCGAGCAGCCGCTGCCGTGGACGCGCCGCGGCACCCTCACGGCCGGAACGCATCCGGTCGTGGTCGAGATGACCGCGGCCCTCACCGGCGAGCGCGTGGGCCGCCTGCACCCGGACACGCCCCGGCCGCCGCTCGTGGACGACGCCGACGCGGAGATGGCCCGCCTGGGCCTCGACGGCGAGGGCGTGCTGCGCCTGGACCTCGCCAAACCGAAGGACCTCGAGCGCAGCCGCGTCCTGCACTGCATGCGGCTGCTGCGCCTGCCGGGGGTCCGCCGCGACACCGGCCCGACCGCGGGCGCCGACGTCACGGCCGAGGAGCAGTGGGCGCTCAAGCCGAGCGCCGACCGGCTGCCGGTGCTCATCGAGTCCGGCGCGCTCGGTGCGACCCTCGGCGACGCCGCCCAGACCGTGATCGAGCAGCGCGCCGACGCCGAAGGGGCGCTCGACGCCTTGGCGGCCTTGCTCTTCGACGCGGCCCTGTGCGGCCGGGCGCACCTCACCGACCGCCTCGGCGCGTCCGTCGAGTCCGCTGTGGACGACAGCGGCGACCTCGGCGAGGTCGGCCCCGCGCTCGCCACGGTGCTCGCGCTGTGGCGGCACGACCACCTCTTCGGCACCGCCGGCAGTGACCTCTACGCTGCCGTCGTCACCGCGTGCGCGAACCGCATCCTGTGGCTCGCCGAAGGCCTCCGCGCCGGGCCCGGCCCCGCCGACATCGGCCGCCTCCGCGCGATGCGGGCCCTGCGCGACGCCGTGCGCCACGCGCCCGGCCTCACGCCGCCTGCGGACGCCGTCGCCGGTGCGGCCCAACGGATCGCGATCGACGGCCTCGCCCCTCCGGACCTGCGCGGCGCGGCCCTCGGCCTCGCGTGGGCCCTCGGCGCGCCCGCGAACGCGGCCGAAGCCGCCGCGGGCGTGGCCGACCCCGTCCGCCTCGGCGACTGGCTCGCCGGGCTCTTCGCCGTCGCCCGCGAGGAAGTGCTCGCCGAGGAGCAGGGCGTCGTGTCCGCTGTGGACGAACTCGTCGGCGACCTCACCGACGACGACTTCCTCGTCGCACTGCCCGCCCTGCGGCAGGCCTTCGCGATGTTCCCGCCCCGCGAACGGGGCCTCATCGCCGAACGCCTCGTGGCCGCGCGAGGCGGCGGCGACGCCCGCGACCTCACCAGGAGGCTCCCGGTCGACCCGGTCGTCATGGCGGGCGCCATGGCCCTCGAAGCCCGCGTCGAGGCCGCCCTCGCCCGCGAAGACCTCATATTCGGAGGAGAGTCCTGATGGGGGACCAGCACAACAGCACGCAGCAGGGCGGTGCCGACCTCGAGCGCTGGCGGCTCATCCTCGGGCCCGCCGCCGAGAGCCGCACCGGCGGCCTCAGCGCCGAGAACGCCGAGCGCGACGCCGCCCTCGACTGGCTCTACAGCCGCGACGACGACCTCGGCAAGCGCGGGGTCCGCCGCGGCGGCGCCCGCGGCGACGGCTCGCGCGGCGCGGACGACTCGCCCTCCCAGCTCACCACCGTGGACTGGCTCGACGGCATCCACCGGCTCTTCCCCAAGGAGACCATCGAGCGGCTCGAACGCGACGCCATCGAACGCTACGAGATCAACGACGTCCTCACCAACCCCGACGTGCTGGAGCGCATCGAGCCGAGCCCGTCCCTCCTCAAAGCCGTACTGCGCACCAAGCACCTCATGAACCCGCAGGTGCTCGCCGCCGCCCGCCGCATCGTCGAGGAGGTCGTGCAGCGCCTCGTCGAGAAGCTTTCCGTGCAGGTGCGCACCGTCTTCACCGGCAGCCGCACCCGCAAGCCCAGCTGGCACCGGCGCTCGCGCGACTTCGACCTCAAGCGCACACTGCGCGCCAACCTCAAGCACTACCAGCCCGACGAGCGCCGCGTCGCCATCGAGCGCCCGCAGTTCCACTCGCGCACCTCCAAACGGCTCGAGCAGTGGCAGCTCGTGCTCCTGGTCGACCAGTCCGGGTCCATGTCCGGCTCGGTGATCCACTCCGCCGTCACCGCCGCCTGCCTGCACGCCCTCCCGGGCCTCAAGACCCACCTGATCGCGTTCGACACCGCCGTGGTCGACATGACCTCCGATGTCGACGACCCGGTGGAACTGCTCATGAAGGTCCAGCTCGGCGGCGGCACCGACATCGCCCGCGCCGTCGAATACGGCGCCGGGCTCATCGACAACCCGCGCCGCTCCATCGTGGCCCTCATCAGCGACTTCTACGAAGGCGGCAGCGAAGCCCGGCTCGTCCACTTCGTCAAGCAGCTCTGCGACCAGGGCACCCAGGTGCTCGGCCTCGCTGCCCTCGACGAGGACGCGAACCCGGTCTACGACCACCAGATGGCCGCCCGCCTCGCCGCCGCCGGCGCCCACGTCGGCGCCATGACCCCCCTCCACCTGGTCGAATTCGTTGCGGAAAGGCTCGGCACGTGACCGCGGAACCCAGGCACGACCTCCTCGCCCTCACCACGGACGCCCTTGCGGCCCTGGCCAACCGGGGCCTCGTCAAACGCGCCGCGAAGGACCTCGACGCCGGGGCCGTCCCGGAGGTCGCGCTCGCTGACGACGGCACCCTCACCGCCGTCTTCCCCGACGGCGCCGAAGCCGTCCTCCCGGCCTCGGGCGGCCTCGAAACCGCCACCTGCACCTGCGGCGCCACCGGCAAATGCCGCCACCGCGTCGGCGCCGTCCTCGCCTACCAGCAGCAAACGCCCGCAACGGAACCGGCCGATCCCGGTATCGATCCCGGCACCGAGACCGCCCCCGAGCCCGCCGCCGACCCGATCGCGAGCCCCGCCGCCATCACCGACGACGCGCTCCGCGAAACCCTTGGCCACCACGCCCTCAAAGCCGCCGAGCAGACCCGCCGCGCCGGCTACACCGCCCGCCTCACCTGGCCCGGCCCCGACCGCCCCGCCGCCGCCGAACTCCCCGCGGCCACCGTCACGTTCCTCGTCCCCGGCCTCGGCTACGTCCACACCGACGCCACCGGCCCCGCCCGCGACACCGCGATCGTCCTCGCCGTCTGGGCCTTCCGCGCCGCTCTCGGCAACACTGCGCCCGATAGCGCCACTATGGACGGTGCCACCCTTGGCGGCGCCGCACTCGAAGGCACGACCACCGTCAGCGTCGGCGGCGGCACCGACGGCCCCGACGTCGCCCTCGACCAAGCCCTCACGCTCGCCGAACAGGTCCTCCTCGACGGCGCGGTCGGCGCCGACGGCGTCCTGCGCGCCGCCCTCCAGCGCGAATCCAAGACCCTCACCCGCCGCCGCGCCCACTGGCCCGCCGGCGTCGTCGACGACCTCATCGAGCAGCTCGAACGCTACGAAGACCGCTCCGCCGCCTACGACCCCCAGCGCCTCGCCGCCCTCCTCGCCGAACTCTCCGCCCGCGCCCGCGCCGCCCGACGCCGTTCAGAGGCACCGTCGAACGGCACCCCCGCCACGCAGGTCCTCGGCAGCGAAGAAGCCGCCGCCACCCCGCTCACCCTCGTGCGACTGACCGGCCTCGGCGCCCGCGTCGCCACGGCGGGCGACACCCGCACCCTCGAGATCTACCTGGCCCAGCCCGAGACCGGCATGGTCCTGGCGGTCCAGCGCGACTGGCCCGTCCCGGAGGACGGCACCCTCACCGGGGCCGAGATCGCCGCGAAGCGGCTCGCCGGATGCAAGATCGGCGCGCTGGCCGCGGGCAACACGGTCACCGAGGCCGCCTCCCGCACGGCGGCCCGCGCGCTCAAGCTCGGCACCGGCCGCCTCGCCAAGACCCAGGTCCTGCCGCTCGGCCTGGCCTGGAACGACCTCCCGGACTCGCTGCGCGCCGCCGACCTCGACGCCCTCGCCGAGGAGCTCGCCGCCCGGCCGCCGGCGCTCGTGCGCCCGCGCGTGGCCGCCGAATCCCTGCGCGTGATCGCCGTCGACGACGTCGAACTCCTCGGCTACGACCCCGCCTCGCAGTGCCTCGAAGCCCGCGTCAGCGCCCCGAGGGGCGGCACGGCGATCCTGCGCGTCCCCCACCGCGCCGCCGCGCCCGGCGCGCTCGAAGCCGCCGAGAACGCCCTCCGCAAGGGGGTCGCCTCCGTCGCGGGCCACGTGCACCGCCACCGCGGCGTGCTCATCGTCGAGCCCACCGCGCTCCTCACCGAGGACGGCCCGGTGGTCCCCGACTTCGCCCCCGGCGACGACACCGCCGAACTGGCCGCCGTCGCCGCGACGGCCGCGACCGACCCGGTCGCCGCCGCGGTCGAGGACGCGCTCACCGTGTGCGCCGACCTCGCACACCAGGGCCTGCGCGGCGCCCGCGAGCCGTCCCGCCGCCGCGTCGAGACCGCCGCGGCCGACCTCAAACGGGTCGGACTCCAAAGGGCCGCAGGCGATTTCGTGCACCTGTACCAGGCGTTGGCCGCGGAGGACGACACCGCGAAATGCGCCGCCTGGACTGCCGCCGCCGTCCGCATGCTGGTCACCGCTGAGCTACACTGACCGCCTGGGCAATCCCCATTCTGTAACTTCAGCCACTCATTTCTCAGCCGGAGCCATCCGCTCGGCGTTCGCAGAGTCGGCGATCATCATCGAAGCAATGAGGCTTGACCAATGATCGACCTGCAAGATCCGATCTTCGTCGCCCACGAGGGCGGCAAACTGCGCACCTCCACCACCGTCCCCCTCGCCAGCCGCGAGGACCTCTCGGTCGCCTACACGCCGGGCGTCGCCCGCGTCTGCGAGGCCATCGCCGCCGACGAGTCGCTGGCGCGGACCCACACCTGGCGCTCGAACGTCGTCGCCGTGGTCACCGACGGCACCGCCGTCCTCGGCCTCGGCGACATCGGCCCCGCCGCCGCGCTGCCCGTGATGGAGGGCAAGGCGGCCCTGTTCCGCCAGTTCGCCGACGTCGACGCGGTTCCGATCTGCCTGAGCACCAAGGATCCCGACGAGATCGTGGCCGCCGTCGCGGCCATCGCGCCGTCCTTCGGCGGCATCAACCTCGAGGACATCTCCGCGCCGCGCTGCTTCGCGATCGAGGACCGGCTCAAGGCCCTCCTCGACATCCCGGTCTTCCACGACGACCAGCACGGCACCGCCGTCGTCGTCCTCGCCGCGCTCACCAACGCGCTGCGCCTCCAGGACCGCCGCGCCGAGGACCTCACGGTCGCAGTGGTGGGCGCGGGCGCCGCGGGCGTCGCCATCACCAAGATCCTGAACGAGGCCGGCGTCGGGGACCTCATCGTCTGCGACTCCACCGGGATCATCCACGAGGGCCGCGACCGCCTCAACCCGGTCAAGGCGCAGCTCGCGTCGGTCACGAACCGCAACGGACGCAGCGGCGGCGTCACCGAGGCCCTCAAGGGCGCGGACGTCCTCGTCGGCGTCTCCGGGGGCACCGTCCCCGAATCGGCCCTGGAAGGCATGGCGGACAACGCGATCGTGTTCGCGCTCGCCAACCCGACCCCGGAGGTCGCCCCCGAGATCGCCGCGAAGCACGCCGCGATCATCGCCACCGGCCGCAGCGACTACCCGAACCAGATCAACAACGTCCTGGCGTTCCCGGGGATCTTCCGCGGCGCCTTCGACGCCGGGGCCCCGCAGATCACCGAGGCGATGAAGCTCGCCGCGGCCCGGGCGATCGCCGACATCGCGGCCGAGGACCTCGCCGCCGACCGCATCGTGCCCTCACCGCTCGACCCGCGCGTCGCCCCGGCGGTCGCCGCGGCGGTGAAGGCCGCCGCCTGACACGCACTGAGCGACCCGGCCGGGACTGCTCGTCCTCGCCGGGTCGTCGTGTGCCCTACCGCGCGATCAGGCGTTCAGGCCCATCTGGCGCATGAACTCCGATTCGTCGAAGTAGAGGTGGTGCTCGGTGATCTTGCCGTTCTCCACGGTCGCGATGTCGCAGCTGCGGAGCTTGACCTGCTTGCCGGTCGCCTCGATCCGCTCGCCGGACGGCGTCGTCATCGTCCCGGTGTTGGTGCCGATGAAGTAGCCCTCGTCGACCGCCCTGCCGTCGGTTTCGAGCTTGGCGATCGTCTCGTAGTGGCTGTCCGGAAAGGCGTCGATGAACTGGTGCCAGTACTCGGCGATCTTCTCGCGCCCCCGCACCGGCCCGGCATCGGGCGTCATCACCACGGCGTCGTCGGTGTAGAGATCGACCGCCGCGTCGATATCGTGCCTCTCGATTGCGGTCTCGGTGAGTTTGTCCAAGACCTCTCTTGCTTGGCCCATGGCCATCACCTCCTCATTCACGATTATCGTTCGCGTTTGCGGCGGCGGGTCCTGGATCGCGCAACCCGAGCGGCATGAAGTCAATTTTTCATGAAACTTGCGAGTCGGCGGCGAGCCGACCTGCCAGGGCGGTCGTCACGTCCCGTC
Organism: Glycomyces sp. NPDC021274; assembly: GCF_040641195.1. Taxonomy (NCBI): domain Bacteria; kingdom Bacillati; phylum Actinomycetota; class Actinomycetes; order Glycomycetales; family Glycomycetaceae; genus Glycomyces; species Glycomyces sp. NPDC021274. The sequence goes on along the minus strand of NZ_JBFADC010000001.1, from coordinate 19,692 downwards.
CCTCCACATGCGAGGCCCATTCCTTCGGCAGTGCGGTGTGGCCGTACGCGGCCCCGTAGAGGTTGCCGAGGATCGCGCCGGTCGAGTCCGAGTCGCCGCTGTGGCTCACCGAGGCGGTGAGGCCCTTGCGCACGTCGTCCGTCCCGAGGAAGCAGTAGACGGCGATGGCGAGTGCTTCTTCGGCGATCCAGCCCTCGCCCAGCGGTGCGCAGGTGTTGGGGCCGGGCGGAATACTCCCGGCCAGCCGGTAGGCGTGCTGGAGCGCGTCGGCGGTCTCGGAGCGGTCGATGCCGTGGCGCAGGTGCAGCATGGCGGCGGAGACGGCGCGCTGCGGTGTCTCGCCGTTCATCAAGTGGGCCACGATCATCGCGAACGCGCCCGCGGACGCCCCGGCGGTCGGGTGGCCGTGGGTGAGCGCGGAGCACTGCTCGGCGATCGTGTAGGCCTCGTCCGGCTCGAAGCGGAGCCCGAACGGGGCCGATCGCATGACGGTGCCGCATCCCTTCGAGTCCATGTTCACGCCGGGCCCGCCGCCGGCGCGCAGGCCGGAGAGGCACGCGTTGCCGGGGGCGCGGCGGTCGTAGAGCCACGGCTCGGCGGCCAGCCCATGCGCGCCGCTGGGCGGCAGGTACTCCTTCTGCGTTGCGTACCAGCGCATATAGGCGCTGCGCACGGATGCGAACTCCTCGCCGGGCGAGGCCTCCAGGAGCCCTTCGGCGGTGAAGAGCGTCATCTGGGTGTCGTCCGAGATGTGGTTGTAGCGAAGCTCGGTGACACCGTCCGGTCCCCACTCCTCCCGGATCGAATCCCAGTGGTCGAACTCGACCTGGTAGCCGAGGGCGTCGCCGACCGCCCCGCCGATGAGGCATCCGAAGACGCGGTCGTGCCGCGTGAGCGCTTGAGTCACGCCGGGATTGTATGGCGTCCAAGCCGCTTGGGGTCCCGGCGGTACGCGCGTCGCGAAGTCCTTGACAGGAGTGACCGTTAACATTCACAATACATCGAAATGTTTCGACCCTCCCTCATATCAGGACGGAAGACGATGAAGCCTCCGACCAGAACGAGAACGACCACGGTCGTGGCAGCGACCACCGTCGTGCTCGCCACCCTCACCGCTTCCAGCGCATCGGCGCAGGAATCCGACGCGACCATCCACGTCGACCTCGACGACGCCACCGCGATCTCCGACGAGCTCTACGGCCTGTTCTACGAGGACATCAACCACGCCGCCGACGGCGGCCTGTACGCCGAGCTCGTCCAGAACCGCTCCTTCGAGTTCAGCCCCGCCGACGAAGGCTCGTACCACCCGCTGACCTCATGGACTCTGGACGGCGAGGCGGCCGTGGCCGACTCGGGCGGCCTGCACGAGAACAACGTGCACTACCTCGCCGCCGAAGCGGGCACCACGATCCTCAACGCCGGCTACAACAGCGGCATGGCGGTCGAAGCCGGCGCGGCCTACGACTTCAGCGTGTGGGCGCGTGCCGATGTGAACGCGAACATCACCGCGCAGCTGCTCGATGCGGACGGTACTCCCGTCAGCGGCACGGCCACCGTCAACACCGGCGCGGGCACCTGGACCGAGCTCTCCACCGTGCTCAATGCCAGCGCCTCCACGGTGAACGGCCGCCTCGCGGTCACGACCGACGCCGCCGCCGACCTCGACATGGTCTCCCTCTTCCCCCGGGACACCTTCAAAGGCCGCGAGAACGGCCTGCGCAAGGACCTCGCCGAGCTCATCGCGGACCTCGACCCGAGCTTCCTGCGCTTCCCCGGCGGCTGCATCGTCAACACCGGGAACTTCGACCGCGACGGGCGCGAACGCGCCTACAACTGGAAGGACACCGTCGGGCCGGTCGAGGAGCGCCTGACCAACCAGAACTTCTGGGGCTACAACCAGACCTACGGCCTCGGCTACTACGAGTACTTCCAGTTCGCCGAGGACATCGGCGCGCAGCCGCTGCCGGTCGTCCCGGTCGGCGTGACCGGCTGCGGCGACTCCGCCGAGATCACCGATGCCGAAGAGCTCCAGACCTGGGTCCAGGACACGCTCGACCTCATCGAGTTCGCCAACGGCCCGGCCGACTCCGAGTGGGGTTCGCTGCGCGCCGAGATGGGCCACCCGGAGCCCTTCGGCCTCACCAAGATCGGCTTGGGCAACGAGGAGTACAAGGACCAGTTCTACGCGAACTTCCCGGCCTTCAAGGACGCCGTCCGCGCGGCCTACCCGGAGATCGAGATCGTCGGCAACTCCGGCGTCGACGACGCCGGCGCGGTCTTCGACCGCAGCTGGGAGTTCATGCGCGAGCAGCAGGTCGACCTCGTCGACGAGCACTACTACAACTCACCGGAGTGGTTCTTCGCTAACAACGCCCGCTACGACTCCTACGACCGGACGGGCCCGCACGTGTTCGTCGGCGAGTACGCCTCCCGCTCCAACACCTGGTGGAGCGCCCTCTCCGAGGCCTCGTACCTGACGGGTATCGAACGCAACGGCGACGTGGTCGACATGGCCTCCTACGCTCCGCTGCTGTCCAACATCGACTACGTCGACTGGGCGCCGGACATGATCTGGTACGACAATCACCAGACCGTGAAGTCGGCGAGCTACGAGGTCCAGAAGCTCTTCGCCACCAACGCCGGCGACGAGGTGTTCGCCTCCACACTGGATGCCACGCCGATCGCGCAGCCCGACATCGCGGGCGGCATCGGCCTCGCCACCTGGAACACCGCCGCGTCCTACGACGACGTGAAGGTCACGGGCGCCGACGGCACCGAGCTCTTCGCCGACGACTTCGCCACCGGCGCCGACGGCTGGACCGTAGGCGGGAATGCCGCCGGAGCCTGGTCGGCCGCCGACGGCGCCTACACCCAGACCGCGCTCGTCGAGGACGCCCGCACCACCGCAGGCTCGGCGGACTGGTCGAACTACACCTACGAGGTCAAGGCCACCAAGACCGCCGGCAGCGAGGGCTTCCTCGTCATGTTCGGCGTCGAGGGCTCCGACGACTACTACTGGTGGAACCTCGGCGGCTGGAACAACACCACCAGCGCGGTGGAGAAGTCCAGCAACGGCGCGAAGTCCACGCTCCTCAACCACGACACCGTGATCGAGACCGGCCGCACCTACGACCTCAAGATCGAGGTCGAGGGCCGCACCATCACCGGCTACGTGGACGGCGTGCAGGCCTTCACCGTCGAGGACACGGAGGCGGTCGAGCCGCTCTACCAGGTCGTCACCCGCAATGAAGACACCGGCGAGGTCACCCTCAAGGTCGTCAACGCCCAGAGCGAGGCGGTCACCACCGGCGTCACCCTCGAAGGCCAGCGCCTGAAGTCCAAGGGCGAGGTCACCACGATCGCCTGCGAACCCGGCTGCGACAACATGCTCGGCCAAGAGCAGGTGGTCTACCCCGAGACCGAGACGGTCAAGGGCCTCGGCAACGAGTTCACCTACGAGTTCGCGCCCTACTCGGTCACCTTCATCACCCTGACCCCGAAGGGCCACAAGTAGACGAACGCGGCCCCGGGCGAAAGCCCGGGGCCGCGTCCATGACGTTCAGGCGACGGGCTCGGGTTCGATGATGCGGTCGCCTTCGCGGTCGCCGTGGATCTCGTAGTGCAGCGGCACGGCCTCTTCGCTCGGTTCGCGCTTGCGGAGGCTGAAGGGGACCAGGACCGCCGCGACCCAGAGAACGCCCGCGCCGAACATGTGGAGGCCGACCAGGACCACCGGCAGGTCCAGGTAGTACTGGGTGTAGCCGATGACGCCCTGCAGGAGCTCGACCACGAGCAGCGTGTAGGCCGCGCGCACAGCGAGCGCCGGCGCCTTCACCGCGTGCAGCGCCGCGATGAGCGCGACGGTCATCCCGACCAGGAGCCACACCAGGTCCGCGTGGAACTGGGACATCAGGGCCGGGTCCAAGCCGTTGCGGGGCGTCTCTGCATCGCCCGCGTGCGGGCCCGAGCCGGTGACGACCACGCCGAGCATGATGACCGCGAACGCGACCCCCACGAGGCCGCGCGCGAGCAGCCGCACCGCCCGGGGGACCAGGGGCACCACTTCGCCGTCGGGTTCGCCCGAGCGCACGTACAGCGCCACCGAGAGCGCGACCAGCGGGATCGAGGCCAGGAAGTGCAGGCCCACGACCCACGGGTTCAGACCCGTCCACACGGTGATGCCGCCCAGGATCGCCTGGACCGGCACGTACAGGCACGCGCCGAACGCCAGCTTCACCAGCGACGACCGCCGCGGGACCCGCCGCCACGCCGCGATGAGCGCGCCGATCGCGATCGCCACGAGCACCCAGGTCAGCACCCGGTTCCCGAACTCGATCGCCCCGTAGATCCCCATCTCAGGGGTCGCCACCAGCGAATCGGTGGTGCACTTGGGCCATTCGGGGCAGCCCAGGCCCGACTCCGTCAGCCGCACCGCGCCGCCGGTCACGATGATGCCGACGTTCGCGATGACGCTCGCGAGCGCCCACCGGCGCACCGCGCCCGGGTCGCCAAACCACCGATGCAACAGGTTCACAGCGAGGATTTTGCCCCTGCGGTGCGATCCGCCACCCGGCCGGGTGCCGGAGTGTGGGCTGACACGACCCGTGGGGAGTGTGAGGTTAGGCAAACCTGCGTGCCCCGTCTCACCGACGGCCGTCTCGACGTGCCGCGCCGAATTAAGTAAGCTTTGTGTTGTGGAAATGGTGACGAGGGCGACCAGCCACTCGACGGACGGGGACACCCGCCGCCGAGTGACCAGGTTGCTGCTCGAACGCGGTCAAGCCACGGCCGCCGACCTCGCGCAGGACCTCGGCATCACCGCCACCGCCACCCGCCGCCATCTGGACGCGATGGAGGCCGAAGGCCAGGTCGAGACCCGCGTGGTCAAGACCTCCGGACGCGGAAGGCCCGCGAAGAGCTACCAGCTCACGCCCGCCGCCCGCACCAACTTCGGCCACACCTACGACGACCTCGCGATGGAGGCACTGCGCTGGATCCGCCGCTTCGAAGGCGAGGACGCCGTCGGCGGCTTCGCCGCCGAGCAGGTCGCACGCCTGGAGGCCCGCTGCCGGGCCGCCATGGACGCGGTCGACTCGGACGACTCGATGGCCCGCGCGCAGGCGCTGGCCACCGCCATGTCCGGTGAGGGCTACGCCGCCACGGCGTCGGTCATCGCCTCGGGCGGGCAGATCTGCCAGCACCACTGCCCGGTGGCGGGCGTGGCCGCGGAGTTCCCGCAGCTGTGCGAGGCGGAGACGCGGGTGATCGGCCGCCTGCTGGGCGTTCACGTCCAGCGCCTGGCGACGATCGCCAACGGGGACGGGGTGTGCACCACCCATGTGCCCGGCACGAACCGGGGCCTTCGGGCCGCGGGTGCGAACGGTGGAAGCGGCCCGGTGCCGCTGCCCGACCCCGAACGCGCAGACCGATAACCCGACAGGTCAAAGGTGAGACTTGAGATGACCGACACGCAGAAGCCCGAGCCGCTCAGCCAAGAAGAAGCGCTTGCGTCCTTGGAGCGGTACGAGTACGGCTGGGCCGACTCCGACGCCGCCGGCGAGAACGCGCGACGCGGTCTGACCGAAGAGGTCGTCCGCGACATCTCCGCGCGCAAGAACGAGCCCGAGTGGATGCTCGAGCTGCGCATGAAGGGCCTCAAGCTCTTCGGCCGCAAGCCGATGCCCAACTGGGGCGCCGACCTGTCCGGCATCGACTTCGACAACATCAAGTACTACGTCGAGGCGTCCGAGCGTCAGGCCGAGTCCTGGGAGGACCTGCCCGAGGACATCAAGAAGACCTACGACAAGCTGGGCATCCCCGAGGCCGAGCGCCAGCAGCTCGTCTCCGGCGTCGCCGCCCAGTACGAGTCGACGGTGCTCTACCACTCCATCCGCGAGGACCTGGAGCAGCAGGGCGTCATCTTCATGGACACCGACACGGGCCTGCGCGAGCACCCGGAGCTCTTCAAGGAGTACTTCGGCTCCGTGATCCCGGTGGGCGACAACAAGTTCGCCGCGCTCAACACCGCGACCTGGTCGGGCGGCTCGTTCATCTACGTGCCCAAGGGCGTCCACGTCGACATCCCGCTCCAGGCCTACTTCCGGATCAACACCGAGAACATGGGCCAGTTCGAGCGCACGCTCATCATCGCCGACGAAGGCTCGTTCGTGCACTACATCGAGGGCTGCACCGCCCCGGTGTACTCCTCGGACTCGCTGCACTCCGCGGTCGTGGAGATCATCGTCAAGAAGGACGCCCGCGTCCGCTACACGACCATCCAGAACTGGTCGTCGAACGTCTACAACCTGGTCACCAAGCGCGCGATCGCCGAGCAGGGCGCGACCATGGAATGGGTCGACGGCAACCTCGGCTCCAAGGTCACCATGAAGTACCCGGCCGTGGTCATGGTCGGCGAGCACGCCAAGGGCGAGGTCCTCTCGGTCGCGATGGCCGGCGCCGGCCAGCACCAGGACACCGGCGCGAAGATGACGCACGCCGCGCCGCACACCTCCTCGACGATCGTCTCCAAGTCGATCTCCCGGGGCGGCGGCCGCACCTCCTACCGCGGCCTGGTGAAGGTCGACGAGGGCTCGCACCACTCGAAGTCCACGGTGAAGTGCGACGCGCTGCTGGTGGACACCATCTCGCGCTCCGACACGTACCCGTACGTCGACATCCGCGAGGACGACGTCGACATGGGCCACGAGGCGACGGTCTCCAAGATCGGCGAGGACCAGATGTTCTACCTCATGAGCCGGGGCCTCACCGAGGACGAGGCGGCGGCCATGATCGTGCGCGGCTTCATCGAGCCCATCGCCAAGGAACTCCCGATGGAGTACGCCCTCGAACTCAACCGCCTTATCGAGCTCCAGATGGAAGGCGCGGTCGGTTAAGCGACCGGGCTAGGACTAGGAACCAGAGATTTCATGAGCATCGAATTGGCAGTCGCCAAGCCGCACACCCACGGCCCGTCCGAGGCGCCGCCGAAGACCAAGTCGCAGCTGCTGCGCTCCTACGAGCCCGCGGACTTCCCGGCCCTCACCGGCCGGGAGGAGGACTGGCGCTTCACGCCCGTCAAGCGCCTCGCCGGCCTCGACGACCTCGAGACCGCCCCGGCGGTCAAGGCCGCCGAGTACGCGATCCGCAGCCTGCCCGCAGGGGTCACCGCCGAAGCCGTCGGCAAGGACGACAAGCGCCTGGGCTCCATCCTCAAGCCCTTCGACCGGCCCAGCGCCGTCGCCTGGGCCAAGAGCGAGAAGGCCCTGCTCGTCGCGGTCGCACCCGAAGCGCAGGTCACCGAGCCGGTCTGGATCGACGTGACCGGGGGCGGCCTCGACGGCGCCACCTGGGCCCACACCTTCATCGAGGTCGGCCGCCACGCCGACGTCACCCTGATCGTGCGGCACACCGGCCTCGCCCGCCTCGGCGACAACGTGGAGATCTCGGTCGGCGACGGCGCGCACCTGCGCCTGGTCGTCGTGGCCGAGTGGGACCGCGAGTCCACCCACGTCGAGCACCAGAAGGCCCGCATCGGCCGCGACGCCAAGCTCGACCACATCGCCGTCACGCTCGGCGGCGACCTGGTCCGCCAGTACCTGTCGGTCGACTTCGCCGCCCAGGGCGGCTCCGTGGACGCCTTCGGCCTCTACTTCGCCGACGCCGGCCAGCACCTGGAGCAGCGCCAGCTCGTGGACCACTCCGTCCCCGACTGCCGCTCCAACGTGAACTACCGCGGCGCCCTCCAGGGCCAGGACGCGCACACCGTGTGGATCGGCGACGTCCTCATCCAGGACGCGGCCACCGGCACGGACACCTACGAGATCAACCGGAACCTCGTGCTCTCCGACGGCGCCCGCGCCGACTCGGTGCCGAACCTCGAGATCGAGACCGGCGAGATCATCAGCGCCGGCCACGCCTCCACCACGGGCCGCTTCGACGAGGAGCACCTGTTCTACCTCCAGTCGCGCGGCATCCCCGAGGCCGAGGCCCGCCGCCTGGTCGTCAAGGGCTTCTTCAACGAGATCGTCCAGAAGATCCCGGACGAGGGCCTGCGCGAGGAGCTCACCGAGCTCGTCGTCGCCCGCCTCGACGCGGGTGAGTTCCTCGCGCCGGCCGACATCGAGGCCGGTGCGACAGCGTGAGTGAAACCGTGACCGACAACGACTTCCTGCGCGTCTGCGCGCTCGACGAACTGCCCGAGGGCGAGGCCGTCGCGGCCGACATCCACGGCACGTCGATCGTGCTCGTGCGCAAAGGAGACGAGGCCTTCGCCCTGTACGACGAGTGCTCCCACGCCGCCGTGGCGCTCTCCGAGGGCGACGTCGAGGACTGCTCGATCGAATGCTGGCTCCACGGGTCGACCTTCGACCTGCGCACCGGCAAGCCGTCCGGCCCGCCCGCCACGACCGCGGTCCCGACCTATCCGATCGAGATCCGCGACGGCGACGTCTACCTCAGCCTGAAGCCCAAGACCACCGAAAACGCCTGAAGGAAACTGTCATGAGCAAGCTCGAGATCCGCGACCTGCACGTCTCGGTCAACACCGACGAGGGCGCCAAGCCGATCCTGCACGGCGTCGACCTCACCATCAGCTCCGGCGAGACCCACGCCATCATGGGCCCGAACGGCTCCGGCAAGTCGACCCTCGCCTACTCGCTGGCCGGCCACCCGAAGTACGAGATCACCGGCGGCACCGTCCTGCTCGACGGCGAGGACGTCCTGGAGATGAGCGTGGACGAGCGCGCCCGCGCCGGCCTCTTCCTCGCCATGCAGTACCCGGTCGAGGTCCCCGGCGTCTCCGTCTCCAACTTCCTGCGCACCGCCAAGACCGCGGTCGACGGCGAGGCCCCCAAGATCCGCACTTGGATGAAGGACCTCAAGTCCGCCATGGCGGAGCTTAAAATGGATGAGGCGTTCGTCAACCGCAACGTCAACGAGGGATTCTCCGGCGGCGAGAAGAAGCGCCACGAGATCCTCCAGATGGAGCTGCTCAAGCCCAAGATCGCCATCCTGGACGAGACCGACTCCGGCCTCGACGTCGACGCCCTCCGCATCGTCTCCGAGGGCATCAACCACGCCAAGGCCACGAGCAACCCGGGCGTCCTGCTCATCACGCACTACACGCGCATCCTGCGGTACGTGAAGCCCGACTTCGTCCACGTCTTCGTCGACGGCAAGATCGCCGAAGAGGGCGGGCCCGAACTCGCCGACAAGCTCGAAGCCGAAGGCTACGAGTCCTACGTCGGCGCGAAGGCCGCCTAGCCAAGAGGAAGAAGGAGCCGTGGAGGCTGCCAGCAAGCTCGACGTCGAGGCCGTCAGGGCCGACTTCCCGATCCTGCAGCGCAGGATCGGGGACAAGCCCCTGGCCTACCTCGACTCGGCCGCGACCTCGCACAAGCCCGTGCAGGTCGTCGAGGCCATGCGCCGCTTCACCGACCACTCGAACGCGAACATCTCGCGCTCGGTCCACACGCTCGGAGCCGAGGCCACCGTGGCGTATGAGGGCGCCCGCGCCCGCGTCGCCGAGTTCATCGGGGCGGGGAATCCGAACGAGGTGGTGTTCACCAAGAACTCCACCGAGTCGATCAACCTGATGGCTTACGCGTTCCAGAACGCGGTCTTCGACCCGTCCGCCGACTCGCGCTTCAAGCTCGGTCCCGGCGACGAGGTCGTGGTGACCGAGATGGAGCACCACGCCAACCTCATCCCCTGGCAGCAGCTCTGCCTGCGGACCGGCGCGACGCTCAAGTGGATCGGCATCACCGATGCCGGCCGCCTCGACCTCGAGAGCATTCACGAGGTCATCACCGAGCGCACGAAGGTCGTCTCCTTCGTGCACGTCGCGAACCTGCTGGGCACGGTCAACCCGACCTCGCAGATCACCGCCCGCGCCCGCGAGGTCGGCGCCCTGGTGGGCCTCGACGCCTCCCAGTCCGTCCCGCACATGCCTGTGGACGTGGCCGAGCTCGGCGTCGACTTCATCGCCTTCACCGGCCACAAGATGCTCGGCCCGACCGGCATCGGCGTCCTGTGGGCGAAAGCGGACCTGCTCGACGCGATGCCCCCGTTCCTCACCGGCGGCTCGATGATCGAGACCGTCACCATGGAGCGGACCACCTTCGCCAAGGCCCCGGCCAAGTTCGAGGCCGGCACGCCGCCGATCACCGAGGCCGTGGGCCTCGCCGCCGCTATCGACTACCTCGACAAGCTCGGCATGGAGAACGTCCGCGCCCACGAGAAGGAACTCGCCGCCTACATGCTCGAGCAGCTCGAGAGCGTCGACGGCCTCGAGGTCATCGGCCCGCGCGTCCCGATCGGGCGCAGCGCGACCGTCTCGTTCACCTTCGCGGACATCCACCCGCACGACGTCGGGCAGATCCTCGACGCCGAGGGCATCGCGGTCAGGGTCGGCCACCACTGCGCCAAACCCACCTGCGAGCGGTTCGGCGTCAACGCCACCACGCGCGCTTCGGGGTACGTCTACAACACCCACGAGGAAATAGACCGGCTCGTGGAGGCGTTGGGCCAGGTGCGAAAGGTGTTCGGCTGATGAATCTCGACGAGCTCTACCAGGAAGTCATCCTGGACCACTACAAGCGCCCGCGCGGCGCCGGCCTTCGCGAACCCTTCGAGGGCGAGTCGCACCAGGTCAACCCGACCTGCGGCGACGAGATCACCCTCCGGGTGCACGTGGAGGGCGACAAGATCGCCGACGTCTCGTACGACAACGTCGGCTGCTCGATCTCGAAGGCCTCGGCCTCCGTGATGTACGAGCTCATCAACGGCACGACCGTGGACGACGCGCTGGCGAAGCTGGCCGAGTTCACCGAGCTGATGAACTCCAAGGGCCAGTCCGAGGGCGACGAGGAGTCCCTTGAGGACGCCGTCGCGTTCGCGGGCGTCTCGAAGTACCCGATGCGCGTGAAATGCGCGCTGCTGGGCTGGAAGGCGTTCCAGGACGCTCTGGTCCGTGCAGAAGCCGCGATCCCTGGAAGGACCGACGCATGACCGACACGGTGAAGGCCAAAGAGGACGACGTCCTCGAGGCCATGAAAGACGTGGTCGACCCCGAGCTGGGCATCAACGTGGTCGACCTCGGCCTCATCTACGGCGTGCACGTGGACGAGCAGAACGTGGTCACCCTCGACATGACCCTGACCTCGGCGGCCTGCCCGCTGACGGATGTCATCGAGGACCAGTCCCGCTCCGCCCTGTGCAGCGGTCCTGAGGGCGGCCTCGCCGCCGACCTCAAGATCAACTGGGTGTGGATCCCGCCGTGGGGGCCGGACAAGATCACCGACGACGGCCGCGACCAGCTTCGGGCTCTTGGCTTCAATGTCTGACGAAGTCAGACTTGAACATGTGCACGGTAATGTCTGACGAAGTCAGACTTGAACATGAGCACAGTAACGTCTAAGGGTCGTCCCGCCCCCGGTGGCGGCCGGATCGTCGAGGTCGAACCTGAACGGCTCCCGCGATGGGTCGCGAACTTCGCCGCCCGCAACGGCGGCATCGCGAGCCACCACGCCGAAGGCGACGCCTGGACGATCGAATCGAACGAGGGAACGTCGGCCAGTGTCGTCTGGACACTGGCCGGCGGCCTGCCCGCAGGCTGGCTCCTCGACGACGACCCGGTGAAGGCCGCCGAGCACCTGCGCGACTACGCCCTCGAACCCCGGCGCATCGCGGTCCTGCTCGCACGCAAGAGCGCGTACTCGGTCGGCATCCTCAAAGACGGCCGCATCATCGCCTCCAAGACCGACACCGCCTACGTCCAGGGCAAGACCAAGGCGGGCGGCCAATCCCAGCAGCGCTTCGCGCGCCGCCGCGAAGGCCAGGCGCACGCCGCCGAGAAGCGCGCCCGCGACGCGGTCTTCGCGGTCCTCGGCAACGCCGAATTCGACGCCCTCGTCACGGGCGGACCGGTCGAAGGCATCCTCGAAGACCCGAGGCTCGCGAAGCTGCGCCCCACCGCCCACTTCGGTGACATCGCCGAACCCAAGCAGGCCTTGCTCACCGCGACCGCCTACCGCGCCATCGGCTTCGCCGTCCGCCTCTCGCAGTAGCGCGCCCGCAGGACGTCGCGTTCGCCTGGGTTCGCGAGAGCCGGCTCCCCTGCCTAACCCAAGGCGAGGTCCACCAGGTGTTCGGCGTGGATGCGGGTCGAGTCGAAGACGGGAACGGGGCTGTCGGTGTCGTCCACGAGGAGGGTGATCTCGGTGCAGCCGTAGATCATGCCCGCGCAGCCGCGCTCGGCCAGGTCGGCCATGATGCGCCGGTAGGCCTTGCGGGAGTCGTCCTTGACGACGCCCAGGGTCAGTTCGCCGTAGATGATCTCGTGCACGATCGCGCGGTCGGCGGCGGTCGGCACTTCGACGGCGATGCCGTGCCGGGCCATCCGCTCGGCGTAGAAGTCCATCTCCATCGTGAAGCGGGTGGCGAGCAGACCCGCGCGCTCGATCCCGGCCTCGCGGATGCGGCGGGCGGTCGCGTCGACCAGGTGGATGAACGGGACTTCGACGGCGGCCTCGATCCGGTCGGCGACGACGTGCATCGTATTGGTGCACAAGGCGATCATGTCGGCACCGCCGCGTTCGAGCACGGTCGCCGCCTCGGCGAGGACCGCTCCGGCGCCGTCCCAGTCGCCTGCGCGCTGCATCGCCTCGATCTCGCCGAAGTCGACGGTGGCCATGAGGCTCTCGGCATTGTGCTGCCCGCCCAGGCGGGTGCGGACGTCCTCGTTGATCAGCCGGTAGTACTCCGCCGAGGACTCCCAGGACATGCCGCCGATGAGGCCAATGGTGCGCATCCGCTCATTGTCCAACGCGGATGCAACCGGCACCACCGGGTTACCGGCCCGCCTCCGCGGCGGGCCGGCGCCTGCTACTTCTTGTCCACGGCCCAGGAGCCGGCGGGGACGATCACGTTCCCGACCTGCTCCTCCTTCTCGGTGTGGTTGATGATGAACCGCCAGGGGCCGCGGTCCACGACGTCGAGGCCCGGGCGGCCGGGGCCGCTGAGCTTCAGCTCCTCGAAGAGGCGGTCCCAGGCCTCGTCGACGAGCTTGCAGGAGACGTACCAGGCCTCGCCCTCGCCGAACGGGTTGACGGTGACGGCGGGCTGGTTCTCGATGACGTCCCCGGTGGCGTACTGGGTGACGCACTGGGCGCCGCGCAGTTCGACGAGTTCGCAGAAGCGCTCGGCGGCCCCGAAGTTCCAGAGCGCGCGCAGTTCGCCTGCGGGCTGGGGGAGGTGCTCGGTGACGCGGATGCCGAAGAGGTCGGTCAGGCCGCCGAGGTACCCGTCGAGCCACACCTGGCAGTGCTCGTCGACCGCACCGGTGAGGTAGGAGGCGACGAGGCGGCCGCCGCCGGCGGTGAACCAGCGGAGGTTCTCGGCACCGGCGCGGCTGAGCACGTAGGTGGTCGGGGCGATGACCGTGGCGTACTTGGAAAGGTCGCCTTCAGGGGCGACGAAGTCGGCGATGACGCCGCGGTCGCGCAGGACGCGGTGGATCTGGGCGACGTTCTCGAGGTAGTCGACGGGCGCGGGCAGGTGCTTGCCCCCGGTGGCCCACCAGGAGTCGGGGCTCCACAGGATCGCGACGTCGGTCGCGACGGGGTCCGCGACAGTGTGCGCGATCCCGGGGAGGGTGTTGCCGAACTCGGCGACCTCGCGGAACATGCGGGTGTGCTTGCCCGCGTGGGGGAGGAGCGCGGAGTGCCACTGCTCGGAGCCGCCGCGGCCGGCGCGCCACTGGAAGAACATGGCGCCCTTGGAGCCGCGGCTGATGTGGATCATCGAGTGGCGGGCCATGCGGCCGGGGGCCTTCGCGATGGCGCCGTCGTGGGAGTGCACGGACGCGGCGGCCTGCTCCATGAGGAGCCAGTCGCCGCCGCCCGCCCACGAGCGGGAGAGGTCGGCGTGGAGGGCGCTCTGCTGCTCGGCGCGCTCGTCGGGCGCCGACGGGTAGGAGTCGAATGCCACGAGGTCCACTTCGGACGCCCACTTCCAGTGGTCGACCGGGACCCACTGGCCGAACACGAAGTTCGTGGTGATCGGGATCTCCGGGTTCGCGGCGCGCAGGATGTCGCGCTGCTCCTTGTAGTGCTCCAGCATCGCGTCGGAGGTGAAGCGCTTGAAGTCGAGCTCGTGCGCGGGGTTGGCCAGGTACTGGGTGGCGCGCGGCGCGAGGATCTGGTCCCATTCGCTGTAGTGCTGGCTCCAGAAGGAGCTCCACCAGGCGTCGTTCAGCGCGTCGAGGGTCTCGTACTGCTCTTGCAGCCAGAGGCGGAACGCCTGCTCGGCGTGCGCGGAGTAGGTGGCCGAACCGTACTCGTTGTGCACGTGCCACATGGCGAGCGCCGGGTGGTCCGCGTACCGCTCGGCGAGTTTCGCGGCGATGGTGCGCGAGGCCTCGCGGTAGGCGGGCGCGCAGATGTCGTAGGTGTCGCGCGACCCGTGGACCTGCCGCACCCCGTCGGGGCGGGTGTTGAGCGCGTCCGGGTGCGCGAGGGTGAACCACGGCGGCGGCGAGGCGGTCGGGGTGGCGAGGTTGACGCCGATGCCCCCGGCGTGGAGCTTGCCGAGGACGGTGTCGAGCCAGTCGAAGTCGTACTCGCCGGGGCGCGGCTCGAGCCTGGCCCAGGAGAAGACGCCGACGCTGACCAGGTTCACGCCCGCCTCGCGCATGAGCATGACGTCGTCGTCCCAGGTCTCTTCGGGCCACTGCTCGGGGTTGTAGTCGCCGCCGTAACTCAAGCCGTCGACGCCTTTGGGCCAGTGCATGGGGATCTCCTCGCGCGGATCGCACAGGCACGGCTGGGGGACCGTGCCGAGGGCAGTTAGTTGTCTGACAAAACTAACCGCATCTGGGTGGTTTCGCCAGCCTAATGCGCCCGCGCACGCCGAACCCCGTGGGCTACTGCGCGGTCGACAGCGCCTGGAACCGCTCCGCGCGCAGCCGCTCCGGCCACGTGTCGTCGATGGGCCGCAGCTGCGTCGGGTCGACCCCGATCGCCCACGCCAGCAGCAGGTCCGCCAGGCGCGGGTTCCGCGCCAGGCCCGGGCCGTGCATGTACGTGCCGATCACGTGCCCCGCCCAAGCGCCCTCGGTCGCGCCGTCGTTGCCGATGCCGGCCGTCACGCGCGCGAGCGGCTGCACCGCCTCGCCCAGGTGCGTGCGCCCGCCGTGGTTCTCGAAGCCGGTGATGCTCCCGATGCCCAACTGCGGCGCCGCCTCGCCCGCGATCTCGCCCACGGCCCGCGACGGGCCCCGGTCCGAACGCAGGTCGAGGATGTTCAACCCCTCGTACGCGCGCCCGTTCGCATAGAACGACGAGCCCAGGAGCTGGTAGCCGGCGCAGATCGCGAGGATCGGCTTCCCGGCCTCCGCGGCCCGGTTCAGCGCGCCGTCCTGCAGCAGCCGGTCGGCCGCCACGGCCTGCGGGCCGTCCTCGCCGCCGCCGATCAGGTACATGTCGGCGGTGTGCGGGACCCGCTGGTCGCTGCGGACCTGCATCGGCTCCACGTCGATGCCCCGGGCGCGGGCCCGGTGGGCCAGCACCAGCAGGTTCCCCCGGTCGCCGTAGGTCGACAGCAGATCGGGGTAGAGCCAGACGATGCGCAAGGTGCTCATAGCCACGGTGGGACGCTCTCTCTCGCTAGTTGACCCGGTTGAATTCGGCGCGGATGTCCTGGAAGGCCGTGTAGTTCGCGACGACCTCCACCGGCCCCGGCGGCACCGCCGCGATCGCCGCCCTGATGTCGTCCACCACGATGAAGTCGACGCCGTCGACCTCCAGCCGCACGGCCAGGTCGGTGCGCCGGTCGCCCGTCACCACCACCTTGCGGCCCGCGAGCGACGTGAAGTCCACGTCGTAGATCCACGACGTGTCGAAGCCGTCCACCTCGCGCGCGTTCAGCGACAGGACCACCGGCGGATTCGGCTCGATCATGTCGAACGACTCCAGCCACCCCGCCGGGTTCTTCGCCAAGAGCAGCCGCAGCTGGCGGCCCTCGCGCTCGACCTTCGCGTACCGCCCGGCCACCGAGGCGACCTCGGACAGCCGCGGCGCGGCCTGCGCCGGATCGACCCCGAACAGGCTCGCCACGGCCAGCGCAGTCGCCGCATTCGCGCGGTTCACCCGTCCCGGCAGCTGCAGGTTCAGCTCGTACCGGCGCCCGTCCGGGCCCACCACGGCCTCGCCCTCCTGCGCCACCGACCACTGCGGGCTCGGCCGGTTCAGGCCGCAGTTCGTGCAGCGCCAGAACTCCCCGAACCGGTCCAGGTGCGCGCCGCAGTTCGGGCAGATCGCCGAGTCCGCCGTCCACGACTGGCCCGCCGCGACCCACACCACGCGCTGGCACACCGAGGCGGCCCACACGATCAAGGGGTCGTCCGCGTTCGCCACGATCGTCGACTGCCCCGCCGAGGTCTGCAGGGTCTGGCGCCACTTCGCCGCCAGCGCCGTGACCTCCATGGCCCGGTCCAGCTGGTCGCGCGAGAGGTTGAGCAGGGCCACGACCTTCGGGCTCGCCGCGTCCAGCAGCTGCCCCAGGTAGTGCTCGTCGCATTCGAGCGCGGCGTACTCCGCCTTGGGCGCCTTCGCCAGGGCGGTCGTGTGGCCCGTCGGCATGTTCGCGCCGAACGAGTTCGTGGCGACCTTCCCGATCGCCTCGATCGCCGCCGTCGTGAACCGGGTCGTCGTGGTCTTGCCGTTCGTGCCCGAGATGAGCACGACATGGCGGCCCTCGGCCAGCAGCTCCAACAGCCGCGGCTCGACGATCAACCCGACGCGCCCGCCGATCACCGAACCGTCGCCGCGGCCCGTCGCCCGCGAGAGCGCCGCCGCCGTCCTGAGGAGCGTGGTGGCGAATTTCGCGCGTGGGGTCAGATTCGCGCTCATGCAGGCTCGCTTTCGGCTTGATCGGAACCGGTGACTATGCACAAGAGTTTGTCACATGCGCGATGGAACCCGTGATGAGTGGCGGCAGGGCGTGAGGTGGGTCGGCCCCGGCAACCCGAGGCAGCGACGAACGCCGATGCGCCCCCGGCGCCGGGCAGCGCCGACGCGCCCGCGGCCCCCTCCACTCCCCGCCACTCCTCACTCCACAGTGACCGCACGGGCGCGCACCGTGCCCGTGTTCGTCGCCCTGCGTGCGCGACCGGTCGCCGTCCCCCGGGTTCCCTTGCGACTCAAGACACTCGCACGGGTGAACGGTGAGCGAAATTCACCTGTTGCGACCCGTGTTGCGCACTCGTCACTCCACTGTCCTCCACCAACCGTGACCAGCCCTTTCGCCACGCCCACCACGAATGCCACCCGGAAACAACCCCCAAGGGTGGGGAGGAGTGGAGTAAGGTGGGGCGCAATGGTGGGGCCATCGCCCTATCGACGCGGTCGGAGCGGCCGCGCAGCCTGAGAGTCACGGGGGGTGGCGCCGATGTTCCTCGGCACCCACAACCCGCGCCTGGACGACAAGGGCCGCGTCATCCTCCCCGCGAAGTTCAGGGAAGGACTGGCGGAAGGAGTCGTGATCACCAAGGGCCAGGAACGCTGCCTGTACGTGTTCCCCGAAGCGGAGTTCACGCGCATCGCCGAAGCGCTCCAGCAGGCCCCCATGTCGAGCAAGACCGCCCGCGCCTACAGCCGGGTGTTCTTCGCCTCCGCCCACGACGAGGTCCCCGACAAGCAGGGACGCGTCACCATCCCCCCGCGGCTTCGCGAATACGCCGGCCTCGACCGCGACCTCGCGGTCATCGGCGCCTCCAACCGCGTGGAGATATGGAACACCCAGACCTGGGACGACTACCTGGAGGCCTCGGAAGAGGCCTTCGCCGACATCGAAGAGGGCGACCTGCCCGAAGGACTGTAGAGAAGGAGGTGAGCGGAATGAACGCACCGCACATCCCGGTGATGCTCGACGAAGTGCTGGACTACCTCGCACCCGCCGCCTCGCGCCCCGGGGCGCTGGCCGTCGACGCGACCCTCGGTGCCGGAGGGCACACCGAGGCGCTCCTGACCGCCCACCCCGGCCTCACCGTCATCGGCATCGACCGCGACCCCACCGCACTCGAGCTCGCCTCCAAGCGCCTCGCCGACTTCGGCGACCGCTTCATCCCGGCCCGCGCCGTCTACGACGCGATCCCGGAAGTCCTGGAGGACAACGGCTTCGAGCAACTCGACGCCGTCCTGTTCGACCTCGGCGTCTCCTCGATGCAGCTCGACCAGGCCGACCGCGGCTTCGCCTACAGCCAGGACGCGCGCCTCGACATGCGCATGAACCCCGACGACCCGCTCACCGCCGAGATCGTCGTGAACACCTACGAGCCGGGCGACCTCGTGCGCATCCTGCGCACCTACGGCGAGGAGAAGTTCGCGACCCGCGTCGTCTCCGCCATCGTCAAGGCCCGCGCCAAGGCCCCGATCACCTCCAGCAGCGCGCTCGCCGAGCTCGTCAAGGAAGCGATCCCGCAAGCGGGCCGCCGCACCGGCGGCAACCCCGCCAAGCGGACCTTCCAGGCCCTGCGCATCGAGGTCAACGGCGAGCTCGACACCTGGGAGCGCGCGCTGCCCGCCGCGCTCGACGCCATGGCCCCCGGCGGCCGGATCGTCGTGCTCTCCTACCACTCGCTCGAAGACCGCATCACCAAGCAGGAGTTGGCGAGACGCGCCGTCTCCACCAGCCCGGCCGGCCTCCCCGTCGACCTCCCCGGAACCGAACCCACCTTTCGACTCCTCACGAAGAAGGCCCAGCAACCGACACAGACCGAACTCGACCGCAATCCGCGCGCGGCGCCCGCCCGGCTCCGCGCCGCGGAACGCATCGCACCGTCCACAGGAGCAGGAGGCGCAACATGAGCGACCAGTACCGTCGCGCGCAAGCCGACCCCGACGAGATCATCAAGGCCGCCCGTCGGCGGGCCCGCGCCGCGTCCTCGCGACGCCGCGGCCTCGTCGGCGACGCCGATGAATCGTCGCCTGTGTTCGACGGCAACCTCGCCGTCCAGCCTGCGACCGTCCCGGTCGAGGCGCCTCCCGAGGCGCCCGTCGAGACCCCGTCCGCGCCGCAGCGCGAGACCGTGGTCCTGCCGCGCACCCGCACGGAGACGAAGGCCAAGCCGGCTCCCGAGCCCGTGGAGGTGCCGCGCCCGGCGTTCGTCGGCGGCATCCTCGCGCTGGTCGTCGCCGGCATCTTCGGCCTGCTGGTCCTGAACACGGTCATCAACGAGGACGCCTTCCGGCTGCAGGAACTGCGGACCCAGGCGGGCGAGCTCGACCAGACCGAGCAGGCCCTCGAGGACGAGCTGTCGCAGTTCGGCACGCCGGGGTACCTCCAGGCCCAGGCGCAGCTGTACGGCATGGAACGCCCGGAGAAGGTGACCTACCTGTACCTGCCCGGCGGCGAGACCGTCGAGCTGCGCTGGAACGAAGAGTAAGGACGTCGATGACCGAATCCGACCCCCGTCGACGGCGAGATCCCTCCTCGATCAGTCGAGCCCGCCGTTACACGCCTCGCGGGCGCACCGTGCGCGAGGCGGCGGAGGGGGCCGAGGACAACCGGGCCCGGGAGAACGGGGCGCGCGACCGCGAGGCCGCGCGCCGCGAACGCAACCGGACCGCACAGCAGGAGGAGACCGACGACCTCGCGGCGCGCAGGCGCCGCGAGGCCGCGGCCCGCTCCCGCGAG